>NZ_JBSHJJ010000010.1:0-304078 GCF_053619415.1 Nocardiopsis sp. NPDC055551 | reverse complement strand
GTGGTGTTGTCGGTTGATGAGTTGGTGTTGCGGCCGGCTGGTGGGTTGGTGTCGGGTGGTGGGCCGTTGTACGGCTTGTCCTGGACACCGACCGAGACACCGGAGAACACCGTGTCCAGGGTCGCCGTCATCGGATCGGACGAGTCGGGTCTGTCCGACACCCTCTCCGGGATGGGAGTGCGGACCGAGGCCCACGCCGACCTGGATTCCCTGGACGACTCGCTTCGAGCGGGCGGTGCCGCACCGGACCTGGCCGTGGTCGCCCAGGGCTCCCTGGCCGGTCGCGGTACCGACGACGTCGTCGGTACCACCACGGAGGGCCTTTCCCTGGTGCGTTCCTGGACGGAGGCTCGTCACCTGTTCGGCACTCGACTGATCGTCCTCACCTCGGGGGCCGTCGACACCGGTGACGGTGAGCTCACCGATGTCGCCGGAGCCGCGCTCCACGGCCTGGTCCGCTCGGCGCAGAGTGAGCACCCGGGGGCCTTCACCCTCGTGGACATCGACGGTTCGGAAGAGTCCCTCGACATGCTCACGTCCGTCGGATCGAGCGAGGAGCCCACCGTTGCCCTGCGCTCGGGCACCCCCCTGCGTCCGGTGCTGGAACGTCTGGAGGGCCCGGACGACCTCGCCGACACGGGTCCCGAACCGAGGGCCGGCGGAACCGTGCTGGTCACGGGCGCCACCGGAGCGTTGGGACGCGCGGTGGTCCGTCACCTGGCCGACGCCTACGAGGTGCGCGACCTCCTCCTGCTCAGCAGGAGGGGGCCTGAGGCGCCGGGAGCCACGGAGCTGCGCGAAGAGCTGGGCGAAGCCGGGGTCGACGTGCGGTTGGAGGCCTGCGATGTCGGTGACAGGGAGGACCTCGCCCGGGTGATCGCGACGGTCGACCCGGACCGTCCGATCAGTGCCGTCGTGCACCTCGCCGGGATGCTGGACGACGGCATCATCACCTCCCTGACCCCCGAACGGCTCGAAGGGGTTCTGCGTCCCAAAGCACTGGGTGCTCTGTACCTGTGGGAGCTCACCCGCGACTCGAACCTGGACGCGTTCGTCTGTTTCTCCTCCGCGGCGGGGATCTTCGGGGGTGCGGGCCAGTCCAACTACGCGGCCGCCAACTCCGCGTTGGACGCGTTGGCCGTGCGGATTCGAGCCGAGGGCACACCCGCCTTCTCCCTGGCCTGGGGGCCGTGGGAGGGCGACGGTATGGCCGCGAACACGAACGCGGACGGTGAGGAACTGACCTCGCGCACCGGGCTGGTCGCGCTCTCCGTGGAGGAGGGCCTGAGGCTGTTCGACACCGCTCTTCGCTCGCTTCGTCCCCTGACCGTTCCGCTTCGCGTGGATTTTCGCTCGGTGAGGGAGAACCACGAATCCCCGTCGGTTCCCCGGCTGCTGCGGGGCATGGTGCGACCGCCGATGCGGGTGGTCGACAACAGCGTCGACGAGGGAAGGGAAACGGACTTCCCGACCCGGTTGGCGTCCATGGACGAAGAAGCGCGACGATCCGCGCTGCTCTCACTGGTCCGTTCCCAGGTGGCCGCGGTGCTCGGACACCTGCCGGAGGACGTCTCACCGGAGTACTCCCTGGTGGACGCCGGCTTCGACTCGTTGTCCGCGGTGGACCTGCGCAACCGTCTCCAACAGGTGTTGGGGCTCCGGCTTCCGTCCACACTGGTCTTCGACCACGGCACACCGCTGGAACTGTCCGAAGACCTGCTGGGGCGCGTCACCGCCGAGTCCGATGAACGTCGACCCGGTCGAAGCGGCGGTGACGACGGGTCGTCCACCGTCATATCGCTCTACGCCGAGGCGACCAAGGTCGGCAAGTGGGAGAAGGCCTTCGAGTTCCTGCACGCGGCCGCCGCCTTGCGCGACTCGTTCTCCGGTGCCGAGGACGGCCCGAAGACACGGCCCGTACCGCTCGCTCAAGGGCCGGGTGACCGTGCCCCCGTGTACGGATTCTCCTCCTGCCTGGCCCTGGCCGGTATCCAGGGCTACGCCAGGTTCGCCGCGGGGCTTCGCGGATCGCGTGACTTCATGGCGTTCCCCTGCCCTGGTTTCGAGGACGGGGAATCCCTTCCCGAGGAGATCTCCGCGGTGATCGAACTGCTCGGTGAAGCCGTCCGAAGCGACGCCAAGGGCCGACCACCGATCCTCCTGGGTTCGTCCGCGGGTGGCTGGTTCGCGAACTCCGTGGCGGCCTACCTGGAACGGACCGGGTCTCGGGTCGCGGGAGTCGTCCTGGTCGACACCTACACCCCGCAGAACGACATCCTCGCCAAGTTCGGCTTGGCCCTCATGGACGGAATGCACGATCGGGAGGGGGTCTTCGTCTCCCTCTCCGAGGACCGCCTCACGGCCATGGGCTGGTACCTGAAGATGTTCGGGTCGTGGGGAGCGGAACCCACGAAGTGTCCGACGCTGCTCGTCAGGGCTTCGGAACCGCTCACCCCGGAGGCGGAGAGGAACCACGGAGAGAACTGGCACTCCACGTGGGAGCACCCCCACGAGGTGGTCGACGTCCGTGGAACCCACTTCTCGATCATGGAGGAGTACTCGGCGGAGACCGCCCTCGCCATCGACGACTGGATCAGCAAGGAGTGCGAATGAGAGCCGATTTGTGGCTACGGGGGTTCCACCCCGCCCCCGAGGCCCCCGTCCGAATGGTGATCTTCCCCCACGCGGGGGGATCCGCCAGTTACTTCTTCACGTTGTCCCGACTGCTCGCCCCCGAAGTGGAGGTGTTCGTCGTGCAGTACCCGGGGCGCCAGGACCGTCGCCGGGAGCCGGTGCGTGAGAACGTCGAGCTCCTGGCCAAGGAGCTGGTCGAAGAGCTCCACCCGAGGGATGCGAAGCCCACCGTGTTCTTCGGCCACAGTCTCGGGGCCACCGTGGCCTTCGAGGTCGCACGGCGGTTGGAGCAGGCGGGCGTCGGTCCCGCCGCGCTCTGGGCGTCGGCGAGGTGTGCGCCGAGTGATCACCGTACCCACGACATCCATCTGTTGGACGACGAAGGGATCATCGCCGAACTGCGTCGTTTGAGCGGGACCGACACCTCATTGTTGGACGACAAAGAACTTCTGGACACCTTGATGCCCGCGATCCGGGGGGATTACAAGGCGGCCGAAACCTACGTCTACACTTCCGGCCCCCCACTGGCCTGTCCTGTCGTCGGCTTCGTGGGTGACGACGACAGCCGTGTGAGGGAGGCCGACCTCTTGGGTTGGCGCGAGCTAACGGAATCCGGTTTCGAGTTGGTCCACATGCCGGGTGGGCATTTCTATCCGACCGATCACCCGGCGTTGACGGCCGAGGAATTCAGGACCCGACTCGGGTCTATGGACGGGTCGGGGACCGCGGAGGTGTGAACGGGCGCGGTCTCGGCGATCACGGAAGGGAGGGCCAGCCGGTTCTTCACGTTCAGCTTCCTGTAGACCTGCGTGAGGTGCTGCTCGACGGTGCTGATGGTGATGAACAGGTTCCGGGAGATCTCTCGGTTGCTCTGCCCCTGCGCCGCGAGCTCGGCCACCCTGCGCTCCGACTTGGTCAGACATGCGGCGGGAACGGGCTCGTGGGGTCCCGGGTGGTCGACCGGTGCCGCGTTGGAGCGGACCTTCGCTATGAGGCGGTCGGCTCGTTCCTTGAGCCGCTGGGCCTTCTTGACCTCGCCGAGGGACTCGAAGGTGTGTCCGAGTTCGAGCAGGGCCCGGCCCAGGGCGAGGTCGTCATTGGCCACGCGGAACAGATCGATCGCCTGGTTGAGCAACACCGGACGGTTCTGGACGGGTTCGGTACGGGACCACAACAACAAAGCCTCGGCCCTGCCCCTGTGGTCCTTCTGACAGAGCAGTTCACGTTGTTCGTCGAGGTAGGCCCTCGCCTCGTCCGGTCGACCCAGGTCGATGAGCGCCTCCGCGGTCGCCGAACGCCAGTCGTGGAACCCGGGGAAGTCCAGGCCCCACTGACGGATCAGTCGTTCACAGTGCTTGAAGTCGGTCAGGGCGACGGAGGCGCTCCCGGAGGCCAGGTGATACCTGCCTCGCGCGATGAGGTAACCCAGGCCGTACCTGCTCGAGTACATGGCTTCGGGCGGTTCGTACTGGAGGAGGGCCGTGGCCTCGTCGAGTCTGCCGAGTCGGGTGGTGCTCAGGAGAAGGGTGCCCAGAGGCGCTCCGATGGCCACCCCCCAGCTGCGGGAGGGCAGCGTGTTCAGGGCCTCACGGGCAAGGGACTCCGCCGTGACCGGGTCGCCCTGGCGCAGGGCGATCTCACCGCGGTGTGCGGAGAACACCGCGTTCCAGAGGGGGACGTCGCGGTCGGCGGCCTGGGCGAGCAACACCTCGCAGGCATGGCGGGCGTTCGTGAGACTTCCGGAGTAGACGAGGACGAGAAGGGCCGCCTCGGTGGTCATGAACGTGGAGTCGGCCAGATGGGAGGTCCGCAGGAATTGTTCGGCGGTGTTGACGGCCTCTTCCAGCGAGTCTCCGGTGAACAGGCTGTTCAGCACGGAGTCCGCTCGGGAGAGCCGGCTGGTCGAGACGGCTTCGTACAGGGAGGTGTCGTCGGCCCCCTCGGCCTCCAGTACTTCTTGGAGGGAGGGTTGGAGGTTGAGCAGTGGCCGGCACTTGGAGAGGAACTCCAGCCGCCGACGGTATTCCCCGGTGCGGAGAAGGTGCTGGATCATCTTCAGGACCTCCCGGCCCCTGCCGTGCCAGATCAGCGCCTGCATGAGCTCCACCGAATCGGTGACACGGAGGATGCCCTCGTAGAAGGAGTCGATCAGGCAGTTCAGGTGCTGGGTCGCGGTCAACGGATCGATCCGCCACCTCGCCTGGGTGAGAGCCATGGTGATCCTGGACTTCTCCGCCCTGTCATCGCAGGACTCCAAAGCCAGTTCCAGGTGCGCGATGGCACTGCTGGTCTCGTTCTGTGCCAGGTCCTCGGTCGCGGCGTCCTTGAGCAGTTCCACGGTCCAGGAGCCCGTCGTGGACTGCCCGAGGATCTTGTTGACCACCGAGGGGTGCTCCTTGTTGGAGCCGCTCAGGTGCATGGTGTGAACGGCACGGATCCTGAGGCCGCGGTAACGCTCGGGTGCCACGCCGTCGAGAACCGTGTTCATGGCCGTGGGCAACCGGAAGTGGCAACGATCGTCGAGGATCCCCATTTCCTGGAGGGCGCTCAGCGCCATTTCCGTGCTGCTCTGCCCCTCCGTGAACATGTATCTCAGCAGTAGTGGGGCCGCCGACCTGAGCCTTGCCGAGGTGGAGAGGACCGCCGCGGCCTCCGCGACCCGGGCCGTGTGCGGGTCGCACGTGCGCAGACAGGCCAGGACCGACTGCCGGTACTCGCGGCCGGGCAAGAGCTCGGTCCCCTCGCCGGAGTTCTTGGCGTCTTCGATGAGGCAACGCAGCAACAGCGGGTTGCCTCCGGTCGCTTCGGTGTACTCGGTGGCCAACCGGTCGGTGATGGTCCCGCCGAGATGGTCGACGAGGGTCTGGCGGACGCCGTTCTTGGACAGGGGTCGGGTGTGGATCCGTCGGTACAACGGCGAGCGGATCGTCTCGACGTGGAACAGGGGGTCCACCGGTGGAAAGTGGTGAGACTGGCTGAGCAGCACGACCAGGCCGCCACCGCGCCATTCGCAGATGATTCGTTGGAGCAACTTCAGCGAGGCCGGGTCGGCGTTGTGGATGTCCTCGACCGTCACCAGGAACGGTGAGACGTGCGCCGCTTTGGTGAGGGCCTGCCTGAGCCGTTCACCGAGGGAGGAGGGAAGCTGGGAGCAGTCCGGGTCCTGGTGGGTGACCGACGCGATCGCGTCCCCCACCGAGGTGAGTTCTTCCCTCGTCTCGGGGTCGATCCGGTCATCGGCGAAGGGGCGCAGGAGAAGTTGCTGTATCACCCCGAACGGTGCTGCCGCGTTGATCGTCGAGTTGGTCGCCCAGAGGTGGGGCATGTGAGCGCAGGTTGCCAAGTCGGAGGCGAAGCGAACGAGTTCTGTTTTCCCTGTTCCGGTTCCGCCTTCGATTATGAAAAACGAAGATCTTCCCGCCTTGGCTTCGGTCAAGGCGAATTCCAAGGTTTCTTTCGCTTGTTCGCGTTCGGCAATATTCGCTGGCTTCACGGGTTTTCCTTAAGGGTATGTTGAGTGGGATTTCCTTGTGTGCTGGGCTTCTGGGTCAGTGGTGGCTCAGGGTAATTTTGGCACCGGGTATCAGTTTCTCTTGAGGTCCCTTGGCTGGCTAGGGCCCTCGTGTGCGGGGGCTGCTGTCTTGGGATCGTAAATGTTGCTTCCGCTAATATCCAGTGGTGGCGGCGGTGAAGTTCGAGAACCAGCCTTAAATTCACTTAAGGTTTGAGTTCGAGTTCGGGGTGTAGTTGAGCAATTTCGAAGAGTGGTCGTTTATGGTTCAACAATTAACGAGATGCTTGAGTGGCTATTTACTCGGTGAAAGTTGAGAATTCTTCGAGATCGCTCGTATGTGGGTGGGAGGCGACGCCGTGTCCGACCCGGGCCCCGTGACGCGCATACACCGAGGGCGCCGGACCGGGCGTCGACCCGGACCGGCGCCCCCGGTGGGCGCTCCCTCAGCCGTCGGAACGGAGGATGATCTCCAGCACCGTGTCCTCGTCCACCGCGCCCTCGGTGTACAGGAGCGGAGAATAGGAACCGTCGAGCAGGTCGTCGACCTGGTCACGGTAGTGGGGGCTGCGCGTGTCACCGGACTGCCCCGGGGCGTTCACCATGACCGATGAGTCCCACTCCCCGACGTCGAGCACCATCCTGAACGAGGCCCCCGACAACTGGGAGTGATCGGCCGCGTCGAAGGTGGAGCTGTCGACGGTGTGTTCGGCCCCCGCCCGCTCGAACGGACCGATCGGTGGGTTCCAGGGGTGGGCGAAGCTCGTGTTGTGCAACGAGCCCCACCTCCATTGGTCGGGGTTCGTTCCCAAGGAGGAGCTCACATCGGCGAAGGCCTCGCCCAGGGAGTCCGTCAGGATCCGGTCCAGCTCGTCCTTCGCCCCATCGCCGAGCCACCGCTCGGGTTCCTGGAGCGCATGGTAGAGCGCGCCCGAATTCATGGTCGAGGTGAGGGTTTCTCCCAGCACGGGGGAGATCTCGCGGTAGAAGGTCGGCCCCAGGTGTCGACTCACCCAGGTCTGGTACAGGGCCGCGCCCGCCGAATCGGTGGAAGCGACGTGGTCCCATTCCCGGAGGACCCTGAGAGCCTCCCCGACGTCCCCCTCGGCCTCCAGACCGTCGAGCAGGGGCAGGACGTCCCGTGCGGAGGTGTCCAGGTGGTCGTTCTGCAGGGCCATTGAGTCGGTGAGGGTCGTGGAGGTCCGATCCTCCAGCTCCTCCACGATGCGTTCCTGCCGGTAGCCCGGGTCCCACTCGTACCCGATGCCCAGATCCAGGGGAACGTTGCGTTCGTTCGCCGTGGACAGGAAACCTTCCTCCGGGTTGAGGCTCGACGGCAGGTCATCGGGATCGAGGAAACCGTCCCATTCGTAACCGCCGTCTCCGGGGACGGGGAGGAGCCCGTCGTAGCCGTCGCGTCGGGGGATCAGACCCGCGGTCGCCCAGCCGATGTCGCCGTCGGTGTCGGCGTACGTGTAGTTCACCGGCGGACCGGCCCACGAGGACAAGGCATCCTCGAAGTCGTCGAAGTCCTCCGTGCCGAGCAACCGCATGCCGTGGAAGTAGGCCGCGGTCCCCGGTTCCGACCACGTGCTGCGCAGAGCCAGTGCCGTTCCGCTCTCCTCGTCGAGGTGCAGGACCGGTCCGTGTCGGGTGAACCGCAGGTCCACCCGTTCGGAAGCGCCGTCGCCGGTGGGGATCTCCTCGGTGACCGTGGTCATGGTCTCCCAGCCGTCACCGTAACGGTAACGGGAGGAATCCTCCGGATCGAGGTCGTAGACGTAGAGATCCTGCTGGTCGGCGTTGAGAAAGGTGAGGCCGAACGCCGCGGTCCCGTTGTGGCCCATGGAGACGCCGGGCAGGAACGGCTCGCCCGCGCCGATCACGTCGAACTCCGGTCCCGATAGATGAACGGCGTACCGAAGGGACGGAGCCTGGACGGACCGGTGCGGGTCGCCGGCGAGGATGGGTCGGCCGGTGGACGTACGCTCCGGGGCGATGGTCCAGCTGTTGCTTCCCTCGGCTTCGAGCATGCGTCGCAGCGTTTCGTCCTCGACGTCGAAGGCCGGTGCCCCCTCCTCTCCGAGGGAGACCGGGCTCACCGCGAGAATGAACGGTGTCAGGACCTCGGGGGAGACCGAGCACGGGTCCAGCCCGTCGGGGATCGTGACCTCGTGCTCGGGTTCCGAGCCGGTCACGACCTCTCCGAAATCGAGGTCCTGGGCGCATGCGAACAGTGAACGGGTGACCTCACTGGTGAAATTACTTCCGAGGCTGTTGCTCCGGATGCGGACGATGTCCTCGGGTTCCCACAAGGCCGGTGAGTAACCGAGTTCCTGGAACTCGGGGGGCGCCTTCTCGGGGTACTCCTCGATCAGCCCCACGTAGGCGTTGACACCTTCCGTGAATCGTTCGGCGGCCTCGCGCGCACCGGGGCCGTAACTCTCCCATTCCACGTCCATATCTCCGCGGAACATGAAGGTCCTGGCGGCTTTGTCGTGTTCCAGGTATTCCGCTCCGAAGGCCTCGGAAAGCTCCCCCAACCCCTGCCTCCGCTGGAGGTCGAGCTGGAAGAGCCGGTCCCGGGCGGCGTTCAGGCCCTGGGCGAAGAAGAGGTCGGCGGTGCTGTCCGCGTAGATGTGCGGAACCCCCGAGGAGTCGACCGCGATGCGCACATCGTCCGTGAGTCCGGGAAGCTCGTACGTTCGCTGTTCCGTGGGCTGCGCCGACGCGTCCGCGGTGATGAGCGCGAAAGTCAAGGTGGCGGAAGCGAGCAGTGCCCAAGCGGGTTTCTCGATATTGCTCATGTACGGCCTTTCGGAAGCTCACGGTGCGGGGGACGCGATGCGATCGGGGAGCCGGCCGATCTTCGGCGAGAGCGTCTCGGTGAACCCGGAGCGGGGCGCGAGGGGGTCTCGGCCGCGGTACCGAGTCCGGTGGTCAGCCGAGCCCGAACCCTTGCCGAAAGGCAGTATTTCCCATTTGGTGCAATAAGGGGTACCCCTGTCTGCCCCCAGTCTTTTTGTTGATACCAATAGGGGTGGTGCGACCCCCGATCTCCGAATCCTTCTCTTTGTGAATGGCCGAGCGGCGGATACGGATGTGCAACGACGTGACGGTGAGCGGTGCGCGAAAACCTCGTGTCATGGGTGCCGATCGGAGCCGCGCGGAGGCATAGTGGGGCCCGCGGAGACCGCACGGCACCGCGTACATCCCCCGTGGTCGAGAGACCCAGGCTTCGGGAGGTCCTGTGCTCGTGAACCGGATTCGTGACTTCGTGCGACGCCACCCGGCGCTACGGGAGACGGTGCGAAGCGTGCGCGTTGGACTCCCACGGGGTTTCGGCGGGATCGAGTCCTTCAGGGAAGAACGCCGTTTCGAGCTGGCGCTCCCCATCCGTGAGGGCGACACCGACGCGGATCCGGAGACGCTCTCCTTCACCGTGCCGGGCGGACTCTGGGTCCCGCGCGAACTCGAACGGGAGGGACTGGCCGGGTTCGAACCCGAGACCCTGGCCTGTTTCCTCGCCGCCCTGGATCACGCCGGCCCGGGCGCGGTCCTCGACATCGGCGCGAACGTGGGCGTGTACGGCCTGCTCGCGGCCGCGCGCGGCACGCGCGCGGTGCACGCCTTCGAACCCACTCCGCGGGTCGCGGCCACCGCGCGGGAACTGGCCAAGACCAACGGCCTTCCGGTCATGGTGGTGGAGTGCGCGCTGGGCGACCGGCTCGGGCGGGCCTCCTTCACTCTCTCCTCCACCTCGGACGCCTCGAACTCACTGGCGGCGGGGTTCCGTACCGCGGCCGAACGGATCGAGGTGCGGGTGGACACGGTGTCCCGCTGGTGTGAGCGCACCGGTACCGTCCCGGCCGTGGTCAAGATCGACACCGAGACCACCGAACCCGAGGTCATCGCGGGCGGTATCGAGGCACTGCGTGCCTTTCGTCCCTGGATCCTCTGCGAGGTATTGCCGGGGCGCGGTGTCGAGAAACGACTCATGAGGCTGCTGCGCCCCCTCGACTACGGCTGGTACCAACTCGGGGACGAGGTGCCCCCACCGGTCCGTGGTGTGATCGATGGCCGGATCGCAGAGGCCGACCAGCGTATGTGGCTCTTCGCCCCCGAAACACCGTCGGACGCCTTCTGGGCGGACACCCGTGCCTGGCGCCGTGCCCTGGAGACCTGCGTGCCGACGTCGGTGCTCAGGGCATGAGAAAGGTCCTGCGAACAGGGCCGTTCGAGGAGCGCTCGACCCCCTGGACGTCGGTGACCTGTCCGGTCGCTTGAAAGGCCTCCGGTTCTTCGTCGGTGCGGTGCCTTTTAGGTATGCTCTCGAAGATTTTCTGGTTGACCCGAAAAGGGGAATGGTGTGTGTTCTCTGGATAAAGGGGGTGCAGAAGATCGTGGCATTTATTTCTTTTGGGGTTTTTCGGTCACTGTGATTCGGTGGGTTATGTCATGGTTCGTGATAATGCTTCGCGCCAGGTGATCAGCGTGTTCGACCTTGTTGAGGGTGTGGCGCGAGGTGTCGCGGGTGCGCCTTTCTGAATGTCATGATTCCAGTGTCTTATGGAATATTTCCATTTCCGCTGCGCCCCTGTGGCGCCTGTGGTGTTGTTGGTCCCGGTCGTTGTGCGGTTCGGCGAATCGGACCTTTCGTCGCCCCGGACGCGCCTGTGATGATTCCGTCTGGAAATGGTGGTGTTCTGTGACTGAAACGGTCGAATCGAGTCCCTTGGCCTTGGAGGACCAGCAGTCGAGTCTGGGGACGTCGGCGGCACGAAACCTGGCGACGACCACGAAGTCCGCCCCGCAGATGCAGGGTGTGACGTCGCGCTGGCTGCTGCGGATGCTCCCGTGGGTGCAGGCGCGCGGTGGTGTGTACCGGGTGAACCGTCGGCTGACCTACACGGTCGGTGATGGGCACGTGACCTGTGTGAACACCGGTGCCGAGGTGAGTGTGGTGCCGGCGGAGCTGCGGGAGTTGCCCGCGCTGCGCGGGTTCGGTGACGACGCGGTGTTGGAGGCGTTGGCCGGACGCTTCGAACAGCGAGAGTTCGCGCCCGGTGACCTGATCGTCGAGGCGGGACGGCCCATGGACGGGGTGTACGTCCTGGCGCACGGCAAGGTGAACCGGATCGGTCGGGGCAAGTACGGCGACGACATCGTGTTGGACGTACTGGCCGGTGGTGGTTACTTCGGCGACGACGTCTTCATCGGCGACGAACGCACGTGGGACTTCACCGCGAAGGCGGTCACCCGCTGCACGGTGCTCACCCTGCCTCGGCGTGCCCTGGGCGAGATGAACGGTTTCTCCCAGGCACTGCGGGAGCACGCTCGCACCCGGGCCGAGGGCCTGGGCCCGAGCAACCCGGAGGGTGAGGCGGAGATCGGTCTGGCCTCGGGCCACGACGGTGAACCGGAGCTGCCGGGCACGTTCGTGGACTATGAGCGTGAACCCCGTGAGTACGAGCTGAGCGTGGCGCAGACGGTACTGCGGGTGCACAGTCGGGTGGCCGACCTCTACAACGACCCGATGGATCAGATGGAGCAGCAGCTCCGGCTCACCATCGAGGCGTTGCGCGAGCGGCAAGAACACGAGCTGATCAACAACCGCGACTTCGGCCTGCTGCACAACGCCGCACTGCGACAACGCATCCACACCCGAGGGGGCCCGCCCACCCCCGACGACCTCGACGAACTGATCTCCCGCCGCCGGAAGACCAGGTTCCTCCTGGCCCACCCGCGCGCCATCGCGGCGTTCGGCCGCGAGTGCAACCGTCGCGGCCTGTACCCGGACTCCACCGAGGTCGAGGGGCACCCGGTGATGGCCTGGCGGAACGTGCCCCTCCTGCCCTGCGACAAGATCCCCGTCTCCGAGCACCGGACCACGTCCATCCTGGCCATGCGTACCGGCAAGGACGCCCAAGGCGTCGTCGGCCTGCGCCGGACCGGTCTGCCCGATGAGTACGAACCCGGCCTCAACGTCCGGTACATGGGGGTCGACGACCGGGCGGTCGTCTCCTACCTCGTCAGCACCTACCACTCCGCCGCCGTCCTGGTGCCGGACGCGCTGGGGGTCCTGGAGAACGTCGACATCACACGATGAGGAGCACACCCATGACCACCATCGAGGACACCACGGAAGGTCACCGACCACATGAGGTCCTGGCTCGCAGCCGTGAGCTGATCGATCCCGCCCTGCGCACCGCCGTCGACGGTCTGCCCTCCGCCATCCGCCGCATCGTCGGCTACCACTTCGGTTGGCGCGATGAGAACGGCGTGCCGAGCGACGACGACTCGGGGAAGGCGATCCGACCCACGCTGTCCCTGCTGGCCGCGGAGGCGGTGGGCGGGTCTTCCGAGTCGGGGGTGTCCGCCGCGGTGGCCGTGGAGTTGGTCCACAACTTCTCCCTCCTGCACGACGACATCATGGACGGCGACACCACACGCCGGCACCGCCCCGCGGCCTGGACCGTGTTCGGGGCCAATCCCACGATCCTGGCCGGGGACGCCCTCCAGACCTTGGCCTTGGACGTTCTCGCCGCCGGCGGTCACCCGGCGGCCCAGGACGGGGTGCGGATGCTCAGCGCCGCCGTCCTGGACCTGATCAATGGCCAGGTCGCGGACCTGGACTTCGAGACCCGCGACGACGTCGGCCTCGCCGAATGCGTCCGGATGGCCGAACTCAAGACCGGGGCGCTGCTCGGCTGCGCCTGCGCGTTGGGCGCCGTCTTCGGTGGCGCACCCGACAAGGCGGAGCCGTTGCGCCGCCTCGGCCTGGCCTTCGGGACGGCCTTCCAACACGTCGACGACCTCCTCGGCATCTGGGGGAGTCCGGAGACCACCGGCAAGTCGATCCACTCGGATCTGCGTAGCCGTAAGAAGTCCCTGCCCGTGGTGGCGGCCCTGACGTCGGGCACCTCCGCGGGGCGGGAGCTGGCCGGGCTCTACTTCCGGGAGCGGGAGCTCTCCGACGTCGAACTCGCTCGGGCCGCGGAGTTGGTGGAGGCCGCCGGGGGGCGTGAGTGGAGCCGCCGCCAGGCCGACGAACTGATGGATCGTGCGATGGGTGAGCTTCGGGACGCGGGCCTGGTCCGACGGCCCGCCGAGGAGCTCGGGGCCCTCGCCCGTTTCGCCACGCGCCGCGCTCACTGACACAGCGCCCATCGACAGGAAGAGCAGGATGTCCACTACGAAATCGCCCCGTACGACCAGTGCGCACACCGTCGAACGGTTGGAGCCGGACACGGTTATGGTCGCCGACGAGCTGCGGCGCCAAGGACTGCCGAGTGTCCCCTGCCCCGCCGCCGTCCTGCTCGATGGTGAGATCCGGCGACGGGGCGCGCGCACCGTGCGCGGCCCGCTCCGGACAGGGCCGTGGCGGGCCGGTCCGGAGCGGGCGGCCCTCGGCTCGGCGGCGTTCCTTCGGGCCACCGACGGATCGACGGACCCGGGTGTGGTGGGTCTGGGAGCGGCTGCGGCGCGTGGCGACCGGGGCCCGGACTCGGCCCGAGCGGCCCTGCACGCGTGGCTGGCGGTCGCCCGCCCCCGCGAGGTCCTGCTCGCCGCGCCGCGTTCGTTCTGCGCGGGCGTGGACCGCGCCGTCGAGATCGTGGAGCGGGCGCTGGAACAGCGGGGCGGCCCGATCCACGTCCGTAAACAGATCGTGCACAACCGCCACGTGGTCGCCGAACTGGAGGAGAAGGGGGTGGTGTTCGTGGAGGAACTCGACGCCGTACCCGACGGTGCCACGGTCGTGTTCTCCGCGCACGGGGTCTCCCCGGCGGTCCATACCGAGGCGGAGCGTCGAGGACTGGACGTGATCGACGCGACCTGCCCGCTGGTGGGCAAGGTGCACCACGAGGCCCGCCGCTTCGCCGATCGCGGCGACACCATCGTGCTGGTGGGGCACGCCGGGCACGAAGAGGTCGAAGGGACCATGGGCGAGGCCCCGGACCGGATCATGCTGGTCGAGACCCCCGCGGACGTCGCCCGTCTGGAGGTGGCCGACCCCGACAAGGTCTCCTACCTCACCCAGACCACTCTGGCCGCGGACGAGACCGCCGAGGTGATCGACGCCCTGCGCACCCGATTCCCCATGCTGCGCGGCCTCGGCTCCGACGACATCTGTTACGCCACCACCAACCGACAGGAGGCGTTGAGGGCGATCGCCCGAGACGCCGACCTCGTCCTCGTCGTGGGTTCGACCAACTCCTCCAATTCCCTACGGCTGGTGGAGCTGTCCGAGCGGGTCGGAACCCCGGCCCACCTCATCGACGACGCCGCGGACATCCGCCCCGACTGGCTCGCCGGAGTGACCACGATCGGTCTCACCGCCGGTGCCTCGGCGCCCCACCACCTGGTGGAGGCGGTCGTCGGCGCTCTGAGCGGGCTGGGCCCCGTCGGCGTCTCCGAACACGAGACCACCCGCGAGACGGTGCGCTTCACCCTGCCTCTCTCCGTCCGCACACCCTGAGCCCGACCACAGGACCACCGATCAGAACAGGCGTTCCCATGCAAGCGTTCGACCTGCCCGACTTCTACCTGCCGCATCCTGCCCGACTCAACCCCCACCTGGAGCGCACCCGCGAACACAGCATGGAGTGGGCCCGGGGCATGGGCATGCTCGACTCCGCCGCGCCCGGTGGCGGCCTGGTCTGGGACGAGGCCACCCTGGCCGGGATGGACTACGCGCTGATGTGCGCCTACACCCACCCGGACTGTGACGGTCCCATGTTGGACCTGATCACCGACTGGTACGTGTGGGTGTTCTTCTTCGACGACTACTTCCTCGAACTGTTCAAGTACTCCCGCGACTTCGCGGGGGCACAGACCTTCCTCGACGACCTCGAAACCTTCATGACCGAGGACGGGGGCGGTCCGCGCGCACCCCGGAACCCGGCCGAGGCCGGCCTGGCCGACCTGTGGCGGCGCACGGTGCCGTCGATGTCGGACGACTGGCGGCGGCGCTTCGTCACCAGCACGCACAACCTCATGGTCGAGTCCATGTGGGAGCTGGACAACATCGACCGGGACCGGATCGCCAACCCCATCGAATACATCCAGATGAGGCGCAGGGTCGGTGGGGCACCGTGGTCGGCCAACCTCGTGGAGGTCGCCGTGGGCGCCGAACTCCCTGATGCGGTCGCCGAATCCCGCCCCCTGCGGGTGCTGTCCGATACCTTCTCCGACGCGGTGCACCTGCGCAACGACCTTTTCTCCTACCAGCGCGAGGTTCAGGAGGAGGGCGAGAACTCCAACGCGGTGCTCGTGTTCGAACGGTTCTTCGGCCACTCCACCCAGGAGGCGGCGGTGCTGGTCAACGACCTGCTCACCGCACGGCTCATCCAGTTCGAGGACACCGCGTTGGGCGAGGTGCCCGAGTTGCTCACCGAACACGCGGTACCCCGGCACGCGCAGGCCGGGGTGGCCGCCTACGTCAAGGGTCTCCAGGACTGGCAGGCCGGCGGTCACGAGTGGCACGCGCGTTCCAACCGGTACATGAACGAGGGCCTGGCCGCCCGACCGGCCGGGGAACTCAAGGGCCCCACCGGCTTGGGCACGTCGGCGGCGCGACCGGTGTTCACATCGCTGCTTCCAGGGGTGCGGCACCGTGCTCGGCAACACTCCCACCAGGCGTTCCGTCCGGTAGGGGAGTTGGCGGAGCCCGACCTGTACATGCCGTACCCCATCCGCACCAACTCGCGGATCGACGACGCCCGGAGTTACGCGGTCGGTTGGGCACGGCGGATGGGCCTGTTCGACTCGGTGCCGGGTGTGGAGATCGGCGGGGTGTGGGACGAACGGCAGTTCATAGGTCTGGACCTGGCCCACTGCGCCGCGATGATCCACGCCGACGCGGAGTTCGACCAGCTCTGCCTGTCCTCGGACTGGTTGGCCTGGGGCACCTACGGTGACGACTACTTCCCCGTGGTGTTCGGGGCGGCGCGCGACCTGCCGGCGGCCAAGGTGTGCAACGAACGGCTGTCGTCGTTCATGCCGCTGGACCTGGGGGCCACCCCGACGCCCGTCAATCAGATCGAACGCGGGCTGGCCGACCTGTGGCGGCGCACGGCGGGTCCCATGCGCCCGGCGGCCCGGGCGACGTTCCGCCGGGCGGTGGAGGACATGACCTCCAGCTGGGTGTGGGAACTGGAGAACCAGGCCTACCACCGGGTGCCCGACCCGGTCGACTACCTGGAGATGCGTCGGAGCACGTTCGGTTCGGACATGACGCGTAGCCTGGCCAAACTGGCGAGCTTCCCCGATGTGGACCCGGCACTGTTCCAGAACCGGACCATACGCGAGCTGGAGACCGCCGCCCAGGACTACGCCTGTTTCACCAACGACCTGTTCTCGTACCAGAAGGAGATCGAGTTCGAGGGGGAGGTGCACAACCTCGTCCTCATCGTGGAGCACTTCTTCGACGTGGACCTCCACACGGCCCGCGACATCGTGGCGGACCTGATGCGGGCCCGCATGGAGCAGTTCGAGCACATCCTCGCCAACGACCTGCCGAAGCTGTTGGCCGACCTCGACCTTGACGAGGCGACCTCCCGAGCACTGCTGCGCGACACCGAGAACATGAAGGAGTGGATGTCGGGGATCTTGGAGTGGCACCGCAGGTGTGTCCGTTACACCGAGGCGGAGCAGCGTCGACTGCGCACCCCGAAGAACGTGCGCGACCACGTGCCGCTCGACCACGCATGGGCACCGACCGGCCTCGGTACGTCGGCGGCCCGCCTGACCACACTGCTGAGGACACGCTGACCGGGGGAAAGGAAGGGGAGGGTTCGTGTTCGTGGGCGACCCTGGGGCCATGGTCCAAGCCGTGGCCGGGCACGAACCCGAACCGCTCCTCCCCTGTGACCAGGGATTTCCTTCGTGTCCGAGGGGGACTCGAACCATCCCCTACAGGACCCGAGCCCGCTGGTTCTGAGTGCGGATCTGTCGCTGGACGGGTGGTGACCTGCGATGGATTCCTCCCGCCGGCCCCGCCGGCCGACCATCGCCGCCGAGTCACGAATCAGGGATGACTCAGGTCGGGCAGAGCGTGTCCTGGGTCGGCAGGTCGCCCTCGACCAGGAAGTCCGTGGTCGTGTCTTGCGCGCAGGCGTTGTCGCCGTTGACGTAGACGCCGTGTCCGCTGCCGTCGACGCTCACCAGCCGGGACCGCTGCCCGAACTTCTCGTTGAGCATCTCCCCGCCCCGGTGCGGCGTGACCGGGTCGCGCTGGTTCTGCACGATCAGGACATTGCTCGGCCCCTCGTCAAGGACCTCCACCGGCGGCTCGGCCGGTTCGTGCGACCAATAGGCGCAGGGCATGATGTTGGCACTGGCGGCGCCGAACAGCGGGTACCTCTCCCGATCCTGGGCGACGCTACGCTGATAGGTGCCGACGTCCTCGGGCCATTCCACGTCGTTGCAGGTCACGGCGAGGAAAACCGACCAGTTGTTGTCGAAGGGCGACGGCTCGGCACCCATCGTCGGCTGGGCGCCGGGGGCCGACACCACAAGGGGTGCGATCCCGTCCGACGCCTCCCCGGCCGCCGTGTCGGAGCCGAGCACCTCCTGCCACAACTCCGCCAGTCGGGGGTACGTCGAATCGTGGTAGAGGAACCCGAAGGTGGCCAGCCGGAAGAGGCCGCCGTCCATGTGGCCCTCGTCCGTGTCCACCGGGTTCTCGTCGAGTCGCTCGGCGAGCTCGAAGTAGGTTCGGCGCACCTCCTCCGATGAGTCGCCCAAGCCGTACTCATCGTGGCGTTCGGCGACCCATCGCGCGAAGTCCGGGAAGGTCTCTTCGACGCCCAGGCCGTACCTGCGCATCCCCTCGTGGTCGAGGTGGGTGTCACCGATGTTGCTGTCGAGCACGATCCGGTCGGAGCCTTCGGGGAACATCGAGGCGTAGGCCGCGCCCAGCGCCGAGCCGTAGGAGGCGCCGTAGAAGCTGGCCTTCCGCTCGCCGAGCGCCTCCCGGATCCGGTCCAGGTCACGGGCCGTGTTCGCCGTCGTCACGTGGCGCAACCGTCCGTCGGTGTCGTTGTCCGCGCACTGGTCGGCGATCATCTCCGCGTGACCGGCCTGCTCGGCGACCGCCGCCTCGTCGACCGCGTACGGCGGGACGGCGCCCCGGTAGTCCTGGTCGACGCCGATGCCGCAGTGCACCGGAGCGGAGTACCCGATTCCGCGGGTGTCCATGCCGATCAGGTCGTAGCTGTCCGAGACCTCGGCGGGCAGGCCCCGAGAGACCAGGTCCGCCGGAAACGCCAGCCCGGATCCGCCCGGGCCGCCCGGGTTGAACAGCAGCACGCCACGTCTTTGGTCCGGGTCCCGGCCGGCCAGCCGGGACACCATGATCTCGATCTCGGGGCCCTCGGGGTCGGCGTAGTCCAGCGGCACCGGTACCAGGCCGCATTCGATCCGGGGCGCCTCGGCCGCCACATCCTCGGGGCAGGCGCCCCACTCCACCTGTGCCTGTGGTTCCTCGCCCCTGTCGTCCGCCATGGCCGGTGCCGCGACCAGCGGCCCGGCGAGGCCGATCAGCGCCATCACGGTCCAACTCCGGCCTGCTCTACGCCTTCGTTCCATGTTCGCCCTCATCTGTTGTCGGTTTCACGCTTTTGCCACTCGCCCACGAGCCCGCGCCGAGCTCTTCGGTCTATGGCGGTGCGGGTCGGGGATGTCCCGGCCCAGGGCGGTAGGTCAGGTGCCGCAAGAGGGTTTCGGCCGGCCCACGCCGCCCCGTGCGGCGCAGGACGTCGGCGATGACGACGGTGACCACCCACGTGGCGACGGCGACCCCGGCGGCCGCTGCGGCGCCCAGACCGCCGCCCAGGTCGAGCAGCGATGGTTCGGTGGCCACCAACCACACCGGCGACTGGGCGATGTAGAAGGTCATCGACCGTCGGCCGCACGCCACCAGCGCGTTCGTCACCCGGCCGCGCCGGTCGTTGACGCGGACCGCGACGAGCGCGATGGCCGCCGCGAAGGCGAGCCCACCGGCGACGCCGGTCGCTCCGAACACCGCCGAGGCGACGACGCCGACCTCAGGGGTATCCGGTGTCCACACGCCCACGGCCCGCAGGGCGACCGGCTGTGCTCCCAGCACGGCGACAGGGAATCCGATCAGCACCACACCGCGCAGGAGCGGCCTGTAGCGGTCGGGCTGCTCCAGCACACGCATCCGGCCGGCCCAGACACCGATCAGGACCGAAGGCATTACGGCCAGTCCGGCGATCGGCACCACCGGGAGCGCACTGGCCCGTAGCATCGCGCTGTCCACGAGGGTGGGTCCCACAGGCAGTGGCGTGTCGGCTCCGGCGACTACTTGAAGTGCGGCGGAGGCCGCGGCGCCGAGCACGAGGGTGAGCGCGGCGATCGTCCACAGCCGACGATCGGACCAGGACACCGCCCCGGCGAACATCAGGGCGAACACACCGTAGGCACCGATGACGTCCCCGCTGTAGAGCAGGACGACGTGGGCCACACCGAACACGATCATCCAGGCACCGCGTCGACGTATCAGTCTCCGCGCCTGTGCCGAGTCCCCGCCGGGTCCGGAGCGGCGCCGGGTCATCTGCACGAGGCCGTACCCGAAGAGGAGCCCGAACAAGGGAGCGGCCCGCCCGTCGACGACGGACGTCAGCAGCCACTGGACGGCGACGTCGAGCGGGCCACCGCCAGAGGGCGCGGCCATCGAGAGGCCCCCCGCGTGCAGCATCCGGGAGTGGGCGAGGGCGATGAGTAGCAGCATCAATCCCCGCGCCAGATCCGGCGCCAACAAGCGTTCCGCGTTCGGCGTCGGTGCGGCCGACCCGCCCGCAGGCTGACGGGACCCGAACATGGGTCTGAACATGGGTTCGACGCTAGTGAAGCCGTCCGTTGCCGCATATCGGTCGAAGGGTTCGGGGACACTCGACCAAAGTCGGCGTCCTTGTCGAAGTCCGCTGCCGTACACGAACGATCGGGGCCCGAAGGGGTCTCAAGGCTCCTCGTGAGCCGTCCACGTTGAGGGCCGCCCCCGCACCGTGTGGCTCGACGGTCCGGTCGCAACCCGGGCCAACAAGAAAGGCCCCGCTGAGCGGGGCCTTCGATTGTGTCCGAGGGGGGACTTGAACCCCCACAGCCTTAACGGCCACTAGCACCTCAAGCTAGCGCGTCTACCTATTCCGCCACCCGGACGTGGGTGTCTGGCGCCGTAGCGCCGAACAGGTTCAACCATAGCAAAGGTCTGAGGGGCCCCGAACCAGTTTTTCGGTGGGGGGTGACCGGCTTCCAGACGAGAGGAGAGCGTGACAAGGTCTAGGGCGAAAGGTGCGGCCGGCAGACGGGAGAGCCAGATGGCGCAAGACAGTGATCCGAGCGCGGCGGAGGTCGAGGTCGTCGACCTGTGCCGAGAGCTCATCGAGTTCGACACCTCCAACTATGGCGACCATTCCGGCCCCGGTGAGCGCAAGGCCGCGGAGTATGTCATGGGCCGTCTCGACGAGGTCGGGGTGGAGTCCGAGATCTACGAGAAGCACCCCGGGCGCAGCAACGTGGTGGCGCGGATCACGGGTGAGGATTCCGGTCGTCCCCCTCTGCTCATCCACGGACACCTCGACGTGGTGCCCGCGGCCGCGGAGGACTGGACGCATCATCCGTTCGCCGCCGAGGTCGCCGACGGTTGTGTCTGGGGCCGTGGCGCGGTCGACATGAAGAACATGAACGCGATGGTGCTGGCCACGCTGCGGCAGCGACTGCGTGAGGGGCGACGTCCTCCGCGCGACATCGTCCTGGCCTTCGTCGCCGACGAGGAGGCCGGCGGTACCTGGGGCGCCCAGTACCTGGTGGACGAGCACCCCGAGCTGTTCGCGGACTGCGACTCCGCGATCAGCGAGGTCGGCGGGTTCTCGTTCACGGTCAACGAGAACCGGCGCGTGTACCTGGTGGAGACCGCGGAGAAGGGCATCGCGTGGATGAAGCTCACCGCGCGCGGCACCGCGGGCCACGGGTCGATGACCAACGACGACAACGCCGTCACCGAACTGGCCGCCGCGGTCGCCAGGCTCGGTGAGCACCGGTTCCCCGTGCAGCTCACACCCACGGTCCGGACCTTCCTGGAGGAGATCTGCGAGGAGTTCGGGATCCCCTTCGAGGAGAAGGACGTGGACGCCACGGTGGCGCGGCTGGGTCCGATCGCGAAGATGATCGGTGCCACGCTGCGCAACACCCTGAACCCGACGGTGCTGGGCGGTGGCTACAAGGCCAACGTGATCCCGGGTGAGGCCACCGCCCAGGTGGACGGTCGTTTCCTGCCGGGGACCGAGGAGGAGTACTTCGCCAAGATCGACGAACTGCTCGGTCCGAAGGTGAGCCGTGAGTTCATCCACCACCTTCCCGCGGTGGAGACCTCCTTCGACGGTGGCCTGGTCACCGCGATGTCGGAGTCGTTGCTGGCGGAGGACCCGGGCGCCAAGGCCGTCCCGTACTGCCTCTCGGGCGGTACCGACGCCAAGAGCTTCTCGCGGCTGGGTATCCGCAACTTCGGGTTCTCCCCGCTGAAGCTGCCGCCGGAGTTGGACTTCGCCGGCATGTTCCACGGGGTGGACGAACGTGTCCCCGTGGACGGTCTCCAATTCGGAGTCCGTGTGTTGGACCGATTCATCGACATGAGCTGACCGGAATTATTCGGGACGACCGCTCCTGAACCTGGACGAACCGCACCGAGAATTTCTCGGTGCGGTTCGTTTTTCCGGTTGTGGTCACTCGGTGTGATGCTACGGTTGCTTTCAGTTCGAAGGTGACTCCGTCTTTTCGGGGGCCGACGACCGACCGTGGGCGACAACGCCGCGCGGGACCGTCCAGTAGTAGTCGAGACAAGGGGGCATCCATGGTGCTCGCGAGCCGGGAGTGGCTGGTGTCCTCCAGTCGCGCTGCTCGCAACACCCGTGGTGTCTACGCCCGACTGCTGCTCCTGTCCGGAATCGTCGCGGTCGCGTGGATCGCCGGCGGTGTCGGGGTCGCGTACAGCGACACCGGCGCCGAATCCGGTGGCCTCGTCGACAGCGTGCTCGGTGTCGACGACGCCGCCGAACGCACCGGTCAGGCCGCGACCGAGGAGATCCGGCAGGCCCGGATCTCCGAAACCGCGGCCCACGCCACCGCCTCCACCGAGGCCGTCACCGAAAGGGTCGTCCCGCAGGCGACCTCGCTTCCCGCCACCGCGCTGGAGGACACCGGTGTCTCCGGTGCCCTGCAGGAGAGCCGGGTCGGTTCCATCGCCGAGACCGCGGTCGACGACACCGCGCGGACCGTTGACGGAACCGCTCGCGGGGCCTCCGACCTGGTCGGAGGGGTCGCCCGAACCGGCAAGGACATGGTTCGGGCCACCGACGAGTCGCTGCGCGAGGGCGACCTCGTCGACGGCGTCACCGCAGGACTGAACGAATCCGTCGGCCACCACGGGATCGACTCCGTCACCGAACCCGGCGGCCCCTTGGGCCTGCCGCTCCTCGGTGCCGACGACCCCATCTCCTCCTCTTCCGTCGACCGTCCCAAGGACGAGGACGAAGAGGACGAGGAAGCGGACGAAGAGCCCGCGCGCATGGGACCGCACGCCGACCATGGCGTGCCCGTCCACGTCACCGAGACCGGTCTGCGCATGGCCGAGGAGGCCGCTCAGGCCGCCACGGCGCAGACCGCTCAGGACGACGACGCCGAGCGCATCCGTCTCATCGGCGGTGGCTCCCACCACCAGGTCGGACCCGACGCCACCGGTGCGTCGGCCCCGTCCTTCCCCGCTCCCGGTGCCGCCGGCTTCCTCATGAACCGGTCCGGCCACATGGAGCTCCGGGCCCAGCGGGTCGCCCTTCCCGGCGACCCCACCCTGGTCGTGCGCGACGCCGCGGACGACCCTTCCTTCTCGCCTGACTAGCCGCTTCCCGCAGGGATCGCGGCCGGTCGGTGCGCCTTCGCGCACGAGCACCCCATCGTTTCCGAGGTGGGTGTGCGTCTCACCCCAGGCGCTTCACGCCGGGTGACCGTCCGTGGTCCATGAGTGGCAGATCCGACTCTCGTCGACCAAAGGACATGACACCCGATGACCCGATCAACCCACACCCGTGTCGCGGCCCTCATCGCCGCAGGCCTCCTCGCCACCACCGCCTACGGGACCGCCTACGCCGACACCACCACCAGCGGTAACGGTTCCATCGGTGGCGGCAACCAGATCGAGGCAGACGTCGACGCTCCCGTCAACGTCTGCGGCAACGCCGTC
This sequence comes from Nocardiopsis sp. NPDC055551, assembly GCF_053619415.1. Lineage (NCBI taxonomy): Bacteria > Bacillati > Actinomycetota > Actinomycetes > Streptosporangiales > Nocardiopsidaceae > Nocardiopsis > Nocardiopsis sp. NPDC055551. The sequence goes on along the minus strand of NZ_JBSHJJ010000010.1, from coordinate 280,673 downwards.
GCGGTTCTCGGCGTGGCCGGTGCCGAGTGCACCGACGGTGAGGCCGAGGTGACCGAGCCGGAGCGACCGGACGACGGTTACGAGGGCTACGACCCGGAGGAGCCCGAGCCGGAGGAGACCCCCGAGGAAGAACCCCCGCGGGAAGAAGAGATCTCCGAGGAGGAGCCGGAGCCGGAGGAGACCCCCGAGGAAGAGCGTGAGGAGCAGGTCGAGGAGGACCCGGAGGACCCCGCCGACGAGGGCTCCGTTCCGAACGCGGAGACCGCGGACCAGGGCCCCTCGGCTCCCCCCGCGGACGAGTCCCGCCTCGCGGTCACCGGTGCCGACCAGAGCGCGCTGACCGGCCTGGTCGCCGCCGCGGTCCTCGCCATCGCCGCGGGTGTCGGCTTCATCTTCTACGGCCGGCGCCACAAGGCCCGGGCCTGATCGGACTCCCGGGCCCTCGGGTCCGGGGGTTGACGCGAGTCCCGCAGCACCGGCCAAGGCCTTGTGCTCGGGGTTCACGTCAGCCGCCGCTCAACCAGAGCGGGAGCTGATCGACGGGGTGCGGGCGTCCGTACGCAGCCAGCGAGGACGCGACGCGACCGTACCCAACAGACCGGCGAAGACGCACCGCCCAGGTGCGGAGCCGACCGGATGATCCCCGGCCTTGGTCGAAGGCCCACATCCCACCCAGGGGTGTGGAACGGCCTGTGGCCCCATGCACGACACCTTCTCTACTACTCGTTCTCTCGAAAGGACTTCCCACATGCGTAAGTGGGCCAGCACCTCCGCGAAGACCGTGCTCCTGGCCGCGGGCTTCGTCGCCCTGGGCAGCGGCGTGGCGCTCGCCGACAGCGACGCGGCCACCAGCGGCAACGGTTCGCTGCTGGGCGGCAACCAGGCGGTCGTCAACGGCGACGTCCCCGTCAACGTGACCGGCAACGCCATCGGTGCGGTCGCCGGCGTCGCGGGTGCCTCCAGCACCGGTTCCGACGCCAAGGTGATCGACCACCAGCACAACGAGGTGCACACCTCGGGCAACGGTTCGCTGCTGGGCGGCAACCAGCTCGTGGTCGACGGCGACGTCCCGGTGAACGTCACGGGCAACGCGATCAGCGCGGTCGGCGGCGTCGCGGGTGCCTCCAGCACCGGCAGTGACTCCAAGGTCCTGCACGAGTCCGGCCACGGCCACGGCCACGGCCACGGACACGGCCACGGTGGCGAGGACATCGCGACCTCCGGCAACGGCTCCCTGCTCGGCGGCAACCAGCTGGTCGGCGACCTCGACGTTCCGGTGAACGTGTCCGGCAACGCGATCGGTGCCGTGGGCGGCGTCGCGGGCGCGGCGGCCACCGACGCCGACGCGATCGTGCGCGACCACCAGAGCGCGCCGGTCGAGCACCAGGCCGGGCAGTTCACCGCCACCGACCTGCTCAACGAGGCCGTCGAGAACGCCCAGATCCTGCCGGACACCTCCGGTGTGGACGCCGGCGTGCTGCGTCAGTCGGCCCCGGTCCGTGAGCACCAGTCGATCGCGACCTCCGGCAACGGTTCCGCGCTGGGCGGCAACCAGCTCGTCGCGGACCTGGACGTCCCCGTGAACGCCGCGGGCAACGCGGTCGGTGCCGTGGGCGGCGTGGCCGGCGCGGCCACCACCGACAGCGACGCCGTGGTCAAGGACGTCGAGCAGGACATCGCGACCTCCGGCAACGGTTCGTTGGCCGGCGGGAACCAGCTCGTCGCCGACGCGGACGTCCCCGTCAACGTCGCGGGCAACGCCGTGGGCGCCGTGGCCGGTATCGCCGGTGCGAGCGCCACCGACGCCGACTCCAAGGTGGTGGAGCACCAGAGCGCCGAGACCGAGGCCCAGGCCTCCGCGTTGGACAGCGTGCCGGGGGTCGACCAGCTGCCCGAGGTCCCCGTCTCCGAGATGCTGCCGGTCGACTACAGCGTGAGCGAGACCGCGGACCAGGCCGTGGCGGAGCAGGCTTCGGCCGAGCTGCCCGAGGCCACCGAGGTGCCCGAGGTCGACCCGGTGGGCGACCTGCTGGGCGCCGCGGGCGTCGGCCTGTAGTACCTGAGCGGGTCCGTCGACGGACCCGCGCGGGGGTGTGACCCGGACACGGACACCCGTCCGTCCCAGGGAGTGCGTCCCACCGTTCCGTTTGGAACGCGGTGGACTGCGGTGGACACGCTCATCCCGAGGCGAACGGCGGACGATGGCCGGGGAACACCGTTCCCGCGAGCGGCGTACACGCGTCGCGCACGACGAGCCGGAGGAAGGCGCCTCCGCGCCCCCGTTCCGTTTGGAACGCGGTGGACTGCGGGGGAGCGGAGGTGGCGACCACCGGTTCGAGAACACGAGTCGAGTCCTCCCGGGAATATCCGGGAGGACTCGTCGCATTTTGAGGGCAGAACACCCCGGAGTCGATAAGTGTGACGCAAGTCACTGTCCTAGGGTGTTCGGGGTGCTCGTCAGAGCCACCGAGAGGCCGGGGGAGAGGGTTGCCACGGTCGCAAATACACGTTACGGGCCGGTACCGGTCCGATGAGCGCTTATTCTGCGGGTGCCGGTGGGTGTGGGGTCGTGTGACCGACGACGAGGCGAACTCGGGTGCGGCCGACCCGGTCCGCTCACCGACGGGGGAGTGCCTGTAGTTCGGTTACTGTCGGTTCCCACGGGAGCCGAAGGACCACGGCCGAGAGAAAACGTAAGGCTAGACGTAGGGGAAACAGCGTGCCAGCCACGAAGGGCAGCGCCGGCAAGAACGGCTCGAAGGACAACGGAAGCCAGGGGACGGGGACCACTCTGGTCATCGTCGAGTCACCGGCCAAGGCCAAGACCATCGCCGGTTACCTGGGGCGCGGCTACGTCGTGGAGTCCAGCATCGGGCACATCCGTGACATGCCGGCCAAGGCCGCGGAGATCCCCGCCAAGTACAAGGGGGAGTCCTGGGCGCGGCTCGGTGTCGACGTCGACGGCGACTTCGAACCGCTCTACGTCGTCAACACCGACAAGAAGGCCCACGTCAAGAAGCTCAAGGAGCTGCTGGCCGAGGCCGACGTACTCCTGCTCGCCACTGATGAGGACCGCGAGGGCGAGGCCATCGCCTGGCACCTGCGCGAGGAGCTCAAGCCCAAGATCCCCGTCCGACGGATGGTCTTCAACGAGATCACCAAGGACGCCATCCAGCACGCGGCGGACAACACGCGCGAGCTCAACACCCGTCTGGTCAGCGCTCAGGAGACGCGCCGCATCCTGGACCGTCTCTACGGCTACGAGGTCTCACCCGTGCTGTGGAAGAAGGTCATGCCCAAGCTCTCGGCGGGCCGGGTGCAGTCCGTGGCCACCCGACTGGTGGTCGAGCGCGAACGCGAGCGGATGGCCTTCACCTCCGCCGAGTACTGGGACATCAAGGCGGTCTTCGACGCCGCCGGAGCGGTCGCCGACGCCCCCGCCAGCTTCCCCGCCACGCTTTTGTCGGTCGACGGCAAGCGCGTGGCCGCCGGTCGCGACTTCACCCCCCAGGGTTCGATCCGTTCCGACCGGGACGTGCGCCACCTCGACGAGGCCGCCGCCCGGGGCCTGGCCGAACGCCTCTCCGGAACCGGCTTCGCGGTCTCCTCCGTGGAGCGCAAGCCCTATCGCCGCTCTCCGTACGCGCCGTTCCGCACCACCACCCTCCAGCAGGAGGCCTCCCGCAAGCTCAACCTGTCCGCGAAGCAGACCATGCAGGTCGCCCAGCGGCTGTACGAGCACGGGCACATCACCTACATGCGTACCGACAGCACCACGCTGTCGGACAGCGCGGTCAAGGCCGCCCGTGATCAGGCACGACGTCTCTACGGCGGCGACCACCTGCCGGACAAGCCGCGTGTGTACGCCAAGAAGGTCAAGAACGCCCAGGAGGCCCACGAGGCCATCCGTCCGGCGGGCGAAACCTTCCGCGTCCCCGCCGAGACCGGCCTGTCCGGCCCCGAGTTCCGCCTCTACGAGCTCATCTGGAAGCGCACCGTCGCCTCCCAGATGAAGGACGCCGTCGGCGAGTCCGTCACCGTCCGCATCGAGGGCACCTCCTCCGACGGTGAGGTCGCCGAGTTCAGCGCGAGCGGCAAGGTCATCACCTTCCACGGGTTCCTCAAGGCCTACGTCGAGGGTTCCGACGACCCGGCCGCCGACCTGGACGACCGTGAGCGCCGCCTGCCCGCCCTGAGCGAGGAGGACCCGGTCAAGGCGCAGAGCCTGGAGGCCGAGGGGCACAGCACCCGGCCGCCGGCGCGCTACACCGAGGCCACCCTGGTCAAGGAGCTGGAGGAGCGGGAGATCGGCCGCCCCTCCACCTACGCGGCCATCATCGGCACCATCCAGGATCGCGGCTACGTGTTCAAGAAGGGCACGGCGCTGGTGCCGTCCTTCCTGGCCTTCGCCGTGGTGCAGTTGTTGGAACGCCACTTCGGAAACCTGGTGGACTACGAGTTCACCGCGCGTCTGGAGGACGTCCTCGACGACATCGCCCGGGGCGAGACCGAGAGCCTGCCGTGGCTGCGGCGCTTCTACTTCGGTGGACAGACCCCCGAGGGGCGGCAGGAGACGGGTCTCAAGGACCTGGTGGTCGGTGACCACCTGTCCGAGATCGACCCCAAGGAGGTCAGCTCGCTGCCGCTGCCCGGCACCGACATCGTGCTCCGGGTCGGTCGATTCGGCCCCTACCTGGACCGTGACGGAACCAGGGTGAACGTGCCCGAGGACTTGGCGCCGGACGAGCTCACCCCGGCCAAGGCCGAGGAGCTGTTCGCCCAGCCCAGCGGTGACCGTGAGCTCGGGGTCGATCCCGAGACCGGGCGCACCATCCTCGCCAGGTCCGGTCGATATGGCCCCTACGTGACCGAGGTCATCCCGGAGCCGGAGGAGGCCGAGGGCGAGACCAAGCCCAAGAGCAAGGCCAAGGCGAAGGTCAAGCCGCGCACCGGTTCGCTGCTCAAGAGTATGGACCTGGACACGGTCACCCTGGAGGACGCGCTCCGTCTGCTGTCCCTGCCCCGTGTGGTGGGGGAGCTCGACGGTGAGGACGTCACCGCGCAGAACGGCCGGTTCGGCCCGTACCTGAAGAAGGGCACCGACAGCCGCTCCCTCGAAAACGAGGAGCAGATGTTCACGATCACCCTCGAAGAGGCCAAGGCGATCTTCGCGCAGCCCAAGCAGCGTGGTCGTCGTGCCGCCGCTCCGCCGCTGCGCGAGCTCGGTGAGGACCCGGAGAGCGGCGCCAAGATGGTGATCAAGGACGGTCGCTTCGGCCCCTACGTCACCGACGGGGAGGTCAACGCCTCCCTGCGCAAGGACGACGAGGTCGCGTCGATCACCGACGAGCGCGCCGCCGAACTCCTGGCCGAGCGTCGGGCCAAGGCTCCGGCCAAGAAGGCGCCCGCCAAGAAGAAGGCCCCGGCCAAGAAGACGACCGCGAAGAAGACGACCACGACCACCACCAAGAAGGCGGCGACGCGCAAGCCCGCCGCCAAGAAGACCGGCGAGCCGAAGAGCACCGCCACGGAGTGACGTCCTGTGTGTCTTGGTGACCGCCCACCCGGGTATCTCTCATGAGAGAAGTTCGGATGGGCGGTTTCCGCTGTTTCGTAACGGAGACGGGACCTCATCCCCTGTCGGGGAATGATCTTCCGTACTACGCTGTGTCGGGCTGATGAGGGCGCGGAATCGTGTGTGAGCCCCGGAGGCATCCCCGAATCCCGGACAGGCGATGGACGCCTGTCAGTACCGATCCCCCTCATCGATAATCTTGAGCGCTATGAGCAGATCTGCACCCCTGGGAGCGCCGGCCGAGGCGCAGAACGTCCTCGCGATCACACCCTTCCGAAGGTTGTGGGTCTCACTTTCCCTTTCCAGCCTGGGTGACTGGCTGAGCCTTCTGGCACTGGTGTCCCTCGCGGCCATCTTCACCGCCGACGGCTCCACACTCGTTCAGTACCTCGCCATCGCCGGGGTCGTCGCCATCAAGCTGGCCCCCGCGGTCCTGCTCAGCCCCCTGGCGGGGCTCGTGGCCGACCGTCTCGACCGTCGATGGACGATGGTCGGCGGCGACGTCTTGCGCGGCCTTCTGTACGCGTCCATCCCGGTCATGGGCCTGTCGGTCCCCGGGTTCGCGTTGCAGTGGCTGCTGATCGCGGGGCTGCTGGCGGAGATCGTGGCCCTGTTCTGGACCCCCGCGCGGGACGCCACCATCGCCGTTCTCGTTCCCAAACGCATGCTGGGCCAGGCCGGCCGCCTGACCCTGTTGGCCACCTACGGCGCCGCGCCCGTCGCGGCCCTGCTCTTCGCGGCCCTGGCCTCGGTGGGCAACCTCTTGGGCGCGTTGGTGCCGTCCATGGCCGACCCCGCCGCGGACGTCGCCCTCTACCTCAACGCCCTCACCTTCTTCGTCGCCGCGATCGTGGTGGCCGGGCTGCCGCTGCCCAAGCACACCGTGTCCAAGACGTCGCTGAGCCCCAACCGGGACGCGGCGCTGATGAGTGCGCTCGGCAACGGGCGTCGGGCGGTGGGCGCCGGTCCGCTCATCCGAGGCGTGCTCTTCGGGCTCGCCGCCACCGCCGCCGCGGGTGGTCTGGTCATCGGCCTGGGTCGACCGCACGTGGAGAACCTCGGAGCGGGCAACGCCGGCTTCGGTGTCCTGGTGGCCGCGCTCTTCCTGGGCCTGGGCCTGGGCGTGGTCTCCGCGCCGCGCGTGCTCAAGCAGTTCAGCCGTCGCCGCTTCCTCGGACTGTCCGTGGTACTGGCCGCTCTGGCACTGCTCATCGCCGGCGCCGTCACCGACATGGTCCTGTCGGCCGTCCTCGCGTTCGTGCTCGGTCTGGGCGCGGGCCTGGCCTGGGCCACCGGCACCTGGCTGATCAACGTCGAGGTCGAGGAGGACCGACGCGAGAGCGCGTTCGCCCTCCTTCACGCCACCGGACGGGTCGCGCTGCTCGCCGCCGCCGTCCTCGCCCCGATCGCGGCCGGATTCGCCGGGGACCACGAGTTCCCGCTCGGCGGGCCCCTCACCTACTCCCTGTACGGCAGTGGACTGGTCCTACTCGTGGGTGGCCTCATCGCCCTCGCGCTCGGTTTCGTCACCTACCACCAGGCCAACGCCGAGGACCCCGACGCGGGCCCGGGTCTGATCCCGGAGCTGTTCGCCGCCCTGCGCGGGGTCAGCCCACGTACCGAGGAGGCCGAGGAGGCCTCCGTCGCCGGGGCCTTCATCGTCCTGGAGGGAGGAGAGGGCGCCGGCAAGTCCACCCAGGTCCGTGACCTGACCGTGTGGCTGCGCGACCAGGGATTCGAGGTGGTGGGCACCCGCCAGCCGGGCGCCACCAAACTGGGCATGCGACTGCGCGGCCTCCTGCTGGACCGGGAGAACTCGCACATCACCGACCGTGCCGAGGTGCTTCTGTACGCGGCGGACAAGGCCGACCACGTGCAGCAGGAGATCCTGCCGGCGTTGCGCCGCGGCGCCGTGGTGATCAGCGACCGCTACGTCGACTCGTTGCTGGCCTATCAGGGAGCCGGGCGCGACCTGGCGGTCTCCGAGATCCAGGAGATCAGCGACTGGGCCACCCAGGGGCTGGTGCCGACCCTGACGGTGCTGCTGGACGTGCGTCCCCAGGAGGGGCTCGCGCGGCTGGGCGGCCCCGCCGACCGGATCGAGTCGGAGTCGGCCGAGTTCCACGAGCGCGTTCGGAAGGGCTTCCGCGCCCTGGCCGAAGCCGAACCGGACCGCTACCTGGTCCTGGACGCGAGCGAGAGCCGGGAGCGGATCGCCCGTGAGATCCAGCGTCGGGTGCGCCCGCTGCTGCCCGACCCCATCGACGCCGAATCCGAGGCCGTCACCGGCATGATCCCGGTGATCCGACCGGAGTAGCGCCTGGGACGGGGGCTCCACGTGAAGGGGCCTCCCACCGGATCCGCCGATCCGGTGGGAGGCCCCTTCGCTCTTCCGTGAGGGTGTGGCCGTGTCCCGGTCGAGGACCCACCCGACGACCGGGACACGGTGTCCTCGGTCAGGGATCAGTCGACGGAGACCTCTTCGGGGGTCAGCAGGGCCTGGAAGGTGATCGGACCGACCTCACCGTCGGCGTCGATCTCCGCCCCGGTCTGGAAGTCGACCACCGCCGCACGCGTGGCCCCGCCGAACAGACCGTCCATGTCCAGGTCGTAGCCGTGGCCGGAGACCAGCGCGTACTGCACGGCCTTCACCCGGTTGCCCTCGGCGCCCTGGCGGACGATGCCCAGGTCCTCGGTCAGGGCCTCCCAGGTCGGCTCGTCGACGACCCCGTTCGCGTCGAGGCCCTTGTCCCCCTGGTAGTCCGTCACGGCCTCGGTCAGCCGCTCGTCGAACACCTCCGTGGCCTCGGTGACGTCGAGGTAGCCGTACTCCACCAGCAGGAACTTGACGACCGCGACCTCCCAGGTCTCCTGGCCCTCCTCCAGTTCGGGCCACGCGGCGGCCTCGATCGCGGCGACCACCTCGGGCGGCGTGTTCGGTCCGTCCGCCAACGCGGCCGGCGCCCCCGCGAGGCCGAACCCGGCGACCATGGCCCCCGACGCGAACAGCATCGTGATCCCTCGTGCCTTCGACATGTGTACTCCTTTTGTGGTTCGGGCGGCGCCCCCGTCGCGGTCGCCCTTCTACAAGGAGAGATCCGTCGCCCCCGGCCGAGGTTCACCCCGAAACCCCTTCTGACCTGGTCCGGCCCCGATGGCAACCGGAAGGGAAGGGTCGCGTCGGGTTCCCTGGGAGGGAGCGGATCCCCCTCGGATCCGAGCAGGAGGGCCTGTGGAAAACGGTCCGGGCGTCGGTGCCGGCTCCTATCCTGGAGACCGGATCAGTGAGTCGTGGATAGGGGAAGCGCGTGACGGTCTTCGACGACCTCGTCGGCCAACAGGTGGCCGCCGCCCAACTGGGGCGCGCGGTCCAGGGCGCCGCCGACCTCCTCGCCGGGGGACGGGGCGCCGGCATGACCCACGCGTGGCTGTTCACCGGCCCACCCGGCTCGGGCCGCGAGGAGGCCGCGCGTGCCTTCGCCGCGGCCCTGCAATGCCGTGAGGGCGGCTGCGGCCACTGCGACTCCTGCCACCAGGTCCTGACCGGCACCCATCCGGACGTGCTCTACGTACGCCCCAGTGGGCTCAGCTTCGGTGTGTCGGCCACCCGTGACCTGGTGCTGCGGGCCGGATCCAAGCCCTCGGGCGGCAACTTCCGGATCGTGCTCTTCGAGGACGCCGACCGTGCCACCGAGGCCGCGTCCAACGCCCTGCTCAAGGCGGTGGAGGAACCCTCGCCACGAACGGTGTGGCTGCTGTGCACCCCCACCCCGGACGACCTGCTCATCACGATCCGCTCCCGCTGCCGTCTGGTCACCCTGGCCACCCCCGGAACCCGGCAGATCGTCGACTCCCTCGTGCGGCGCGACGGGGTGGACACCGTGACCGCCGAGGCCGCCGCCCGGGCCGCCGCGGGCCGCGTGGACCGGGCCCGGCAACTGGCCACGGAGCCCGAGGCGCGCCGCCGCCGGGAGGAGGTCCTGTCCATCCCGGTCGGGCTGACCGGCCTGGGCGCCTGCGTCACCGCCGCCGCCCGGCTGTACGAGATCGCCGAGGAGGAGTCCAAGGCGCTCACCACGGCGTTGAACGAGAAGGAGAAGGGCGAACTCAAGGCGGCCTTCGGCGAGGGTTCCACCGGTAAGGGTGTGGCCAAGGCCATCCGCGGCGCCGCCGGGGCGCTCAAGGACCTGGAGGAGCGGCAGAAACGCCGGGCCACTCGGATCAAGCGCGACTCCTACGACCGTGCCCTGCTGGACCTGGCCGCCTTCTACCGGGACGTCCTCGCGCTCCAACTGGGCGCGACCGTGGAACTGTCCACCGCGGAACGCTCCGGGGACCTGGAACGGATCGCCCGCTCCGGCCCACCCGAGGCGACCCTGCGCCGGATCGACGCGATCATGGCGTGCCGGGAGCGGATCGCCGCGAACGTGCACCCGCAGATCGCCATGGAGGCCATGACCTCCGCCCTGCTGGCGGGCTGAGAACCGACCGAACGAGAACCGGTCGGGGTCCCTGGAGGGGCCGGGGCCGAGCACACGGCCGGGTCCGCGACAATCGGGACGCGACGTGTTGGACGAGTGGAGGCGGATTCGGGTGGGGCTGAGGGCGCGGGTAGGGGCGACGCTGCTCGGAGTGGTGGTGCTGGTCACCGGCTGCACCTCTGGTGACGATGGGGCCGAAGGCGACGGCGCGGTCACGGGTTCCGTCGACTTCGCCGAGCAGGAACTCGACTGGCGGGAGTGCGACAGCGGTCTGCCCGAGAGCGAGTGCGCGGTCTTCGAGGTTCCGCTGGACTACGAGGAACCGGAGGGGGAACGCATCGAGATCGCGGTCAAGCGTGTACCCGCCACCGGAGACGAGGTGTTGGGCTCCCTGGTGGTCAACCCGGGCGGTCCGGGCGGTTCCGGCCACGACTTCGTGGACCACAGCCCCTACACGCTCAGCCAGACGGTGCGTCGACAGTTCGACGTGGTCGGCTTCGACCCCAGGGGAGTGGGCCGCAGCACCCCTCTGACCTGTCTGGAGGCCGAGGAGATCGACGAGTTCCTCGGTACCGACTACGGAACCGGGCCGGGCGCCGACGACATGGCCGACCTCAGCCCCCAGGGACTGGCCCAGATCGAGGAGGGCAGCCGCGAGTTCGTCGAAGCCTGTGAGGAGAGCGCGCCCGACCTGATGCGCAACATCGGCACCGCCGACGTCGCCCGTGACATGGACCTGCTGCGCGGGCTCCTGGGCGACGAGAAGCTCACCTACCTCGGAGCCTCCTACGGCACCCACATCGGTGCTCAGTACGCCGAGCAGTTCCCCGACAACGTGCGCGCGCTCGTCCTTGACGGCGCGGTCGACCCGGCCCAGGACCAGCTGAGTGTGAGCGTCCAGCAGGCCACCGGTTTCGAGACGGCGCTGCACGCCTTCGTCGGGGACTGTCTGAACCAACAGGACTGCCCGCTCGGTGATTCGGGCGACGGCGTCGACCAGGGGATCGCCGCCCTGGAAGCGTTCTTGGAGGAGGCCGCGACACAGCCGTTGGAGACCACCACCGACGACGGCCGCGAGGTCAACCGGGCCCGCGCCGAACTGGGGGTACTGGCCGCCCTGTACACCGAGAACTGGTGGCCGCGGGTGCGCGAGGCGCTCACCGACGCCATGGAGGGCGGCGACGGCACCGGGCTGTTGTTGCTGGGCGACGACCTGTACAGCCGGGGCGACCTGGACGAGTACGAGAACTCCACCGCCGCGCTCACCGCGGTGAACTGCTCCGACTCCCCGGCCCCACGCGAGGTGGAGGCCTACGCCGAGGCCGCCGCCATGGCGGGGGAGGAATCCCCGGTCTTCGGTCCGATGCTGGCCTGGGGCGCCCTGCCATGCGCGTTCTGGCCGGAGGACGCGGTGGCCGAAACGCCGGACCTGACCGGTGCGGGGGCCGACCCGATCATGGTGGTGGGCACCACCCGCGACTCCGCCACCCCCTACGCCTGGTCCGAGTCGCTGGCCGACCAGCTGGAGTCCGCCTTCCTGGTCACCCGGGACGGCGACGGTCACACCGGCTACCGGATGGGCGACGAGTGCGTCGACCAGATCGTGGACGACTACCTGCTGGAGTTGGCGGTGCCCGAGGACGGGATGGCCTGCGCCCCGAACCTCGCCGGCTGACCGAGACGACCCGGAGCCGCCGGCCGGCTCCGGGTGTGCGGCCCACTCGCGGGAGGCGCTAGACTGGTTCCTGCTTCGGCACGTACGAACGCGTGCCGGTGTGCCGCCTTAGCTCAGTCGGTAGAGCGATTCACTCGTAATGAATAGGTCATCGGTTCGATTCCGATAGGCGGCTCCACCAGAACGCCGTCCCGGTCACGGGGCGGCGTTCTTTTTTCGGCGTCGCGGGGCGGCGGGTGGGGGTGAAAGCGGCGCTACGGTACGAAGCGCCACATTCCCCTTGAGCCCCTCCAGGAGCCGACTCATGCACTCGGTACGCGTGTCGAAGACCGACCCCAACGCCTACCTCTCGCTGTCGGACGCGGTGACGGCCTTTCGGATCCGGAACCTGACGGAGGGCCTCTACCTCCACGTGGAGCCCGGCACCTACGAGGAGGAACGACCGCTCTCCTACCCCGGGCCGCTGATGATCGTGCCCACCCATGGGCCGGAGACCGTGGAACTCGCCGTGGACGGGGACCGCGCGGTGATCGAAACCGAACACCCCCTTGAGCTCTACGGGATGCTGATCCGCTCCAAGAGCCGGGACCGACCGCAGATCGAGGTGCGGGGCGGTGGCCGGCTCAAGGCGGTCGACAGCTGGTTCGTGGGCCGTGTCCCGGTACGTCTGCGAGGGAAGGGCGAAAGCGAGTTCGTCGACTGTCGGTTCGTCGGCACCGGGCTGGAATGGCGTGGTGGAACCGGCCGGATGCACCGTTGCGTCTTCCACCAGGCGGGTATGTCCCTCAGGGAAGGGGCTGCGGTGGTGGCCGACGTACTCCGGTTCTCGGGCTTCGAGGGCGGGGACGTGGGCGCGCCGACCCTGGAGTTCTCTTGGTCTCGGGCGAGGATCACCGACTGCGTGATCATTGATGGCGGGTTCAACGAGACGGCCTCCGTGGACTACGTCGTACGTGCCACCAACGGATCCGTGGTCCACTTCACGGAGCTCTCCATCGAGGACGCCGAGAACAAGGCGATCGGGATCCTGGGCGCGACCACACGCGTCGACTTCACCCGTCTCAGGGTGGCCGGCGGCTTTGCCGGTATGTACACGGTCTACGTCCAAGACTCCGAGCGGGTGGGTTTCACCGACAGCCGGATCCGCCACCCCAAGGGCGCCGGAATGAAGACGTGGAAGGCCACCGTCGTCGTCGATGGGCTGACGGTGGAGGAGACGAAGGACACGAACCTCATGGTGGAGGACGGCGTTCTGGAAGGACGAGGACTCACCCTGCGGCATGGACAGAAGGGCGACCTGCTCAACATGATCCGTTCCCGGGGGCGTCTGAGCGACGTGGAGTTGAGCGACCATCACCCCGCCCTGGTGAGGCAGAGCGACGGGCTGGACTACCTGGAGTTCGGGGCGGTGCATGTGAGTAAGGGGGAACTCGAACTGGAGAACGTTCGGGCTTTCGACCTCGACGGGTGGCTGCTCAGCGTGAGGGGCGGAGACGCCGTGTTGTCCTCGGTGGTCGGGGAACGTCTCACCATGACGGCGGTGGTCACCCAGAGTGGCAGAGCACGGTTGAACGATGTGCGATCGACCCAGGGGACCAGGCTCCAGTTGAGCGTGAACACCGCCGGGTTCCTGGAGGTATCGAACAGTCACTTCGAGGGGTCCGAGTACGGCCTGGCCCGGGCGTACGGTGGTGGTCTCACCCTGCGTTCGACGGTGTTGACCGGCACCTATCAAGAGGGAGTGCTCGTGGAGGGAGCCGGATCGGTCCTGCTGGAGGACTCCGAGATCCGCGACTGCGGAGGGGCGGGGATCGTCGTGCGGGACGAAGCCGGGAAGGTCCGCCTCGTGCGCTCGACGATCGCGGAAACCGGCGGTGCCGGGATCTGGGGAGACAGGGACGCGACCTATGAGTTCGAGGACTCCCTGCTCCGGGACAACGATCTGAACCAGGTGAAGGGCCCCACCGCGGAGCCCGACCCGGAGCCGGATCCCTCCGCCAAGGATTGACTCTCGGTCGGACCTGCGACGACGGGCCGGAACCGGCCAGGCCGGATCGCACCCTCCACGGGTTCGGTGCCCCCGTGAACGCTAGGGTGCGTAACGCACACAGCCCCTCACCTCCGGAGCAGACGCATGCACACGGTCCGCGTGTCCCAGAGCGATCCCGGCGCCTTCCGTTCCCTGGGAGCCGCCGTCCGCGCACCCTTGTACGCGAACACGGACCTGTACCTGCACGTCGATCCGGGACACTACGTCGAGGACCAGATCGTCTCTGTGACGCGGAAGATCCTGGTGGTTCCCACCCAGGGGCCGGGGACCGTGGAGATCGCGCCGAGCACCGACACCAACGTCTTCCGGGTCAGACCCGAGGGGAGGTTGGAACTCTATGGCGTCCGGGTCGAGGGAGCCGACGGTGAGTTCCCGCCGCTCTACGTGGATGAGGGTGCCCACCTCAAGACGGTGGACTGTGTGTTCCACTGCAACGTTCGACTGGGCCTGCACGGTCGTTCGCACGAGGTGGTGAACACCCGCTTCGAGGGCGCCGGGATCTACTGGACCAAGGGCGGTGGGGTCGTCCGCGACTGCGTGTTCAAGGACGCGATCCTCAGTTTGGAGGGTGGCGCCTCGCCCACGGTGGAGCGGGTGCGTTTCCACGGGGGCAGTGAGCACCACCACGCACTGTTCGTCTCCGGCAGTGCGCCCACCATCACCGAATGTGAGATTCGGGACTGTGGTGCGATCGGGTACTACTCGGTTTGGGTGGACAAGGGCGCCCGACCGAAGTTCACCGACCTGACCGTCGAAGGGGACCGCGGATGGCCGGTGCGGGTCACCGGTTCGGGCACCCGGGCGAAGTTCACCCGGTTGCGCGTGACGGGTGGCGCGGAGGGCGGTGACTCGGTGTACGTGCTGGACGGCGCCGAGGTCGAGCTCGACGACGCCCGCGTCGAGAGTGCCCCGACGAACGCGGTGTGCGTGGTGGAGAGCACACTCACCTTCGCCGACCTGGTCGTGAAGGGGGTGGAGGGCGCCGCGCTGCACGCGCAGGAGGGCCGGGTGAACGGCCGGGGTTTCCGTGCCTTCGATCTGGGCGGCAACGCGGGCAACTTCGTCAAGAGCCGGGTGAGCCTGACGGGCCTGGAACTCGCCGAGCACCGGAGCGGGGTCGACGAGGGTTTGTTCGGCGTCTACGTATCCGGTGGGAGCGGTGAGTTCAAAGGGGTACACGGACGAGACCTCAAGGGGGCCTGCTTCGGTGTCCACGACGCTCATGTCTCCGTGAAGGACCTGGTCGGGGAGAGGGTCGCCGGTGGAATCCTGGCCCAGGACGACGCCACCGTCGAGGCCCACGGCGTGGAGATCACCGCGCCAGAGGGCAACACCTTCCACGTCAGTGCCGGCGCCCGGATGGAGGTGACCGACGCCCGGATCGTCGACGGCGCGTTCGACAACGCCTACGTCGAGGGCGCCCGGCTCGTCCTGCGGTCCTCGACCCTGAGCGGAAGTCGAGGACATGGGGTCTCCGTCCTGGAGGGCGGGGTCGCCACCCTGGAGGACACCGAGATCCGGGACGGGGCCATGAGCGGAGTCAAGGTGCTGGACGCCGAGAGTCGCGCCCGGCTGGTGCGGTGCCAGGTCTCCGGGCACGAGGACAAGGGCGTGGACGCGCACGACGAGGCCGTCGTGCACTTGGAGGAGACCGAACTCGCCGACAACAGGGGCGGCGACGAGGTCCGGGCCAAGGCGAGGGCCGCGGAAGGCGCCACCGTCCCCGACGCCCCCACGGGCGAGGCCGGGTCCCTGGACGAGCTGCTCGCCGAACTGGACGAGATGGTGGGCCTGGACGGCGTGAAGAAGGAGGTCCGCTCGCTGGTCGACTTCCAGCGGGTGAGTGCCAAGCGCGCCGCGGCGGGGCTGCCGGCGCTCAACGTCAGCCGTCACCTGGTCTTCTCCGGCCCGCCCGGGACCGGCAAGACCACCGTGGCCCGGCTGTACGGCGAGATCCTGCGCTCCCTGGGCGCCCTGGACAACGGCCAGTTCGTCGAGGTGGGTCGCCAGGACCTGGTCGCCGAACACCTGGGTGGTACCAGCGCCAAGGTCACCCAAGCGGTGGAGCGGGCGCGCGGTGGGGTCCTGTTCGTCGACGAGGCCTACGCGCTGTCCCGGAAGTTCGGTTCGGGCAGCGACTTCGGCCAAGAGGCCATCGACACGCTCATCAAGCTGATGGAGGACCTGCGCGAGGAGGTCGTCATCGTCTTCGCCGGTTACTCCAGCGAGATGCGGACCTTCCTCGACGCCAACCCGGGGCTGCGTTCGCGCGTGGCACGGACGATCCAGTTCGAGAACTACTCACCGGAGCAGCTCACCACCATCGTCGAGACGATGGCGCCCAAGCAGGGCTACACGCTGGGGGAGGGCGTTCGTGAGCTGTTGGTCCGCCACTTCCAGGGGCAGAGCCGGGACGAGACGTTCGGCAACGGACGTGAGGCGCGGCGTCTGTTCGAGGAGATCGTCCAGGCCCAGGCCGGGAGGATCGTCGCCGGTGACGCCAGTTCCGTCGAGGCCCTCGCGCTGATCCTGCCCGAGGACCTGGAAGGTGTCGTGGACACCGGTCTGTCCGCGCGGGTGGGCGGTCCTCGGGACGCCGAACAGA
This sequence comes from Nocardiopsis sp. NPDC055551, assembly GCF_053619415.1. Lineage (NCBI taxonomy): Bacteria > Bacillati > Actinomycetota > Actinomycetes > Streptosporangiales > Nocardiopsidaceae > Nocardiopsis > Nocardiopsis sp. NPDC055551. Next base: position 264,287 of record NZ_JBSHJJ010000010.1, on the reverse strand, counting down.
CCCGAGAGCTCATGGCCCGCCTGGAGAACATGGTGGGGCTCGCCGGGGTCAAGCGGGAGGTCGCCGACCTCATCAGCCTCATCTCCGCGAACCGACGCCGCGAGGAGGCGGGACTGGCCACCTCGATGTCCTCCCAACACCTGGTGTTCTCCGGTCCGCCCGGGACCGGCAAGACCACCGTGGCGCGCATCTACGGTCAGCTCATGGCGGCCCTGGGCGTGCTCGCGCAGGGGCAGGTGGTCGAGGCCGCCCGAGCCGATCTGGTGGGCTCCTACATCGGCCACACGGCGCAGAAGACCAAGGACGTGTTCGAACGGGCCCGCGGTGGGGTCCTGTTCGTCGACGAGGCCTACACGTTGGCTCGTCCGGGTGGTTCCGGCGGTGACTTCGGTCAGGAGGCCATCGACACCCTGCTCAAGCTCATGGAGGATCACCGTGACGAGGTGGTGGTGATCGCCGCGGGCTACACCGGCGAGATGGATGGTTTCCTGGCGAGCAACCCCGGGCTGGCCTCCCGCTTCTCCCGCACCGTCGAATTCGCTCCCTACGGCGGTGATGAACTACTGAGCATCTTCGTGGGAATGGCCGAAGGAGCCGACTTCTTGGTCCCCGAGGAGACCCGCGCGGCTCTGGCGGAGACCATGGGGCGCGAAGAGGCACGCCTGTCCGACGGCAACGGACGGGAGGTCCGCAAGCTGTTCGAGGCGAGCGTGACCCGGCAGGCGCGCCGGATCGAGGCCGCGGCCCTGGCCGGGGGCGTCCCCGACGTGAGCGAACTCCAGACACTGTCACCGGAGGACGTCGTCGGGTTCTGACCGACCCTGGCCACAAGGGGTACGGGCCGTATCGGGTTCCCGGACCCTGGGGTGGATACGGTACATAGCGCAGACCCTTTGGCGCGGCGCCGCGGCCGCTACCCCCTTGGGAGTCGATGGATGATCACGGTCCGCGTCTCGAAGACGGATTCCGCCGCGAGTTCTTCCCTGGGGCAGGTGCTCAGAGACCCCCGGTACACGGGCTCGGACCTCTACCTGCGGGTGGAGCCGGGCGAGTACGTCGAGCCCCAGGCGGTCGGAGTGCTACGGCGTGTGGTCGTGATGCCCACCGAAGGGGCGGGCACCGTCACGGTCACGGCGGGCAACGAGACCAACGTCTTCAACGTGCACAAGGGCGGCGACCTGGAGCTGTACGGGGTCGGCGTGCGTAGTTCATCGGACGAGTACCCGCCGCTGTACGTGCAGGAAGGGGCCCGGCTGCGCGCGGTCGACTGCGTCTTCACCTCACCGCGACGGGTGACCGTGTCCGGGGCGCACGCCGAGGTGATCGGCTGCCGATTCGAGGACAGCGGTCTGTTGTGGGACGGCAGCGAGGGCTTCGTACGCGACTGCTACTTCGCCGGCGCGGTGATCGCCGTCCAGGGGAGGTGTTCCCCGAAGATCGGCGGGACCATCTTCGCCGGGGCCCACGACGACTGGCACACCCTGTACGTGGCGGGGGCCTCCCCGGAGGTGACCGATTGCGCGCTGGTGGACGGCGGTGGCATCTACGTCCGGGATCGGGCCGCGCCCGAGTTCACCGACGTGCGGGTCACGGGCTCGCACGACTGGCCGGTCCGGGTCTACGAGCGTTCCCGTGCCGACTTCACCCGGCTGGTGGTGGAGTCGCCGCACAAGGAGGAGACGGACGCCTTCTTCGTCCATGGCGACTCCCAGAGCACCCTCCGCGACTGCGAGATCCTCGGCTCCACCCGGACCGGGCTGGCCATCGAGGGTGGTCGACTCATGGTGCGGGGCCTCAAGGTGGAGGGGGCCGCCGCCGACGCCGTCCTCATCGACGGCGCCGAGGCCACGGTGACCGACCTGCGCTGCGAGCAGGTCGGCAAGGCCGCCCTGCTGGTCGCCGATGGTGCCCGCGTGAAGGTGTCGGGGATGTCGGTGGCCGAGAGCGTCCAGGAGGGGCGTGGCGCGATCGCGGCGGTGCGTTCGCGTTTCGAGGTCGACGACCTGCGGGTGAGCCGATGGCATGGCCCGATGGCCATCGTGGTCGGTGGTACAGGGGGATTCGAGGACATCGTCGGCCACGACGTGGGGTCGGGGATCCACAGCCGTGAGGACGCCACGGTCACCGTGCGCGGCATGGTGCTGCGCGATGCCCGTGAGGACGGCCTCAACATCCTCGACGGCACCGAGGTGCGTCTGGTCGACGCCGACCTCTCCGAATGCGGGGAGGACGGCGTCTACGCGCAGGGTGGCTACGTCACGGTCCGCTCCTCCACGTTCTCGGGCAGCGGAGAGCGTGGTGTGCGTGTGGGTGAGGGCGCCGTGGTGGCCCTGGAGGACACCGCGATCAGGGACGGTCGGGGCGACGGTCTCATGGTGGAGGACGGTGGGCGGGTACGGCTGGTGCGCTGCACCGTGTCCGGCAACGACGACGAGGGTCTGTGGGCCGCCGCCGGCGCTTCGGTCTACCTGGAGGACAGCACCTTCAGCGACAACCGTGGGGGCGACGGCGAACGTGTGGTCGCCCGGGGCGGGGGTTCCTCCGGTCGTTCCGTCGGCGGGAACGGGGACGGGTCGGTACGGGACCGCGAACGCTCGCTGGACTCACTGCTCACCGAACTGAACGCGCTGGTCGGACAGGAACGGGTCAAACGGCAGGTCCGGGCCCTGGTCGACCTGCAACGGGTGAGCGCCGAACGGGTCGCGGCGGGGCTGCCCGGGTTGAACGTGGGCCGCCACCTGGTGTTGGCCGGACCGCCCGGGATCGGGAAGACGACCGTGGCCCGGCTGTACGGGCAGATCCTGAGGTCGTTGGGCGAGTCCGAACGTGGACGGTTCATCGAGGTGGCCCGGCCGGACCTGGTGGCCGAATACCAGGGAGGCACCCGGGACAGGGTGGCCGAGGCCGTGGAGCGGGCCCGCGGCGGGGTGCTGTTCGTCGACGGGGCGCACGCCCTGTTCGGTGAGTCCGGAACACCGGATGTGCACGGTCGAGAGGTGATCGACACCCTGGTCGCGCTGATGGAGGCGCCGGGCGAGGAATTCGTGTTGGTCCTGGCGGGGCACTCCGATCGGCTTCGGTCCCTGCTCGACGCCTCCCCCGGGCTGCGCGCGCGGGTGGCGCGGACCGTCGAGTTCGAGGAGTACTCACCCGAGCAACTGGCCGGGATCTTCGCCGGGGAGGCCGCTGAGCGCGGCTACGACCTGGGGGAGGGGGTGCATGACCTGTTGGTCGGTCACTTCCAACGCCGGGTCCGGGGCGTGGCCTTCGACAACGGGCGCGAGGTCCGCAGGGTGCTCGGTGGTGCGGTCCGGACCCAGTCCGAGCGGATCGTCGAGGGTGGTTACACGACCGTGGACGACCTCACCCGGCTCCTGTCCGAGGACCTGGAGGGGGTGACCGACCCCGTCGCGACCGATCCCGATCGGCGGATGGGCGGCCAGGTCACCGCGTTGATGGCCCGGCTGGACTCCCTGGCGGGCCGTGGTGAGGTCAAGGAGGCACTGGCCCGCCAACTGTCGAGCCTGCTGACATCACCCCGACGTGGTGGAGAGGAGGGGGAGGACCGGCGCTCACGCCACCTGGTGTTCTCCGGCCGGACCGGGACCGGGCGTTCCACCGTGGCCGGTCTGTACGGTGAACTCCTCGCCGCCCTGGGGCTGGCCGCGCGCGGACATTCGGTACGGCTGCGGGCCGAGGACCTGGTGGATCGGGGGCGCCCCTCCAAGGAGGCGCTGGCGGCCTTCGAACGAGCACGAGGCGGGGTGCTGTCGGTTCTCCTGCCGGAATCGGGAGGTTCCGGGGGAACCGGACTCGGTCAGGAGACGGCCGACGTCCTCGGCGGTCTGATGCGGACCCACCACGACGACGTCGCGGTGGTCCTGACCGGCGATCCCGAGTCGGTGGCGTCCCTGATGCGGGCCGGTCTTCGCCTGGCGGAGCGGTTCGCCGGACTGGTGGAGTTCGCGCCCTACAAGACCGACGAACTGGTGGAGGTCTTCGCGGCGATGGCCGAGGAGACCGGTCTGCGGTTGCCGAAACGGACCCGAGAGGCGCTGGCGGACCTGATCGGAGCGCCGACGGACGGGTTCGCCGAACGCGGCGGGATCGAGGTCCGCGCGCTCTTCGAGGAGTGTGTGGCGCGCCAGACGCGGCGGATCGAGGCCGCGGCCCACGGGGGCGAGATCCCCGAGGTGGCCGAACTCCAGACCCTGCTTCCCGAGGACCTGCCGCAGGGTTGGGGGAGCGGCGACTGACGCTCTGGACCGCTCCCGGCCTCTTGGTCCAATGATTACTCCGTGTGTGTCGGCGTTGAGCCTGCCGTGTCCGAAGTGTGGGTAGGTGGGCGATATGAGTCTGATGTTCATGTTGTTCGCCCTGATGGGCGCGGTGGTGGTTCTGGGCGTCGGATCCTACGTCCTACGAGGGGTGCTCGCCCGGATGGAGACGCGCCACGCGCTTCCCGAGCCGGAACCCCCGCCGCGAGCCGGCCCCAAGGAGGTCGTGGGCGGTTACGTTCCGGCGCAGCGTGATCCCGACGAGCTGCCCGCGGGGCTGCGCGCACGGGTACGCAACCTGATGGTCCTGGGGCATACCGACGAGGCGCTCGGTCTGGTCGCCTCGCACCTGGGCGGTGACCAGGCGCGCGCCCGCCGGGTGCTGCGACGTCTGGACGGGGGAGGGCGCCCGGCGCTGGAATCCTGAGGCGGTCGTCGGAGCGGTCAGATGTCCGGTCGGCTTTGCCAACGGGCCCAGACGGCGGTGGCGACGAAGAGGACGCCGCCGAGCAGTGCGAGCCAGAACAGGCCTTCGATCAGAGTGCCGACGATGGCGAGGATCAACCAGATCGCGAGCAGGGCGAGGACGAAGTACACCATGGGGCTCCCTGTGCGGTCATGTGGTCCGATGATCACCTACCCCACCGGTCGAGGACTGAAGCGCCGCCGCCGTGACCTGTGAGGACGGTGCCCCGTGGTGTCCGTTACGTCGCGTTGCCCCTGTGATCGGTGTGTGCGGTTGCCGACTTCTGGGGAAGGGAGGGTCATGAGTCTGGAAGAGGCATCACGTCAGCTGGAAGCCGCGATCCATGATGCGCGAGTGGCCTTCGACTGCATCCTCCTTGAGGAGTTGGACCGCGCGCACACCAACGCCATCACCGCCAGAGCGGCGGTGGACGCGGCGGAGCAGGCCATTCGGGTGGAGTTCGAACGCCGCCAGGCCGAGAAGGACGACAAGACGGACAAGGCCGGTTCGGGGTCCACGGAGAAGAAACCGGACTAGGGAATCGGACCGATTCACCCGGAGGTTATCGAACATACTTTCGAACAATGGGTATGCTGGGGGGCATGCCCGATCAGTCCCTGACGCCGGACTGGCCCGTGAGTGTGCACCCACCCGGGTCGGACTCCTTCGAGCAGACGGCCCTGGAGTGGTTGTTCGACCACGTGCCCGCCGACTACCGGTTGCACGGAGTCCTGCGCCGCCATCCCGTCGCTCTCTCCCGCCTGGCCCGCCAGTACGTCTCGGCGACGTTGGAGGCGGCCAGGGAGGGATATCGAACGGCCCGGGTGGACCTGCGCGGCCACCTGCCCCCGCACGCTCTCGACCAGGTCATGAGCGCCTACCTCGCCGAGGGTCGGCGCACGGCCGGGCTCCTCCGCTCCGTCGAGGCCGTGGACGAGGCCCTGCGCGCGGCCGGAACCGGGCGTTCCGATGGCGACTGAGGCGACCCCACGCCGTCCGAACCCCGGTTCAGGCGGTGACCCGTACCAGGATCGCGACCTCCTCACCGGTGTTCACCAGGTGCCGGCCTCCCCGCGTGCCACCGCCCACCACACGGGCCCGGCCCGAGGTCAGTTCCGCCGCCGACAGCATCTGACCGTCGGTGTCGGAGGTGATCAGGTGGGCGCGTCCGCTGACCAGGTACAGCGCCTCCAGGGTGTGCGCATTCTCGGCGCGCGGAGAGGGCCCGGCGATGAAGCCGTTGGGCTCCAGGGCCACGGACGTGACCCGGAAGCGCCCACGGACCAGGCGGCGGACGCTGCGCGGGGCGGGCTGCCAGCTCCCTCGGCGGGTCGGCCAGAGGGTCGGGCGCAGCGCGGTCGCGGCGTCCCTGGCGGCGACGACCACCTGTCCGAGAGTGGGCAGGCGGCGAGCGCCCAGGTGGGCGTAGCCGGAGGCGCGTCCGGCGTCCACGACGTCGCCGATCCCGTCCAGGGACACGGTCGCGTTGCGTTGTCGGGGGGCGTGCTCGGTCGGAACGCGAGGGGCGGTGGCCGGCGCGGAGGTCTGCTGCGGCATCGTGAGAGGATCCTTCACGTGTGCGTGATCACCGGTGTGGTGGGCGATCACGGGAAAGTCGTCATGGGGCCCGGGAGGTCCCGGAACGGTGGGGTCGATGCCTCCGAACGCGCGTTCGGAGAGGAAGATCACCCAAGCGAAGACCCGTCACGGCCGTCTCACGTCGAAGGACGGGGGCCGATCACGGGCCGGTCGTGCGGGGTCGGTGGAATCCGTCCCCTCGACTGCGACTCAGTGACGACAACACGGACACGCCGCACAAGCCTGCAGGCAGGAGGCCCCGTTGGGGGCCGTACGAGCCGAGGCGACGGTGCGGGTGCGCGGATACATGGCAGTAAGGAGATCAGCAAAGCCGGTGGTGAGTCAAGCGGACACCGGAAGACGAGCGCGTCGAACCGCTCACGCCGGAGACGTACCGGGCATGTTGCGGGTGGCGTCCCGTGGTGGTGACATGTGGAGCCCGGGAGAACGGCGTTCTCGCCGCTTCGGGCCCCACCTCCCAGAACAGCCGTAGTGACAGGAGTGGCAGTGCAGCCGTCCGTTCCCAGAGGGCAGCCTTGAACCCCGAGGCGCAGGGACTGTGGGCGCGTGTACTGGTACGGGCCGTCGTCGTGGCCGCCACCGGGGTGATGGCGCTGGGTTTCCTCGGCGTGGAGGCGGCACTGCTCATCTGCTTCCTGTGCGTGCTCACCTACGTGCTCCTGTGGCTGCGGGCCAGGTACGGGAGCTTCCTCTTCGCGGGGGGCGAGAGACCGTCGCCGGAACCGGACTCCGAATCGGAACCGGGAGACGGGGAGGAACCGGGTGGCCCGGACGGCGCCGGCGGCCCTCCGAACCCCCGAAGACCCATCGACGACGCCTGAGACCCCCACCGAGGTCGGACTTCGCGCGGTTTCCCGAGCTCCGCGCCATGGGCCGGATTCGAGGGAAGGCCGCCGTGTCTTTCCACGAACCGGAGAGCGCCGAGCGGCGCGCGGCGTAGATTCTAGGTCTATGACGGACCAGGACCTTCTGTACGACCTGCGTTCCGGTCGCGCGTGCCCGGCCGGCGTCTACGCTCGTCTCCTCGACGCCTACGGGGAGGAGTTGTACCGGTACTGCGTCCTGGTCCTACGCGATCGGGACACCGCGCACGTCGTGCTGCGGGACACCCTGATCGTGGCCAGGGCGCACAGCGTCCGCCTACGGGACTCCGCGCGGTTGGGGGAGTGGCTGCACGCGTTGGCCGAGGTGGAGTGCGGCCGCCACCGTGCCTGCGGGGCGGGTGGGGAGAGGATCGCTCGTCCGACCCTCGCGGGGCCCCACGGTCTGGTCCGGGTCCGTGTGCTCAACGGTCTGACCCGCCCCGAACTCGACGGATACCGGTCCCACGTCGCGGTCCGCGCCGACCAGTTCGGTCATGACGGCTTCCCCCTTCGACAGGGGGCGCGCAACAGCCTGCGCGGAGTGGTGTTCTCGATCCCCACGCCACAGGCGCTGATGCTGCTGGGCGTGTTGCTCCTGCTCCTGCTCCTGCCGCTGGGGACCGACTGAGGAACGAGGAACAGGGTTCCCCGGACACGAGCAGGCCCGGTGAGTCCACCTCACCGGGCCAGATCAGGTGCCGAGACGTGCGTCGGTCACTTGCCCTCGTTGGTGATGTGCGAGGAGTCCCCGTGCACACCGGCCTCTTCGGCGCGCTTCACCGACGCGATGATCTCCTGCTCGGCCTCGTGGCGGCCGACCCAGCTGGCGCCCTCGACGGACTTGCCCGGCTCCAGGTCCTTGTACACGGTGAAGAAGTGTTCGATTTCGAGACGCTCGAACTCGTTGACGTGGTGAATGTCACGCAGGTGCTCCTGGCGCGGGTCCGTCGCCGGGACGCACAGCAGCTTGTCGTCACCACCGGCCTCGTCGCGCATCCGGAACATGCCGATGGCGCGGGCGCGGATGAGGCAGCCGGGGAAGGTCGGGGCCTTGAGCAGGACGAGTGCGTCCAGCGGGTCACCGTCCTCACCGAGCGTTCCCTCTACGAAGCCGTAGTCGGCGGGGTAGGTGGTGGAGGTGAACAGCATGCGGTCGAGACGGATACGACCGGTCTCGTGGTCCACCTCGTACTTGTTGCGCTCCCCCTTGGGGATCTCGATCGTAACGTCGAATTCCATGCTGATCTCGGCTCCCAATGCGACTAATGTCGCCGTATAACAACAACGTCAGACCGCGACACCGAAGGAAGGGCAGGTGCCCCGGGTGCGACGGGTACGAGGCGAGGCGATCCTCGCGCTGGCCCTGCTCAACATATTCGTGCTGATCACCGGGTTCGTCGCCTTGGACGTGATCGAGGCACGACCGCTGCCGGCGGTGCCCAACCCCGTCACGCACGCCGACGGCGTGGCGGCGGTTGCACCCGCGGCTCCGACTCCGGTGGACCCGGAACGGGTCGCGGACGTTCTTGATGATCCCATGTCGTCGTCCGGGCTCGAGGAGGGCCTCTCCGGTTACGTGGTCGACGGATTGACCGGGGAGACACTCTTCGAACGGGACGCCGACGCCGCGGTGACCCCGGCGTCGACGACGAAGATCGCCACGGCCGTCACCGTCCTGGACACCGTCGGCCCCGACCACGTTCTACGGACCGAGGCATACCTCGATCCCGCGGAGAACCGTGTGGTGCTCCGTGGTGGGGGCGACGCGACCTTGACCGTGACCGCCGACTCCGCAGCCTACCCACAGGTAGCGACCCTGGAGGAGCTCGCATCCGACACCGCCGACTCCCTCGCCGAGCAGGGCGTGGACACCGTGAAGATCGGCTATGACGACTCTCTCTTCACCGGCTCGGACACCGGGCCGGGGTGGAAGCCCAACTACGTGACCGAGGGCAGCACCGCCACCATCCACGCGTTGCTGGTCGACCAGGGCAGGGTCGAACCGGACGTGTCCACCCGTGTGCCCGATCCACCTCGGGCCGCCGCCGAGGCATTCGCCGACCAACTGGAGCGGGCCGGGCTCACCGTCGAGGGCGACCCGAGGGAGGCCGAATCCGTCGGCGAACCGGTGGCCTCGGTGGACTCCGCTCCGGTGAGTTCCCTCGTCGAGTTCATGATGTTGGCCAGCGACAACAACATGGCCGAGGCCCTGGGCCGCGTGGCCGCCCTGGAGTCGGGGGCGGAGGCGAGCTTCACCGGTGCTTCCGAGACCACTCACCGTGTCATGGACGACCTCGGTATCGACGGGGTCGACCTGGCGGACAACAGCGGTCTGAGCACCGAGAACCGCATCACCCCGCGGGCCCTCGTCCAGCTGCTCAAAGCAGCCGGCGAGCACCCCGAACTCAACGCGACCCTCACGGGGCTGCCCACCGCGCACTCCACCGGCACGCTCGCCGGTCGCTACTCCGAGTACTCCACCTCGCACCACGCGGCCGGCATGGTCCGGGGCAAGACCGGGACGCTCGACGGCGTCAGCACACTCGCCGGCACCATCCACGACCAGGAGGGCAACGCGTTCGTGTTCGCCTTCATGGCCAACGACGAGGCCGCCACCGGGCCGGCCTTGGACACCCTCGCCGCCGCCCTCGCCGAGTGCGGCTGTTCGTGAGGTCGTCGGCGGGCCCCAGGGTGGGATCCACCGTGGGGCCCGCCCGCTGATGGGCGATTCGCTCGGGTTCGTTTCGGCTCACCTCAGGGCGATCCCGGGGTCTGCCCTGAATTCGATCCCTGATCCCCGTGCCACCGGGCGTCCCGTGGGTAGGCTGGCGATGTGACTGTGATCGACTGGGACGTAGCCGTCAACACCGGTGTCCGCCTCGTGCGCCCTGGGCCGCAGGTGGATCTGGCCGACGCACGGCAGGCCGTCGCGCAGTTGCGCGACCTCTCCTCTGTGGCGGCCGGGCACGTGCGCGACTTCACCGGTATGAACCCCCTCGAACCCTCGGGTCCCGCGACCATCGTGGACAGACCCGGGTGGATTCGAGCCAACGTCAACGGGTTCCGGGTGGTGCTCGAACCCGTACTCGAACAGATGGGCGCCGATCGGCTGAACAAGAGCCCGGCCGGGAACCTGGCCGGCGCGGTCGGTTCACGTGTGACCGGGATGCAGCTCGGCGCCGTCCTGTCCTACCTGGCGGGGAAGGTCCTCGGCCAGTACGAGCTCTTCCTGCCACCGGACCCGAACGGCCACTCGCCGACCGGGCGACTGACCCTGGTGGCGCCCAACATCGTCAACACCGAACGCGAGTTGGACGTCGACCCTCGCGACTTCCGACTGTGGGTCTGCCTGCACGAGGAGACCCACCGGATGCAGTTCACGGCCACGCCGTGGCTGCGCGACCACGTCCAGCAGCTCATGCAGGAACTCCTGCTGTCCACGGAGATGGACGCCTCCGACCTCATCGACCGGCTCCGGCAGGCCGGTGAGGCCGTGGCCGAAGCCGTGCGGGGCGGCGAGGGGAACCTCCTCACCGCGTTCCAGACCCCGGAACAGAACGAGCTCATGGATCGGGTCACCGCGGTCATGAGCCTGGCCGAGGGGCACGGGGACTACGTGATGGACGCGGTCGGTCCCGAGGTCGTGCCCTCGGTCGAGACCATCCGGGCCCGCTTCCAGAAGCGGCGCGAGGGGGGCAACCCGCTCGACCGGATCATGCGCCAGCTCCTGGGCATGGACATGAAGATGAAGCAGTACGAGGAGGGCGCGACCTTCGTCCGACAGGTGGTCGCCCAGGTCGGCATGACCGAGTTCAACAAGGTGTGGACCTCGCCCGAGACCCTGCCCACCATCGAGGAGATCCGTAATCCCTCGACGTGGATCGAACGGGTCGTGCGCCCCGCCGCCATCAGCGAGTGAGCGGTCCGCCCCCCGCCGTGGCCGCCGTTCGCTCGGCGGTCCGGCGGGTGCTGTCCGCTCTGCCGGCCGACACCACCGCGCTCGCGGCCTGTAGCGGCGGAGCGGACTCGTTGGCCCTGGCCGGGGCGCTCGCCTTCGAGGCGCCTCGGATGGGGCGCGCGGCGGGCGCCGTCACCGTGGATCACGGACTCCAGGAGGGCTCGGCCGAACGGGCCGAAGGGGTCGTCAAGGTGTTGCGCGGGATCGGCCTCGACCCCGTGGACGTGGCCACCGTGCGGGTGGCCGGCTCGGGCGGTCCCGAGGCCGCCGCCAGAAGGGCCCGCTATGACGCCCTGGACACGGCCGTACGGGAGCACGCTCCCGCGGTGGTGCTGCTCGGACACACCCTCGACGACCAGGCGGAGACGGTCCTGCTCGGACTGGCCCGCGGCTCGGGGGCCCGTTCCCTGGCGGGGATGTCCGCCTCCTCCGGGGCCTACCGTCGTCCCCTGCTGGAACTGGACCGGGCCACGGTCCGTGCGGCGTGCCGGCTCATGGACCTGAGCCCTTGGGAGGACCCGCACAACCACGACCCGCGGTTCGCCCGATCCCGGGTACGGCATGAGGCGCTTCCCGCCCTGGAACGGACGCTCGGCCCCGGAATCACGGCGGCCCTGGCACGTACCGCGACGATGCTCCGGGCCGACGCCGACACCCTGGACGACCTCGCCGCCACGCTGTACGAACGTGCGCTGGAGGCGGCCTCCGGTGCGGAGGGCCTGGCCGTCGGACCGCTGGAGGAGGCCGACACCTCACTGCGTACCCGCGTGCTGCGCCGTGCCGCGCTCGACGCCGGCTGTCCGGCCACCGATCTCACCGCCCGCCACGTCCGCGAGCTCGAACGGTTGATCACGGAGTGGCGTGGCCAGGCCCACATCGACCTGCCCGGTGGCGTTCGTGGCCGCCGCACGGCCGGTCGCATCCACTTCGTTCACTGAAGTCGGCCCGTCGCGGGCGGTGACCCTGCCCTCTTGTGTCGCGGTCCGGCGCTGTCGCCACGTTCGGCACGTTTATCCTGGTTGCCGCAAACGGGGAATCCAGCAGCGAGGACAGTGAGCGTGGACGCTAAGGACATGGGCCAAGACCTGGAGAAGGTTCTGGTCACCGAGGAAGAGATCAATGCGCGTCTGGCCGAGCTGGGCGCGCGGATCGACGCGGACTACGCGGGCCGGGACCTGCTGATCGTCGGTGTGCTCAAGGGTGCCGTCATGGTCATGGCCGACCTGGCCCGAGTACTGCACACCTCGGTCTCGATGGACTGGATGGCGGTGTCCTCCTACGGAGCGGGCACCACGTCCTCGGGTGTGGTGCGCATCCTCAAGGACCTGGAGACCGACATCAAGGACCGTGACGTCCTGATCGTCGAGGACGTCATCGACTCCGGGCTGACCCTCTCCTGGCTGGTGGGCAACCTGCGTTCGCGCGGCCCGAAGTCGGTCGAGGTCTGCACCATGGTCCGCAAGCCGCTGGCCTTCGACGTCGACCTCGACGTCAAGTACATCGGTTTCGACCTGCCCAACGAGTTCATCGTCGGTTACGGACTGGACTACGCGGAGAAGTACCGGAACCTTCCGTTCATCGGCACCCTCGCTCCGCACGTCTACGAGAACTAGCCCGATCCCCGCCCGCGCGACCGTGTCATGGCCCACGCGGGCGGGGCTCGGGAACAACGGAACGGGTCGTCGTCGTTGCTTTCATGACGGCTCGCGTCCGGCCTCAGCGGTGTGCCCGCCCGGCGCGGCGAGGTGTACCGTCGAATATCCCGGCGTCAGCGCGGGGAGCACGTGTCCGATAGGTCCTGCTCCGGACAGTCCTCTGGGGCGGGCGGCCTGGTCTGGAGGGACGGACCCGACAGGGTTCCGCTCACATGAATCTGAAGCGTATTTTCCGCGGCCCGTGGATTTGGATCCTGGTCGTCGCCCTCATGCTCGTCATCGGCTTCCGCGTGTTCGACGTCGGTGGAGGCCCACAGCCGGAGGAAGCCGACATCTCCGAGGTCTACCGGCTCATCGAGCAGGACGAGGTCGAGGATGCCGAGATCGTCGATCGTGATCAGCGCATCGAGCTGACCACCGTCGACGGCGAGATCCTTGAGGCCTACTGGGTCGAAGGCCAGGGCATGGAACTGGCCACCCTGCTCCAGGAGTCGAGCCAGAACCCGGACGGCGCGCTGAAGGACTACAAGGTCTCCGTCGCCACCACCCCGGTCTGGACGACCGCGCTGTTCAGCCTCCTGCCGCTGATCATCATCATCGTCATCTTCTGGTTCATCTTCAGCCAGATGCAGGGCGGCGGCTCCCGCGTGATGAACTTCGGCAAGTCCAAGGCCAAGCTCATCACCAAGGACACGCCCAAGAACACCTTCGACGACGTCGCCGGGGCCGACGAGGCCATCGAGGAACTCCACGAGATCAAGGAGTTCCTGCAGAGCCCGGAGAAGTTCCAGTCGATGGGCGCCAAGATCCCCAAGGGCGTCCTGCTCATGGGTCCGCCCGGTACCGGTAAGACGCTGCTGGCCCGAGCCGTCGCCGGTGAGGCCGGGGTGCCGTTCTACTCCATCTCCGGTTCGGACTTCGTCGAGATGTTCGTCGGCGTCGGCGCCTCCCGCGTGCGGGACCTGTTCGAGCAGGCCAAGGCGAACGCGCCCGCGATCATCTTCATCGACGAGATCGACGCCGTCGGCCGCCACCGCGGCGCCGGTATGGGCGGCGGTCACGACGAGCGCGAGCAGACCCTCAACCAGATGCTGGTCGAGATGGACGGCTTCGACGTCAAGGGCGGCGTCATCCTCATCGCCGCCACCAACCGGCCCGACATCCTCGACCCGGCGCTGCTGCGTCCGGGCCGCTTCGACCGCCAGGTCGTCGTGGACCGTCCCGACCTGGACGGCCGTCGCGACATCCTTGAGGTGCACTCCAAGGGCAAGCCGATGGCCGACGACGTCGACTTCGCGGTCATCGCCCGCCAGACCGCCGGGATGACCGGTGCCGACCTGGCCAACGTCATCAACGAGGGCGCCCTGCTGTCCGCGCGCGCGGACAAGAAGGTCATCACCCACGCGATCCTGGAGGAGGCCATCGAACGTGTGATGGCCGGCCCCGAGCGCAAGTCCCGGGTGATGTCGGACCGTGAGAAGAAGGTCATCGCCTACCACGAGGGCGGTCACGCCCTGGTCGGGCACGCGCTGCCCAACGCCGACCCGGTGCACAAGATCACGATCCTGCCGCGCGGTCGCGCCCTCGGTTACACCATGTCGGTGCCGACCGAGGACAAGTTCCTCACCTCGCGTTCACAGATGATGGACCAGCTGGCCATGATGCTCGGTGGTCGCGCCGCCGAGGAACTCGTCTTCCACGAGCCCACCACCGGCGCGAGCAACGACATCGACAAGGCCACCGACCTGGCCCGCAACATGGTCACCGAGTACGGCATGAGCGAGCGCCTGGGCGCCCGCAAGTTCGGTTCCGCCAACAGCGAGCCGTTCCTGGGCCGCGAGATGTCGCACGCCCGCGAGTACTCCGAGGAGATCGCCTCCATCATCGACGAGGAGGTGCGTCGCCTCATCGAATCGGCGCACGATGAGGCCTACGAGGTCCTCGTCGAATACCGGGACGTTCTCGACGACCTGGTCCTGCAGCTGTTGGAGCGGGAGACGCTCACCAAGGACGAGGTGTTGGCGGTCTTCGCCCCCGTCCGTAAGCGTCCCTCGCGCGGTTCCTACACCGGCTACGGCAAACGTCAGCCCTCCAACCGGCCGCCGGTGCGCTCCAAGAAGGAGATGACCCCACTCAACGGCGCCGAGGTGCAGGGATCGGAGTTCAACGGTCGGCTCCCCGAGGGAGTCGGCAACGAAGGAGAACAGGCGTGAGCGACCTTCCCTCCAGACCCGTGGATCGTGAGCGGATCGCCCGCGCGGTCCGTGAGATCCTCATCGCCATCGGGGAGGACCCCGACCGTGACGGGCTCGTCAAGACCCCCGATCGTGTCGCCAGGGCCTACGAGGAGCAGTTCTCGGGTCTGGGCCAGAAGCCGGGTGACGTGCTCACCACGGTCTTCGAGGCCGACCACGAGGAGATGGTCCTGGTCAAGGACATCGAGCTCTACTCGACGTGCGAGCACCACCTCGTGCCGTTCTACGGGGTGGCCCACGTGGGTTACATACCGGGAGTGGACGGCCGCATCACCGGCCTGAGCAAGCTCGCCCGCCTCGTGGACGTCTACGCCCGCAGGCCGCAGGTGCAGGAGCGGCTGACCGGTCAGGTCTCCGACGCCATCATGGACCACCTGGACCCGCGCGGCGTGATCGTGGTGGTCGAGGCGGAACACCTGTGCATGACCATGCGCGGGGTGCGCAAACCCGGTGCCAAGACGGTCACCTCCGCGGTGCGAGGGATATTCCGCAGCAGCGACCGTACTCGGTCCGAGGCCATGAGTCTCATCCTCGACCGGGGCTGAGACCGGGACCGAACCGTCCCGAGGGCCGGTCGCGACGAGTCGGCGTCGGGTCGGCCTGTGCGGCCGGTCCGGGGCGACCCGGAGAACACCTTCACAGGGGCCGGGGGCGGTGTGCCCCCGGCCCCTACGCGTACGCGTAGGGTGAAACGCATGGCGCCGAAACACACACTTCCAGGACTGCCCGACCGCGGGCGGTGCCTGGTCATGGGGGTCGTCAACGTCACCCCCGACTCCTTCTCCGACGGCGGATCCTGGTTCGATCCCGAACGCGCGATCGAACACGGTCTGCGGCTGGTCGAAGAGGGAGCCGACATCATCGACGTGGGCGGTGAGTCCACCCGGCCCGGCGCCCAACGTGTGGGCGCCGCCGAGGAACTGCGCCGCGTCGAACCGGTCGTGCGGGAACTCGCCTCCCGCGGGATCGCGGTCAGCGTCGACACCATGCGGGCCGAGGTGGCCGAGCGCGCGGTCGAGGCCGGCGCGGTCCTGGTCAACGACGTCAGCGGTGGGTTGGCCGACCCCGAGATGGCACGACTGGTCGCATCTTCCGGTGTCGCCTACGTGTTGATGCACTGGCGTGGGCATAGTCATGACATGCAGAGCCGTGCCGTGTACACGGATGTCGTCCAGGAGGTCCTCGATGAGCTCCGCGACCGTATGGAGGCCATGATCAGTGCAGGAGTCGACCCCGGCCAGATCGTTCTGGACCCGGGACTGGGATTCTCCAAACGCCCCGAACAGGCGCACAACTGGGCGCTGCTCCAGCACCTCGAACGGTTCCACGAACTGGGCCGTCCGGTGCTGGTCGCCGGTTCCCGCAAACGCTTCCTGAGCCGACTGCTCGGTGACGCCAAGGGCGAGGATCGCCCCTTCGTCGACTGTGACGCGGCCACCGCCGCGGTGACGACCCTGTCCGCGGATCGGGGCGCGTGGGCGGTACGCGTACACGACGTCCGTCCCAACGCCGACGCCGTACGCGTGGCGGCCGCCTGGTCCGACGGTGGCCGTGGGCTCGACGAGGGCCGTTCCGAGCCCTTGGTCCGGGGTGGCCTGTGAAGTCCCGCCAGGAGGTCATGGAGAGCGTCGCCGAGGCCAACTCCCAGTTCTACAGCGCCATCGAGAACGGCGACATCGACCTGATGGGCGCGGTGTGGGCCGAGGAGTACGAGGCCCCGGACCTGGTGTGCGTCAACCCCGGCTGGCCGCTGCTGCGCGGTCGTACCGAGATCATGCGCGCCTGGTCCCTGATCATGGCCAACGTCACCTACATCCAGTACGTGCTCACCGAGACGCACATCGGGGTGGGCGGTGACATCGCCATGGTCACGTGTGAGGAGAACGTGCTGACGGCCGAGGACGGCAGTCCCGGGTTCGTCGCGGGCGGGCAGGTGGTCACCACCAACCTGTTCGTCGACACCGAGCAGGGGTGGCGGTTGTGGTCGCACCACGCCTCGCCGGTCCTGATGGAGGAGGACGAACCGGAGGGCGAGGACTGATGTCGGACCGCATCGCGCTCCGTGGACTGCGGGCCCGGGGCAACCACGGCGTGTTCGACTTCGAGCGTCGTGAGGGCCAGGACTTCGTGGTCGACGCCGTGCTGTACCTGGACACGAGTTCGGCCGCGGTCAGCGACGACGTCGGAGACACCGTGCACTACGGGCTGCTCGCCGACCGTCTCGTCGCGATCGTCACCGGCGAACCGGTCAACCTGATCGAGACGCTGGCCGAACGGCTCGCCGCCGAGTGCATGGTCGAGTCGCTCGTGGAGGGGGTCGAGTTGACCGTGCACAAGCCGTCGGCGCCGATCGAGCACGAGTTCGAGGACGTCTCGGTCACGGTGACCCGTGGGAAGCGGGGTGCGTGGTGACCCGTGCCGTACTCGCCCTGGGTTCCAACCTGGGGGACCGCCACGCCACCCTGCGGGGGGCCGTGGAGGCGCTGTCGTCCGGGCCGGGGGCGCCCACGCCCGTCGCGCTCTCGCCGGTCTACGAGACCGCCCCGGTGGGGGGACCCGAACAGGACGCGTACCTGAACGCCGTCCTGGTCGTCGACTTCGACGGCACCGCCCGGGAACTGCTGGAGCGCGCACAGGCGGCCGAACGCGACTTCGATCGGGTCCGAGAGGTGCGGTGGGGTCCGCGCACGCTGGACGTGGACGTGATCGCCTTCGGGGACACCGTCGACGACGATCCGGTCCTGACGTTGCCGCACCCGCGCGCCCACCTGCGCGCGTTCGTGCTGCGCCCCTGGTTGGACGCCGATCCCGCGGCGGTCGTGCCCGGCCGGGCGCCGGTGGCGACGCTGCTCGCCGACGTGGAGGACGCCGACACCACCGGGGAACAGAAGCTGACGCGACGCGACGACCTTGCCCTGCGGCTTCCGGGGGAGGCGGATCGCTGATGTCCGATGACGGCGGGGGCACGCTCTCCCCGACCGGGTGGCGTGTCCCGTCCGTCCTGGCGGCCCTCGGGGCCCTGGTGGGCCTCTTCGTCGCCAACTCGCTGTCCGGGCTGCCACTGATCCCGTGGTCGGCGATCCCGACCCTGTTGCTGCTGGCCTTCGCCGAGTCCTACACGGCGGGGCGGACCGCGCGGCGCATTCGACGCGAGCCGGGGACCGAACCCATCGAACCGCTCAGCGCCGCCCGCCTACTGGCCCTGGCCAAGGCGAGCGCCCTGTTCGCGTCGATGGCCGCGGGCTTCTTCGCGGGCATGGCCCTGTCGATCACCGAACGACTGGACCTGCCCACGCATCGCGAGGCCTTCCTGGTCTCGGTGGGCACCGCCCTGGCCGCCGGCCTGCTCCTGGCCGCCGCGCTGTACCTGGAGCACGCCTGCCGGGTCCCCGACGACGACGGCGAGGACGACACCGACGACACGCCGCGGGCCGGCTGAACATCCGTTGTTCGCTGCGCGCCTTCACCGACCCTTGCGCGCTGATGGTTGACTGAGGCCGTGGAGACCAGTGAATCGACACCCGAGACCGAGTCCGAGACGGGATCGACGAAAGTGGAGCGGCCCCTGGACGTGGCCTTCGCCGCGCCCGAGGGTCTGCTCTGGCGGCGTATCCCACCGGCGTTGGCCTGGTACCGACGGCTGGTGACCACGGCGGGATGCCTGGTCGCCGGGGTGGGTGGCGGCGTGCTGCTGTTCATGTGGGGCCGTCCGCTGTGGGCCGGGATCTGGGCCGCTCTCGCCCTGGTCGTCGCGGTCGGCATGTGGTTCCTCGCGGGTCGGTTCCAACGCTCCTGGGGCTACACCGAGGCGCCGGCCGAGTTGTATCTGACCTACGGGGTGTTCGTTCGGCAACTCGTGGTGGTGCCCTACGGCCGGATGCAGGTCGTGGACGTCACCACCGACCTGCTCGAACAGGCGTTGGGGATCGCGACGGTGCGTGTGCGCACCGCGGCGAGCACCGCGGACGCGCGGGTGGTCGGGCTCCCGTTGGCCGATGCCGTCCAGTTGCGCGACCGGCTCGCCGCGCGCAGCGAGAGTTTCTCCACGGGGTTGTAAGTGCACGGATCGCCTCAGCAGGAACCAGGGTGGGCGCCGCCGGGAGGTGGGGCGCACCGGCCGCCGCAGGGCCCTGTGCAGGGCCCGCCTCCCGGCGGCCCCTACCAAGGGCCGCCCCAGGGGCCGCCCTCGAACCCGTACCAAGGTCCGTACCCGGGGCAGCACCAAGGCGCGCGTCCACCGGGGCCCGCGCCCTATCCACCGCAGCCGGGCCCCTACCCGCGTTTCCAGGGGCCGGCCATGCCGGCGGGGCTCAGGTGGGGGCCGCCGCTACCGCCGCCGCCTCCCAAGGACGACATCACCACCGGAGTGTTCCGGGCGCACTGGATGATCATCCCGTTGCAGATCATCGCGGTGACGCTGGTGTTCGTCGCGTTGATCGGGCCGATCCTGGTGATGTTCGGGTTCGCCTGGGTGCTGTTCATGGCGCTGGCCGTGCTGTTCGGCTCCTTCGCCTACGCGTTGCCCTCCTGGTGGTACGGCACCTTCGGGCTCCGAGAGGACCACCTGGTGGTGCACACGGGGCTGGTCCTGCGCAGCGCCAGGGAGATTCCGTTGAGTCGGCTCCAGGCGGTGGACGTGGTCCAGCCGTTGCTGATGCAGGTGTTCGGGATGGCGGAACTGCGCGTCGAACTGGCCGGCGGAGACGGTAGCGCCATCCGGTTGCGCTGCCTGCCCAAGGGCGTCGCAGAGCGGATGCGGGCGGCGGTGCTCGCCCACGCGGCGGGGCTTCCCGGCCGCGCTCCGCAGGCCCCGGAGTGGCCGTTCTACCGCCTGCCCTTCCCCCTGTTGCTGGGGGCGTTGACCTTCAGGGTGCCGATCCTGGTCTCCTTCATCCTGCTGCTCATGCTGGCCACGGCGTTCGTGGTCTTCCTGGAGCCGGGTGTGTTGGGCGCGGTGGTGCCGCTCGCGTTGGGGCTGCTGCGCTACTACTGGGGCCCGCTGGCGCGGTACACGGACTTCTACGCGTCGTTGTCCTCGGACGGGCTGAGGCTGCGTTACGGCATGTTCCAGCGTCGGATGCAGACCGTTCCGCCCGGCCGGGTACAGGCGGTGCGGATCGTGGAACCGATGCTGTGGCGGGCACTCGGGGTGGCCCGGGTGGAGGCGACCGTCGCGGGATACGCGGGGGCCCGACAGGGCGACTCCGCGGACCTGCTGCCGGTGGCGCCGCGGTCCAAGGCGTTCACGTTGGTGAACGAGGTCTTCCCCGGGAGCGAGGCGGCGGTGGTGCCGCTGGTGGCCGACCGGGGGCGGTCGGCGGGCGCGGCCGGGGTGGACGAGCGGTTGTTCGTGAGCGTGCGCGGCGTGTTCTGTCGGGTCACGGAGATCGTCCCGGTGGAGCGGATGCAGACGCTGCGGCTCTCCGCCGGGCCGATCGCCCGCCTGCGAGGTCGGGTCACCGTCGACGTGGACACGCCTCCGGGGCCGGTGTCGGCGCGCGCGACCGACCGGGACGCGGTGGAGGGCCGTCGTTTCCTGGACGCCTTGGCCGAGGCCGGCAGGCGCGCACGGGTGCCCTCCGCGGGCACGGAACGGTGGGCGACCCGGGCGACCATGCACGCGGAATCCGGGCAGAGGGAGCACTCGGGCGAGGAAGTGGAGGTTTCTTCGGATGACACCCCCGAGACGTGAGTGTGGTGTGTGTCACATGAAGGGCTGTAAGTGGCTGTAGTTGTGGGTTGCATGTCCGACATGTCTGATCGCAACGGGTGATATTTCCTGGTCACGGGCCATGAAAGCTTCGGGTTTCTGGTCACGCTCGGCGGCTGAGTATGGCTAAATGGTGTCTGAACACGGGGAGTGTTCACTGTCATACACATCGTCAATGGTTTCGACCGTTTGGCGCCCCCCGCCAAACGGTCCTGACGGGAGATATTCATGCTGAAGAAGGCCTTCGCCGTTACCGCCATCACCGCCGCCGCTGCCGGCGTCCTCTTTGCCGGGTCCCCGGCCATGGCCAACAGCAACGCGTTCACCTCCGGCAACGGTGGCATCCTGAGCGGCAACCAGCTCATCGCCGACCTCGACGTGCCGGTCAACGTCTGCGGCAACTCGATCGCCATCCTGGGTGTCTCCGGCGCCAACTGCGTCGACTCCGGTGCCACCGTGAAGAACTAGTTCGGGTCACCGAACCGACCCGACTCGGGCGGGCTGAACGGCCGGAAGGCGCCTTCCGCCGAACCGCCCTCGGGTCCCTGGCTTCATCGCGTCAAGCGCCATCCCGTGACGACGGGGTGGCGCTTTTCGTGTGACCGGTACGGGCGGTCGCCCGGAGGTGGTGGAGGCCTTGGAGGGGTCGCCCGAGTCGGAGATCCTCAAGAGCCGGCGCTGTCAGCCCGTAGCCGCGATGAGTCAGGGCTTGTCGTAGACCCGCCCCGCCGAGAAACCAGGCAAGAGGACCCGGCCGCTATCCCACAGCGGTCGGGGCCTGGTGTCGTCGAGGGAGAAGATGGTCGACCGCAACCGGCGTTGTCGCCGCGCGATAACCCCGAAGTGGTGGTGACGTTGTGCGATCGGGTGCGATGCGAAGTCTGAGCCTTTGTCCGGGTGGGCCCCGGGAAGTACCGCGACCGTGGGTGACGAGCGTCGACTTTTTGTGATCAGTGCAGTTCAGGGTGTGTTTCGTGGGCGTCTTCGTAGGTAATTTCATCCCCGACGCCAACAGGCGTCGCAACACCGCGAGTCCGGGCGGCTCCCCCCGACCGGACGCCTAAGGAGACAAAGCAGTGCTGAAGAAGACGCTCGCAGTCGGTGCCGTGACCCTCGCCTCCGCCGGGATCATCCTCTCCGCCACACCGGCCGCGGCACAGGCCGGAGCCTGGACCTCCGCTTACGGCTCCGATGTCAGTGGCAACATCTCCTACATCAACGGTGTGGACAACACCAACGCCGGCTGCGGCAACTCCAACGCCGTGCTGGGCCAGTCCCTCGCCTCCTGCTACAACGCCGGGGTCATCATCCAGGACTGATCCCCGGACCCGGCCACCACGAGACGGATGGCCGGGACGGACGGAACACACGCGGGGGCGGGCGACGATGCCCGTCCCCGCTCCATGTCACCGGTCACCTCCCAGGGCCTTCCTCACCAGGGGCGGGGCGACGGTCCACCACGGGGGGAGGACTATCGTGTGCTCAGACCTCGGCGCGCCGGAAGCGAACGCGCACCGGATCAGGAGGGGACACGGAGTACATGGAGACGACACAGGGGCGTCCCGCCCGTCTGCGGGTCGGCGTCGTCGGAGCCGGACGTGTCGGCTCCGTCCTCGGCCTCGCCCTGGCCAGGGCCGGACACAAGGTCGTGGCGGCCAGTGCGGTCTCCGAGGCGTCGGTGACCCGGGCGGAGAAGCGTCTGGACGGTGCCCGCGTCCTCGAACCCGCACAGGTGGTCGAGGCCAGTGACCTGGTACTGCTCACCGTCCCCGACGACGCCCTCCCCGACCTGGTCGAGGGGCTCGCCGGAACCGGGGTCGACCTGCGCGGCAAGATCCTGGTCCACGCCAGCGGCGCCCACGGCTACAGCGTCCTCGCCCCCGCCACCATCGTCGGGGCCCTCCCCCTGGCGCTGCACCCCGCCATGACCTTCACCGGTCGCGACGAGGACATCGAAAGGCTCGCCGACTGCACCTTCGGGGTCACCGCCCCCGAACAGCTGCGTCCCATCGCCGAGGCCCTCGTCGTCGAGATGGGCGCCGAACCGGTGTGGATCGCCGAGGACAAACGCACCCTGTACCACGCGGCCCTGGCCGGCGGCGCCAACCACCTGGTCACCCTGGTCGCCGACAGCGCCTCCCTGCTCTCCGCCGCCGGGGTGCCCGAGCCCGGGCGCCTGCTCGCCCCGATGCTCTCCGCCGCCCTGGACAACGCCCTGCGCCTGGGCATCCACGGGCTCAGCGGTCCCGTCCTGCGCGGTGACGCCGGAACGGTCGCCGGCCACATCGAACAGCTGCGCGAGAACGCGCCCGAGAGCGTGGCCAGCTACGTCGAACTCGCCCGACTCACCGCGGACCGGGCCATCAACGCCGGGCTGCTCAAGCCGGAGGACGCCGCGCGGCTGCTCGATGTCCTGCGCCGCTGAGGAAGCGCACCGCCGAGCCCCGAACCACCCCGGCGCGCGAACCCCGGTCCGCGCGCCATCGTGCCCACCAGGGAGAGACCGATGACCGCCCCCACCATGCCCGCCGCAGACGGGCCCCTCGTCGTCCGAACGCCGGGCGAGCTGCGCCGTGCCCTCGACGGTCGTGGCCGTGTGGGTCTGGTCCCCACCATGGGAGCCCTCCACGGCGGCCACCGCACCCTCATGCGCCTGGCCCGGGAGAAGGCCGAGACCGTGGTGGTGAGCGTCTTCGTCAACCCCCTCCAATTCGGTCCGAACGAGGACCTGGACCGCTACCCGCGCGACCTGGCGGCCGACGTCCGAGTGTGCGCCGAGGAAGGGGTGGACGTGGTCTTCGCCCCCGAGGTCGAGACCATGTACCCCGCCGAGCAGATGGTCACCGTCGACGCCGGCGCCATGGGTGAACGGCTGGAGGGCGCCTCCAGGCCCGGGCACTTCACCGGTGTCCTGACCGTGGTCACCAAACTGTTCCAACTGGTCCGCCCACACCTCGCCGTCTTCGGGGAGAAGGACGCCCAGCAGATCGCCCTCGTCCGCCGCATGGTCGTCGACCTGAACCTCCCGGTCGAGATCGTCGGCGCCCCCACCCTGCGCGACGCCGACGGCCTGGCCTCCTCCAGCCGCAACGTCTACCTCGACGACGCACAGCGCGGCAGCGCCCTCGCGCTCTCCCGCGCCCTGCGCGCCGGGGCCGAGGCCGCCTCCGACGGGGCCGATGGCGTCCGAGAGGCCGCCCGCTCCGTCCTCGACGAGGCGGCGAAGGCGACCCCGCCGGTCGAACTCGACTACCTCGCCCTGGTGGACCCGGCGACCTTCGCCGAAGCCTCCTCGGAACACCGGGGCGCCGCCGTCCTGGCCGTCGCCGCCAGGGTCGGCCCCACCCGACTCATCGACAACGTGTCGGTGTCCCTCTAGTGGGGTCGGCCGGGCCGAGTCCGTTCAGATCGTTCAGAAAGCGACCCCCGGATGAGTGCTGACAGACAGACCCGGATCACGGCCCCCGAACCCGGGTGGGCCACCCACGCCGACGTCGTGGTCGTCGGTTCGGGCATCGCCGGCCTGAGCACCGCGCTGCGCTACGTCCAGGGCACCGACGTCGGTCGGGTCGTCCTGGTCACCAAGGACCGTCTGTCCACCGGTTCGACCGCCTTCGCCCAGGGCGGCATCGCCGCGGCCATGGCCCCCGAGGACGGACCCGTCGCCCACATGGTCGACACGCACCTGGCCGGGGCCGGCCTGTGCGACCCCCACGCCGTCAACGTGCTCGCCACCGAGGGACCCGACGCCCTGCGCTGGCTCATCGGACTGGGCGCCGAGTTCGACCGCGACGACGACGGTGGGCTCTCCCTCACCCGCGAGGGCGGCCACCGCACCGACCGGGTGGCCCACGCCGGAGGGGACGCCACCGGCGCGGAGATCCAACGCGCCCTCGTGCGCGCCGTACGCGACGCCGAACGCGTGGAGATCATCGAACACGCGCTGGCCCTGGACGTCCTGCGCGACCCCGCCACCGGCCGGGTCGGCGGAGTCACCCTGCACGTCATGGGGGAGGGCGAACGCGACGGGGTGGGCGCGGTCCGGGCCCCCGCCGTGGTCCTGGCCACCGGTGGCATGGGCCAGGTGTTCGCGGCCACCACCAACCCGCCAGTGTCCACCGGGGACGGCCTGGCACTGGCGGCCCGGGCCGGTGCGCGCCTGCGTGACCTGGAGTTCATCCAGTTCCATCCCACAGTCCTGTGGCTGGGCCCGGAGGCACGGGGCCGACAACCCCTCGTCTCGGAGGCGCTGCGCGGAGAGGGCGCCTACCTCGTCGACGCCGAGGGCCGCCGCATCATGGCGGGGGTGCACGAACTCGCCGACCTCGCCCCCCGCGACGTGGTCGCCCGCACCATCGCCCGGGTCATGGCCGCGCAGGACACCGACCACGTGTACCTGGAGACCCGCCACTTCGGCCGGGCCACGTGGGAGCGCCGCTTCCCCACCATCCTGGCGTCCTGTCGCGCCCACGGCATCGACCCACTGACCCAGGCCATCCCCGTGGCGCCGGCCGCCCATTACGCCTCCGGCGGGGTGGAGGTCGACATCGACGGCCGTACCGGGGTTCCCGGGCTGTGGGCCGTGGGCGAGGTGGCCCGCACCGGAGTGCACGGCGCCAACCGGCTGGCCTCCAACTCACTGCTGGAGGGTCTGGTCTACGCCGACCGCATCGCCGCCCGACTCGTCGAGGAACCCGCCCCCGAGCGGACGGAGGCCGTGACCGTCGGCGCGCCCGCTCCGCCGGTCGATCCGTCGACGGCCGCTCGGGTCCGCGCCCTGATGTCTCGTCACGCCGGGGTCCTGCGTACCGGCGACGGGCTCCAGACCCTGGTCACCGAACTCGACGCCCTGGTCGAGAACACCGGCGAGGTCGCCCCCGACACCGCGTCCTGGGAGACCGCCAACCTGCTCACCGTGGCCCGACTGGTGGCCGCCGCGGCCATGAGCCGCGCGGAGAGCCGAGGCTCCCACCAGCGCGCCGACACACCGGAGCCCCGACCCGAGCTGCGCACGCGGCCCGTGATCGTCCGACTTGAAGGGGACACCATCGTGACCACCGACGACAAGCGCGGGCCCTCGCTCCCGCCCGCCCTGGAAGCCGAGCTGGACGGCATCACCTTCCCCCTGGGCCGGCCCGACCCGGCACCGGAGGCGCGCGCGGAGTTCACGCTGCCCTGGACCGCGCCGCACCAGGGCCACGTGGACACCGTGCTGCGGGCCCTGTCCGAGGACCTCACCGCCGGCCCCCGCATCGACGTCACCACCGTGGCGACCATCCCCGCCGATCAGGTGCGCACCGCCCACGTGGTGGCGCGCGCCGACGGCACCGTCAGTGGCCTGCCCTTGGCGGAGCTGGTGTTCTGGCTGGTCGCCGACGGCGCCCTGGAGATCGCCCGGTCGGCGCGTGACGGCGACTCCGTCAAGGGTGGCGACGTGCTCATGACGGTCACCGCCCGCACCCGCGACCTGCTCACCGCCGAGCGCACCGCCCTCAACCTGCTCACCCACATGTCCGGGATCGCGACCGCCACCCGAACCTGGGTGGACGCCGTGGCCGGGACGGAAGCCCGTATTCGGGACAGCCGAAAGACCACCCCCGGACTGCGGGCCCTGGACAAGTACGCGGTGCGGTGCGGCGGCGGCGTCAACCACCGGTACTGCCTCAGCGACGCCGGACTGATCAAGGACAACCACGTCCTCGCCGCCGGAGGAGTGGGTGCGGCGGTCCGCGCCATCCGGGAACGCTTCCCCGATCTTCCCCTGGAGGTGGAGGTCGACCGGATCGATCAGATCGAGGACGCCCTGGCAGCGGGCGCGGAGGAGATCCTGCTCGACAACTTCTCGGTGCCGCGACTGCGCGAGGCGGTCGCCCTGGTGGCGGGCCGTGCCCGCCTGGAGTCCAGCGGGGGCCTCACCCTGAGGGTCGCCGCAGACGTTGCCGCCACCGGGGTCGACTACCTGGCGGTGGGTGCGCTCACCCACTCCAGCCCGGCGCTGGATATCGCACTCGACCTGGCCTGAACCGCCCGGGTGGTGGAAGATTCCCTTGGTACCCACCACTTCGACCAAAGATGAGGCCTTCAGAATGCTGCTGGCGATCGACGTCGGTAACTCCGAGACGGTGCTCGGACTCTTCGACTCCGATGACCTTCTCGAACATTGGAGGGTGGGGACCGACGTCCGCCGCACCGCGGACGAATGGGCGGTGGTGCTGCGCGGCCTCATCGACGGGAGCTCGCTGAGCGACCTGGGCGGGATCGACGGCATCGCCATGTGCTGCTCGGTGCCCTCGGTCCAACACGAGATGCGCGAGATGTTCCGCCGGCACTTCGGGGACCTGCCCGCGGTGATCGTCGAGCCGGGTGTGAAGACGGGTGTGCCGATCCGGATGGACAACCCCAAGGAGGTCGGCAGCGACCGGATCATCAACGCGCTGGCCGCCGGTCACCTCTACGGCGGCCCGAGCGTGGTGGTGGACTTCGGCACGGCGACCACGTTCGACGCGGTCAGTCCCAAGGGCGAGTACGTGGGCGGCGCCATCGCCCCGGGCATCGACATCTCCGTGGACGCGCTGTCCCGCAGGGGCGCCCAGCTGCACATGGTGGAGATCGTCAAGCCGCGTACGGCGATCGCGAAGAACACCACCGAGGCGCTGCGCTCGGGCATCGTGTTCGGGTTCGCCGGCCAGGTCGACGGGATCGTGGACCGGATGGTCGCGGAGCTGACCGACAACCCGGACGAGGTCACGGTCGTGGCCACCGGTGGCCTGGCCACGACGGTGGTGGACGAGTGCGAGACCATCGACGTGCACGAGCCCTGGTTGACCCTCACCGGCCTGCGCCTGGTCTTCGAACGCAACGTCGACTGAGCCGCCGACCGGGCGCGGCCTCGAACGAGGCCGTGACGGGAACGCGACCGGGACGGAACCCGGTCGCGTGGTGGAGCCGCGACGCTGGATGGGGAAGCCCCTTCCGAACGAAGGACCTCCATGGCGTTTCCCATCGCCCACGACGGCTCCAACGTTCATGACGCCTTCGAACACTCCTCGGCGGCCGCGCCCTTCGCTCTGGCGGGGGCCCTGCTCACCGGAGCCGGCCTGCTCTCGATGGTGCTGAGTCTGTTCCGAGAATCGGATGTTCCCTTCTCGGTCGGGCTGCTGTGCGTCTTCGCCACGCTCCTGTCGTTCCTCGCGACCCGTCGCGGCCACGTGATGATCCGGCTGGTGGCGCTGTTCACGTTCATGGTCGCCCTGTTCCCGGTGGGAGCGGGAAGTGAGCGTTTCCTGCTCCCCGTCTCCAGCGAGCCCGCCCTGTACCTGGAAGAGGTCGGTTCCTGGCTCGTCCTGGTCGGCGCCGCGGTCCTACTCCTGGCGGGCTCGCCGAAGCAGGCCGGTCCGGAACTTCGCCGGGTGGCCGTTCTGGTCACGTTTCTGCTGGGGGTGCCCACGGTATGGGTGCCGATGACGCTCGTTCCGGAGATCGGGCACACGGTCGCGGCCGAGACGGTGCCGGAGTGGTCCGGGAAACCGGCGTCGACGTTGGGCGAGCACGCGTGGACCTGGGTCCCCGAGGGGTATGGGCGGATCGAATCGGTGGTGGCCACCCCGAGCGTGGGACTGGTGTTGCTCGACCATGGGGTCGTCGGGCTGGATCCGGTCACCGGGCGGGAGGTGTGGAGCTACCGGCATCCGGCGATGGGCGGGGACGACCACGGGTACACGTCGTCCCGGGTCGACCCGGCTGGGGAGTCGGTGCACCTGGGTTTCGGGTTGGGGCGGCGCCACAACGGGCGGATCGTGTTGGACGTGGCCACCGGAGAAATGGAGTCGACGGCGTACTTTTGGGTTGGGAAGCGCGCCTTCGAGATGGATCCGGCGAAATTCGAGCGGACGGACACGGGCACCCTGCGCTTCGGATACGGGGAGGTGCGGCACGACACTGGGTACGCGGAGCACTCGTGGGAGTACGAGTTTGAGGACGGGTGCGACTTCGGGTCGAGCCGGCATTGGTCCGACGACACCGCGCGGGTCGAGGAGACGATCCTGCTGCCGCTCGTCTGCGGAGTCGACCGCGATGACCGGGGGAGGCGGATCGATGACGCGGACCTCGACGGTTTGATCGTGGCTCTGGACGCGAGCACCGGGCGAGAGCTCTGGCGGGTACCGATGGCTCACGTGTGGTCGGAGGATCATTCCATCCCCGAACCGAGGGACCTGCGGGTCTCGGCGGACGAGAGCGCCGTGTACACGCCGGAGGGGGACCTGGTCGCCGATCTGACCACGGGGGAGGTCCTGTACGAGGGCCCCGAACCCTTCTGGGCCGGTGCCGAGTTCGCGGGTGTGAGCGCGGACTCGTTCACGGTGTCGGTTCGGGACGGAGACCTCGTCCGGTTCGTGGAGCGGGACTGGGACGGCGATGGGACACGCGCCACGGGATCGTTGCCGGTCGCCGAGGACCGGCCCGTGTCCGAGGCGTTGTTCCTGGAGGACGTCGTGATCCGCCTGGTCTCCGGTGATTCCGGATGGGAGATGGCGGTCCACCCCTGGGACGACGCCGAACCGAGATCGATCCCCCTGGACGGGGAGGACCTGGCCGGTGGTCGGCCGAACGTGGCGGGGGCGCTCTTCGTCCCGGTCCACGAGACCGTGTTCGTCCACACCGGGAACGAGGGCCGAAGCCGGGTGGTGGTGGGGTTGCGCTGAGCCTCTCGCGCATGGGCCCGATCCGGTCGGTGGGAGTGTTCGACACGGGTAGGATCGGGCCCGTGAATGACGCGCACGACGACACCTACGACGACCTGCCCGAACAGATGCGAGTCCGGCGGCAGAAGCTGGACCGGCTCCGGGAGGAGGGCATCGACCCCTTCCCCGTGAACTACCCGCGGACCATGTCGATCGGCCCTGTGCGCGACAAACACCAGGGCCTGGAGCCCGACACCCACACAGGGGACAAGGTCGCCATCGCCGGCCGCGTCATGCTCTACCGCACCGGCGGCAAGCTCTGCTTCGCCACCCTGCGCGACGAGACCGGGGACGTGCAGATCATGCTGTCCCTGGACCAGGTCGGCAAGGAGAGCCTGGACGCCTGGAAGGCCGACATCGACCTCGGTGACCACGTGGGTGTGGAGGGCGAGGTCATCACCTCTCGCCGCGGTGAGCTGTCCATCCTGGTGAGCTCTTGGACGCTGACGGCCAAGTGCCTGCGTCCGCTCCCGGAGAAGCACAAGGGCCTGACCGACCCCGAGGCCCGCGTGCGTCAGCGCTACGTGGACCTCATCGTCAACCCCGACTCCCAGCAGATGGTGCGTCGCCGCTCGGCCGCCATCCGCGCGATCCGGGACGGCCTGAGCGACCGCGACTTCATCGAGGTCGAGACCCCCATGCTGATGCGGGTGCACGGTGGCGCCACGGCGCGTCCGTTCACCACGCACATCAACGCCTACGACATGGACCTGTACCTGCGCATCGCCCCGGAACTGTCGCTCAAGCGGCTGGTCGTGGGCGGCCTGGAGAAGGTCTTCGAGATCAACCGGAACTTCCGGAACGAGGGCGCGGACTCCACGCACAACCCCGAGTTCACGATGCTGGAGTTCTACCAGGCGTACGCGGACTACAACGTGATGGCCGACATCACCCGGAACCTGATCCAGGACGCGGCCCGCGCCGTCTACGGCTCCACCACGATCGAACGTGACGGCCAGACCTTCGACCTGGGCGGGGAGTGGCCGCGGATCACCCTTTACGGGGCGGTATCCGAGGCCCTGGGGACCGAGGTCACCCCGCGCACCCCGATCGAGGAGGTCCGTCGATCGGCCCAGGCCAAGGGTGTGGAGTTCGACCACGCCTGGGGTCAGGGCAAGCTCGTCGAGCACGTCTTCGAGGAGCTGGTGGAGCACACCCTGGTCCAGCCCACGTTCGTGTGCGACTACCCCGTGGAGACGAGCCCGCTCACCCGCCCGCACCGTGAGGACCCGCTGCTCACCGAGAAGTGGGACCTCATCGGCTTCGGCATGGAGCTGGGCACGGGCTACTCGGAACTGGTCGACCCGGTCGAGCAGCGCCGTCGACTCACCGAGCAGTCGCTGATGGCGGCCGAGGGCGACCCCGAGGCGATGCAGTTGGACGAGGACTTCCTGCGGGCGCTGGAGTACGGCATGCCGCCGACCGGTGGTGTGGGTGTGGGTATCGACCGACTGCTGATGGCCTTCACCGGTAAGAACATTCGGGAAACCGTCCTTTTCCCGATCGTGAAGCCGTCCGGGGAGTAACGTCGCGCACCTTGACCCTGCTTTGGGATGAATAGGTGCAGAGGGAATCCCGTTACGGGATGACCGAAAGAAGTCAGGGGGCCGTCGCGGCATCGAAGCGGCGGCCCTCGTTCGTCGCTTCGGCCACCTGGAGGAATGTGGCCTAAGGCACGAGATGTCGCTCACCTTCCGGGTATAGGGAACAAACTTCCGGTCAGGTCGAGATGGCCACCCGGCCAGAACCTTCTTTTTCCGAGGGGTTCCGGTGTGCGCGGCACCGTTCTCGGGTGAAGATTGTTTACGCAGGTCAGCGCCGGAGGGGTATTTCATCTTCCATGGCATTGCGACCCAGTGTCCATTGTCCATCACGCATGGTCATTTATCGGCCCTTGACGGTAACAACGGAGCGGCCTAGCGTGCTGAGAGCGGACCTTGGTCCGTGAGTTCGCCGAAGTGGATCGAGAAGAACGGTGAGCCGGGATGTCGGACCGAGGACCGGTCCAGCGTCCCCCGCACACGTAGCCACGGTGTGGTCTGTCCGTCCCAGACCACAACATCCCTGGCATCACGTGTGTCTCGTGCTCCCTACCGCCCCCAACCCCTGTGCCAGAGGGGTTCGTCGGGGAGGGTCGGGTGGCCGGGACTCACCACGCGCCGACAGCCGGTCGGATGCGCCCTTCGGTCGATGAGTCGATGTTCCGCACTCATATGAATGAGGGAGGACGGAGTGGAACAGGCCACACTCGTACGCCGTGCCGTTGAGGACCAGAGCCTCATACGAGCCCCCCGGGAGAACGTGGTTCCCCTGCAGGGCCGGCGGGAGCACGCCCAATCGGGCGTGTACACCCCGGTCGAACTGGGCCACGAAGAGCTGGAACTGCTCGCCGAGATCGCCACGGGTGTCACCACCGAAGTGGCCGCGCGGCACCTAGAGCTCAGTGCTCGAACCCTGCGACGTCGCATTCGCAACATCTGTGACGTACTCGGAGTGAACACACCCATCGAGGCGGTCGTCTGGGCCGCGAGGCGTCAGCTCATCTGAGCCGACCACGCCCGGGAGACGCCCGGGTGACACATACGGGCATACCGGCCCCGCGCGCCAGCGCGCCCCACCGGTGGAAGAGCGTTCCGGTCGGAGGTCGTGAAGGCGTAGTCTGGTCCGGCTATGCCCGTTCGTCATGTTCGGGTGCGTCGGGCGCGTACGTCCGACGTCACCCACATTCGCCGCCTCGTCGACACCTACTCCGTCGACCGCCGTGTGCTCTCCAAGAGCACGGTCAACCTCTATGAGGACGTCCAGGAGTTCTGGGTGGCCGAGGTGGAGACCACCTCCGACGGACCCGAGGATCCCGTGTTCGAGCGAGAGGGCCTCTCCGTGGTCGGCTGCGGGGCGCTGCACGTTCTTTGGGAGGACCTCGCGGAGGTCCGCACGGTCGCGGTCGATCCCGCGTTGCGTGGTTTCGGCGTGGGTCACCGAATCGTGACCGCATTGCTCGATACGGCCCGCGGGCTGGGTGTGCGTCGTGTGTTCTGCCTGACATTCGAGACCGGTTTCTTCGCCCGACACGGCTTTGTCCCGATCCAGGGCACTCCGGTCTCCTTCCGTGTGTACGAGGAACTTCTACGTTCCTATGACGAGGGTGTCGCGGAATTCCTCGACCTGGAGCGGGTCAAACCCAACACTCTCGGGAACACGAGGATGCTTGTACATCTCGACGATGACCCCGTAGGTGCCTCGCGCTAAAGGTTTCGGGTGTCGATAGGTACCCGCCGGCCATACGTCCCCGGGCATCGGGTCCATGTGGTGGAGAGATCGAGCGCTTAAGTGCACCGGGGGTATGGGAGTGGAAGAGGGCGGGTAATGTGTACCTGCGTCCGCCGGGGCGGCGGGGTCCGTCGACTACCGATGAGATGACGGGATCGCGCGTTTTTCGCTTCCATCGAGTGGCCGCTCCTCACCTTCCGTCCGCGAACCGGTGCGGGGCGGGAACAACCGATCGGACATTGGCCGCCCAAGGGCTTTGACGAGACCTCTTCGGTACGTCCGGTGTCGAACCGGGGGCAAACGATGTCTATGATGTCTGGTATGCGATTGCCCGGGCCCACCGGCGCGCCATCCCCCCGGACCGGCCCGACACTGAGTCGGGTATTTGCTGCAATAAGTAACAACCAGGAAGGGTAGGGCGCTTCGATGGGTGACTTTTTGTCATCGGTGCTTCCCCCTGGGCTGATCGACGTATTGTCCGCGCTCATCCCACCGGTGGTTGTCGGGACCGTCTTCTGTGCCTTCGTCATCAAGCTGCTCCGCAGGGAGATGGCTCCGAGGCGGATGGACGGAAGCCTGGTCGACGAGGACGCCACCTCGGATGACAGTGCGGGTGACAAGGGCGCGGCCAAGGTCGAGGAGACCAAGGCGACGAACGAGACGCCGATTACCCAGGATGGCGAACGCACCGAATCCGAGGGGCGTTAGATACGCTGCCGGTTCGACCCGGCCATCGCGACTCCCCGGCGTCGGGGGACCCGTGAGCGCGGGCCTACTCATGTGCCCCGTGCGGTTCCGGTGACCCCGAATCCTCGTCCGGTGGACGACGTCGATTTCATCGCGTCGGGAATTGTCTTTCGCGTTCCCGCGAGATAGCTTTATATTCAGGTGCTACAGACACCTCTCTTCTGAAAGGTTTGATTCCATGGCACAGAAGGTCCAGGTTTTCCTGGTGGACGACCTCGACGGCGGTGAGGCCGAGGAGACGGTGACGTTCGGTCTCGACGGGTCGACGTACGAAATCGACCTCAGCGCGGATAATGCCGGCAAGCTCCGCGAGGCCCTTAGCCCGTTCGTCGAGGCCTCTCGTAAGGCCCCCGCGAAGCAGGGTCGTGGCGGCGCTCGGCGTGGAAGCCGGAATGCCCCGAGCCGTGAGCGCAGCGCCGAGATTCGCGCCTGGGCGAAGGCCGCGGGGAAGCCGGTCAATGAGCGTGGCCGTATCCCCGCCGCCATCGTCGCCGAATATGAGGCCATCAAGGGCTGATTTCGCCGTCGGCTCGGTCCGCCGAAATGTTGTCAGGTCTTGATCGAATTTCGACCTGAGTCCCGCCGACGTCGCACCCGATCCTCCGGCAGGCTTCGGTCCGTCATCGAACGGACCGTGATCCACCGGACGCAGGGGATAACGGGGGAGGCGAGGATTGTCGGTGGAATCGGGCGGAGCCGCTCGGTCGTGAGCGCCAAGCCGGTGCGGAGACCGTTCGTTGGAGGACACCCCGCGCCGCGGGCACGCGGTCCCCGCTCCTGTTTGGCCCGACCTCGACGCACTCCGACCCGTGAGCAGACCGCGCATTCGGTGGTCCGGTGCGTGGCGGTCCCATCGTGGGCCGCCGCCCCTATGGGCCACCGACCCGGTCGGGTCGGAAGCATCGACATCCGCGGACCAATTCCGCTCGAAGAACAACACGCTTCGGCTTGTTCGCTAAGAGCCGATAATGGGGCTAACGCACGTGCGGCCCGGGCACTCTCGTGATGGATGGGATGCCCGGGCCGTTCGCCTTCGGCGTACAGGGAAATCTGACGCGGCAATTGGTAGTTGGATGTTGGGTGAACGCCCTATCGTCGGGGAAAGTCTCTGGCACGGACGGCTGCGGTCGGTCGTGCGGGAGATGTTCGTCCGAGCCGGCCATGGTCGGTGAGGACGAGCGGTGCGACAGCGCTCCCCGGGGCGGTTATCCCTGTGGGGCCTATATGCGGAAGAGTCGGGTCGGTATCGACCGTCCCTGCCTGACCGCTCTGTAGAGGAGCGACGAGACATGTTCGAGAGGTTTACCGACCGCGCGCGGCGAGTGGTGGTTCTGGCTCAGGAAGAAGCCAGGATGCTCAACCACAACTACATCGGTACGGAGCACATCCTGCTCGGCCTCATCCACGAGGGTGAGGGTGTCGCCGCCAAGGCCCTGGAGAGTCTTGGGATCAGCCTCGAAGCGGTTCGGCAGCAGGTCGAGGAGATCATCGGCCAGGGCCAACAGGCTCCGTCGGGGCACATTCCCTTCACCCCCCGGGCCAAGAAGGTCCTTGAGCTGTCGCTGCGCGAGGCGCTTCAGCTCGGTCACAACTACATCGGTACCGAGCACATACTGCTGGGCCTGATCCGCGAGGGCGAGGGCGTCGCCGCCCAGGTCCTCGTCAAGCTGGGCGCCGACCTCAACCGGGTCCGCCAGCAGGTCATCCAGCTGCTGCACGGTTACCAGGGCAAGGAGCCGCAGGCCACCGGAGCCTCCTCCGAGTCCACACCCTCCACCTCGCTGGTACTGGACCAGTTCGGCCGCAACCTGACGCAGGCCGCTCGCGAGTCCAAGCTCGACCCGGTCATCGGTCGTGACAACGAGATCGAGCGGGTCATGCAGGTCCTGTCCCGCAGGACCAAGAACAACCCGGTCCTCATCGGTGAGCCCGGCGTCGGTAAGACGGCGGTCGTCGAGGGGCTGGCGCAGAAGATCGTCAAGGGGGAGATCCCCGAGACGCTCAAGGACAAGCAGCTCTACACCCTCGACCTGGGCGCCCTGGTCGCGGGCAGCCGCTACCGCGGTGACTTCGAGGAGCGCCTCAAGAAGGTGCTCAAGGAGATCCGCACCCGCGGTGACATCATCCTCTTCATCGACGAGCTGCACACGCTGGTCGGCGCGGGGGCGGCGGAAGGTGCCATAGACGCCGCTTCCATCCTGAAGCCCATGCTGGCCCGGGGTGAGCTGCAGACCATCGGTGCGACCACGCTCGACGAGTACCGCAAGTACTTGGAGAAGGACGCCGCGCTGGAGCGCCGTTTCCAGCCGATCCAGGTCGACGAGCCCACCACCAAGCACACCATCGAGATCCTCAAGGGTCTGCGCGACCGGTACGAGGCCCACCACCGGGTCTCCATCACCGACAGCGCGCTCGTGGCCGCCGCGCAGCTCGCGGACCGCTACATCAGCGACCGCTTCCTGCCGGACAAGGCGATCGACCTCATCGACGAGGCCGGTTCGCGGATGCGCATCCGTCGGATGACCGCTCCGCCGGACCTGCGCGAGTTCGACGAGAAGATCGCCAAGGTGCGCCGCGACAAGGAATCGGCCATCGACGAGCAGGACTTCGAGAAGGCCGCGTCCCTGCGCGACGACGAGAAGCAGCTGCTCAACAAGAAGGCGCAGCGGGAGAAGGAGTGGAAGGCCGGCGACATGGACGTCGTGGCCGAGGTCGATGAGGAGCTCATCGCCGAGGTCCTGGCCGCGTCCACCGGCATCCCGGTCTTCAAGCTGACCGAGGAGGAGAGCTCGCGCCTGCTGCGCATGGAGGACGAGCTGCACCAGCGGGTCATCGGCCAGGAGGACGCCATCAAGGCGCTCTCGCAGGCCATCCGCAGGACCCGCGCGGGCCTGAAGGACCCCAAGCGTCCCGGTGGTTCGTTCATCTTCGCCGGTCCGTCCGGTGTGGGTAAGACCGAGCTGTCCAAGACCCTCGCGGAGTTCCTCTTCGGGGACGAGGACGCGCTGATCCAGCTCGACATGTCCGAGTTCATGGAGAAGCACACCGTTTCGCGGCTGTTCGGTTCGCCTCCCGGCTACGTCGGTTACGAAGAGGGCGGCCAGCTCACCGAGAAGGTGCGCCGCAAGCCGTTCTCCGTGGTCCTGTTCGACGAGATCGAAAAGGCCCACAACGACATCTTCAACTCGCTCCTGCAGGTGCTGGAGGAGGGTCGTCTCACCGACGCCCAGGGTCGCAACGTCGACTTCAAGAACACGGTCATCATCATGACGACCAACCTGGGTACGCGTGACATCTCCAAGGGCCAGGCCATGGGCTTCGCCAAGGAGGACGACGCCACCACCAACTACGAGCGGATGAAGGCCAAGGTCAACGAGGAGCTGAAGACCAACTTCAGGCCCGAGTTCCTCAACCGTGTGGACGATGTCATCGTCTTCCACCAGTTGACCCAGAAGGAGATCTTCCAGATCGTCGACCTGATGATCACGAACCTGGACTCCCGGCTCAAGGAGCGGGACATGGGCATCGAGCTTCGGTCGAACGCCAAGAAGGTCCTCTCCGAGCGTGGGTTCGACCCGGTGCTGGGCGCGCGTCCGCTGCGTCGCACGATCCAGCGGGAGATCGAGGACCAGCTGTCCGAGAAGATCCTGTTCGGTGACCTCAAGGCCGGCCAGATCGTGGTGATCGACGCCGAGGGCGAGGGCACGGACGCCAAGTTCACCTTCAAGGGTGTGCCGAAGCCCGCCGCGGTTCCGGACACCCCCGAGGTGGAGTCCGCCGCCAAGGGCGAGTAGGGACATCGGCCGGCCGAGCGCCGGTACGAACGGGGGCATCCCTTCGGGGGTGCCCCCTTTCCCATGCCCGGGGGAGGGCCGCGGGGTAGGGTGCCCCAGTGTCCTCACCGAATGATCCCCACCAGAACGGCCCCCAACGGCCCCAGGAACCGTTCCCCGGCTCGTACCCACCTCAGGGTCCGCACGGCGCTCCCTCGCACCAGGGGCCGCCGCAGGGGCCACCTTCTCAGGGGCCTCCGCCGGGATACCCGCCCCAAGGCGCTCCGCCGCCCGGGTACCCGCCGCAGGGGCCTCCGCCCGGACACCCGCCGGCGGGCCCGCCCGGATACCCCTACCAGGGCCCACCGCGCAAGCGCGGCGGCGCGCTGCCCTGGGTGATCGGTGGAAGCGCCCTCGCCATCGTCCTGATCGGTGTCACGGGCCTCGGGCTGTGGTGGGCCATGGGTGATCCCGGCGACGCCGACCCGGGTGAGAGCGGTGCGAGCGGGGACGGCCAGGGCGAGGTCCAACTCTTCGAGGGGCTGTCCGCCGAGCACGTGGATCCCGCAGAGACCGTCGACTACGCGCAACACCCTCCGGTCGGCGGCGAGCACTACCCCTTCTGGCAGAACTGTGGCGTCTACGACGAGCCGGTGCTGACCGAGGCCGCGGTCCACTCCCTGGAGCACGGCACGGTCTGGATCACCTACGATCCGTCGCTGGACTCGGGCCAGGTCGAACAATTGGCCTCCTACCACGCGCCCGGCTCGTACGTTCTGGTCAGCCCGATGGAGGACCTTCCCACGCCGATCGTGGCCTCGGCCTGGGGCGCCCAGATCCAGTTGGAGGACGCCTCGGACGAACGGATCGGCGACTTCCTGCGCGAGTACGAGCAGAGCCCCGCGGCCCCCGAACCGGGCGCGCCGTGCAGTGGTGCCTACGACGGCAACGACGCCGACTTCGACCCCGAGACCGTCGACGCCCGGATGAACTGACCTCGCCGTTCGAGGGCCCCGGTCACGTGTCCGAGGGCCTCAGCCGGGCAGGGCGAAACGGCCGTCCCCGAGCGGATCGACCAGGCCGTCGTCGATGAGCGCGTCCAAGGCGCGTTCGCGTTGGACGTGGTCGTCCCACACGGCGTCCAGGGCCGACTTGGCGACGGGTTCCGTGGAGTCGCGCAGGACGGCCAGGAGTTTGCCGCGCACCTGGCGGTCGGTCCCGGCGTAGGTCTGACCGCGCCGGGGCGGTCCGTCGTAGGCGGGGCGGCCGGCCAGCCGCCAGGCGCACTGACCGGCGATGGGGCAGTCGGCGCAGCGCGGGGAGCGGGCGGTGCACACCAGGGCTCCCAGCTCCATCACGGCCACGCCCCAGCGGGCGGCCACCGACGGCAGCGGCGGCAGCAGTGACTCGGCCAGGGCGACCTCCGCCTTGGTCTGGGTTTTCGGCGGGTACTCGACCCCGGTTTCGGCCCTGGCCAGGACACGCCGAACGTTGGTGTCCAGAATGGCGTGCCGCTGCCCGTAAGCGAAGCTCGCCACCGCCGCCGCGGTGTAGACACCGATACCCGGAAGGGCCAACAAGGTGGCGTGGTCGTCGGGGACCTCGCCGCCGTGCTCCTCGGTGATGGCCACCGCGCAGGCGTGCAGACGCAGGGCGCGGCGTGGGTACCCCAGCCGATTCCACATGCGCACGGCTTCGCCCGAGGGTTCTTTCGCCAGGTGGGCGGGGGTGGGCCAGCGTTCCATCCACGCCTCCCAAGCAGGCAGGACTCGGACGACCGGGGTCTGCTGGAGCATGATCTCGCTGACCAGGATCGACCAAGGGGAGGCGTCCGGGCGACGCCAGGGAAGGTCGCGGGCGTTGGTCTCGTACCACGCCAGAACTGCGGTGCTGTAAGGGTTATCGCTCATCTTTAACGGCAAATCGGCGGGTTGAGTGGATGGGGGGCGCACAAAACCGCAATACTACGGCCCATGGCGTCAAGTACCGGACACACCGCACCCGTCGGCAAGGACATCTACTGGAGGCGCAGAGCCTTCGTGCTGATCGGCGTGCTGCTGTTGTTCGCGCTGATCGCCTACGCCTGTAGTCCCTCCGAGAGCGAGAACACGTCGGGCAGCAACCAGGCGGGCGTCGAGGACCCCTCGCCCTCCCCCAGTGAGCCCGAGGAGAAGCCTTCCGAGGAGGCCTCCGAGGAACCGGAGGAGGACGCCTCCCCGTCACCGTCCGACGAACCCTCCGAGGGCGAGGACGAGGGTGAGGACGAGGAATCGGAGGAGGGTTCCTCCGGTGGTGACTCCGCCGAGGCCGCCGCGCCCGAGAAGCCCGAGGACCCCTGCCGTCCGCAGGACGTGGTGGTCTCCTTCGACTTCGCCGAGGCCGACCGGGAGGCCTACGGGGCCGACACCGATCCCGGGTTCAAGGTCTCCGTGGTCAACGTCGGCGAACAGACCTGCACCGTGGACGTGGGACCGGAGGCACTCGAACTGATCGTGCACTCCGGCGAGGACCGGATCTACTCCACCGCGGACTGCGTGGAGGGCAAGGCCGCCCAGGAACGCCAGCTGGAGCAGGGCCGCCCGCACGACTACACGATCACCTGGGAGCGGGACCGTTCCTTCACCGACTGCCGGTCGACCTCGTCGCAGGCCCAGGCCGGTTGGTACAAGGCCAACCTCCGGGGCGACATCGTCAGCGGCGTGGACCAACTGGTCTTCCAGCTCAAGGCCTGAGGGCGCTACGCCCGGGGCACGAAGTCGGCACACCGGTTTTCACGAACACCAGGACTCTTCGTCATCAGGTCACTACGATTCGTGGTGACCTGATCTCGTCGTCGTTGGAGTGAAACCATGAGGACAGCCCTGGGGCTCGTCGCAGCCACCGCCCTCGCCCTCTCCCTGGCCTCGCCCGCGCAGGCCGAGGCCACGAGCTACGAACTCCGCCTCTCTCCCGCGTCGCCGGGTGGGGCCGAGACCACCGGGACCACACCGATCCGTTCGGTGGTCCTGGAGTGCGGACCGGCCGGAGGGACGCACCCGGAGGCCGAGGCGGCCTGTGACCTCATCGGGGAGGCCGGCGGGCGGGTCTCCGACGTCGAGACCGGAACCGGTGGAGCCTGCACCATGATCCACCGACCGGTGACCGTGGTCGCCGACGGTGGGGGAGAGCGCTACGAGGAGACCTTCGGAAACGAATGCCTCCTGAGCCAGGCCAAGGGCGCGGTCTTCGCCTTCTGATCGCGGACGTGGCGCCCCGGCCCGTCAGAACGGGGGTTCCTCGGCGATGGTGAGCTTCGGACGCGCCTGCTTCTTGGTGTCCTTCGGCCTGTCCGGGGCGCCCTTCTTGCGGCGGCTCTTGGCGATCCACTTCAGGGCGTCCTTCAGTTCCTCGGCCTCGTGAACGCGGATGCCGGGGATGGGGTCGCCGAAGCCCTTCGGTACGACCGCCTGGGTGAAACCGAGGCGCTGCGCCTCGGCCACCCGGCGGCGTACCCCCTGGACGGAACGTACGTCCCCGGCCAGCCCGACCTCGCCGATGGCCACGAACCCCTTGGGCAGGGCGATGTCGTTGTGGGAGCCGCCGGCGGCGATGGCCAGCGCCAGGTCGACGGCGGGTTCGGTCAGTTTCACACCGCCCACGGTGGAGGCGTAGACGTCCAGGTTAGCCAGCTTCATGCCCGAACGCTTCTCCAACACGGCCAGGATCATGTTCACCCGTGAGGTGTCCAGGCCGGAGGTGGCGCGGCGCGGCGCCGGCAGCGGTGAGGGCGCGACCAGCGCTTGTACCTCGGTGATGAGGGGGCGCCGCCCCTCCAGGGTGACGGTGACGCAGGTGCCCGGGGCCGGATCGGTGCGATCGGAGAGGAACAGCCCGCTGGGGTCGGGCAGGCCCTCGATGCCCTTGTCGCTCAGCTCGAACACGCCGATCTCGTCGGTGGGGCCGTAGCGGTTCTTGACCGCGCGCAGCAGTCGCAACTGGGAGTGGCGTTCGCCCTCGAAGTGCAGGACGACGTCGACCAGGTGCTCCAACATCCGGGGGCCGGCGATGGAACCGTCCTTGGTGACGTGGCCGACCAGCACGGTGGCGATGTTGCGTTCCTTGGCGATCTGGATGAGGGCGCCGGACACCTGGCGGATCTGGGTGACACCGCCGGGGACGCCGGACGCCTCGGGGGAGACCATGGTCTGCACGGAGTCGACGATGAGCAGCTTCGGCGCGACCGCGTCCACGTGGGCGGCCAGGGTCGCCACCGAGGTCTCCGCGGCCAGGTACAGCCGCTCGGAGAGGGCGCCCAGGCGTTCGGCGCGCAGCCGTACCTGCCCGGCCGACTCCTCGCCGGTGATGTACAGGACCGGCGCGTCGGCGGCGCGCATCGCGGCGACCTCCAGGAGCAGGGTCGACTTGCCCACACCGGGTTCACCGGCCAGCAGCACCACCCCGCCGGGGACGGCGCCGCCGCCCAGGACGCGGTCGAGTTCGTCCACGCCGGTGGGGATCGCCTCGGCGGTCTCCACGCTGATCTCGGTGATGGGGCGGGCCCTGGCGGTGACGGGGGCGGGCGCGACGGCGCTGGGGACGGGCGCCCCGGCCTCCTCGACGGTGCCCCAGGCCTGGCACTCACCGCAGCGCCCGACCCATTTGAGGGTGCTCCAGCCGCACTCGACGCACCGGAACGAGGTCTTCACTGCTTTTGCCATGGTCGCCACGCTAACGGGTGCCGGTGACATGCGTGGAGCGTCGTCCACAGGTGCTCCGCGGCCACCGGAATTCCGAGGGAGACACATGAAAGTTACCTACGAGTTAGGTCATGAATCCGGTAAATCATGTTAGAGAATGTGTGGGGAGTCACTCCCCGGCGGTATCTGACAATTCCTGTCCCCCGCTCCTTCGAGAGGAAGTCCCTCGTGTCCCGCTCACACGAATCCCCCACCCCCCACCGCTCCCGTACCGGGCTCCGGCGCCGTCTGGCCCGGATCGTCGCCCCCGTCGCCATCGCGGCACTGGGCGTCACGATGGCATCGGCGCCCGCCGCGGCCGACGACGCCGAGACCGCCGCCTACTCGCACTACGTGGCCATCGGTGACTCCTTCACCGCCGGCCCCATGGTGAGTGCGCAGATGCCGTTGCTGGGCTGCATGCAGTCGTCCGTCAACTACCCCAAGCGCCTCGCCGAGGAGCTGGGGATCGAGGAGATCACCGACGTCAGCTGTTCCGGCGCGGTGATGAGCCACCTGTACGAGAAGCAGTTCGACGACACCGAACCGCAGCTCGACGCCCTTCGCCCCGAGACCGACCTGGTCACGGTCGGGATCGCCGGCAACGACTTCGGCTTCTCCGAGATGCTCGTGGAGTGTGCCAAGCAGAGCCTGAGCAACCCGGTGGGCAGCCCCTGCGCCGACCACTACGGCACCGAGCTGGACGACCGGATCGAGGGGATGCGAGGCGAGGTGTCCCAGGTCTACGCCGACATCGCCGAGCGCAGCCCGAACGCGACCGTGCTCGCCGTCGGGTACCTCCAGATCATGCCGGAGAGCGGCGGCTGCTGGCCGAGCACGCCGATCGCCCGTGGTGACGTCCCGTTCCTGGACGAGGCGCAGACCGCGCTCAACACGATGATCGCCGAGGAGTCCGCGGCCCACGGCGCGGTCTTCGTGGACACCTTCGAGCGGGGTCACGACGTCTGCCAGGGGTCGGACACCCGCTGGGTCGAGGGGCTGATCCCCGAGGACGGTGCTCCGGTCCACCCGAACAACCTGGGCATGCAGGCGACGACCGACTTCGTCCGTGACGCCCTCGGGGTCCCGGCCCCCTAGGGCGGCGTCCACGGAACGCGCCCTGGGTTCCAATGACCCTTGGTCCCCGGTGATGACCCCGGTGGATGGTGTTCGGTTGGTACTTCTCCGACCGAAATGTCCGCCGGGGTCAAGCAGTCTTTACCGTTCTTGGGGATCGCCTGAATCACGGAGAGTGACTTAACGTAATCAATATGTGACCAATGGTGATGGGCCGGTGGTGGGAGATCCACGTCACAGCGGCGTGGTCCGCCCCGGTCGATCGAGGA
The DNA here is from genome assembly GCF_053619415.1 of Nocardiopsis sp. NPDC055551. Lineage (NCBI taxonomy): Bacteria > Bacillati > Actinomycetota > Actinomycetes > Streptosporangiales > Nocardiopsidaceae > Nocardiopsis > Nocardiopsis sp. NPDC055551. Next base: position 220,912 of record NZ_JBSHJJ010000010.1, on the reverse strand, counting down.
GGGTCACCACATGTGCCTACCGCGACACCACGAGCAAACGCGGGCCTGCCGTTCCATCACGGACCCGGAACAGCAGGCCGTCACCGTCGGGGCGCACCGTCGGGGAAAGCGGGCACTCGTCGTCGCCGCGCTCGCCGCGGCGGCCCTGGCCACCGGGACCGCACCGGCGCTCTCCCAGCCCCATCAGCCGACCGCTCCGGTCGCCGCCGCGCAGCAGAGCGGACCGGAACGTGTCCACCAGGCACTCACCTCGTCCGCCATCGAGAAGGCCATCGGCGCCGCGGAGGCCCAGACGGGCAAACCCTACGGCTGGGGCGGCACCGGCCCCGGCTCCTTCGACTGCTCCGGGCTCGTACAGCACGCCTTCGGGAAGGCGGGTGTGAGCCTGCCCCGCATCGCCCACGACCAGGTCGCCTCCGGAACCCGTGTCTCCTACGCCAACGCCGAGCGCGGTGATCTCCTTTACTGGACCGACTCGGGCGGTTACGCCTACCACGTCGCCATCTACCTCGGAGGCGGCCGCATGATCGACGCCCCGAGTTCCGGCGGCAAGGTCGGAGAGCGCGCGGTGACGCGCTACAACCTCGCCGGAGGTGTGCGGCTGTAGCCGCTCCGGCCCCGTCACTCTTCCCGACGGTCGTCGCCCACAGGGGCCACGGCCGTCGGCCCCTTTCACGGGAGTGCGCCGGAACGGTCGGGACGAAGGTCCCTCGCCACGCCGCGTTGGCGTACCCGGTCGCCCCAAGGACGCCGAAAGCGCATACCCTGGAACCTGTGAGCCCTATCCAGGTCCCAGACGCGCCCGTGGTCCTATCGACGGCGTCGGTCTACCCGGAGAAGACCCCGGCCGCCTTCGAGATCGCGGCGAAGCTGGGGTACGACGGTGTGGAGGTGCTCGTCTCCTCCGACCCGGCCAGCCAGGACATCGAACTCCTCCGGCGCCTCTCGGACTACCACCAGATGCCCGTCACCGCAGTCCATTCGCCCTGCCTCGTCCTCACCCAACGGGTGTGGGGCAAGGATCCCTGGGGCAAGCTCGTCCGTTCCAAGGAGATGGCCGAGGCCCTCGGGGCCAAGGCGATCGTGGTCCACCCGGCCTTCCGCTGGCAGCGAGAATACGCCAAGGACTTCGAGATCGGCGTCTCCCGCATGCAGGACGAGACCGACGTGGTCTTCGCGGTGGAGAACATGTACCCGGTCCGGGTGCGCGACCGAGAGGTCGTCCCCTACGCCCCGAGCTGGAACCCGCTCGACCGCGACTACGCCGACGTGACCCTCGACCTGTCGCACACCGCCATGTCCGGTTCCGACGCGATGGACATGGCCAAGCGGTTGGGCGATCGCCTCTCCCACGTGCACGTCGCCGACGGTCTGGGCGGCCAGAACCTGGACGAGCACCTCATCCCCGGGCGGGGGAGCCAGCCCGTGGCCGAACTCCTCGAACATCTGGCGGGCAACCGGTACGAAGGTCAGCTCGTCCTGGAGGTGAGCACCCGCAAGGCCCCCGATCGGCAGACCCGGATGCGCGAGTTGGCCGAGGCGCTGGCCTTCACCCGACTGCACTTCGCCGGACCACGCGAGCCCGAACCCGCGCTGGGCCGTCGTGAGCGGATCGCGCTGCTGCGCCGCCGCCCCCAGGCGCCGCCGCGACGCTTCGCCGTGGACGAGGGCGGGGCCGTCGACGACGAGGGCACCGTCGACCCGGACTGAGGCACCCGTCGCCACCGCCCCGGAGAGGTTGTCCACGGGTTGGGACGTGTGGTCCACCTCGGCCCGGCGGGACGGTTAGCGTGGAGGGATCCGCAGAGAGGACCCCTTCATGATCGCGATCATCGGTGCAGGCAAGATGGGCGAGGCACTGCTCGCCGGGCTGTTGGCCAAGGACCGTTCCCCAGGGGACGTCCTGGTCACCGAACCGCGCGAGGAGCACGCCGCGGAGCTTCGCGCGCGCTACGGGGTCGAGACCGTGCCGGCCGTCGACGCCGTCAAGCGCGCCGGCACCCTGCTCCTGGCCCTCAAGCCCCAGGACATGCTCGCCCTGCTGGACGAGGTCTCCGCGCACCTGTCCGAGGAGCGACTGGTCATCTCGGTCGCGGCGGGGCTGACCACCGCCGTGTTGGAGAGCCATCTGCCCTCCGGTGTCCCCGTGGTCCGGGCCATGCCCAACACCCCGGCCCTCATGGGGAAGGGGATGACCGCCGTCTCCGGCGGAGCGCACACGCGGACCGAACACCTGGACCGGGCCGAGGAGTTGTTGAGCACGGTCGGCGAGGTGATCCGGGTCGGTGAGCAGCACATGGACACCGTGACCGCGATCTCCGGGAGCGGGCCGGCCTACTTCTACTTCATCGCCGAGACCATGATCGAGGCCGGAGTGGCGATGGGTATGCCGCGCGCCACGGCACAGCGGTTGGTCGGCCAGACGATCACCGGATCCGCCGCCATGCTCGACGGCTCGGGGGAACACCCGGTGGTCCTGCGCGAAGCGGTCACCTCACCGGGTGGGACCACCGCCGCCGCCCTGCGCGAGTTGGAACGGCACGGTGTGCGGACCGCGTTCACCGACGCGATCGAGGCCGCGAGGGACCGGAGCAGGGCTCTCTCCGGGCACTGACCGCAGGGTATGTGGCGTAAATCACATAAAAATCCGTAACGGTTCGTGATCGAGGGGCGCTGGAAGTGGCGTCGTATGGGATGCATAAAGTCGGGCAGAGCGGGTGGAACCCCGCCTCCTTCCACCCCACGCACTCCCAGTACCTCCTCCACAGATTCCGGGGCCCCATGACCAACTCTCAACCGCCATCGGACCCTTCCCACCAGCCCGGACAGCCCGGGCCGAACACGCCCCCGCCCGGAGCTCCGAGTGGCCCCCAGGTCCCTGGGAACCCCTCCGGCGGCCAGACCCCTCCCGGGCCGAACACGGGAGGGCGGCCCGCGGCGGGCTCGCCACCGGCCGGCCCGCCATCGGGTGGACCACCACCCGGTGGACCACCACCCCAGGGGGGAGCCCCCTCCGGTGGTCGGCCGCCGCTCGGCCCCCCGAGCGGTGGACAGCCGAACTTCGGACCTCCGAGCGCGGGACGGCCGCCCGGGGGCGGCCCCATGGGTCCGCCCCCGGGCGGAATGCCGCCGGGTGGTCCGCCGCCTCCCGGAGGAATGCCCCCTGGCGGGATGGGCGCCGGCGGTCTGCCCCCGGGCGGTCCCGGTGGACCCGGCGGCCCCGGAGGCCCGGGCATGCCGCCGCCCCCCGGTCCCTATGGTGGTCCTCCCGGCCCGCCGCCCCTGCCCCCGCTCGGCCTGTTCAAGTCCAAGTCGGGCCTGCGCGCCGCGCTGCTCAACCTGTCCGGGGTCGGCGCGGGCTACTTCTACCTGCGCAGTTGGCTGTTCTTCGGGATCAACGTAGGTGTCACGCTCGCACTCCTGGTCACCGCGGCGATCCTCGGCGCGGCCGACAACCTGCTCGTGTGGGTTCCCTCGCTGCTCTTCTGGATCTTGATCACCGTCGTGCACGGCCTGTTCGCCGGCCGCTCGCACGACCGACGGCTCATGGGCGTGGGACAACAACCCTCCGCCAAGCCCATGCCGATGATCCTGGCGGCCTGCCTGGTGCTGGTGATGGCCGCCTCGCTGGTCGGGGTGTGGCAGGCCGGTGAGTGGCGCCTGCGGGTGGCCGACGCGGCTCACGCGCGTGGTGACTGCGACGCCGCGATCGACGCCTACAACGGGGTCGAGGCCGGGTTCCAACTCTCCATGTCCCCGAGCCTGATGAACCGGGCACGTTCTGGCGTGGAGGCCTGTGAGCTGCTGCGTCGCGCCCAGGCCGACGTGGAGAACGAGGCCTACGACCACGCCCTGGAGTCCTACAGCGAGTACTTCGCGCATGGGTCCGCCCAGTGGGAGGACACCGACGGCAGCGTCGCCGAGGTTCACCTGGACTACGCCTCCCAGCTCGCGACGGAGGCCGACGAGCTGTACAGCGGAGAGGTGACCTCGGAGGTCGAGGAGGCCTTCCGTCAGGCCCAGGAGACCTACACCTTCGTGGCCGAGGACTTCTCGGACACCCCCGCCGCGGGAGAGGTGCCCGCGGCCCTGGTCGACCTGTACGACCTGGCGACCGGCGACTACGCCGAAGAGAGCTGGTGTGGGGCCTTCGGTCAGATCGGCATGTTCGACGGTCTGAACTGGGACTCCGCGCCCGAGATCGCCGACCGCATCGAGGAGGAGCGTCCCAACGCCGCCCTTCAGTGTGGTTGGGACCAGATCGACGAGGGGAACTTCGACGAGGCGGAGGAGCAGGTCGAGTTCCTCGCCGCCGACTACCCCGAGCACGAGGCCGACGAGGTCGAGGACCTGGAGCGGCACGTCGGCGCCGGCCGCATCGAGCAGCAGATGGACCTCGCGGTCATCGTCGGAGAGAGCGACCTGGACGGCACCGCCTGGGAGACCGGTGGTGGTGACAAGGTCGAGGTCCAGTACGTCAACCACACCGACGAGGACATGCGTTTCCTCTACGTCGGACCTGACGCGGTGCACGGTGAGGTCATCATCGAGCCCTGCGACAGCTGTGACACGTCCTCCGCGCCCACCGACACCTCCTGCCTCAGCGACTCCAACGCGATGGACCTGACGCTGGACCCGGGCGAGTACCGGATCGTCATCGGATCGGTCGACGGCTTCACCAGCCGCCCCCTGCACAACACCATCGACATGAAGGCCGGGGAGACGTACGCGGACTGCTTCTACATGGAGTGATCCCGAGCGTTTCACGACCACGAGGAAACCGAACGGGGCCCGCACGAGTCACCATCGTGCGGGCCCCGAGGTTCTGAGGTGGACCCGGTTTGCGTACTGTGTGCTTCGGAGCACGTACACCTGGAACGGGGGTCACCATATGGGAGGGCACACGTCCTGCTCGCTTCGGGTGGCATGGGACGAAGGACTCACCACCTACGACTTCGGGGCGCAGCACCCGATGGCGCCGATCCGGGTCGAACTGACCATGGCGCTCAGTCGTGAACTCGGCGTCTTCGACGGGCCGGGCGTGGACCTGATCGACGTGGAGCCGGCCTCCGACGAACTGCTCTCCCTGGTGCACGACCCCGCCTACATCAAGGCGGTCAAGCGGGCGGGCAAGACCCTCCAACCCGACGACACACACCTGCTCGGCACCGTCGACAATCCCGTCTTCCCCGACATGCACGACGCGGCCGCGCTGATCTCCGGCGCCTCGGTGGCCGCCGCCGAGTCGGTGTGGACGGGAAAGAGCGCGCACGCCGCGAACATCGCGGGCGGCCTGCACCACGCCATGCGCGGACACGCCTGGGGCTTTTGCGTCTACAACGACCCCGCGTTGGCCATCGCCTGGCTGTTGGAGCAGGGGGCCAAGCGGATCGCTTACGTGGACGTGGACGTCCACCACGGCGACGGCGTCCAGAAGGCCTTCTACAACGACCCGCGCGTGCTCACCATCAGCCTGCACGAATCCCCGGTGACTCTGTTCCCCGGCACCGGCCAGGCCTCTGAGACGGGTGGTCCGGACGCGGAGGGCTACGCCGTGAACGTCGCCTTGCCCGCGGGCACCGGCGACACCGGCTGGCACCGCGCCTTCGACGCGGTCGTCCCACCGCTGCTGCACGAGTTCCAGCCGGAGATCCTGGTGACCCAGCAGGGGTGCGACACCCACGCGCTGGACCCCCTGGCCAACCTCACGCTCAGCGTGGACGGGCAGCGTCGCGCCTACCAGGAACTGCACAAGCTGGCCCGCAAGACCGCGGGCGGTCGTTGGCTGATGTTCGGCGGTGGCGGGTACGGCCTGGTCCACGTCGTGCCCAGGGCCTGGAGTCACCTGCTCGGCGAAGCGGCCGGTGCCCCCATTGACCCCGACCGCGAGACCCCGCAGAAGTGGCGCGACTTCGTACGTGAGCGCACCGGCGAACTCGCGCCGCTGTACATGACGGACGGGCGCGAGGTCACCTTCACACCCTTCGAGAACGGCTACGACCCGGGCGACCCCATCGACCGGGCCATCCACGCCACCCGCACCGCGATCTTCCCCAGCCACGGTATCGACCCCACTCTCTGAACCTTCCGATCCCACTCGATCGGATCGTCGGGTCACACGATGGTTGAAATCCGCGTGTTCGCGGAGTGGCCGGCTCGTGGCGGGTAGGAAGGGGATGAATACCGGGCGAACGCGAGTCGGCGCCTCGGTGGCCGCCCGACGTGTCACCGCGATCGCCGCTCAGGAAAGGAAGGGGAACGCAGGTGACGCCGCCGACACGCGCCGAACTCATCACCTATCTGGTTCGCACGGGGATCGCGGGGCATGTCGACACCCCACGGCAGAACAACCTGCGCCATTATCGACGGCTCGTCCAGAAGGACCCCTATCACCAGTTCGGCCTGACCTTCTCGCACGACTGGACCTTCAGCGAGGTCCTCTCACTGCTGAGCAAGCGGTGCGGTGTGGTGGACGACGAGGAGTACGTGTGGGGGATCGACACGATCGACCCGGACCGGACCATCGACGCGCTGGAGGCCCTCGCCGACCGGTTGGCGTTGGCCGCGGAACGCCGTGAACGCGTCATGTTCGCCACCGGTCACCCCCGCAACCTCCGGGAGACCTACGCCGCGTGGAAGGACGCCCTGGTCGAGCGCGGCTGCACCGTGCTCACCGCGGCCGGCGGGTACTCCTACGAGGTGACCACGGAACGCCCGCCCAACCGAAGGATCGTGGTCTGGCGGGACGACGTCGCCATGGTGACCGACGGCCGACTGCCCCGGCACAGCCACCATCCGTTCGCCATGCGGGCGATCCTGAACGAGCTCGGAGGCCGCGGTGAGGCATGGCCGCAGTTGGTCATCGCCGATCATGGATTCGCCGGGGCCGCGGGGGAGATGGGGGTCCCGACGGTGGGCTTCGCCGACTGCAACGACCCGGCCCTCTTCCTCGCCGAACACGAGGGAAAGCTACTGGTCACGGTGCCTTTGGACGACGGTTATCTGACCGAGGACTACGCCCCTCTCCGGGATTACGTTCTCCGCCGAGCCGGGTTCCTCTGAGCAGGGTGGGCCATTTATACCCACCGTTAAACCTCATCCGACCCGTGCTCAACGTATAACCCGGAAGCGGGCGCGAACGACCTTCCCTAGACGGGAACTCGGCTCTACTCTGAAAACGGACGTGTCAGTAGTGACAGCATGACACGCCGGCGTGTCGGTGGGACGAACACGGTTTCCGGGGTCGTCCGACCAACGTCCGGTGTGCCAGGGCTGAAGGGTAGACAATTGATCACGTCCGGGAATGAGGGCGTCGCAAGATGAACGGGAGCAAGCCGCCTCTCGAAGAGGTCAGGTTCTTGACCGTGGCGGAGGTCGCCACGATCATGCGCGTATCCAAGATGACCGTTTACCGAATGGTGCACTCGGGAGTTCTCCCCGCAATCCGTGTGGGGCGGTCCTACCGGGTCCCCGAACGTGCCGTGCACGACTACCTCCGCGAGGCTTTCGTCGAGGCCGGTTGATCGGTGGGATCCGGGTGTGGGGCGGACACGCTCGACACCCGGTCCACCACCTGAGGGACGGCGCGCCCCCGGCGCCGTCCCCCACGGTGACCTTCCCTCGTCGGCGGTCGCTCCGGGAACGGGCCGAACGGCTCTTGCCCCGGGGCGACGAAGGGCATGGCAGGGCATCTACTACACTTTGTCGTTGTTGTAGTCCGCCCTGATCACACCCCGTTCGCGAGGTTGCCTGGATGCCCAGTACCAGTACGGGTACGCGACCCGGTCGCGCCGTGCCGCGCCTGTCGGCCGCCGCTTTGGCCGCCGTCCTCGCTTTGTCCGGCTGCGCCGGGGGAACCGAGATCGAGAGCGGTGGCGAAGAGGACCGCTTCATCTCCGGTGACGGCAGCGCCACCGTCTTCGAGACCGGCGAACGCGAACCCGCGCCCGACGTCGAGGGAAACACCTTCGAGGGCGACGACCTCGCCCTCTCGGACTACGAGGGGCAGATCCTCGTCCTCAACGTGTGGGCCAGCTGGTGCGGTCCCTGCCGTGCCGAACAACCGGTGCTCGACGAGGTGCACACCGAGTACGAGGGCCTCGGTGTGGACTTCCTCGGCGTGAACATCAAGGACAACGAGACCGCCGCGCGGGCCTACACCGAGAACAAGGGCGTGGCCTACCCGAGCCTGCACGACCAGCCGGGAGAGATCCCACAGGCGTTTCGGGAGACGGTCCCGCCGCGCGCCATCCCGAGCACCCTGATCCTGGACCCGAACGGCGACATCGCCGCCCGCGTGATCGGCCCCACCACCTATGGGCAGCTCACCGAACTCCTCGACCCGCTGGTCGTCGAGTTCGACCTGGGCGACCCCGAGGAACGTCCTCGGGTCGCCGAGGAGGAGAGCGGTGACGACGGGGCCGAGGACGCGGAGAGCGCCGAGGCCACCGACGGCACGGAGGACGGCGACGAGGCGGACGCCGAGGGCTCCGCCGAGGACGATGGCTGATGGATCCCATCGGCACCACGATCCTGTCCGGTTCGCTCCTGCTCGCCGCTCCGCTGGCCCTGGCCGCGGGGCTGGTCTCCTTCCTCTCCCCGTGTGTCCTGCCCCTGGTACCCGGATACCTCTCCTACGTGTCCGGGATGAGCGGCTCGCACGTGCGGGAACGCCAGGAGGCGGCGGGAGACGGCGGAACCGTCACCGACATCGACACCGAACTCGCCTCCCGGCGCTGGACGATGGTCACCGGAAGCGTCCTGTTCATCGTCGGGTTCAGCCTGGTGTTCATCGCCGTGGGCGGGTTCATCGGCTGGCTCGGCGACCTGTTCATGGCCTACACCGACCCCATAACCCGGGTGCTCGGCGCGCTCACGATCGTGCTCGGTCTGGCCTTCATGGGGTTCATGCCGGGGATGGGCCGCGAGTTCCGGTTCCACCGCCTGCCCCGGGCCGGCCTGGCGGGCGCGCCCCTGCTCGGGATCCTGTTCGGGCTGGGTTGGACCCCCTGCATCGGGCCGACCCTGGCCGCCGTGCAGACCCTCGCCTTCGTCGAGGGCGGTGCCGGCCGCGGCATGCTCCTGTCCCTGATCTACTGCGTCGGCCTGGGGCTGCCCTTCATCCTGGCCTCGCTGCTCTACCGGCGCGCGCTCAATTCCTTCGACCGACTCAAGAGGCACACCCGCACGGTCACGATGGTCGGCGGGGTCATGCTCGTCCTGGTCGGCCTGGCCATGGTGACGGGGTTGTGGACCGAGATGACCATCGCCATGCAGGGATGGGCCGCGAACTTCCAGACGGTGATCTGACTTGACCACGACCAAGACCGACACACCGACGAACCCCGAGGAGAAGCCGCGCGCCGCCAAGGGCCTGGGCGTCCTGGGTTGGGCGCGCTGGATCTGGCGCACGCTCACTTCTATGCGCACCGCGTTGATCCTGTTGTTCCTGCTGGCGCTGGGGGCGATCCCCGGATCGATCCTGCCGCAGAACGTGGTGAGCGTCGACGAGGTCGCCTCCTACTTCCAGGAGAACCCGGAGCTGGCCCCCTGGCTCGACCGGTTCTACCTCTTCGACGTGTTCTCCTCGCCCTGGTACGGGGCCATCTACCTGTTGCTCTTCGTGTCGCTGGCCGGGTGCGTCATTCCGCGCGCCATGGTCCACGCCAAGGCCGTGCGGGCCAGGCCGGTGGCCACGCCGCGCAACCTGGGCCGCATGCCGTACGTGGCACGGTTCAGCACCGACGCCACCCCCGACACCGCCCTGGAACAGGCGCGCAAGGTTCTCAAGGGGTACCGGACCGAGCGCTACGGCGACTCGTTGTCCGCGGAGACCGGCTACCTGCGCGAGGCCGGGAACGTGCTGTTCCACCTGGCCCTGCTCGGGTTGCTCTTGGCGCTGGCCGCCGGTTCCTTCTTCGGCTACCGCGGCAACATGCTCATCGTGGAGGGCGACGGGTTCGCCAACACGCTGCCCTCCTACGACGCCATCTACCCGGGGCACTGGACCGACACCGACGAGTTCGCTCCGTTCACCATGCACCTGGACGACTTCGAGGCCACCTTCATCCAGGACGGTGACCTGCGCGGTCAGGCGGAGGCCTATGTCGCCGACGTCACCTACACCGAGGAACCCGGCGGGGAGGAGAAGACCCACCGGCTGGAGGTCAACCACCCGCTGAGCGTCGACGGCGTGCAGGTGTACCTGCTCGGCCACGGCTACGCGCCGCGGTTCGAGGTCCGCAACGCCGAGGGCGACCTGGTCTTCGACCAGGCGGTCCCGTTCCTGCACCGCGAGACCATGACCTATGCCTCCGACGGTGTCGTCAAGGTGCCCGACACCGGAGGCGAGGAACTCGGCTTCGTGGGTGTCTTCCTGCCCACCGCCGACGAGGACGCCGAAGGGGAACTGGTGTCCACCTTCCCCGGCGCGGAGAACCCCAAGGTGACACTGGACGCCTACCGAGGCGACCTCGGCATGGTCGACCCGCAGTCGGTCTACCAGATCCAGACCCAGAACATGGAGGGGCTCGGTGAGTCCCCCGTGATGGCGGTCGGCGACACCTGGGAGCTTCCCGACGAGGCCGGATCGGTCACCTTCACCGGTGTCCAGGAGTACGCCACCCTGCAGAGCAACCGGGACGGGGCACGGGTGCCGGCGCTCACCGCCGCGACCCTGGCCGTCGTGGGCCTGATCGTCACCCTGTTCGTACGCCCCCGCCGGGTCTGGGTGCGGGCCACCGAGGGCGAGGACGGACGGACCCGGGTGGAGCTGGCCGGACTCGGCAAGACCGAGGTGGCCGGCAACAACGCCGAGTTCCACGAGATCACCACACGGCTCGCCGGACGGCTCCGGAGCGAGTCCACCGACGACCCCACCAGCCCAACCGAAGAGTCGACCACACGAGGGAGTGACCGGTGACGAACACACTCGCCGCACCGGTGAACGAGAGCATGGCGTCGGCCAGTGACACGCTCATCATCGCGATGATCGTGACCTACGCCGCCGCGCTCTTCATGTTCGCGATCGAGGCCGCGTACGGCCGTCGTACCAAGCTCAAGGCCGGTCGCCTCATGCCGGTCGGCGCCGGAGCCGTCGAGGGCGGCGACAGCGACATCGAGGTCAACGTCCGAACCAGCGAGGGAGAGGCCCAGGCCTCCCAGAGCGTGCTCGGCCGCATCGCCCTCGGAGTGACCGCGCTGGGCTTCCTGTTCAGCCTCGCCCAGATCATCACCCGTGGCATCGCCGCCGGCCGCTGGCCGTGGGGCAACATGTTCGAGTTCGTCGTGGCGATGTGCCTGGTCGCCGTCGGCGCGCTGCTGTTCGCCTCCTGGCGCTACCAGGCCCGCTTCCTGGGCGCCTTCGTGCTCGTTCCGGTGCTGCTCCTGCTCGGCATCGGTGTGCGCTGGCTGTACGTCGACCCGGGTCCGCTGATCCCGGCGCTGCAGTCCTACTGGGTGCCGATCCACGTGACGGCGGTGATCATCGCGGGCGGCGCGTTCATGGTGTCCGGTGTCGCCGGTATCACCTACCTGGTCGCGCACCGGGCCGAGGGCAAGAGGGCGCTGGGGGAGAAGGTCGCCGGTATCGCCGGACGGCTGCCCAGCCCGGAGCTGCTGGACCGCATCTCCCACCGGTTCATCCTGTTCGCCTTCCCGCTGTGGACCTTCGGCGTCATCGCCGGGTCGATCTGGGCGGACGAGGCCTGGGGCCGCTTCTGGGGCTGGGACCCCAAGGAGGTCTGGTCGTTCATCTCCTGGGTCATCTACGCGGCCTACCTGCACGCGCGGGTCACCGGCGGTTGGCGCGGACCCAAGGCCACCTGGATCAACGTGCTCGGTTTCGCGACCGTGATGTTCAACTTCTTCGCGGTGAACTACATGTTCAGCGGTCTGCACTCCTACGCCTGATCGGCGGCGGAGAGCGAACGCGACTCCTGCGAGGGGCGGCCCGAGGGATCGGGTCGCCCCTCGGCCTCTTGGTCGAGGGTCGAGGCGTCAGCGAGGGTCCTCGCCGATCCCCGGAGGCGCGGTCGACCCGCGGACGATCAGTGAGGTCTCCAGGGTGACCGTGCCGGTGGATCCGGCCGCGTCCACCGAGCGCAGGAGGAGGTCGACGGCCCCGTGCCCGGCCTCGGCGACCGGCATGGCCACCGTGGTCAGGGCGGGGCTGGAGTACCGGGCCACGTGACTGTTGTCCACGCCGATCACACTGAGGTCGCCCGGAACGTCGAGGCCGAGTTCGGTGGCCCGCCGAACGAGACCGAAGGCGAGCAGGTCGTTGTGGGCCAGGACCGCGGTGGCGTTACCGGCCACGACCTCGTCGGCCACGGCGCGGCCGCCCTCTTCGGTCGGTGGGTTGGGGCCCACGCGTTGGATCAGGATCCCGTGGTCCCGCGCGATGTGCTCGGTGGCGCTCTCGATCTCCCCGCTGGTCCAGGCGCGTGAGGGCCCGCCCACCACGGCGATCTCCCGGTGGCCGAGTTCGATGAGGTGTTCCATGGCCCGGCGGGCGCCGGTACCGACGTCCATCAGGACCCCGGACACCCCGCGCAGCCGTCGGTTCACCACGACCAGCGGGATCTCCTGCGCCAGCTCCGCTATGGCCCGGTTGGTCAGACGTGGTGCGACCAGCACGGCGCCGTCCACCTGCTTGGCCATGGACCGGATGAGTTCCTCCTCCACCCGGGCCTGCTCGTCGGTGTCGGCGATGAACACGTGGTAGTCGCGGGCTCGGGCCTGGGCCTGGGCCGCCTTGATCAGGGGCGGGAAGAAGGGGTTGGCGATGTCGGCGACGATGAGCCCGAGGTTGCCGGTCCTACTGGTGGACAGCGCCCGCGCCGCCCGGTTGGGGCGGTAGCCGAGTTCCTCGGCCGCGGCGAGGACGCGCGCGCGTGTGTCGGCGTTGACCAGGTGCGTCGCGGAGAAGGCCCGCGAGACCGTGGAGACGTGGACCCCGCTCACCCTGGCGACGTCCTTGATGGTGACGGCCACCCGTGGACTCCGTTCCGCTGTTCGATCTTGGGGACGGCAAGCGTTTGCTCCAAGAGCACCCTTCGGGCCTTGCCGCTTTTGTCATCGTGACCCATCGAAGGCCCGGCTTTCCAGCATTTTCCCGCAACAACTCGATGGAGGAGGGTTGACGGGGGTCACGTGTATCGGGGACGTTCATGCAAACGTTTGTACACGGGTCCCGACCCGTCATCCCCCGGAGGAGCGCCGATGCGCAAGCCACCCCCGATTCCGTCCCTGACCTTGGCGGCCGTCCTGGCCACGACCACTCTCGTCGCCGCCGCTCCGGCGAGCGCCGAACCCGACGTCGACCCCCGCGGCATCGGTCGTGAGGCCCTCCATGAGGGCGACGGTTGGGGGTCGGCCGGACACGGAACGACCGGCGGCTCGTCGGCCGCCCCCGAGGACGTCCACGTGGTCTCCACCTTCGAGGAGTTCCGCGACGCGGTCGGCGGCAAGGACGACGACACCCCCAAGATCGTCTACGTCGAGGGGCACATCGACGCCAACACCGACTCGAACGGTGCCCCGCTCAAGTGCGAGGACTACGCGGTCGACGGATACACGATGGAGGAGTACCTGGAGGCCTACGATCCAGAGGTCTGGGGTCGGGACGACCCCGAGGGTCCCCTGGAAGAGGCCCGCCTGGCCTCCGCCGCGGTGCAGGCGGAACGGATCCGCGTCGAGGTCGGATCCAACACCACCATCGTGGGCGCGGGCGACGACGCCGTCCTCTCCGGGACGAACCTGCGCGTCCACGACGTCGACAACGTCATCCTGCGCGACCTGACCTTCTCCGACGCGCACGACTGCTTCCCCGGCTGGGACCCCACCGATGGCGAGACCGGCAACTGGAACTCAGAGTACGACCAGGTGGAGGTCTCCGGCGCCACCAACGTGTGGGTGGACCACAACACCTTCGACGACGGCGACAACCCCGGCACCGAACTCCCCGAGTACTTCGGCCGCAAGTACGAAGTACACGACGGACTGCTCGACATCGTCCGGGAGACCGACCTGGTGACGGTGTCCCGCAACCACTTCGACGGCAGGGACAAGGCGATGCTGTTGGGCAACAGCGACGGCCGGACCACCGACCGCGGGTATCTGCGGGTGACCTATCGGCACAACCACTTCGACGGGCTGGGGGAGCGGGCTCCCCGAGTGCGGTTCGGGCAGGTGCACGTCCACAACAATCTCTACACCGTCCGGGATCCGGAGCACTTCGGCTACAGCCTGGGAGTCGGCCTGGAGTCGCACCTGTACGCGGAGAACAACGTCTTCGACCTGCACGACGGGATCGGGGCCGGTGAACTGCTCCGCAATTGGGGCGGCACCGACATCGTGGAGCACGGGAACGTGACGATGTCGCAGGGCGGCGGTCGTCTCACCCCGGTGGACCTGGTCGCCGAACACAACGTGCTCTACCCGAACGCGCCGCTGGGCACCGGGCTCACCTGGGTGCCGCAGTTCACGGCCGAGGTCGAACCGGTGCACGCGATCCGCGGGCTCGCGCGGGAGGTCGGGGCCGGACTCCTGTGAGGTCCTCACCCGCTCCCTGAAACGCGTTGGGGGCCGCACCCGATTTCCTCGGGCGCGGCCCCCAACGTTGGTTCGAGCGGCGGTACCACTCGGGACGACTAGTCCTCAGGGTCGATCCGTCGGTTCAGTCGACGGAGGAACTCCGGATCGTCATCGGGTCCGAGCGGGTGCGGGCTGCCGGAGGGTTTGGAGAAGTCGGACGGGTCAAGGTCATCCGCGGACACGTCCTGGGCCGGAGAGGGCGCGTCACCCGGCACAGGAGCGGTCTTGCGTGGCCGGCCGAGGAAGAACCAGAGGATCCATCCCACGGGCACGAACAGTCCGATGACGACCAACCACAGGATCTTCGGTAGGTTCCGAGCCTCCTGGGCAGGGGTGGTCAACGCGTCGAAGAACGCGTACACCCATAGAACGATCGATACGAGCGTGATCAGGCCACCGAGCCACACCATGGTTCCAGCCTACTCTCGCTGTCCACTCCCCGTGGCCCGGCCCAGGGCTGCCGGAGACCCCGCGGAGCGGGTGCCCGGGGCCGTCGAGGACGTTGCTCTGTCTTAGGTCAGGGGGTGGTCTCGCTGGGTTCCCCGAGGAGGAGTGCCCGTACCTCGGACTCCCGGAAACGGCGGTGCCCGCCAGGAGTGCGGATGCTGCTGATCCGCCCGGATGCGGCCCAGCGGGTCACGGTCTTGGGATCAACCCGGAAGAGTGAGGCCACTTCCCCGGGGGTCAACAGGCGTTCGCTTGCTCGTTCCACCTTCACATTCCCCCAATCATGCCCGCCTTGAGTGAGGGGGCGGCGGGCGTTTGATCCCCTAGTGTGCACGAGTTGGACCGTTTCCTCCCTAGTTTTCGGAGAATTTACGGCGATCGGGGGATAGCTGGGGGATATGTGATCGGAACGTGATGTTCGGTCCCCACTGTCGGGATTGGAAACATCCCACGAATACCCGTATCCGATGCCTTGGGTGCCCCGTTCCAGTGGCGACGGAACACACCCGGACCTGGTGCACGATGCCCGCAGCAGGCCCTTAACCTGGGGTGAGGGCCGTCTGACCGGGACAACACCCCTTCTGCCGCGCTCGTCCGGCTCGGCCGTACACGCACGTGAACGTACGTGGATGGGTGTGCTGACCAATCTAGTGCAGGTAATCGTCTGTTGTGAGGCTTTTTCGATGCGTAGCTGGTTGACCTATACCGCCGCCCGGGTGGCGCTCTTCGCGGGCGCCTTCGGAGTCGTCTACCTGTTCGGTGCGAGGTCCTGGGTCGCGCTGGTCCTGGCGTGGGTGATCAGTGGTCTGGCCTCCTATGTTCTGTTGTCCAAGTGGCGCGATCAGATGTCTTCCTCCGTCACCGAATGGTCGGACAAACGCAAGGAGGAGTCGGTCGGGGGGCGTCTGGTCGGCGGAGCCGCCCGTGAGGACGAGATCCAGGACGAGGTCCTGCGGGCGCAGGAGGAGAAGGCCGCCGAGAGCGCCGACTCCGACGCGAGGACCGCCGACGAGAGCGCCACCGACACCGTTGCCGAAGCCGACACCGGGTCCGAGGTCGAGCCCAAGGCGGACAAACCCGTCAAGTAGCCCCCGACGACGACGGGGTGGCCGCCGCGCCACGCGGCCACCACCCCGGTGCGGAATCCGGCCTCAGGAGGCCGGGAACATGCCCAGACGGGCGTGGCGGGCGCCCCCCAGCCGCTCGGTGTCGCTGCCCACGTACAGCCCGTCGGAGGTCGCGTGCAGGGCCTCGGCCCCGTGGCCGCGCGCCCGGCCCGGGTTCCACTCCAGCGCGCGCCCGGAGATCGGGTCCACCGCCGCGATCCCCTCGCGCTCCACGGAACCGGGGCCCGGGTTGAGGGCGCCCTCCTCGTTGTCCATCCAGCGCTGGTGGCCGCCCACGTAGACCGCGCTGGACGTGACCTCGACCGAGTAGATGGAGTCCCCGCCGGTCAGGTTGGTCCAGGTGGGTTCGGCGTTCGCGGTGGAGTCGTTCTCGAACCGGGCGATGGACTTGCACAACCCCGGCTTGACCCGTGGGCCGCCCGCGGTCACCACGGCGAAGTAGGAACCGTCGGGGGAGAAGTCCATCTGCCGCATGTAGGTGTGCATGCGTTCGTAGTCGCAGGGCGCCTCGTAGACCGAGGTCGACCATGGGGTGAGGCCGCCGGATCCGGTGTCGATCATGGCGATCTGGTAGCGGTCCTCGCCGTCCACCTCGGTGAAGGTCCCGTTGATGGCCAGACGCCGCCCGTCGGGACTCAAGGCCAACTCCTGCACGCGCAGGCTTCCGCGCCGCTGCTCGGCGATGGTCGGGGTGAAGCCGGCGTCCACGGTCCCGTCTGTGGAGTCGACACGGGCCAGCCCGGTGCGGCTCTCCCCGTTCACGGTGGAGAAGTTGCCGCCGAGGTAGACGTCGGTGCCGTCGGAGGCGAGTCGGTACACGTTCCCGTCGCCCACCGCGGCGTCGAACCCGTCGACGGTGTCGCCGGCGGTGGTGTCGATCCGGGCCACGCCCCGGCTGTCCTTCCCGTTGACCTGATTGAAGTGTCCGCCGAGGATCACCGTCCCGTCCGGCCCCTCCGCCAGGGAGGTGACGGTCCCGTCCACAGAGGGGGTGAAGTCCCCCAGGATCTCCCCGCTGCCATGACGGAAGGCGAACAGGTTGCGCCGATCGTGTGTGCCATCGCCGTTGGAGTCGGAGACCCGGTCGAACTCACCGGCGACCACGACGATGTCGCCGATCCGAAGGATGTCCTTCACCGAGCCGTTCAACACGTGCGGCGTCCAGTCCACGGGGCTTTCGCCGACCACGCCCTCGTGGGGTGCGGCGGCGGCCGGGGCGGTGGTCGCGACACCGAGTGGAAGCAGGAGCAGCGAGCCCATGGTCAGGGCGGCGAACGATCGGGCCGATTTCACGGGTTTCTCTCCTTGGGCGGGGGAACGGCTGCGGTGCCCCCATTCTTGCATGAAGTAGTCGAATGACTACGTCTGGTGATTAAGCTTCTGTGCGGTCCGTGCCCCCACCCGGTCACAGCCGGCGAATGCGCGCCGCCATCAGCCGCAGTGCCTGTTCCCGAGTGGCGTCCTTCGGCGCGGCGAACCAGACGGCGTCGCCCACCCGGGCGCCCTTCAGTCGCCCCGAGAGTTCCTCGGCCGCTTCGGCCCGACCCGAACCCACGGCGAATCCCACCGGTTCGGCCAGGCCGTACCAGCGCGGCGCGTAGGTGCAGTCGGTGCGCCCTCGCATCCGCCTCACGTGTAGCACCTCCAAGCCCTCCGCCAGCGAGGCCGCGGCCGAAGGTACGTGGTCGTAGGGGAACGCGTCCGCGCTTTCGCACCCCAACACCAAGGAGACCTCCTCCCGCACACTCCCCGAGTCGTGGCTCACCCGCAGGTCCCCACAGAATCCGTTCCCCCGGAAACGCACCAACGTGGTGCGTGGTGCCCGATGCCGGACCAGGCGTGCCAAACGTTCCCCGTCCCAGGGGGTCAGTGCTGGTTCGTACTGTCCCCACGCGACCGGAAGGGATCCCCGCAATCGCTCCGCCATCAGTTCGACCGACCTGCCCGGAGTGAAATCCGACTTTGGAAACCGCAGGGTGGCTTCGAGGACGAGCTGCCGACCGGTCGGGGAGTCGTCCAGGAACCCCTCGGCCGGCGCGATGTCCCCCACCCGCCGTACGGGCACGTGGCCGTGTTCGGGGTCCCAGCGCAGTGGTAGCCCGGAAATGCCGTCGTAGTGGCCACCGGCCTCGTCGCGCACGACCCAGCGAGCCAGGGGCAGGGTCATCAGGGTGCGCAGCGAGTAGGTCAGGCGGGTGTGTGTCGGGGTCAGTAGTTGGAAGCCGTCACCCCGGGACGCGTGGACGGTCAAGGCGTCGGCGATCCAGGAGGAGTAGGGGACGACCTCGCGATCCTGCGCTACTACGACGGCCCGGCTCGCCGAGTGCTCCACCGTCGGGTGCGGGGTCTCTTCCCAGACCCCGAAGTCGGCAGGTCCCGAAGTCCATACGGCCCCACCCAGCCGCAGCGCCAGTCGGTCCGCGACCCGGTGCGCCACCTCGCGTCCGGCATCGTCCGGACGGGCCCGGAGCTCGACCCACCAGAAGCGCCCGGGTAGCCCTGACCCGAGGTCAGGACCGAGCAGCCTCTCCACCTCTCCGGGAGCCTCGACCGCCTGGCCGGGCTCCAACGTCAACAGCACCCCGTGGGAATCGCGCAACTGGAGGAGACCACCGCCGGCCAACGCTCCCACCCTCAAGTCGGCACCGGCATCCTCCAACGCTCGGGTGAGTGTCCGCAGGTCCGGATTCTCCGCTACGAGCGCCACCACGTCATAACTCATCCAGGGTCCTTCGGCTCTGCCTGGTCGGGGGATCTGTAGGGAAGGTCACATGAACGGCGCATGTGACTTCTACGTCCACTCTGTCACCAATTGTCGATATAAGTGATGTACAGAGTTTGCAAACGCCCTGAAAACACGGAAAGCAGGTGCGAGGACCGTGAGGTTCGAGCTGGTTCCACCCCTGGACCGGCCGGAGGAGACCGAGAACGGGTCACCTCTCGAAACGGCTCGCCCCCCGTCACCCGGTGGTGAGGTCAGGACCGTGATGGCCCGGCGTGCGGGCTCCTTGGGAGGCCGTGTCACCACGGTCGCCCGCTCATTGCACTCCGTCCTGCGACGACTGGACTCCAACATCGTTCGCTACGAGCACGAGCGAGTGGACCACCACGCCATAGACGAGTCCCCACCCCCGGAGAACTTCCGTCCCGAACTCTTCTCCGGCGGGGGCGACCTATGAGCGAGTGGGATGTCGACCCCACCGGCGTGGGCGGGGTTCTCCACAACGTGGCCGACCAGGTCGGTGACGGCGGTGGAGAAGCGCTCGACGGTCACCTCACCTCGCTCGCGAACTCACTTGTCGAGGCCGCCGGCTCGTCCATGAGCGGACCCGTCGGATCCGAGCTTTACGCGTTGCTCGAACACGTCGGCGAGATGTGCGAGGAAATGGTCGGTCGGGCCGGATCCGCGGTCGAAGGATGCGCGGAAGCCGTCGACGCCTTCCTCGTCGGCGACATGGAGATGGCGGCGGAGGCCCAGAGCGCCGCGGGAACAATCGACGACCCGGCTTGATCCCCCACTCTCGCTAGGACAGACGAATCACATGCCCCTCATCGAGGACTTCAGGCCCTCACACGATGACGATCCCCGCAACCAACAAGCGATCGACCACGATCCCAACACCCTCATCTATCCTCCGCTGATCCCCCGACCCGCCACGATCGTGGAGAACCTTCGGGAGGCGATCGGCACGATGAGGTCGGCGGCCGGGTCGATCAGCGACAGCGGCCACGACATCGAGGACACCTGGGGTGCCCTCCCCAACCACTACTCGGCGCCTGGCAGCGACACCCTCTTCTCCGCCATGGGACGGGTCTCCGAACGGGGGGACGACATCGATGGCGACATCGCCTCGGCGGTATCCGAATTGGAGACCTTCGCCGACGCGGCCGAGACCGCCAAGGAGAGGCTCGGTTCGCTCCGGGAGGAGGCCTGGGAGTTTCGTGAGGAGATGCAGGCCGAGGACGCCTGGAGCGAGAACCCGATCAACACGCTCCGTAACCTGCAACTCAAACTCGCGGTCAACAAGGCATGGGGTGAGTACCAGGACGCCGAGCGCGACTGCGCGACCGGGCTTTCATCGATCAGTGGCTCCGGTAACACCTACGTGGCCGCCGGTGAGGGCGAACCCGACACCGGAGAGGTCGTCTACGGGATCGACCCGAACGACGTCCCCGATCCGAACTTCGACCCCGGCAAGTTCTCCGATTGGAAACGGGTCCATGAGTTCACCTGGGACTACCTGGAAAACGGCGACAAGCCCAAGGGCATGAACTGGGCGGTCGACGCCGGTATGGCCGGCTGGGACAACTTCGGCGGCGGCATGGTCTGGGGCATCGGTGTCAACGCCGTGTCGGCGACCGGGCTGTGGCACGCGAACAGTGGTTGGGCCCAGAACGGTTCCGAAGTCTACGACAACGCCAAGGACCACCTGAAGGAGACCCTCAAGGGATACGGGGCGCTCGCGGGCTTGTACGGCGGATCCGGCACCGTCCTCGACGATGGTGATTTCACCGGGGAAGCCTGGCTGCAGAACATGGGCGAGTCCTGGAAGGAGGTCGCCCACGACCTGGTGCCGTGGCGGGAGTGGGACGACCGTCCCATGTACACGATCACCACTGCCGGAGGAAACCTCGCGCTGACGCTGGTGGGTGGTCTGCCGGTGCGAGGTGCGACCATGCTCGCCAGGGTGGGGACCGGGGCGTTCCGACTGGACCTCGACGAGTTCACTCCATCCCTCCACCTCGGCCCAGGGTTGGCCGCACGTCCGGGTTTCGACCTGTCCGATGTCTTCCGTGGCCGGAATCCGGATGGGTCCGGGGGAGTGCTCGGTCGGTTGAACGACCTCTCCGTGCGGCTCAACGAACTCACCACCCGTTGGTCGACACCGGAACAGTCGGTTCCGGACCGGCCCACGCCACCGTTCGCGAACCACGGCGACGCAGATGGCTCGGGTAGCAGACCTACGCGCTCCGACGAATCCGAAGGCTCCCGCGACGACCGCCATTCGGAGGAGCCCGCCTCGACGGGGCGTCGGAACGAAACCGAGGACCGATCGGTTCGTGAACTGTCCGAGGAGGTCGACCGGTTCAGCGCGATGGACGCGGAAAAGCGTGCCCGTCTGCTGAAACGCAGTTTGGACCGGGCAACGGTCGGACCCGGCGGGATGGAGATCCCCGGGCCCGACGGTCTCGGACGCCGCAATGGAGAGGACGGTTTCCAGGCTCAGAATTCCACCGCCGGCGAACCACATGGTGGACATGATGGAACCCGGGCGCGAGACGGACAGAGCCCTGGAAGTACCGCTTTGCTGGAGCGCGACTCCGGCGGTCACTCTGGGGGGACCGGCACGGGCGGTGCTTTCGGTTCCGGCGGAGGTCCCGCTCACTTCGGTGGCGGGGGTGATGGAGGCGGTGGTCGCCCCGATGATCCCTTCGCCAATGGAACCGGGGACGATCCCAGGCCACCCGGCCCCAAGACCCTGGCGGAGTTCGAGAAACACCGCTGGGGTGACCAGAAGGACCCGGCCGCGGAGGAAGCCTTCCTGCGGGATGTGGAACATCTGGTCAACCACGACGAGGATTTCCGGAAGAAATATTACAACCGGATCGGTCATCGGGTTAAAGAAGATCTTAAGATTGGGCTGGAGAATTGGCAGCTTCCCAAGCTCCACATCGATGAGAATACTGGTTGGCGCACACCTCTCAAGCAGCCGGATTCACCGGACTACTATGGGGACAAGACCAAGGTCAGGATCAATAGCCCTGACTTCCTCAAGGATTCAAATGGAAATCCGCTTACAGGTGACGAACTCGCCAGGAAGGAGAAACTCCGCGAAGATTTCAGGAGCCTTGATGCTTTGGCGGAACAGAAGGCGAAGACGTACGATGATGCGGTAAGAAAAAACGAAACCTTCAAGGCGGCGGAGAAAAAATACGGGAAATATGTAGAAGGTGGAGAAAATCATGGCCTGCTCGAAAGGGCACACCAGGACAAGGTGGATGCTTATCACAAATCGACGAAGGTGGCCGAAACCTTTGGCGAGGAGTCGGCGAAGATCGCCGCCCGCTACGAATTCGACGGAAGTCCTCTGCTTGACAAGCATGGCAATGAGGTTATGCGGGAGGTCAAGGATGATCAAGGCAACGTGATCGGGGAGGAGAAGGTCGTCAAACCGGACCTGGAAGGTGCGACCCTTTTGGGCCGTGGGTCCGGGGCTCCTGGAAACGGAAACAGTCAGTTCGACCTGATCTATGAGACCAAAGACGGGGACATCGTCATCGTCGAGGCCAAGGCCAGCACGACGACTTCCTTGGGCACAAGGATTCATGCCCCGAAGGGTGGGAGACCTGCCGATGTCATGCAGGGGACCAGTGGTTATGTTGATTCAACCCTTGACGCAATGCTAAGGCGTGGTGAAGGTTCTCTTATTCCCGTTGGGGAGGGTTCGAAGATCCCTGGAGTGCAGAAAATCGGGGGGAGGTCATTTATTGACGAAGAATCTCTTGCTGAATATATTTCCGAAAAGTCAGAGCAGGGTCAGTTGACTTATGCACTATTTAAAGGGAATCCAATGAGGGCGGGTGGTGCGGAACAGGCGAATGGGTACGATTATCGGATTTTCGACATTGGATAAAAATCGTGTATGTGGCTCGCCCCAAAATCTCTCGGCCGGTCGGCGAAAATAAACTGCGGAGGAATCAGGAGTTTATTGAAAGAAAAGCCAGTGAACTAGACGGGGGTGTTAGGAAGCTGGGTGGCGCGATTAATATCATTGACCATAAGGCTACTGAGTTTCTTGTCGCTGATCCTCGGGTGGAACAGGGTCGGACTTGGGATGCGTGGTTGACGGCAATGCAGTATCACCATGCCTTCTATCAGGCATCGATGGCGGAGCCTTATTCTCGGGTGGATTGTTTGGTCGCTGGTCGGATGCGGAACCTGCATAGTTTCAATCCGAACTATGCGATCAATGCGAGTTCGTGGATCAGTCTTATGCGTAAGACCTTGACGTGCCGCGCCGCTGATCGGTCCCGGTTTCTGGCGCGGGTTCCGGTCGAGGTTCTGCGTAGTGCGGGGGAGAGCGAGGGCACTCGTTTCATGCCCGGCGCCTACGCGGAGGTGGAGGCGTGGCAGGCGTTCGTCCTGGGTTCACCTGACACAGCGGGGCTGGTGGAGCGGGCTCGGGAGTTGTCGGACCCGAAACGGGCTTCGTTCGCCGCCGATCACGCGGAGATGGTGACGCTTCCTGAGCTGGATGTTCTGGGCCGGTTGGTCGCGGGGGACGGTCCCGGGTTCAACGAAGCCCTGGTTCGGGCCTTGGAGTTGTATCGGGAGTACACCGCGGAGGAGTTGGCCAAGGGGAGCACCACAGGGATCTTGCCGCTGGGCCTGTTGGCGTTGGCCTGTCTGGCCCATGACGGGGCCGTGGAGGGTGTGTCCCTCGAAGTGGAGTCCGATTACCTGCCCGCCGGGATCGTGAACGGTTCCTGGCGCGACGCCTTCCCCGTCTAACGACCTGTCGCATCAGTCGTCCTACTTAGAGGAGACCCCACATGGTTTTCGTTCCCCGCCGCACCCCGATCGGGTTCACGGTCGACGAGTCACGGGTGGAGGCGATCGAGGCCGAGCGTGAGCATTACGTCCGGCTCTTGGTGGAGGAGACGGCGACCGCCGACGTCCACCTCGACGCGGTGTACCGCCTCGCCATGGAATTGCTGGTCCTGGACCCCGAGTGCACCTGGATCTGGGCATGGGACGCGTGGGCGTTCGCCTTTCAGTACCACCACGCCGTCGTCGCGCTCGGGACCAGTTCGCGGGGCACCGAACTGGAGTTGTTCGTGGACTACGAGACCCGCTCGCTGGTCTCTCCAGGGGCCATGGCCGGAGCGGACGCGCGGACCTGGCTGACCGCGTTCTTCATGGGCTTGATCTGCCGGGACGAGAAGCGGGTCCGGCACCTGGCGGCCATCCCCATCGAACGGTTGCGCGGAGAGGGCAAGGCCCGGCACCCCGAGTACGTCTACGCCTGGGTGAGCGCCCTACAAGCACTGATCAACCTTGACGACCGGCTTGTCGCGCACCTGCGGGAGGCGATGGAGGGGTCGGACGCCCATTCCCGAGAGGACGCCGGATCGGCGCTGGAAGTGGACCTCTTGGTCTTTCCCCAGATGGACCTGCTGCGCGCGTACCTGACCGGCGAACCGGACGACTTCGAACGCACACTGGTACGCGGCCTGGAGATGTTCGGGGACTTCCACGCCCGCTCGGGGGGAACCGATCCGCTGGAGCAGGTCCTGCCCCTCGGCCTGCTGGGACTGGCGAGCCTGGTCTACGACGAGGCCGGGCGCGATCCGGACCAGCGGATGGACGTGCGTTCGGACTATCTTCCTCGGGTCCTCCTGGAGGGTGGGCGGTACGGGGAGCACCAGGTCTGATCCCGTACCGGGCGAGGGCGGTCTCGGACGCCTGTCGGGCCCCCTTAGTCTTGTTGCCATGACCCGCGCGAAGCTCGACAAGCAGCCCAAGGACGTCGCAGCGATGTTCGACGGCATCGCAGAGAACTACGACCTCGTCAACGACGTCATCTCGCTCGGCCAGGATCGTGCCTGGCGTCGGGCCGTGGTGGACGCGGTCGACGCCCACAGCGGTGAGCTGGTCTTGGACCTGGCCGCGGGCACCGGAACCTCCTCGGAGTCCTTCATCAGGAAGGGCGCTCGCGTCATCGCCTGCGACTTCTCCCTCGGGATGCTCAGCAAGGGCGCTGAGCGGCGGGGCGGCGCCTCTCGCGGTGGGGTGACGTTCGTGGCCGGCGACGCGCTGTCGCTGCCGTTCGCCGACGAGACCTTCGACGCGGTGACCATCTCCTTCGGTCTGCGCAACGTCGCCGACGTGGACCAGGCCCTGCGCGAGTTGCAGCGGGTGACCAAGGTCGGTGGCCGGTTGGTCATCTGCGAGTTCAGCCACATCCCGGTGGAGTTCGTCGACAAGCTCTACTCGACCTACCTGATGGCGGCGCTGCCCAAGGTCGCCGGCGCCTTCTCCGGGCGGAGCGAGGCCTACGACTACCTGTCGGAGTCGATCATGGCCTGGCCGGACCAGGCGGAGCTGTCCAAGTACCTCCAGGCGGCCGGTTGGTCGCGGGTGGCCTGGCGCAACCTGACGCTGGGCACGGTGGCCCTGCACCGTGGCTTCCGGGAAAAGTAAAATCCGACATAACGCCCAGGTGGCATTATTGTTCGTATAAATTAACAAAGTTCTCAAGTCCCAAGGAATCCTGTTCCTTGGGACTTTTTACGTTACCGATGAGTCACTTGGTCCCGCTTATCCGCCATGAGCTGCACTGTTGTCGTTGAGTGGCGCTTTGATGCCGGCTGTGGTGGTTATGGGTTCAATATCCGATTTCTTGAAGAACGGGCCCCGGGTGTCGCCTCTTGGCTCTTGGGGGGCTAGACTTCGGAAAAGAGGCTTGTGAAGTGCTTCACAAGCGCACGAGGCGTAGGACACATGGCCCTATGTCGGACAAGTCGGAAGTCCCGAACCGACCCATAACACCCCCGTTGGCGGGTCGAACCCGCACTGGCCCGCCACGGTAGGACCGCGCGAGTAGTCGAGGACCCACCCGTGAGTGAGACAGCCACCTCCGCTCCCAGAGGCCGTGAGCGGATCGAGTACGACGCCGACGTCATCGTCGTCGGCGCAGGCCCCGCTGGAGCCACCACCGCCTACTACCTGGCTCAGGCCGGACTGGACGTCCTCCTGCTGGAGAAGACCGCCTTCCCCCGGGTGAAGGTCTGCGGTGACGGACTGACACCCAGGGCCGTGAAGCAGCTCACCTCGATGGGCATCACCTTCGAGGACGAGGGTTGGATCAAGAACCACGGCCTGCGCATCGTCGGGGCCGGCGTCCGACTCGAACTTCCCTGGCCCGAACTGGCCGCCTACCCCGGGTACGGACTCGTCCGCACCCGCTACGACTTCGACCAGATCCTGGTCGAACGTGCGGTCGGCGCCGGGGCCAAGCTCCTGGAACGCACCAACGTCACCGGCCCGATCATGGACGAGCGCAGCAATCGCATCGTCGGTGTGCGCGCCAAGAACGCCGACCGCGAACCCGTGAGTTTCCGGGCGCCGCTGGTCGTGGCCGCCGACGGCAACTCCTCCCGGCTCTCCATCGGCATGGGCATCCGTAAGCGTGACGACCGTCCGATGGGCGTGGCCGTGCGCACCTACTTCGAGAGCCCCCGCCACGACGACGACTACCTGGAGTCCTGGCTGGAGCTGTGGGACCGCAGCGGCGACAAGGACGTCCTCCTGCCCGGCTACGGCTGGGTCTTCGGCGTGGGCGACGGCACCAGCAACGTCGGCCTGGGCATCCTCAACTCCACCACCGCCTTCCAGGACGTGGACTACCGCAAGCTGCTGCGCCGGTGGACCGACTCCATGCCCGAGGAATGGGGCTTCAGGGAGGAGAACCGGCAAGGCAAGATCCTCGGCTCGGCGCTTCCGATGGGCTTCAATCGGGTTCCGCACTACGCGCGCGGCCTGATGTTGGTCGGCGACGCGGGCGGCATGGTCAACCCCTTCAACGGTGAGGGCATCGCCTACGCCATGGAGGCCGGGCAGATCGCCGCGGACGTGATCGTGCAGGCGCACGGTCGCACCACCCAGCAGACGCGGGAACGCGTCCTGTTGAACTACCCGGAGATCCTCGCCGACACCTACGGCGGCTACTACACGCTCGGTCGCTACTTCGTGAAGGTCATCGGTCAGCCCGAGTTCATGAAGTACGCGACCAAGTACGGACTGCGTCAGCGCACCCTCATGAAGTTCGTGCTGAAGATGCTCGCCAACCTCACCGAGCCGAACAAGGGTGACGCCATGGACCGGGTGATCAACGGTTTGAGCAAGATGGCGCCCGCGGCCTGACCCGAGGTTTCTCGCGACGCCACGAAGAGCATGGGCCGAAGCCCTGGCGGAGGCCCGAAAAAGCACAGCGTTCTCGTGACGGGCGCCCCTTTCGGGTGCTTTCGAAAGGGTGCCCCTCACACCGAAAAGGATGCGGGACATGCAGGTGAAAACGTTCACAAGACCGCCGGGCGCGCGCCCCGGCGGGCCGTTCAACGGAGGAGGGTGAGCCGTGGAGCTGTACACACCGCTACTCGTGCTCGGCGGGATCGGCGCCGCCTTCGTGGTGGTGTCGATGGTCGTCGGAGCGATCGTCGGACCCAAGCGCTACAACCGCGCCAAGATGCAGGCCTACGAGTGCGGCATCGAGCCGACCCCGCAGCCGGCGGGTGGCGGCCGTTTCACCGTCAAGTACTACATGACGGCCATGATGTTCATCGTCTTCGACATCGAGATCATCTTCCTCATCCCCTGGGCGATCCACTTCGACGCCCTCGGCTGGTTCGGTCTGATCGCGATCATCCTCTTCCTGGTGAACGTCTCCATCGCCTACGCCTACGAATGGCGCCGCGGAGGCCTCGAATGGGACTGATCCGCATGCCCCACCCCCACCCCCAGGCACCACAGACCCGGCAGTTCAGCCTTGAGGAGGTCCGAAGCTGATGGGACTCGAAGAGAAACTCCCCGCGGGGATCGCGCTCACCACGGTCGAACAGGTCGCCGGGCTCGCCCGTAAGACCTCCATGTGGCCGGCCACGTTCGGTCTGGCCTGCTGCGCGATCGAGATGATGTCGGTCGGCGGTCCCCACTACGACCTGGCCCGTTTCGGCATGGAGAAGTTCGGTGCCACCCCCCGACAGGCCGACCTGATGGTCGTCGCCGGACGCGTGAGCCAGAAGATGGCGCCGGTCCTGCGGCAGATCTACGACCAGATGCCCGAACCCAAGTGGGTCATCGCGATGGGCGTGTGCGCGTCCAGCGGAGGCATGTTCAACAACTACGCGATCGTCCAGGGCGTGGACCACATCGTCCCCGTCGACATCTACCTGCCGGGCTGCCCGCCCAGGCCGGAGATGTTCCTGGACGCCGTGCTCAAGCTCCACGACAAGGTGCAGAACACCAAGCTCGGCGCCCATCGGGAGCAGGAGATCACCGAGACCGAGGAGCGGATGCTCCGTCATTCGCTGCCGCTGGTGACCAAGGACTGATCATGAGCAACGAGTACGAGCGCGACCGCGACGAGTCGGCGGAGAACCTGCCCGACCAGCTCGGGCGTGAACGGTTGGCCGCGCCGATCAAGCGAACCGGCATGTTCGGGTCGACGACCACGGGGGACACCTCCGGGTTCGGTGGGCTGAAGGTGCGGGGGAGCGCTCCCGTCCACAGCAGTCGGCCCTTCACCGACCCCGACGACCCGCGCACCGCCGACTTCGACCGGGTCGCCGACGACCTGGAGGCGGCGTTGAACGCCCTGGAACGGGCGGACCTCGTCGAGAGGGTCGTGGTGGCGGTCGGGGAGATCACCTTCCACGTCCGTCGCGAGGGCCTCCTGGAACTGGCCCGGGTACTGCGCGACGACCCCGCCCTGCGCTACGAGCTGTGCACCGGCGTGATCGGGGTGCACTACCCCGACCAGGTCGGGCGCGAGCTGCACGCGGTCTACCACTTCCGGTCGATCACCCACAACAGCGAGATCCGGGTCGAGACCACCTGCCCCGACGCCGACCCGCACGTGCCCTCCATCGTGTCGGTATATCCGACCAACGACTGGCACGAGCGCGAGGCCTGGGACTTCTTCGGGATCGTCTTCGACGACCACCCGGCCCTGACCCGTATCCAGATGCCCGACGACTGGGAAGGCCACCCCCAGCGCAAGGACTACCCACTGGGCGGCGTCCCGGTCGAGTACCGGGGCGCGACCGTGCCCCCACCGGACGAGCGGCGGGACTACAAGTGAACCGCCCGGCCACCACACGAGTGATTCGAAGGGCCATCCAGAAGGGAGGCACGGCATGACCGTCACCGAGGACTACATCGACGCCTCCGGTGGGGACTGGGACGACGTCGTCGAGAAGGCCCAGGGCAGTAGCGCCGAGCGCCTCGTCGTCAACATGGGACCGCAGCACCCGTCCACGCACGGCGTGCTCCGGCTGATCCTCACCCTGGACGGCGAGACCTGCACCGAAGCCCGAGTCGGCATCGGTTACCTGCACACCGGTATCGAGAAGAACATGGAGTACCGGACGTGGACGCAGGGCACCACGTTCGTGACCCGCATGGACTACCTGACGCCGCTCTTCAACGAGACGGCGTACTGCCTGGCGGTCGAGAAGCTGCTCGGCATCACCGACCGCATCCCCGACCGGGCCAACGTCATCCGGATCCTGCTCATGGAGCTGAACCGGATGGCCTCGCACTTCGTGGCCATGGCGACGTTCGGCATGGAGCTGGGCGCCACCACGATCATGACCAACGGCTTCCGTGAACGCGAGATGATCCTCGACATCTTCGAGCTCATCACGGGTCTGCGAATGAACCACGCCTTCATCCGCCCCGGCGGGGTGGCCCAGGACCTGCCTCCGGGCGCGGTCGGCAAGGTGCGGGAACTGCTCAAGGACATGCCCGAGCGCATCAAGATCATGCGCAAGCTCCTGGACGAGAACCCCCTCTACCTGGCCCGGACCAAGGACGTCGCCTACCTCAACCTGCCCGGTTGCATGGCGCTCGGCGTCACCGGACCGCTGGTGCGCGCCTCCGGTCTGGCCTGGGACCTGCGCAAGGCCAAGCCCTACTGCGGCTACGAGAACTACGAGTTCGACGTGCCGGTCTCCGACGGCGGCGACGTGTACGCCCGTTACCGGGTGCGCATGGCCGAGATGGAGGAGAGCCTCAAGATCGTCGAGCAGTGCCTGGACAAGCTGGAGCCCGGGCCCGTGATGATCGAGGACGCCAAGATCGGTTGGCCCGCCAAGCTCGCGCTGGGTCCGGACGGTCTGGGCAACTCCCCGGACCACATCGCGCACATCATGAGCGGCTCGATGGAGGCGCTCATCCACCACTTCAAGTTGGTCACCGAGGGTTTCCGGGTCCCGGCCGGCCAGGCGTACGCGGCGGTGGAGAGCGCCAAGGGCGAACTCGGCTGCCACGCCGTCAGTGACGGGGGCACCCGCCCCTACCGCGTCCACTTCCGCGACCCGTCGTTCACCCACCTCCAGGCCGTCGCCGCCATGTGCGAGGGCGGGACGGTGGCGGACGTCATCGCGGCCGTGGCCAGTATCGACCCGGTGATGGGAGGAGTGGACCGGTGAGCGAGAACAACGACAACGGGACCACCGAGACCGAACAGAGCGTCTTCACCGACGAGGTGGTGGCCCGCCTGGCGCAGGACGCCAAGGAGATCATCAGCCGCTACCCGAAGCCGCGGTCGGCGCTGCTGCCGCTGCTGCACCTGGTGCAGTCCGAGGAAGGGCACGTCAGTCGGGACGGCATGAGGTTCTGCGCCGACCAGCTGGACATCACCCTCGCCGAGGTCAACGCGGTCGCCACGTTCTACACCATGTACCGCCGCCGTCCCGGCGGCGACTACCAGGTGGGCGTGTGCACCAACACCCTGTGCGCGGTGATGGGCGGAGACGAGATCTTCTCCTCCCTCAAGGAGCACCTGGACCTGGAGAACGGCGAGACCACCGAGGACGGCAAGGTCACGCTGGAGCACGTGGAGTGCAACGCGGCCTGCGACTTCGCCCCCGTGGTGATGGTCAACTGGGAGTTCTTCGACGACCAGACGCCCGCCACCGCCAAGCAGCTGGTCGACGACCTGCGCTTGGGCGAGGACGTCGCGCCCACCCGCGGCCCGAAGAGCCTGTGCACCTGGAAGCAGGCCTCGCGCGTGCTCGCCGGGTTCGACGACGGGCGCGCGGGCGAGGGTGTCCAGGCGGCCACCCCGTCGCTGGCCGGCCTCAAGCTCGCCCAGCAGCGCGGGTGGACGGCTCCGGACCCCGACGACCTCCCCACACCTTCTTCCGACGAGCAGGGTGAGGAGGGCGCCAAGTGACCACCCTGACCCCGATCCTGTCCAAGAACTGGGATCGTCCCGACTCCTTCACGATCGACGGTTACCGGGCCACCGGCGGCTATGAGGCGCTGCGCAAGGCGCTGACCATGGAGCCCGACGGCATCGTCGACCTGGTCAAGGAAGCCGGCCTGCGCGGCCGCGGCGGCGCGGGCTTCCCCACCGGGATGAAGTGGGGGTTCCTGCCCAAGGACAACCCCAACCCGCGCTACCTCGTCGTCAACGCCGACGAGTCCGAGCCGGGTACCTGCAAGGACATCCCGCTCATGCTCGCCAACCCGCACGTGTTGGTGGAGGGCGTGGCGATCGCCGCCTACGCGATCAAGTCCAGCCAGGCCTTCATCTACGTGCGCGGTGAGGTCCTGCACGTCATCCGACGGCTCCGTCAGGCGGTGGCCGACGCCTACGAGGCCGGACTGCTGGGCAAGGACATTCTCGGCACCGGCTTCGACCTCGACGTGGTCGTGCACGCCGGGGCCGGCGCCTACATCTGCGGTGAGGAGACCGCCCTCCTGGACTCCCTGGAGGGCTACAAGGGCCAGCCGCGGCTCAAGCCGCCGTTCCCCGCGGTGGCCGGGCTCTACGCCTCCCCCACCGTGGTGAACAACGTGGAGTCCATCGCCAGCGTCCCGGGGATCGTCGCCAACGGCGCCGAGTGGTTCACCTCCATGGGCACCGAGAAGTCCGCCGGGTTCGGCTTCTTCTCGCTGTCCGGGCACGTCGCCAACCCCGGCCAGTACGAGGCGCCGCTCGGCATCACGCTGCGCGAACTCCTCGACATGGCGGGCGGGATGCGCGCCGGGCACGAACTCAAGTTCTGGACCCCGGGCGGTTCCTCCACACCGATCTTCACCGACGAGCACCTGGACACCCCGCTCGACTTCGAGTCGGTGGGCGCCGCCGGGTCCATGCTCGGCACCCGCGCCCTCCAGATCTTCGACGAGACCACCTGCGTGGTGCGCGCCGTCGGCCGTTGGATCGCCTTCTACGCCCACGAGTCCTGCGGCAAGTGCACGCCCTGCCGCGAGGGCAACTTCTGGATGGTCCAGGTCCTGGACCGGCTGGAGCGGGGCGAGGGCACCGAGGCCGACATCGACAAGCTCCTGGACATCTGCGACAACCTGCTCGGTCGCTCCTTCTGCGCCCTGGGCGACGGTGCCACCAGCCCCGTCATGTCGTCGATCAAGTACTTCCGCCAGGAGTACGTCGACCACTTCGAGAAGGGCGGCTGTCCCTTCGACCACTCCAGGTCCACCCTCTGGGCGGACCGGCC
This sequence comes from Nocardiopsis sp. NPDC055551, assembly GCF_053619415.1. Taxonomy (NCBI): domain Bacteria; kingdom Bacillati; phylum Actinomycetota; class Actinomycetes; order Streptosporangiales; family Nocardiopsidaceae; genus Nocardiopsis; species Nocardiopsis sp. NPDC055551. The sequence goes on along the minus strand of NZ_JBSHJJ010000010.1, from coordinate 188,492 downwards.
GACCTCTGCAGAGGGAGGGAACCGATGACCGTCACCTCCAACACATCCGGCGGGTCCTCACCCGCCCCGCCCCCGGAGGATCTGATCACCGTCACCATCGACGGTTTCCAGCTCCGGGTGCCCAAGGGGACCCTGCTGATCCGCGCGGCCGAGCTGCTCGGCATTCAGATCCCCCGGTTCTGCGACCACCCGTTGCTCGATCCGGTCGCCGCCTGCCGCCAGTGCCTGGTCGAGATCCCCGACATGGGCAACGGCCGGGGAATGCCCAAGCCACAACCCTCCTGCGCCATCACGGTCATGGAGGGCATGGTGGTCAACACCCAGTTGACCTCCTCGGTGGCGGAGAAGGCCCAGCGCGGAATCATGGAGTTCCTGCTGATCAACCACCCGCTGGACTGTCCTGTCTGCGACAAGGGCGGCGAGTGTCCCCTGCAGAACCAGGCCATGTCCACGGGGCAGGGCGAGACCCGCTTCATCGACGTCAAGCGCACCTTCCCCAAGCCCGTCTCGCTGTCGACCGAGGTGCTGCTGGACCGCGAGCGCTGCATCCAGTGCACGCGTTGCACCCGCTTCGCCGCCGAGATCGCCGGTGACCCGTTGATCGAGCTCATGGAGCGCGGCGCCCAGGAACAGATCGGCATCGCCGAGGGGGAGCCGTTCGACTCCTACTTCTCCGGCAACACGGTGCAGATCTGCCCGGTGGGCGCGCTCACCGGCGCCGCCTACCGGTTCCGGTCACGCCCCTTCGACCTGGTCTCCACCCCCAGTATCTGCGAGCACTGCGCCGGTGGTTGCGCACAGCGCACCGACCACCGACGGGGCAAGGTCACCCGCCGCCTGGCCGGCGACGACCCGCAGGTGAACGAGGAGTGGAACTGCGACAAGGGTCGGTGGGCGTTCACCTACGCCACCGAGGGCGACCGGCTCAGCCGCCCCCTGGTCCGTGACGAGGACTCCCGGGCCCTGGAGTTCGCCTCCTGGCCCGAGGCCATCGGCATGGCCGCCCAGGGACTGGCCGCCGCTCGCGGCAACGTGGGCGTACTGGTCGGCGGACGCCTCACCTACGAGGACGCCTACGCCTACGCCAAGTTCGCCCGCGTGGCCCTGGGCACCAACGACGTGGACGCCCGCGCCCGCGAGCACTCCGCCGAGGAGGCGGCCTTCCTCGCCGCGCGTGTGGCGGGCAGGCCGGTGGACGTCGACTTCACCTCGGTGGAGAAGGCGCCCGCGGTGCTGCTCGCCGGATTCGACCCCGAGGACGAGTCGGCCTCCACGTTCCTGCGCCTGCGCAAGGGCATGCGCAAGCGAGGACTGAAGGTGTACTCGCTGGCCTCGCACTCCACCCTCGGCCTGACCAAGACCAAGGGCACGCTCGTTCGGACCGTCCCGGGTGATGAGGGTCGGACCCTCAACTCCCTGGACGTGGAACATCCCGAGATCCTCCAGGCCATGGGCCAGGAGGGCGCGATCATCCTGGTGGGCGAGCGGCTCGCCGCCGCCCCCGGCGCGCTCACAGCGGCGGTCGCCCTGTCCGAACGCACCGGAGCCCGCCTGGCGTGGATCCCGCGTCGCGCGGGTGAGCGCGGCGCCATCGACGCCGGGGCGCTCCCGAACCTGCTGCCCGGCGGACGTCCTGTCGCCGACGCCTCGGCCCGCGCCGAGGTCGCCCGAGCCTGGAACGTCGGTTCCCTGCCGAGCGAACCCGGCCGCGACACCGACGCGATCATCGCCGCGGCCGCCGCCGGTGAACTGGACGCCCTGGTCATCGCGGGGCTGGAACTGGACGACCTGCCCGACCCCGAGGCGGCCCGCGCCGCCCTGGCCCGGGTGCCGTTCATCGTCAGCCTGGAACTACGCGCCAGTGACGTCACCGACCGCGCCGACGTGGTGTTCCCGGTGGCCGCCGTCGCCGAGAAGTCCGGCACCTTCGTCAACTGGGAGGGCCGTCACCGACCCTTCGGTGAGGCGCTCAAGGTGCCCGGAGCCCTCTCCGACCTGCGGGTCCTGTCCGCCATCGCGGACGAGATGGACGTGCACCTGGGTCTGCCCGACGCCACGGGCGCCCACCGGGAACTGTTGGAGTTGGGCCCGTGGGCGGGGAACCGCCCCGTCGGCCCCTCCGCGCGTCCGGTGGCCACACCCGAACCCGGCCCCGGCCGCGCGCTGCTGTCCACCTGGAAGCAGTTGCTCGGCACCGGCCGCATGGAGGACGGCGAGCCCTACCTGGCCGGGACCGCCCGCAAGGCCCGTGCCTACCTGTCCAAGACCACGGCGGAGGAGGTCGGCGTCTCCGACGGCGGCTCGCTGCGCGTCACCGGCCCCCTGGGGACGGTGACCGTGCCCGCGGTCGTCACCGACATCGCCGACCGGGTCGTCTGGCTCCCGGCCAACGCGCACGGCTGCGACATCCGTCGTGACCTGGGCGCCACCGCCGGGCAGACGGTCGAACTGGCCTCGCCCACCACCAACGGGAGGCAACAGTGACCCCCGCCGCTCTCGATCCGCGCGTGGCCGACCTGGCCGCGGAGAGCACCCTGAGCGCCTTCGGGAACGACCCGTGGTGGATCACCACCATCAAGGCGCTGGGCATCTTCGTGTTCCTGATGGTCTGCGTGCTGATGATGATCATGGCCGACCGTAAGGTCATGGGCCGCATGCAGCAGCGACACGGACCCAACCGGATGGGCCCCTTCGGCCTCCTGCAGTCCCTGTTCGACGGGATCAAGCTCTCCCTCAAGGAGGACGTGATCCCGCGCGGTGTGGACCGGTTCGTCTACATCGCCGCGCCGATGATCGCCGCCATTCCGGCGTTCCTCGCCTTCTCGGTCATCCCGATGGGTCCCGAGGTGAACATGTTCGGGGTCATGACCCCGCTACAGCTCACCGACCTGCCCATCGCCGCGCTGCTGGTGCTGGCCACCGCCGCGCTGGGCGTGTACGGGATCGTCCTGGGCGGCTGGGCCTCCCAATCCCCGTACGCCCTGCTCGGTGGTCTGCGCGCCTCCGCGCAGGTGATCAGCTACGAGGTCGCCATGGGCCTGTCCTTCGTGGCGGTCTTCATCATGGCGGGCACCCTCACCACCTCCGGCATCGTCGCGGCCCAGGAGAACCTGTGGTTCGCGGTGCTGCTCCTGCCCTCCTTCCTCATCTACATCGTCACGATGATCGGCGAGACCAACCGGCTCCCGTTCGACCTGGCCGAGGGTGAGGGCGAGATCGTCGGTGGCTTCATGACCGAGTACGGGTCCATGAAGTTCACGATGTTCTTCCTCGCGGAGTACGTGAACATGTGCACCGTCGCCGCGGTGTCCGTGACGCTCTTCCTCGGCGGCTGGTACGCGCCGCCCGGCGTCACCGCGATCATCCCCGGCGCCAACGAGGGCTGGCTGCCGCTCCTGTGGTGGCTGCTCAAGTTCGTCGCCGTGATGTTCCTGTTCATCTGGGCCCGGGGCAGCCTCCCGCGTGTGCGCTACGACCAGCTGATGAAGCTCGGCTGGAAGGTCCTCATCCCGATCCAGCTCGTGTGGATCACCGGTGTGGCCGTCGTGCGCATGCTCATCCTGGACGGCGCCTCCCCGGTCATCATCGGGGCGGTCGTCGCGGCCTTCACCGTGGCCACCATCGCCGCCTTCGCCGCTTGGGTGCGCTTCGTGCGCCGCGAGCGCGCCGAGGAGGCCAAGGTGCGTGCCGAGAACGCGCGCCGAGCCCACAAGGAACCCTCCTTCGGCGGGTTCCCGGTGCCCCCGAGCACCGCCGCCCACTACGGCAGCCGCGTGCTCGCCGAGCCGTCTCGGACGGCCTCGGCCGGCACCGTCGAACGCAATCAGAAGAAGGGGGAGGTTACCGGTGCTTGAGTGGCTCAACCCCGTCAAGGGTTTCGGTGTCACCTTCCACACGATGTTCAAGAAGGTGCCCACCGTCGAGTACCCGGAGGTCAAGCGCCCCACGGCGCCGCGCTTCCACGGACGGCACCAGCTGAACCGGTGGGCCGACGGCCTGGAGAAGTGCATCGGGTGCGAACTGTGCGCCTGGGCCTGCCCGGCCGACGCCATCTACGTGGAGGCCGGTGACAACACCGACGACGACCGGTACTCGCCCGGCGAACGCTACGGTCGCGTCTACCAGATCAACTACCTGCGCTGCATCCTCTGCGGTCTGTGCGTCGAGGCCTGCCCGACCCGGGCGCTCACCATGACCAACGAGTACGAGCTCGCCGACGACAGCCGGCAGAGCCTCATCTGGACCAAGGAGCAGCTCCTGGCGCCCCTCACCGAGGAGATGGAGCAGCCCCCGCACCCGATGCGGCTCGGCGACGACGAGCAGGACTACTACGCCACCGGGCGCGGTCAGCACGGCACGCAGGACCGGCCGGAGAACGCGGAGGCCACCCCGTGACCCCGCTCGACACGACTCCGCACGTCCTGCACTCCGCGGCGGGAGCGCCGATCGGGTCGGGGGAGACCGCCCTGTTCTGGGTACTGGGCACCATCGTGGTGCTCGGTGCCCTGGGCGTGGTCTTCTCCCGCAAGGCCGTCCACTCGGCCCTGTCGATGGCGTTGACGATGGTCGGCCTGGCGATCTTCTACGGCATCAACGAGGCGCCGTTCCTGATGGTCGTCCAGATCGTCGTCTACACCGGCGCCGTCCTCATGCTGTTCCTGTTCGTACTGATGCTCGTCGGCGTCAGCTCCTCCGACTCCGTGGTGGAGACCCTGCGCGGACAGCGGCTGTTGACGGCGATCGTCGCGATCTGCTTCATCGGCGCCCTCGCCACCGGGATCACCCGCATCACGGTGGGCGACCCGGCCGGGATCGCCGCCGCGGCCCCGGTCGGAGGAACCATCCCGTGGCTGGCCGGCGAGCTGATCATGCGCTACCTGGTCGCGTTCGAGGCCACGGCCGCGCTGCTCATCACCGCGGTGCTGGGCGCCATGGTGCTCGCGCACACCGCTCGGATCGGCAAGCGCCGCACCCAGCGGGAGATGTCCGAGGACCGCATCCGCGGCGACCACCCCACCCCGCTGCCCGGGCCGGGCACCTACGCCAGGCACAACGCGATCGACATGCCCGCGCTGCTGCCGGACGGCACGGTCTCCCAGCTGTCCCTCAACCCCGTCCTCACCGCGCGCGACCCCCAGTACCAGAAGGGCGTGCCCATGGACATCCGGGCGACTCCGCTCCAGGGCGGGGGGTCCGACGCGATCCGACCCGAGGACGACGAACCCACCGCCGGGAAGGGGGCCCGACCCACCGGCGACGGTGAGGACGGCTCCGACCCGGCGGTCGACAACGGCACCAACGGCAACGGGCAGGAGGTCGAGTCCACGTGGACCCGATGAACTACATCGTCCTCGCGGCGCTTCTGTTCACCATCGGCGCGGTCGGCGTCCTCGTCCGACGCAACGCGATCATCGTCTTCATGTGCGTGGAGCTCATGCTCAACGCCTGCAACCTGGCGTTCGTCGCGTTCGCTCGGATGCACGGGGACATCGAGGGGCAGGTCATCGCGTTCTTCGTGATGGTCGTCGCCGCCGCCGAGGTGGTCGTGGGCCTCGCGATCATCATGCAGATCTTCCGAACCCGCAGGTCCGCGTCGCTCGATGACGCCAACCTGCTCAAGCACTAGAAGGCGACGTGGCTGTGACACGACATCACGCGTACCTCGCCGCCGAACCCGCGGCGACCGCGGCCGACAGCGCGGTGCTGTCGAACGCCTGGCTGCTGATCGCCCTGCCGTTGGTGGGCGCGGCGATCCTGTTGCTGGGCGGGCGACGCACCAACGCCTGGGGGCCCCTGCTGGCCACCGTCCTACCGGTGGTCTCCTTCGTCTGGGCCGTCCTGGCCCTGTTCGACCTACTCGGACGAGGCGCCGACGCGCGCAGCGTCTCCGTTCCCGTCTACGAGTGGTTCGCGGCCGGCGACTTCTCCGCGCGGATCAACCTGCTGGTCGACCCGCTCTCCATCACCTTCGTCCTGCTCATCACGTTCGTGGGTTCGCTGATCCACGTCTACTCCCTCGGCTACATGGCCGAGGACCCGGGCAAGCGCAGGTTCTTCGCCTACCTCAACCTGTTCGTCGCCGCCATGCTGGTTCTGGTGCTGGCGGACAACTTCGTCCTGCTGTTCCTCGGCTGGGAGGGTGTGGGCCTGGCGTCCTACCTGCTCATCGGGTTCTGGCAGGACAAGCCCACCGCCGCCACCGCGGCCAAGAAGGCGTTCCTGATCAACCGGGTCGGCGACATGGGCCTGCTCGTGGCGATCATGATCATGTTCACCGCGTTCGGCGCGGTGGGCTTCAGCGACGTCTTCGCCGCCGTACCGGGCGCACACGACGGTGTCCTGCTCGCCATCGGTCTGCTGCTCCTGCTGGGCGCCTGCGGTAAGTCCGCGCAGCTGCCGTTGCAGGCGTGGTTGCTGGACGCCATGGAGGGCCCGACCCCGGTGTCGGCGCTCATCCACGCGGCCACCATGGTCACCGCCGGTGTGTACCTCATCGTGCGCGCCGGTCCGATCTTCGAGGCCTCCCCGACGGCGCAGATGACCGTCATGGTCGTCGGCGCCGCCACCATGCTGGCCGGCGGGATCATCGCCTCCGCCAAGGACGACATCAAGAAGTCCCTGGCCGGATCCACGATGAGCCAGATCGGCATGATGGTGCTGGCCGCGGGCCTGGGCCCGATCGGTTACGCGGCGGCCATCGCCCACCTGGTCACGCACGGCTTCTTCAAGGCCGGGCTGTTCCTGGGCGCCGGTTCGGTCATGCACGCCATGAACGACGACGTGAACATGCGCAAGTACGGCGGTCTGGCGTCGAAGATGCCGATCACCTTCGCCACCTTCGGCCTGGGCTACCTCGCGATCATCGGCGTCCCGCTGCTGTCGGGTTGGTGGACCAAGGAGAGCATCATCTCCGCCACCTTCGGTCTCGGCGGCAACGTCGGCCTGGTCTTCGGCTCCCTGGTCATCCTGGGCGCCGCGCTCACCGCCTTCTACATGTCCCGGATGGTCTTCATGACCTTCCTCGGTAAGAAGCGTTGGGACGAGGGCGTGCACCCGCACGAGTCGCCCGTGAGCATGACCGCCCCCATGGTGGTGCTGTCGCTCGGCTCGATCGCCCTGGGCGGATTCCTGGTGGCCGGCGACCGCTTCGCCGCGTTCCTCCAGCCCGTCACCGGAGCGGAACTTCCCCACTTCACGGTGGGCCACGCCTTCACCTCGCCCTACGGCATCGCGGCGCTGGCCGTGCTGGTCCTGGGCGTGGTCGCGGCCTGGGCGATCTACCTGCGCAAGTCGGTGGAACGCACCGCCCCCAAGGGCAACCTCGTCACCAACACGGCCCGCAACGAGCTGTACGGCAACGAGATCAACGAAGACCTGTTCATGCGACCCGGCCAGGTGCTCACCAAGGCGCTGGTCGTCATCGAGGACAAGGTCATCGACGGCGCGGTCAACGGGATCGGTGCCGGGGTCCGAGACTCCTCCACCGGGCTCGGCAAGGCACAGACCGGGTTCGCCCGCACCTACGCGCTCACCATGCTCATCGGCGCCGTGATCGTCGCCGCGACGCTGGCTGTGAGGTTCTGACATGATCCCCTGGCTCACACTCGCCATCGCCCTTCCGGCGGTCGGCGCGATCCTCATCTGGGCACTGCCCCGGGTCGGGACGAAGGCCGAGGCGGCGTCCGGCTCGGCCCGGGCCACCGCCTCCGCCGAGGCGGGCGGTGGCGGTACCGCGGTCAAGACCCGGCCCGCCACCGGGACCGGGGCGGGAACCGCCTCCGCGGAGAACGCCAAGCGCGTCGCGCTGATCGTCTCCCTGGTCACCCTGGCCCTGGTCGTGGCCATGGCGCTGAACTTCGACACCGCCACGGCGGGTGACCTCCAGTTCGAGGAGGTCTACCCGTGGATCCCCTACTTCGGGGTCCACTTCGCCGTCGGTGTGGACGGCATCGCCCTGACGATGGTCCTGATGTCGGCGATCCTGGTCCCGCTGGTCATCCTGGCGGCCTGGAACGAACACTCCGACCACCCGGACGGCGGCCGCGGCTACTTCGCCCTCATCCTCGCCCTCGAAGCGATGATGATCGGTGTCTTCGCCGCCACCGACGTCTTCCTGTTCTACGTGTTCTTCGAGGTCATGCTGATCCCGGTCTACTTCATGATCGGGCGGTACGGCCGGGGCGCCGAGCGCACCAAGGCCGCGTTGAAGTTCCTGCTGTACAGCTTCGCCGGCGGCCTCATCATGCTGGTCGCGGTGATCGGCGTGTACGTCATCGGCGGCACCTTCCTGTGGACCGAACTGACCGCGCCGGGCAGTCCGCTCGCCACCGTCGACCCGGCCACCGCGCGCTGGCTCTTCCTCGGATTCTTCATCGCCTTCGCGATCAAGGCTCCGATGTGGCCGGTGCACACCTGGTTGCCCACCGCCGCGGGCTCCTCCAGCCCCGGCACCGCGGTGCTGCTGGTCGGTGTCCTGGACAAGGTCGGCACCTACGGGATGCTCCGGTTCTGCCTGGAGCTGTTCCCGTCCGCGGTGTCCTGGTTCGTGTGGCCGGTGGTGGGGCTCAGCGTCGTGAGCATCATCTACGGCGCGATCCTCGCCATCGGACAGAGCGACATGATGCGCCTGGTGGCCTACACCTCGATCTCCCACTTCGGGTTCATCACCATGGGGATCTTCGTCCTGACCCCGCAGGCGCAGGCGGGCGCGGCCCTGTACATGGTCAACCACGGCTTCGCCACCGGCGCGCTGTTCCTCATCGTGGGCTTCCTCATCGCCCGTCGGGGCAGCTCCCGCATCGAGGACTTCGGGGGCGTCCAGAAGGTCGCGCCCAAGCTCGCCGGGGTGTTCCTGGTGACCGGCCTCGCCGGTCTGGGCCTGCCCGGACTGGCCCCGTTCGTCAGTGAGTTCCTGGTGTTCGTCGGCGCCTACGCCTTCAACCCGGTGCCCGCGATCATCTCCGTGGTGGGCGTGGTCCTGGCCGCTCTCTACATCCTGTGGATGTACCAGCGCACCATGACCGGACCGACCCCGCAGAAGCTGTCGAAGCTGCCCGACCTGTCCGCGCGTGAGACCTGGGTGGTGGCTCCGCTGCTCGCCCTCATCCTCGCGCTCGGTGTCTACCCGCAGCCCCTGCTCAACGTGATCAACCCCGCCGTCGAACGGACCGTGGAGATCGGGGCGGACACCGCCTCGGCCACCACGAACGCCGAGGGCGACACCGAGGAAGGAGACGAGGAGTGAACGCGCTCTACGTCGCCGACGGGGCGCCCCCGTCGCTCCCCGGCATCACCGAGGCGGCACCGACCCTGGACTGGTGGCTCCTCGCCCCGATCCTGGTGGTCTTCGGCGCCGGTGTGCTGGCGGTGCTGTTCGAGGCCTTCGTGCCCAAGAAGGTCCTGCGGCCGGTGCAGATCACCGTCGCCGCCGTGGCACTGCTCGTCACGTTCGTCATGATCGTCCTCCAGGTGGAGGCGGTCGGCGACGGCGTGATCGTGGCGGGCGGAGTCCTCGCGATGGACCGCGTGGTGCTCTTCCTCCAGGGCACCATCACCGTGCTGGCCCTGATCAGCCTCATGCTCATCGCCGAACGGCGTGACGGCCGCGACGCGTTCTCCGCGCAGGCCGCCACGGTCCCGGGCAGCGAGGAGGAACGCAGGCACATCCTCGCCGGGTCCCAGCACACCGAGGTCTACCCGTTGGTGCTGTTCGCGGTGCTGGGCATGTTGCTCTTCCCCGCGGCCAACGACTTCCTCACCATGTTCATCGCCCTTGAGGTGATGAGCCTGCCGCTGTACCTGCTGTGCGGGCTGGCCCGCCGCCGTCGCCTGTTCTCCCAGGAGGCCGCGGTCAAGTACTTCCTGCTCGGCGCGTTCTCCTCGGCGTTCTTCCTCTTCGGCATCGCCCTGGTGTACGGCTACGCGGGTTCGGTGAACTTCACCGCGATCCGTCAGGCCGTGGACTCGGGTGGCGCGGCGATCTTCGCCGACGGCAACGGCGAACCGCTGCTCATCATGGGCATCGGCCTGGTCGCGATCGGTCTGCTGTTCAAGGTCGGCGCCGTGCCCTTCCACAACTGGAAGCCGGACGTCTACCAGGGCGCCCCCACCCCCATCACCGCGCTCATGGCCTCCTGCACCCTGGTGGCCGCGTTCGGCGCGCTGTTGCGGGTGTTCTTCGTGCCCTTCGGCGGATCCCTGGAGATCTGGGAGCCGATGCTGTGGACGGTCGCCATCCTCACCATGGTGGCGGCGGCGGTCATCGCGGTCACCCAGCGCGACATCAAGCGACTGTTGGCCTACTCCTCGGTCGTGCACGCCGGCTTCATCCTCACCGCCGTGATCGCCTCCAGCACCGAGGGCCTCGTGGGCGCCATGTTCTACCTCGCCGCCTACGGGTTCACCACCCTGGGTGCGTTCGCGATCGTCACCCTGGTGCGCACCAGGGACGGCGGTCAGGAGCTCGGCGACCTGGAGGGCTGGGCCGGTCTGGGGCGTCGTGCCCCCGGGCTCGCGCTCGCGTTGTCGCTGTTCCTCCTGGCCTTCGCCGGTATCCCGCTCACCAGCGGGTTCATCGGCAAGTTCGCGGTGTTCGAGGCCGCCGTCGCCGCGGGCGCCACCCCGCTCGTAGTGGTCGGTGTCCTCAGCAGCGCGGTGACCGCCTTCTTCTACATCCGGATCATCGTTGTGATGTTCTTCCGGGAATCGGAGGGCGAAGGACCCACGGTGGCCCGCGCGGGCGCACTCACCGGCGGCGTGATCACCGTGGGTGTGGCGGCTACGCTGGCCCTCGGAATCTTCCCGGGGCCGGTCCTGGACGGTCTGCTTCCGGACGCCGAGGCCGGTCAGGAACCGGCGGCGGTGATGGTCCACCAGGTCACCGAGGAGTGATCACCGACCCGGGTGTGGCTTTGGACGATCATTCCGGGTCGGATACCGTGGCAAGTCGGATCATGTTCATGTGCTGAGCGTGCGGCGGCCCCCTCTCAGGGGGTCGCCGACACGCCCGTTCAACAGGTGGAGCTTTACGGTGAGCGGTGCTGTCCCGAGCGGGTTTCTCGCTCTGCCGAGAGTCGATGCGGCCCTCGCTCGTGGGGTGCAGGACGACCTTGAGAAGGTGGAGGAGCTGCTGCGGGAGTCGGTGCGGTCCAGTGACCCGTTGCTGACCGAGGCGGCGTCCCACCTGCTGGAGGCCGGTGGCAAGCGCTTCCGCGCCATGCTGGTGCTGCTCGCCGCCCACTTCGGCGACCCGAAGGTCCCCGACCTCATCCCCGCGGCGGCAGTGGTGGAACTGACCCACGTGGCGACGCTCTACCACGACGACGTCATGGACGAGGCGGAACTGCGTCGCGGCAGGTCCAGCGCCAACCAGCGCTGGGGCAACACCGTCGCCATCCTCACCGGCGACTACGTGTTCGCCAAGGCCTCCACGATGCTGGCCGACCTGGGCACCGAAGCGGTCCGGCTGCAGGCGGAGACCTTCGCGCGCCTGGTGCAGGGGCAGATCCTGGAGACCTCCGGTCCTCGTGACGGCGTCGACCCGTTGGACCACTACCTCAACGTCATCGACGACAAGACGGCGTCGCTGATCGCCTCGTCGGCGGAGTTCGGCGGCATGTTCGGCAAGGTCGACCCGGAGACGGTCGGCACCCTGACCCGTGCCTGCGACGCGCTGGGCATGGCGTTCCAGCTCGCCGACGACATCCTGGACGTGGCGAGCGAGAGCGCCGACTCGGGCAAGGTCCCCGGTACGGACCTGCGCGAGGGCGTGCTCACCCTGCCCATGTTCTACGCGATGCGCTCCGAGGACCCGGCCGACGAGCGCCTGAAGTCCCTGCTGGGCCGGCCGCTCGACGACACGGAGGCCGAGGAGGCGCTGGCACTGCTGCGTCCCCACCCGGCCATGGCCGAGGCCGACGCGACCCTGCGCAACTGGGCCGACAAGGCCCGGGGAGAGCTGAGCACACTCCCGGACATCCCGGCGCGGGACGCCTTCCTCTCGCTGTGCGACTACGTGGTGGAGCGCTCCGGCTGACCCACCGCACGACGACTTCACGCGGGCCCTTCCTCGGATCGAGGGAGGGCCCGCGTCGTGTTCGGGTGGGTTCAGACCCTGGGGAGGGGGACGAGCAGCCTGGCCCGAGTTCGGGCGTAGTAGGCCGGAGAGTGGGAGTCCAGGAAGCGCCAGAGGTGGGAGCCCGACTCCGGGACCAGGGGGCCGGCCAGGGAGAGGACCGCGGCGGCACGCTGGTGATCACCGGCGACGTGCAGCGCCGAACCGAACGTATGCGCGTCTCGTGCGGCCAGGGGGTAGGTGATCGGACCCGCTACCCAACGGTCGGCGGCGTCGATGATCTCGGCCCTCACCGAGGGGTCTCGGTAGTAGCCCTCCAAGACTCCACTGACGGCACCATAGGTCTCCAGGCCCTCCTTTCCGATCATGACGCTGAGATTCTCGTAGTGCGCCTGCGCGATCAGTACGAGGGAACGATCACCCAGGGGAGCCCGGGCCACCGCCTCACGGGCGAAGGAGAACATTTCGTCGTGAGAGCCCCGCCACTTCGGGCACAGGACCTGGAGTCTGCTCTCCTTCGAGGCGTGGTGGTCGGGATCCAGCTCCATGATCCGTTCCCAGACCGCGTCCAGTTCCTCGCGGGGAAGATCCATTCCCAGGCAGTACCACTGGAGCTGGTCCAGGGCAGTGGGGGAGAGGCTGATCCGGGCCGCGTACATGAGCGGGTCGGCCGCGGGTGCCAACATCTCATGGAAGCGATGGAACCGTTCCGCGTCGACGTCTTTGGCCCAGGCCCCGGTGCGGATGGCCCAGGCGGCCTTGGTGCGGGCAGCACCCGCCCACATCAACAGGTCCGGCTCGGGGTCTGGAAGGTCCATCCCCGACTCCAGCTTCTCCAACAGGGAGATGGTCTCGTTGGAGAGGATGTGCAGGCGAAGGGAACGGAGTTGGGGGTCCGGGGTGTCGAGGAGAGCCAGACCGGCGGTGAGGTCGCCCGCCTTGATGGAGGGAAGGACAGCGGCGAGGTCAGGGTCGTGCCAGGGGTCGCCCCAGACGACGCCGTACTTCCGGGCAAGGCGATCATCTGCGTGAGCGAACAGTTTGCTGAGAACCATTCTTTGATTCTGCCGACGAATCATGATCCCGAATGAGATTTAGAGGACCAAAACGGCAACGGTTTCGTCTGTTGCCACCGCCCCTGCGCCGGCCCTGGCCACCGGACGTGGAATCGTCCCCGCGAACAAGGGACGGCGCCGCCCCTCATACACCGGGGCGGCGCCGTCGACACGGGGAGTGCCGTCAGATGGCTTTAGGAGATCACGGGGAGCGCCTCGGAGCCGGGCAGGTCCATGAAGGTGGGGTGCTCGACCATGCCCTCGGGGGTCTCCTGCTCGGCGGTGCCGCCCTCGATGGCGACCAGGTCGCTGGTGTCCAGGTCGTGGACCAGGTCCGTGCCCCGGCTCAGGCCGGCCACCAGGTCCTCGGCGGCGGTGGTGTCCAGACCGTCGGCGACCTGGGGGAGCTGCGCGTCCGCCAGGGGGCCGTTCACGTCGATGGGCTTGGCCTCACCGGAGGACATGCCCTCGGCCAGGCCGTCGGTGAGGTCGGTCAGACCCGGGACCTGGGGCGAGCTCTGCGGGACGGTGGTGACCTCCTCTTCCCAGGCCCGGTTGCCCACCATGCCCAAGACCTCCTGCTCGCCCAGGTCCACGTAGTTGTCCGCGGTGACCGGGTTGGACTCGACGACGTCCTGGAGCCGGTCGGGGGTCCGCACACCGAAGCCGGCGGCCAGGTCCCACACGTTGGGCGCCGTGGGCAGCGCGGACTCGGAGTGGCTCATGGGCAGGGTGGGGCCCTCCAGCTCCGGCAGCGTGAGCGTCTCGTCGCGCAGGTCGGTGACGGCCACCACGGTGTGCGGCACCACTTCCCGGGCCTTGTCCTCCACGATGCCACCGGCCCCGCGAGCGGTGTCCTCCACCACGACCCCGGCGTCTTGGGCGCCGGCCTCCAGCGACTCGCCTGCGGTGTGACCGATCGTGTCGTGCGGGTCCCCGTCCAGACCGGTGGCGTCCTGGGTCTCGGTGACGGCGTCGGCGAGCGGGGAGTCAGGGAGGGCGGCACCCAGGTCGGGGGCGCCGTGCTCGGGGTCGTTGGCACTGGCCTGCAACTCCTCCAGAGCGGTTCCGGCGATCGGGCCCACGCCCTCGGGAGCGATCTTGTTCATGGTGGGCGCCACGCCTTCGACGAGGGCCCGCTCGACGGTGGGGGCGATGTCGTGCATGGGGGTCTGCAGGTCCTCGGCCCCGGCGATACCGGCGCCGAGGGCCACGAATCCGGCTGCGCCGGCGGCGAGGATCACGGTTCGGGCGGTCAGGCGCTTGGGCTGGGTCATGGGTTTCCTTCCTGAAGCTGCTGCTGGGGCGGCCGCGGGAGGCGGCCTGATCGAGCCGGGGTGGACCACCGGCTGACGTGAATCACGTGTGCGGAGCACGGGACTCAGGTCAGCTCCCAGACGAAGAAGGTGGGGGCGGGCTGGGAACGGGTCCGAGGGGCGCACGGAAGGCGCACGGGGGCACGCGGGCAGGCGTGGGAACACGCGCCGAACGTGCGGTCGGGCCGTTCGCTAGTCGGGGGAGACCGTGGGGTCGTCCGCCGGGTCCGCGGGTGTGGCGTGCGGGGACCGGGCGTGCACGAGCGCGATGGCGGCGTCGGGGCCGGGCAGCGCGGCGGTGGCGAGGTAGCCGGCGACGGCGGCGGGCGCCGAGGTGGGGGCGTTGGCGGAGGAGACCGCGGAAACCACGGAACCGGCGGAAGTCTGAACCTCGGGTGGGTCGACGGGATCGCCGGTGAGCGCCCCGGCGGACTCGGGATCGTGTTCGGGGTCGGCGGCCCGGTGCTCCTCGACCGTGGGTCGGAACGGTGCCGGGATGGCTCGGTCCTCGCCGGCCTCGGTGGTCTCCTCGGCGGACGGCTTCGCCTGGTCCGAGGAGTCCGTTTCCGGCGCGGTGATCGAGTCGTCGGTGGCCGATTCGTCGTCGGGATACGAGGACACGACCGGTTCGACGAGGGCCGGAACGAGGCCCTGGTCGGCGGCCTCTTCACGGGTCCGATCGATCCCGGTGACGACCCCGCGCACCTCCCCGCGTACTTCGGCGACGGCGGGTTCGGGCAGGGCCACGGCGGACGCCGCGGCCTCGCCGGTTCCCCGCTCCACCCGCTGGTGGACGGTGCCGAGGGTGTCGGTCACCGGAGCGGTCACCGGGCCGGTGACCTCGTCGACCCGCTCCAGCCCCAGGCCCCCCAACGGCTCCGAACGGGTCTCGGCCTGAGCGGGAGCGGAGAGCAACCACAGGGCCGCGAACAGCACACCGAGCAGGAACAGGAGGGCGAGTGCCGCCGCGCGCAGGCCCGAGGCGGCACGGAGCGTGCCGATCGAGCTGAGGCGAGGCTTCACGAGGACCCTCCAGGGCAGGCGGCCGGTTCGGGGTGGGGGCAGAGCCCGACACCCACGACCAGACGTTAGCACAGGGTCACACAGTGTAGTTTCGGTTCGCCGGAACCGGGGAACTCATTCTCTTGGCGCGGGGGCCGGGGGAGTCGTGGGCGCGTCGGGGAGATCGCCCGCCGCGGTGCGCTCGGCGGAACGGCGACGGGACGAACGCACCTGGTCGTAGGCGAACACGCACACGGCCAGCCACACGAAACCGAAGCCCGCCCAGCGGCTCGGGGGCATCTCCTCGCCCTGGAGCAGCCAGCCGATGAGGAACATCATGGTCGGCGTGATGAACTGGAGCATCCCGATCACGCTCAACGGCACCCGGCGCGCGGCCATCCCGAACAGCAGCAGCGGCAGCGCGGTCACCAGGCCGCCCCCGATCAACAGGGCGGTGTGCCCGGGCGAGACCGAGAACGTCGTACCGGCCCCGGTGACCTCCAGGTGGATCACGTAGCCCAACGCGGGCAGGAACATCACCAGGGTCTCGATGGTCAGACTCTGCAACCCGTCCAGGCTCACGTACTTCTTCACCGCGCCGTACGCGGCGAAGGAGGAGGCCATGAGCAGGGAGAGCCACGGGGTGGAACCATAGGCGACGGTCATCACGACCACCGCCGTCGCGCCCAACCCCACGGCGACCCACTGTGCGGCGCGCAGACGCTCGGAGAAGAACACCACACCCAGGCAGACGGTCATCAGCGGGTTGATGAAGTAGGCCAAAGAGGCCTGCAGGGTCTGGGTGATGGAGACCGAGTAGATGAACCCCCACCAGTTGAGCGAGATGAGCACGGCCGCGGCGGCCACCGGCAACAGGCGCCTGGGACTGCGCAGGATGGGGAGCAGCCACGCCCAGCCCCGCCGCGCCAGCAGCAGGAAGACGCACATCGCGCCCAAGGCCCACACCATGCGGTGGGCGAGGATCTCGGCGGGTTCTGCGGCGGAGAGGAACGGCCAGTACATGGCCGCGAAGCCCCACAGGATGAAGGCGCTCGCTCCGAGGGCGACACCACGGTTGGATTCCGGCACAACGGCAATCGTAGGACGAATCGTGCCTCCTGTCGTCCCCTTTCTTGTGCCCGTGGATAGGCTGGGGACATGTTCGGTAGAAACGCCACCATGGTCGAACCCGCCCGCGCCCTTCCGGGCCGGGACACACCGATCGAGCCGCCCTTCGGTCACACGGTCCTGGGCACCTCGCTGACCCCGCCCTACCCGCAGGGCAGTGAGGTCGCCGATCTGGGCATGGGCTGTTTCTGGGGCGCCGAGCGCGTGTTCTGGCGATTGGGTGCCGAACGCGGCGTCATCACCACCGCCGTGGGCTACGCCGGCGGGTACACGCCCAACCCCACCTACGAAGAGGTGTGCTCTGGGCTGACCGGTCACACCGAGGCCGTGCGCGTGGTCTTCGACCCGAAGCTGATCTCCTACGAGGAGATCCTCAAGATCTTCTGGGAGGGCCACGACCCGACACAGGGTCTGCGCCAGGGCAACGACGTCGGCAGCCAGTACCGGTCGGCGATCTACTTCCACTCCGAGGCCCAGCAGAAGGCCGCCGAGGCCACCCGCGACGCCTTCCAGCCCGCCCTGTCCCGGTCCGGCTACGGTGCGATCACCACCGAGATCGCCCCGCTGAAGACGTTCTACTTCGCCGAGGACTACCACCAGCAGTATCTGTCCGACGCCAAGAACCCCAACGGTTACTGCGGCATCGGCGGAACCGGCGCCAGCTGCCCCATCGGTGTGGCCACCGCGGACGACTGATCCAGAGCCCGAGCGACGAAGGCCGGAGTGGAACACCCACTCCGGCCTTTTCGCGTTCTGGCGCTCCCCTCCACGGGTTCGAATGATGGTCGGCGTGCACGAGGCCGCCGGTGGGACGCGGTCAACCGCGTGATCCCAGGCGAAAAACCCGGCGACGTCGGCGATCGTCCCGGGGATACTGGTCTCCCATGGATGAGGTCGAAGTCGTCGTCGCCCATTCCGAACGTGCGACTCTGCGCGTCGGCGACGTGTTCCTGAAGGTCGACTCCGATCAGGCGCGCGTCGACGCCGAGTTCGAGGTGATGTCCCTGGCGCCGGTTCCTACCCCCGAGGTCCTGTGGCGCAAGCCGCACGTGCTCGCGACCGCCGCACTCGCGGGGACGACGCTCGGGCGCCTTGGTGGGCCGTCGACCGGGTCGCCGGCGGCGTGGGCGGCGGCGGGCGCCGCCATCCGGAAGCTGCACGACGCGCCGCCGCCCTCCCGGCTGGGACGGGCCGGTCGGAGCATCGTCGCGCTGGCGGCGGAACTCGACAAGGAGTGCGAGCTGCTCGTGACGAACGGTGTCCTGCCCGCCGACCTGGTCACCCGCAATCGCCAGGTCGCCGATGCCGCGCTCCGGCCGTGGACCCCGGCGTTCACGCACGGCGACCTACAGATCGCACACGTCTTCGTCGACGGCGACGAGGTCACGGGCATCATCGACTGGTCCGAGGCGGGCCGGGGTGACGCCCTGTACGACCTCGCGACCTTCACGCTCGGACAAGAGGAGCACCTCGACGACGTCATCGCCGGCTATGGCGCCGACATCGACCTCGACGTGATCCACGCGTGGTGGTCGTTGCGAAGCCTGCTGATAGTTCGCTGGCTGAGCGAGCACGGCTTCGACCCCTTCGAACCGGGCTGTGAGGTGGACGTGCTCAGGGCCCGGATGTGAGGCCGCGCGGGCGGAACCGATGCGGCAGCGCGATTTCTGATCCGTGCTGATATGGCCGTTTTCGACTATCGCTTTCCGGTGCCGGACTGACTCCCGCATCACCGACGCCCTGACCGACGGAGGTCCCTTCCTCCGGGCCAATGACGGAACCCACCTGCTTTCCGAGTACTGAGGCGGCACGCCGGCGCCCCGATTCGGCGGTGTGTCGGGGCGGTGATCGAAGAATTCACAGAGGGTGTCGACGACCAGGTCAGGCGGTGTACCTTGGCCTGCGGGTGACGTATCTCGAGCCTATTCGGGTTGATTCCACGTATAACGAAATGGTATCGGTAGTGTGTGCGAGTAGAGACAGCCCCCGCCGGTAGACAGGCGCCCTCACAGTCCTCCTCGTCCACTTCGTGGATGGGGTTCGCCCGTGTGGCCGCGATGGCGGCGGTCATCGGCGTGCACGCCTACTCACCACTGGTGAGTACGGTCTACGCCGAACTCGGCGGCTACACATGGTGGTCCGCCAACCTCCTGGACGCGGGCACACGCTGGTGCGTCGCGGTGTTCGTGATGATCAGCGGTGCCCTGTTGCTGCGCCCGCGCGAGGAGGGCGTGGGTACCTTCTATCGCAAAAGATGGGCCAAGATCGGCATCCCGCTGGTGGCCTGGACCGCCATCTACCTGGTCTGGCAGCACTGGCGTGACGACCTGGGCACACCCGACGCCGCGACACAGGCCGCGTCGGGAGCCCCCTCGATCCACCTGTACTTCCTGTACGTCATCGCCGGCCTCTACCTGTTCACCCCGTTCTTCCGGACGGTGGTCGCGCACAGTTCGCGCACCGCGCTGTGGTGGTTCGCCGGAGCATCGTTCGGGGTGGGCGTCTTCGACCAGCTGCTGTCCCTGATCGACGGGGCGGGCGGAGTGAGCGCCGCCACCCGCTTCCTGCCGTTCCTCGGCTACTACCTGGTGGGGTGGCTGCTGCTGACCACCGAGAACAGCCCTCGCACCACCCGCTTCGGGATCGCCGCGCTCACCCTGGGCGTGGCCGGCACCGCCCTGGGCGCGGGGATCGCGGCCCAGGTGGAGGGGGAGTGGGGCGCTGGAGGCGAGTACTTCTACGCCTTCCTGTCCCCGCCGATGATCGTCGCCGGAATCGGCGCCTACCTGACGCTGCGCGCCGCCGGCGAGCGCCTGGCGGTGGCGGAGAACCCGGCGGCCCTGGCCACCAAGAACGTCGTTCGCGTGGTCTCCGGGCTGAGCTTCGGGGTCTACCTCGTACACGTCATGGTGATGTACACGCTGCGCGACCTGGGCGGCATGCCCGAGGGTTACCTGGCGCTGTTCGCGGCGGCCGGGTACGCCGTGGCCACCGCGGTGATCAGCCTGATCCTGGTGGCCATCGCCCAACGCGTCCCGCTCGTGCGCACCATCGTCTGACCCGGGACTCCTCACGGGAATGACAAAACCCCGGGGCCCGACCCCACGTCCCCATGACCGGCGGCGAACTCCATCCGACGTCTGAACGACGGTGGCCCCCGGCGGACGGACACCGGGGGCCACGAAGGGGATGGTGTGAGGGGTCAGACCCGCTCGGCCGGCTCCTCGACCTCCGCGGCACGGGCGGCGGCGCGACGTCGACGCAGGGACGCGATCAGCGGCAGTACCGCCGCGACCAGTACCAGCACGTACAGGCCGATCGAGATGCCACTGCTCACCAGGATCGACGGGTCGCCCGAGGAAGCGGCCAACGCACGACGGAACTCCGTCTCCGCGATCGGGCCCAGCACCACGCCGATGAGCGCCGGCGCCACCGGGACCCCGAACGTCCGCATGACCAGACCCAGCACCGCGACCGCCAGCAGCATCACCAGGTGCGTCACCGAGGTGTTGATCGCGTACACGGCCAGCACCGAGAACAGCGTGATGCCCGCGTACAGGTACGGCTTGGGCAGCTTCAGCAGCTTGGCCCACAGCGGAGCGAACGGCAGGTTGATCACCAGCAGCAGGACGCTGCCGATGAGCAGCGACGCCAGCAGCGTCCACACCAGGTCGGCGTTGCGCTCGAAGAGCACCGGCCCCGGCTGCAACCCGTACTGCTGGAACGCCGCCAACATGATCGCGGCCGTCGCCGACGTGGGCAGACCCAACCCGAGCAGCGGCACCATGGTGCCCGCGGCGCTGGAGTTGTTGGCCGACTCCGGGCCGGCCACACCTTCGATGGCGCCCTGCCCGAACTCGTCCTCCTCACCCTTGCGGCGCGCGCGCCGCGCGGCGAGCTTGCGCTCCAGGCCCAGCGAAAGGAACGTGGGGATCTCCGCGCCACTGCCGGGGATCGGACCGAAGGCGCTGCCCAGCGCGGTGCCGCGCAGCCACGGCTTCCAGGAGCGGCGCAGGTCCTTGCGGCCCAGCCACGGACGCCCGGTGCGGATCGCCGCGAAGTTCGGCGCGGACTTGCCACGCGCCGCGATGTACAGCACCTCGCCCAGGGCCAGCAGACCCACGGTCACGATGACGATGTCGATGCCGTCCATCAGACCGGCGGCACCGAAGTCGAACCTGGCCGTGCCGCTCTGGGCGTCGATGCCCACCATGCCGATGGCCAGACCGATGAGCAGCGACGTCACACCGCGCAGCACCGAACCCGACACCACCGCGGCCACCGCCACGAACGAGAACACGGTCAGGGCGAAGTACTCGCCGGGACCGAAGTTGAGCGCGAACTCCACCATGACCGGCGCGAACAGCGCCACGACGAGCGTGCCGATGACACTCGCCACGAACGAACCGATCACCGCCGTGCCCAGTGCCTGCGCAGCCCTGCCGTTGAGCGCCATCTTGTGGCCCTCGTAGGTGGTGGCGATCGACGACGCCTGTCCAGGCGTGTTCAGCAGGATCGACGTGGTGGCGCCACCGAACATGCCGCCGTAGTACACACCGGCGAACAGGATGAAGGCGCTGGTCGGGTCGAGCCGGAAGGTCACCGGCAGCAGCAGGGCCACCGCCATCGCCGAGCCCATGCCCGGAAGGACGCCCACGGCGGTGCCCAACAGCACGCCGAGGAAGGCCCACATGAGGTTCTGCGGGGTCAGCGCCGCGGCCAACCCGTCCATCAGGTTGATCAAAGTGTCCATCACAGCACCAATTCCAGGAAGCCGCCCGGCAGGTTGAGCCCGAGCCCGAGCGAGAAACCGACCTGCACGGCGGCCGACATCGACAGCGCCACGATCGCGTCACGCAGATAGGCGCGTGCGCCGAACGCGTAGGCGACGACCCAGAACAACAGGGCGCCGGCGAGCAGCCAGCCCACGAGTTCCAGCAGGGCGGTGTGCACCACCAGGCCGGCGAGGACCAGCAGAACCGGTCGGCTCTCGAACCAGGCCAGTGGGGAAGCGCCCTTCCCGCTGCCCAGGTTGCGCAGGTTCACCACGCTCATGCACACGGCGGCGATCAGTAGCAGCCCGCCCACCGCGCCGGGGAAGGCGCCCGGGCCGGGACGGGTGGCGTTGGGCGGGGCCTCGATGGTGACCGCGCCCCACACGGCCACCAGGCCCAGGATCGCGGTCAGCGCGGGCACGACCCACGCCGACGGTCCCCTCCACACGGTGTTCTCGGGGTCCGGGGCAGAGGCCACCGCCTCGCTCCCGGTGTTCGTTTCCGTCTCCGGGGCCTGGACGGCGTCCGTGGTTCGAGGGGACATGGTGCCGTCGGTGGTCTCGGCCGGGTCGTCGCCCGCCGTGTTCTTCTCTTCTGTTCCGTTGGCGCTCACAGTCCCAGCTCCTCCACGGTCTCCTGGGTCAGGGCGATCTCCTCGTCCAGGAACTCCTCGAACTCCTCGCGGTCCTGGTAGGTGTCGGTCCACCGGTTGCGTTCGAGGGTGTCGGCCCAGGAGTCCGACGCCAGCAGCTCCCGCACCAGCTCCTCCAGCGCTTCGGTCTCCTCCTCGGTCAACCCGGGCGGGGCGATGACCCCGCGCCAGTTCGACATCTCCAGGTCATAGCCGAGCTCGGTCATGGTGGGGATGTCCACCCCGTCCAGACGTTCGGGTGAGGAGACCGCCAGCGCGCGTAGCGGACCGTCGTCCTCGATCTGGTCGCTGAAGTCGCCCAGGGTGCCGAACCCGATCTCCGAGGTGCCGGAGAGCAGGGAGGTCAGGGTCTCGCCGCCGCCCGAGTAGGGCAGGTAGTTGATCTCGCCCGGGGAGATGTCCAGGGACTGCGCGACCTGCGCGGCGAAGATCTGATCGACGCCGCCCATGGAGCCGCCCGCCACGGGCAGGGTGCCCGGGCGCTCGCGCCAGTCCTCGGCGAGGTCGTCGAGGGTCTCGTAGGGGGAGTCCCGCGGGACGACGATCGCGAGGTACTCCGAGGCCAGCTGGGCGATGGGGGTGGAGTCGGCCATCGTGTACGGCGACCCGGTGGTCTCCACCGCTCCCACCATGCCGAGACCGGTCATGGTCAACACGTTGTCCTGACCCTCGCGGTTCGCGGTCTGGGCCAGACCGATGGTGCCGCCGGCGCCCTCGGCGTTGCGGACCTCGACGTTGAACCGCAGGTCCTCGTCGCGCAACCCGTTCTGCATCTCGCGGGCCAAGGTGTCCCAGCCGCCGCCGGGTCCGGCAGGCGCGATGAGCAGGAGTTTCTCCTGGGCACCGTCACCGGAGGCCGCGCTCTGGCGAACGTCGTACAGCGCCGTCCCGACCAGCAGGAGGGCGCACAGCCCACCCACCAGGCGGAGCACCACGCCACTATTGCGCATGGGTCCTCTCCTTCCTTGATCGTCTGTGCACGTCCCCCGGTGCGCAGACGCAGGGGAGATCCAGGACACAGTGTGACCCGCGGCACGGAGAGATGAGGGTTTTGTTAAAACTGGCGTCATATTGGTCGTATTGTTCGTGAAGCGCGTTACGTCCCTCGACGACCTGCGCCTTCGGCCGGACCACCCGCGCTCCCCGGCCACTGGAGTACCCATGACCTCACCGCCCGCACGAAGCCGGCTCACGCTCACCGGATCCCTGTTCATCGGCTACGTGTGCCTGTTGGCGGTGGCGCTCACCGGGGTCGGAGTGCTCTGGATGCTCCAGGCCGACCGGGCGACCGACCGCCAGTACGCCGAACGCGTCCTCTCCGTGGCCCGATCCGTGGCCGTCATGCCCGCGGTGGTCGAGGGCATGCAGGGGGCCGACCCCAGCGCCGAACTGGACCCCCTCGCCGACCGTGTCGCCGCGGCCACCGGCGCGGACTTCGTGGTCCTCGCCACCCCCGACGGAACCCGCCACACCCACCCGAACAAGGACCTCATAGGTCGGACGGTCTCCACCCCGCCCGGCCCCGCGGCTCGGGGCGTGGAGTGGACCGGGGTCCAGGACGGAACCCAGGGCCGCACGGTCCGCGCCAAGGTTCCCGTCTTCTCCGAAGGCGGATCGATCAGCGGCGGTGACGCGCGGGGAGACGTCATCGGCTACGTGTCGCTGGGAATCCTCACCTCCAGCGCGGCCGGGGACGCACGCGCCGCCATCCCCGCCATCCTCGCCACGACCGTGCTCCTCCTCGCCGTGGGCGTGGTCGGTTCCTGGGCGCTGTCTCGCCGGCTGCGCGCCAAGACGCACGGGCTCGAACCCGCCGACATCACCGCGCTGCTCGAAAGCCGAGAGGCGCTCCTGCACGCCGTGCGCGAGGGTGTCCTCGCCGTCGACACCAACGACCGGGTGGTCCTGGTGAATCCGCCCGCCCGCGCCATGCTCGACCTGCCCGAGGACGCCGAAGGCCGGCACCTGGACGAACTCGACCTGCCCGAACGGGCCCGCGACATCGTCTCCGGAGTCGATCCGGGAGGAGACCTCATCCTGCTGGCCGGTGACCGTGTCCTGGTCGCCAACCGCATGCCGGTGCGCATTCGCGGCGTCGAGTCCGGGGCGGTGGTCACCCTCCGGGACCGCACCGAGGTGAACCGACTCACCGGAGAACTCGACGGAGCCCGCACCGTCACCCGAGGGTTGCGGGCCCAGACCCACGAGTTCGCCAACCGGGTGCACACCGTCGCGGGCATGCTGGAGTTGGGCGCCCACGAGGAGGCCCGCGACTACCTGGCCGACCTCACCGCCACCCATACCCGCACCACGAGCGGCGTCGCCGAACACGTGCGCGACCCGGCGCTCGCCGCCCTCACCCTGGCCAAGTCGGCGCAGGCCTCCGAGATGGGGGTCGACCTCGGCCTGTCCCCGATGACGAGTGTCCCCGAGTGCCTCCAGGGCGAACTACGATCCGACGCGCTGCTCATCCTCGGCAACCTGGTGGACAATGCCCTGGACGCGGTCGCTCATGGCGGATGGGTCGAGGTCCTGGTGCGACTGCACCGATCCGCCGACAGTGACCTGTCGCACGACCTACTGGAGATCCGGGTGATCGACTCCGGGCACGGGGTCGCGGACGACGTCGCCGAGGAGATCTTCCGATTCGGGTTCACCACCAAGGCGTCCCGGGACGGTGGAAGCAGGGGTCTGGGCCTGGCCCTGGTCAAGCAGGTCTGTGAGAGCAGAGGGGGAAGCATCGAGATGGAGGCACCCGACGCGGAGGAGGGCGCGGTCTTCACCGCCTGCCTGCCGGTCGCCACGCCGACGGGGGTGGCCGGGTGATCCGTGTCCTGGTCGTCGACGACGACGTGCGGGTGGCCCGTAACCACCAGGAGCTGGTGGAGTCGGTGCCCGAGTTCACCGTGGTCGGGGTGGCTCACACCGCCGCCGCGGCCCTGGCCCAGGTACGCGGACACCGTCCGGACCTGGTCCTGCTGGACCTGCACCTGCCCGACGGCTCGGGGATCTCGGTCATGCGCGCCCTGCGATCGGCCGGCGAACCGGGCACGCCCCAACCCGACTTCCTGATGATCACCGCCGTTCGCGACATCGCCCAGGTCCGCTCGGCGGTGCACGGCGGTGCCGTTCACTACCTGCTCAAACCCTTTCCGCTCAGCGCCCTGCGCGACCAGCTCGAACGGTTCGCGGTGGCCCGGCGGCAGATGCAGGCCCAAGGGGAGGCCACCCAGCAGGACGTGGACCGGTTGTTCGGACTGTTGCGTCCGCCCGCGGCCCGTTCCCTGCCCAAGGGCCTGACCGCGGCCACCGTCGACCTGGTCGCGGGTGTGCTGCGCGAGGCAGAGGGAGAGCTGTCCGCCGCGGAGGTGGCCGAGCGTTCCGGGGTGTCCCGGGTGACGGCCCGCCGCTACCTTGAGCACCTGTGCGCCGATGGTCGGGCGGAACTGCGCATGCGCTACGGTTCCGCCGGCCGTCCCGAACACCTCTACCGCTGGGTCGCCTGACCCCGAACGTGCCTCCCCGACGCCGCCACCGGGTCACTCGGTCGGGGGCGCCCCGCCGATGCGTTCCCGCCATGGGCCACTCGCCACGAGCCAGTGCGGGATGAGTCTCATGGGAAAGGGGGAGTCGGTCTCGAAGAGTTCCTCACCCTGACTCTGACCGATCTCCTGGTAGCCACCGTCCTCCAGACGGAACTCCACGATGCCGGGCTTCTCCGGATGGGGATTCTCATCTATTCGTGTGCGCGGTCATATGAGTGTGCGTGGACGTCCATGAGTGAACTCATCGAACCACTCCTGTCGTGAAGGGCACCGGAGCCGGATTCGAGCGGTACGCACCCTCACCCCCGGGCGGAGGAGTTTTCCGGTTCGTGCCACACCCGCCCCGGGGCGCGGCTAGCGTCGTGTTCGAGCACGGGGATCGAACGCAGTCAGGGGGTGAGGAGCGGGTGGTGGGCACCGATCAGCGGGGTTTGCGGTCGATCGCGGCCCCCTATCCGGTTCCGGGGCCCACCGGTGTGGCCGTGCGCACCCGCCTCAAGTGCCTGACCCTTCAGGATGAGAAGGTGCTGCGGCTGGTCGGTTCCCATCTGGGTTCGTTGGCCGCTGCCGATCTCAAAGCCCGCTGTGCTGATGGCCTGGACCATGACAGCCACACGTGGGCGGAGCGTAAACGCCGACTGACCCCGGAGTGCTCCTCCCGGTGGGCGGGGGCGATCACCAAGGCCACCCACGACCAGCGGGCACTGGCCCGACGCGGACAAGCCGCGCACCTGCGTTCTTTGGAAGCCGGGGCCGCGATGGTCCGGTCCCGGTTGTCGTCGCCGGTCGGGGCCAAGGGCACCAGGAAGAGGCCAGGCGGCTACCGATCCAAGCAGGAGTGGCACGCCAAGTCCCGACGCCTGGCCACCCTGCAAGACCGGCTCGCCACGGTTCGGGCCGACTTCGAGGCTGGCTTGGTGCGCGTGGTGCGTGGCGGTAAGAGTCTGTCCCGTAGCCGTCATCACCTCGATGCGGCTCAGCTCACCGAGACCGCCTGGCGTGAGCGGTGGCAAGCGGCCCGCTGGTTCCTCCAAGCCAACGGGGAAACGGGGAAGCGGTTCGGCAACGAGACGATCCGCATCACCCCGCAGGGAGAGGTGTCGATCAAACTCCCGACCCCGCTCAAGGAATGGGCGAACGCCCCGCACGGCCGATATGTGCTCTCGGGCACGGCGGTTTTCGCGCACCGTGGCCGGGAGTGGGCCGAGCGGGTGGCGGCGAATCGGGCGGTGGCCTACCGGGTGCACCTGGATGTGGAGCGTGGGCGCTGGTATGTGACCGCGTCCTGGCAGATCGTGGCGCCATCGTGGGTCCCTCTTCGGTCCGCCCTCACCGAGGGGGTGATCGGGGTGGATATGAACGCCGATCATCTGGCCGCCTGGCGTTTGGATGTGCACGGCAACCCCATCGGTGACCCGCGCCGGTTCGACTACGAGTTGTCCGGCAGCGCTTCCCATCGTGACGCCCAGGTGCGCCACGCGCTGACCCGGTTGTTGCGCTGGGCGCACGGTTGTGGTGTGAAGACGATCGCGGTCGAAGATCTGGACTTCACCACCTCCAAGAGTCGGGAGAGGCACGGCCGAAAGAAGCGGTTCCGGCAGGTCATCTCCGGTATGCCCACGGCCAGGCTGCGTGCCCGGCTGACCTCGATGGCCGATGCCACCGCGATCACGGTCATCGCCGTGGACGCGGCCTACACCTCCAGGTGGGGTGCCCAGCACTGGCAAAAACCCACCACCACCGCCAAGAGGAAGACGTCCCGGCACGATGCGGCGAGCATCGCGATCGGGCGACGCGCCCAAGGGCACCCGATCCGGCGTCGGACGGCACCGCCCCGCACCCACCAGAGTGATGAGTGTGGGCCTCGGACCGTCCAGGCCGGACCGGGCGCTCGTGGGGGTGAGGGAATCCGCCACCCGGTCACGGAGCGCGCACACGATGCGCGCACCCAGACCTTGGGGAAGGAGAACGCGGAGGACCAGCGCATCCAACACCGTTCGGGACGCGCGCAGGACCAGGGGCGGCATCAGATGTCACCCCTGCACTCTGCTGAGGAACGGTTGATGATCCAGTAGGAGGGGATCCCGAACACGGCGTACTCGTACCGTTTCGTGTGGTTGTCGCGGAGCACGCTTTCGGGGGAGAAGATCTCCACGGCCAAGAGCGGGGGAACGGTGTAGTAACCCTCCTCCGGCGGTTCCTGGCCGAAGGCCGGTGCTTACCCGGGTCTCCGTTGAGGGTGATGCCGGGGCCGTCCCCGATCTCCAGATCCTCGGGAGCATGGATGCCGAGAAGGAAACCCAGACGGTAACTCACTCGTGTGTGCAAAGGCTTGGGCACGGGCGACACGTCAAGCCTCTCGTCGACCAGTTCATACCGCCGTTCGTTGTCCGGCGTGTTCTTCAGGTCGTTCATGGGCCTCCCTCTGAGAGACCAGTATTCAGCGTCACCCTGGGTTACCGGCGGGTTTCCACAGGACGGATTCGGGTCGGTCGAACCGGGGTGGTGTGCTTCGGAGGGACGTGTCCCATCGAGGAATGTCAGTGATGGGTGTCACGCTCGGGGCATGTTGGATCACCTCGGAATCCAGGTCGCCGACCCGACCGCCGCCGCCTCCTTCTACGACGCCGTCCTCGCGCCCCTGGGACACCGCCGCATGCTCCAGTTCGGGGAGGTCATCGGCTACGGCTCCGACGACCCCGCGTTCTGGATCTCGCCCAGCGAGACGGACGGCCCCCCGCGCGAGTCCCACATCGCGTTCACCGCGGCCGACCGGGCCACCGTCGACGCCTTCTTCGCCGCCGCCGTCGAGGTCGGGGCGGAGGTCCTGCACGAACCGAAGGAGTGGCCCGAGTACCACGAGCACTACTACGGCGCCTTCGTCCGCGACCCCGACGGCAACAACGTGGAGGCCGTCTCCCACGTCCCGGCCCGGGGCTGACCGGACACCGCCGGGCCCCGGGCCGGGTTCACCGGGAGTCGGTGACGGCACGCGAGTGCCGAGCGGTGGCCAGCTCCGCGGCCCGTACCGCGCTGGTCACCGCCACCTCACCCAGCAGACCCGGTGCGGCGACCTGGTCCCCGGCCAGGTACACGCCCTCACCCCGGTCGATGGCGGGACGGTCCCGCCAGGTGGTGCCCGGCAGGTCCAGCGCCCCGGTGCGCCCCCGCGCCACCTGGTCGCGCCGCCACGTCAGCCTCTCCCGCCACTCGGGCAGTGCGGTGTCGAGCAGGACCTCCAGCCGGGCGTTCGTCTGCGCGCGGCCCTCACCCGGGCGGATCGGAAGCTGTGCCTGGACCAGGTCCTCACCCTCGGGTGCGAGCGTGGGGTCGACGACGGTGTAGCGCTCCAGGAAACCGCACTCGTCGGAGTCGAACACCAGGAACGGATCGCCGTGGCGCCGTGTCAGCCCCAGGTCCACCATCAGGGTGTGTCCGCCCTCCCAACGCAGCGTGTCGTCCCCCAACAGGGTGCGCGCCGCGTCCAAGGACGTGGCCACGACGGTCGGGCCCTGCGGAGGGGCGTCCACCCGACTCCGCGTCTCGATCCGCACGCCCATCTCCCGGGCGCGCGCGGACAGGTGTTCCACCCAGGAGCCCCAGCCCCCGATCAGGTACCGGGGCGCGGGCCATCCCGGGGTGGTGACACGTTGGAACCGGTCCCAGACGAAGGCGGCCGACAGGCGCTCCGGCTCGGCGTGGAAGAGCACGACCCCCATCATGTTGCCGACGGCTCGGGCCGACTCCGCGCCCAGGTGCTCGGTGCCCCAGGTGCCGAAGTCCACGTCGTCCGGGGCACGTAGCCGCCGGCGGGCCGCGGCCCGGAGCACCCCGCTCGGAGGGCCGCCGATCCGCTCCCGGTACCGCCACCGGGTTCCGAGCGCGGCCCTCAACGGCAGAGCCTTCGACGGTGGGACCAGGCCGCGTCGCTCCAACCAGACGTAGGGCGCCCCGTCCGAGTACAGGACGTGCGGTCCGTCGTTGGCCACGTACGGGGGCTCGGTGGAGCGGGCCCGTCCGCCCAGCGTGGCGTGGGATTCGTACAGGGTGACCGTGGCGCCTCTCTCGGCGCCGGCGATGGCCGCGGTCAGTCCGGCGAGGCCACCGCCCACAACGTTGAGTTCCATGTCCCTAGGACGGGTCGACCACGCTCAAACGTGACAACTTGTCGGGGTTGACCAACAGATACACGTGCTGGACCCGCCCTTCGAAGACGTCCAGGGAGATCATGAGCACCGCGTCCCCGGCCGCCGAGATCAGCACCCCCGGACCGCCGTTGACCTCGGTGACCCTGATGTCCAGGGCGTCCATGCCCTCGACGCCGACCGAGGCGAGGAACCGGGTGGCGTTGCGCTCCTCGGTGACGGCCGCGAGGAAGCGACCCACCTTGTGCGCGCTGCGCAGTACCCGTAGGGGAGCCCTGGCCTTGCCACCGCTGTCGCTCACCAGGGTGGCGTCGTCGGCGAGCAGGCCCTTGAGCCCGTCCAGGTCCCCTTCCAGGCAGGCCCGGAGGAAGCGTTCGGTGATCCGCCGTCGTTCGGCCCGGTCGGCCTCGAATCGGGGTCGGCGATCCCGCACGTGGTCGCGGGCGCGTTTGGCCAACTGTCGGGTGGTGGCCTCACCCCGCCCGATGACCTGCGCGATCTGGGCGTAGGGCAGTTGGAAGGCCTCGTGCAGGACGAACACGGCACGTTCCAACGGACTCAGCGTCTCCAACACCACCATCAGGGCGAACTCCACCGAGTCGGCGAGTTCGGCCCGTTCGGCGCCGTCGGGCAGGTCGCTGACCGGTTCGGGAAGCCACTCGCCCACGTAGGACTCACGTCGGGAACCGGCCCGCCGCAACCGGTCGATGGCCACCCGCGAGACCACGGTGACCAGGTAGGCACGCGGGTCGTCGACCTCGGTGGGATCGACCCCGGACCAGCGCAGCCAGGCCTCCTGGACCACGTCCTCGGCGTCGTTGGCGCTGCCCAGGACCCGGTAGGCGACCCCGTTCAACAGGGAGCGATGCTCTTCGAAGACCTCTGTCGTCGTCATGACAGGGAAGACGTACCACCGTGCGCGGTCCGTGACACGTCCCCGTCCGATATTCTCCGAAACGCCTCTCAGACCGCGGAGAGGGACCGAACGGTGACCCCCGACCGACGCGGAACGCGCTCCAGGTCGGCGCGGTCGGTGGATTCGAGGAGGGGAAGCGTCGTTGTACCGACTGCGTGAGTGGAACCGAGGGGACGTCGACCGACTGCTGGAGGCCTTCGCCTGGGAGGAACTGGTCTGGCAGGAGCCCGGCGACCTCCCCCGAACCCCGGACCAGGCCCGAGAGTGGATCGAGTACCGGACCGAACTGGCCGGGAAGAGCGACGTCCACGGGTTCGCCGTGGTGGATGACCGGGACAAGGCGTTGGGGCACGTGCAGATCTCGGTGACCAGCCGCCGACACGAGCTGGGCTGGTTGTCCTTCTGGACGCACCCGGCGGAACAGGGACGAGGGGTCGCGACGGCCGGGGCGAGATTGGCCTCGCGCTTCGCGTTCGACCGGCTGGGCCTGTTCCGGGTGGAGGCGGGACACCGACTCGACAACCCGGGCTCGTGCCTGGCGCTGGGCCGCGCGGGGCTGCTGCCGGAGGGGACCGAGCGCGCCAAGCTGCGGTACGGCACCTCCCGTTACGACACCGCGTCGCACGCGCGCCTGGTGACCGACCCGGACACCTGGAGTCCCGAGGGGCCCTGCAAGGGCTGAACCGGTTCCGCGTGCGCGGGGCGGTGAGGGAACAGAACGCGGGGCACGGCGATGGATTCGCCGTGCCCCGCGTCGTCGCCGGAGGAGCGTGGACTACTAGTCCATGACGCTGATGCCGGAGTTGAAGTCGTTGTCGATGACGTTGCAGCCCTCGGAGCTGAAGCCCGCGAAGCTGATGACGTCGGCGCAGACGGGCACCGTGATGTTCTGGATGTCGGCGTTGTTGTCGGCCGCGGCGGTGCCGGACATGGCGCCCAGGGCGAGGCCGGTGGCGAGGATGAGACCGGAGACGGCGGTGATGCGCTTCATGGTGAGTGTTCCTTTGCGGTTCGCTGTGTACAGGTGGTGACGGTGGCCGGATGAAGCCGACCCGGATGACTACCGGGTGATCAGTCGCCGACCGCGATGCCCGAGGTGGCGTCCCAGTCGACGACGTTGCAGCCGCTGGCGCTGACGCCGGAGGCCTTCAGGACGTCCAGACAGATCGGGATGGTGATGTTCTGGACGTCGGCGTTGTTGTCGGCCGCGGCGGTGCCGGTGAAGGCGGCGAAGGCGAGGCCGGTGGCCAGGACGAATCCGGAAAGCTTGGCGATACGGGACATGTGAGTCACCTTTCGGAAGTACTAAAACGGGTTGGCTGCGGCCGCCGTAATTAACTTAGCGTAGCCGGATGCATGCCTGAAGTAGTTTCCGCGAAGATTCCAGAGTTTCCCCAGAGTTTCCTCGGCTTCCCAGGCGGTATGACCGACATGTCACCGCATGGAACCACCAGTGCGTTACACAACCGAAAGCACGACTAGAACAGGCTTCTGGCGAATGCATCGGAATCCGTGGCTGTCCGCTCATAGAGGGTCATGTCGGACACGGCGCGGGGGTGCGAAGCGCATGGAACGCACAAAAAGGCCCGTACGGCGGATCCGCCGTACGGGCCCGAGGACCTGGTGGGACTACCAGCCCTGCTGGCCGTAACCCGGGTACTGCTGGCCGTAGCCGGGCTGTTGCCCGTAGCCCGGCTGCTGCTGCCCGTATCCGGGGTATTGCTGCTGGTCGTAGCCCGGGTACTGCTGCGGCTGCTGACCGTAACCCTGGCCGTAACCCGCGTACGGGTCCGGCTGCTGCGCACCCGTGGGGTGCTGCGGGTAGGCGACCTGCTGCCCCGTCCCGTCCTGCGGATGCTGGGGTTGTTGCGGCTGCTGGGCCTCGGCCTGCGCCGACTCCTTCGCCTTCAGCGCCTCGGCGTCGGGGCGGAAGATGAACAGGCGGGCGGCCTGGGACTCCCCGTTCTCGCTCGGGGTGATCAGGTCCAGACGCCAGCCGGCCTCCTCGATCCCCTCAAGGATGCGGGTCAGCCCAGGACGCAGCTTGCTCGAAGCCTCGTCGTAGGCGTTGACGTCCAGCTGGATGATGAACATCCGGCGCTTCTGCTGCGCGGCGACCTTGGCGTGTTCGACGACCGTGCTATCCCTGACGACCTGTGTGACGCTCATGAAAACCGTACCCATCTGCTCTGCGGAGCTGATTCACCCGTCGGGGCGTTCCCGGTCGTCCGCGTCCACCGTGGCGGGATTCCGCCGGGCTCCGAAACCATCATGCCTTCTATAGGTGCATCTGGCCACAGAGACCGAACGGATCCCCGCCCCCGCGATACGCGGTCAAGGATCAGCCGGCGGCGGCGCGGACGGCTTCGACGACGGGTGTCTCACCGTTCACCAGGTTGAGAACCCGGCCGACGGTTCCTGGTTCGTCCAAAAGTGCGACGATCACGGCGGCGACGTCGTCACGGGTCACCGTGTCGCGCTCGACCTCCTCACCCAGGTCCACCCGACCGGTTCCGGCGTCGTCGGTCAGACCTCCGGGGCGCAGGATCGTCCAGTCCAGGTCGAGGTCGCGCTGACGGAGGTCGTCGTCGGCGGCCTTCTTCGCCGCCACATACGCCTTCCAGACCTCACCGGTGTCCTCCGGAACCGGCTTGTCCACGTTGATCGCCGACACCTGGACCAGGCGACGCACCCCGGCGAGGGCGGCGGCGTCGGCGGTCAGCACCGCCGCCTTGTGGTCGACGGTCTCCTTGCGCTCCGCGCCGCTGCCCGGTCCGGCGCCGGCCGCGAACACCACGGCGTCGGCGCCCATGATCTTCTCGGTCAGCTCGGTCACGGTGGCCTGCTCCAGGTCGATCACGACCGGCTCGGCCCCGGCGTCGACGATGTCCTGGGAATGGTCGGGGTTGCGGATGAGGCCCACGGGGGTGTCGCCGCGGTCGGCCAACTGCCTGGCCAGTCGCAGCGCGATCTTCCCGTGTCCTCCGACGATGACGATTCGCATGGGGGCAGCGTATTGCCTTCACCCGCGGTGGACCGAGGGCCGCCCCGGACGTCGCCTGTGAACTTCTCGACGACGTCCGGGGGAATATCCGGAGCGACCTGACGATCGGCCTCGTGATCGGGCGACCGCCGGGCCCCTATCCCACTAGTCCACGGTCCAGGTGTCGCCGCCGGCCAGCAACGCGGCCAACTCACCGTCGCCGCGTTCGGACCGCGCGTCCTCGATCTGCTCGTTCAACAGATCGTCGTAGGTGGGCCGGCGCACGTCCCGGAACACCCCGATCGGCACGTGTTCGAAGGCAGGCCGGTCCAGCCTCGACAGCGCGAACGCGTAACCCGGGTCCTCCCGGTGCGCGTCGTGGCGGATCAACCGCTCCTCACCGACCTCGGCCACGTCGACGACCTCCAGGCCACCGAACTCGCCCGCGACCACACCGCGATCCGGCCCCAACCGCAGCGGCTCACCGTGCTCCATCCGCAGCAGTCTCAGGTCCCGCGAGGACGCGTCCTTCAACGGCTCGAAGGCGTCGTCGTTGAAGATCGGGCAGTTCTGGTAGATCTCCACGAACGAAGCGCCGGGATGGTCGGCGGCGGCCCGCAGCACCGACGTCAGGTGCTTGCGGTCCGAGTCCACGGTCCGGGCCACGAACCCCGCCTCCGCGCCCAGCGCCAACGACAGCGGATTGAACGGGTGGTCCAACGACCCCACCGGTGAGGATTTGGTGATCTTCCCGGCCTCGGAGGTGGGGGAGTACTGGCCCTTGGTGAGCCCGTAGATGCGGTTGTTGAACAGGAGGATGTTGATGTTGACGTTGCGACGCAGCGCGTGGATGAGGTGGTTGCCGCCGATCGACAGCCCGTCGCCGTCGCCGGTGATCACCCACACCGACAGGTCCGGTCGGCTCGTGGCCAACCCCGTCGCGATCGCCGGGGCGCGCCCGTGGATCGAGTGCACGCCGTACGTGCTCAGGTAGTACGGGAACCGAGAGGAGCAGCCGATCCCGGACACCATCACGATGTTCTCCCGCGGCACCCCCAGCTGCGGCAGGAACGATTGGAACGCGGCCAGGATCGCGTAGTCACCGCAGCCCGGGCACCAGCGCACCTCCTGGTCGGACTTGAAGTCCTTCATCTTGTACGGGGCGTCGGTCTTGGGCACCAGTCGCAGTCCGGCGAGGCCGTCCTCGTCGTGAACGTGCCCGGTTCCGTTCGGATTCTCAGTCACGGTCGATGACCTCCTGCAGCACACCCGCGAGCTCCTCCGCCTTGAAGGGAAGACCACGGACCTTGTTGTAACCGATGACGTCGACCAGGAAGCGGCCGCGCAGCAGCAGCGCCAGCTGGCCCAGGTTGATCTCGGGCACCACCACGCGCTCGTAGCGCCCGAGCACCTCGCCCAGGTTCGCGGGGAACGGGTTGAGGTGGCGCAGGTGGGCCTGGGCCACACTGCCGCCCGCCCGCCGTACCCGTCGCACCCCGGCGGTGATGGACCCGTAGGTGCCGCCCCAGCCCAACACGAGCACCTCCGCGTCCCCGGTGGGATCGGACACCTCCAGTTCGGGGATATCCCGCACGATGGCGTCGATCTTGGCCTGCCGGGTGCGGACCATGAGGTCGTGGTTGCCGGGGGTGTAGGAGATGTCGCCGCTCTGGGCGTGCTTCTCGATGCCGCCGATGCGGTGTTCCAACCCGGCCGTGCCCGGAACCGCCCACGGGCGGGCCAGGGTGTCCTCGTCGCGCAGGTAGGGCAGGTAGGTGCCGTCCGGACCGTTCGGTTCGGTGGCCAGGTCCGGTTCGATGACCGGAAGGTCCGCCACGTCCGGCAGTCGCCACGGCTCGGAGCCGTTGGCGAGGTAGCCGTCGGAGAGCACCACCACCGGCGTGCGGTATTTCACCGCCAGCCGGGTGGCCTCGATCGCCGCGTCGAAGCAGTCCGCGGGGGAGGAGGGCGCCACCACCGGGACGGGGGACTCGCCGTTGCGCCCGTACATGGCCATCAACAGGTCGGTCTGCTCGGTCTTGGTGGGCATGCCGGTGCTCGGGCCGGCCCGCTGCACGTCCACGATGAGCAGGGGGAGTTCCGTCATCACGGCCAACCCCACGGTCTCCTGCTTGAGCACCATGCCGGGCCCGGAGGTGGTGGTCACACCGAGCGATCCGCCGAAGGAGGCGCCCAGGGCCGCGCCCACCCCCGCGATCTCGTCCTCGGCCTGGAAGGTGCGCACCCCGAACCGCTTGTGCTTGGACAACTCGTGCAGGATGTCCGAGGCCGGGGTGATCGGGTAGGAGCCCAGGAACAGGGGGAGCCCGGAACGCTTGGACCCGGCGATGAGCCCGTAGGCCGTGGCCAGGTTCCCGGTGATGTTGCGGTAGGTACCCGAGGGCAGCCGAGCCGGTTTGATCTCGTAGGAGACCGCGAAGTCCTCCGTGGTCTCCCCGAAGTTCCACCCCGCCCGGAAGGCCTTGAGGTTGGCGTCGAGGATGTCCGGCTTGCTCGCGAACTTCGACTTCAGGAACGAGGTCGTCCCCTCCGTCGGGCGGTTGTACATCCAGGACAACAAACCCAGGGCGAACATGTTCTTCGCGCGCTGGGCGTCCTTCTTGGAGATGTCGGAATCGGCCAGGGCCGCCACCGTCATCGAGGTCAGCCCCACCGCGCTCACCTTGAACCCGTCGAGGGTCCCGTCGGTGAGCGGGTCGGAGACGTAGCCGACCTTGGTCAGACTGCGCTTGGTGAACTCGTCGGTGTTGACGATGATGGTGGCGCCCTTGGGCACGTCGCCGAGGTTGGCCTTGAGCGCGGCCGGGTTCATCGCCACCAATACGTCCGGGGCGTCCCCCGGGGTCACGATGTCGTGGTCGGCGAAGTGCAACTGGAAGCTGGAGACACCGGGAAGGGTGCCGGCCGGAGCGCGGATCTCCGCCGGGAAGTTCGGCAGGGTCGACAGGTCGTTGCCGAACGACGCGGTCTCCTGGGTGAATCGGTCACCGGTCAACTGCATGCCGTCGCCGGAGTCGCCGGCGAAGCGGATGATGACGCGGTCGAGCTGTTCGATCTGTTTGGCCACTGAGATCGACGACCTCCTCGGTGAGCCGCCGGTCGTGGAGGCGGCGGCGCTCGGGTGTTCCACCCCCGGCCGGACCGCACCGTCGCGGGCCGGATGCCATGGTCGGGGGCGGGGACTTCGGTCGTGGCCCCCACACGCGCCGGGTGCGCCAACCCGGTGCGGCGTGTGCGGTGCGGGTACCGCGGCCGGATCGCGCGTGGCTGCCGACCTTCGACGACACGGCCCACCACCCACCACGAGGACGGAGTTCTTCCGTCCCCTCGGTGCGCGTAGTGACGAGGACCACGTTCGCACTATAGGTCGTCGATGCCGGTCGGAGGCCGGGCGGGTGGCGATTGTCACACACGCCCGTTCGGCCCGTGTTCGCGCGCTGATGGCGCGGACCGCGACACCGACCGGTCACATGGGGAACGCGAGACGCCGACCCGCACGTTTGTCACCATGTACGCATCAAAAGCCGGACACCGGCGAACACCGGAAGGGAGGGCGCGTGCACGTCAACGCGGTCCGCGCGGTCGGCCTGTTCGCCGGAGCCTCGGCGCTCATCGTCGTGGTCGGCTGGTTCTGCGGTGCCCAGAAGGGCGTCCAGATCGCGATCGCCCTGGTGCTGTGCGCGGGGATCCTCGTCTACCTGTTCGGGGAATCCCTGGCGTTGCGGGCGATGCGGGCCCGACCGGTCAGCGAGATCGAGCGCCCGGAGCTGTATCGGATCGTTCGGGAACTGGCCACGGCCGCCAAGCAGCCGATGCCGAAGTTGTACCTGGCGCCGGTGCGCACGCCCAACGCCTTCGCCACCGGGGGCAGTCCGCGCCGGGCGTCCCTGTGCTGCACGACCGGGTTGCTGCGCGTCCTCGACGAACGTGAGCTGCGCGGCGTGATCGCCCACGAGTTGGCGCACATCCGCTCGCACGACACACTGCTCAGCTCGGTCGCGGCGACCTTGACCACCCTCATCACCGCGCTCACCCTCGTGACCTTCCTGCTGCCGTTGGGGGAGTCCGAGGAGACGGACATGCCCAACCTCCTGGGAGGGCTGATGCTGGCCGTGCTGGCGCCGCTCGCGGGCGTGGTCGTCTACTGCGGCGTGGGACGGGCCCGAGAGTTCCGTGCCGACGAGCACGCCGCCGAACTCACCGGGGACCCGTTGGGGCTCGCCGACGCGCTGCGCAAGCTGGAGTCCGGCAACCGGGCCCACCCGCTGCCACGGGAGCGGGTGCTGTTGGCCACGGCGCACCTGATGACGACCAACCCGTTTCCCGGGCCGGTGGGCCGGTTGTTCTCGGCGCACCCACCGATCGCCGAGCGGATCCGACGCCTGCGCGAGCTGCGCCGCAAGTGGGACCTGGGCTGAACACGACGACGGCCGCCCGCCGATGGCGGGCGGCCGTCGAACGTCGGTGCGTCAGCGGTAGTTGACGAACTGGAGGGCCAGGTCGAAGTCCTTCTCCTTGATGAGCGTCATGACGTTCTGGAGGTCGTCCTTCTTCTTGGCGCTGACCCGAAGTTCCTCGCCCTGGATCTGCGCCTTGACACCCTTGGGTCCCTCGTCGCGGATGAGCTTGGAGATCTTCTTGGCGTCCTCGGTGGTGATCCCCTCCTTGAGGTTCACCGGGAGGCGGTACTCCTTGCCCGAGGGCTTGGGCTCCTCGACGGCGTCCAGGACCTTCAGGGAGATCTTGCGCTTGATCAGCTTCTCCTTGAAGACCTCCAGGGCGGCCGTGGCGCGTTCCTCGGCGCTGCTCTTGATCTCGATGCCGTTCTCACCCTGCCAGGCGATGGTGGTCCCGGTGCCCTTGAAGTCGAACCGCTGGGCCAGCTCCTTGCCTGTCTGGTTCAGGGCGTTGTCGACCTCCTGACGGTCGAGCTTGGACACCACGTCGAAACTGGATTCGGCGGCCACGTACTCTCACACCCCGCTAGCTCTCGTGGGTCACGGGCGATACCCGTGCACGTCTGTTCGGCCCGGTGCGGGCCGGCTTCAGAGCTTAGCCGCGCCCCGCCGCGCACACCCGAAGCCGCTGGTGGGGGACGCGCCTCAGGATCCGATTTCAGGTTGGGGCCGATCATCCGCTATTGTCATTCATGCGCAGCGACACACACGTCGCCGCAGCCCAGGCAGGTTGCCCGAGCGGCCAATGGGAGCGGACTGTAAATCCGTCGGCTTAGCCTTCGAAGGTTCGAATCCTTCACCTGCCACCCTGGGGAAGGCCCCGGTGAACAGCGGAAACGCTGGCCACCGGGGCCTTTCGCGTTCCCTGCCCCCCAGGACCGCCTCGCGGGAGGGTGCCCCGAGGGGCGGCGCGACCACATCGACTCCCAGGCGCATCGCGGCGTGCTCGCCGACTCGACCACGCGACCACTGTCGAGAGCCGATGGATCAGGGCCGGCGGTATGAGGCGACGACGCGTCGTGGTTTCGGGCCTGTTCGCCGCGACCGCCGTGGTGCTCGGGGGATTCGGGTGGTCGCGAAGGTGTTACGCCAGGGCCACAGAGTGATCACCCTGAGTGATTTTCGTGGGATGGCGGAGCGGCTCGGCTGGGCTGATAAATCAGCGCATTGTCGTATTTGGGTTGCCTGACGAAAAGAATTGATCCGGCAATATGGACAAAATGACTTCCGAGTTTCGGCGTTGACAAAAAAGCGGGGCCGGATAATGATTGCCACAGTCCACCGCGACACAGGTGCAAGAAGCGCCTGCGTCTTTTTCTGTCAATGCCTCGCATGATTTCTCGGGGGAAACATGATCAAGAAGCTGACCGCTGCTGGCCTGGTCGCCGGTGCCGCGATGGGCGCGCTCCTCATGGGAGCTCCCGCGCACGCCTCGCACGGTGGTGACCAGCAGTTCAACCAGAATCTGCAGCTGGTTCCGGTTCAGTCCTGCAACCTGACCGGCAGCGTCGGTCTGGTCGCCGTCACCGTGCCGATCCTGTCGCCGCAGACCACGGGCGACTGCGTGAACGGCCCCATCGGCACCAACATCAGCTAGTTCCGGCAATCGGTCCGACCGATACGCTATCCCAAATTCTTCCGAAAGGTAATTCAATGCTGCGTAAGCTCGGCGTTGCCGGCCTCGTCGCTGGTGCCGCTTTCTCCGCCATTCTGGCCGCCACTCCGGCGTCCGCCTCGCACGGTGGCGACCAGCAGTACAACCAGAACCTGCAGGCCGTCCCGGTCCAGCTGTGCAACACCAGCGCCGCCGTGGGCCTGGTCGGTGTGAACGTGCCGATCCTGTCGCCGCAGACCACGGGCGACTGCGTCAACGGTCCCATCAGCACCAACATCGACTAGGAGAGTTCCCAGAATGCGTAAGTTCACCGCCGCCACCGCCATCGCCGGTATCGCCTTCGGCGCCATGCTCGCCGCCGCTCCGGCGTCTGCCTCTCACGGTGGCGACCAGCAGTACAACCAGAACCTGCAGGCCGTCCCGGTCCAGCTGTGCAACACCGAGCTGGCCGTCGGACTCCTCGCCGGTGTCAACGCGCCGATCCTGTCGCCGCAGACCACGGGCGACTGCGTCAACGGCCCCATCAGCACCAACATCGACTAGGGGTCCGTAGATGCTGCGCAAGTTCACCGCCGCCACCGCCATCGCCGGTATCGCCATGGGTGCGATGCTCGCGACCGCGCCGGCCTTCGCCTCGCACGGTGGCGACCAGCAGTTCAACCAGAACCTGCAGTTGGTTCCGGTCCAGCTGTGCAACACCGAGCTGGCCGTCGGCCTGGTCGGCGCCAACGTGCCGATCCTGTCGCCGCAGACCGCCGGTGACTGCGTCAACGGCCCGACGAGCACCAACATCGAACACGACCGTGACGATGAGGGTGACGAAGGCCACGAGGACCACAAGGGTCACGAGGGCGACAAGGGCAACGGCTACTACTAGTAGCCCGAGTCCGACGGGTCCGATCCGGTCCCGATGACGGAACAGGGTTGTTGGAAGGCCCCCCGGCGTGTGCCGGGGGGCCTTTCGCGTTCACACCGGGATGATGGGGACTTGAGACCCAGGAGGCGACATGAAGCGTGCACTACTGATCGGCGCGGTCCTGGCACTGGCGCTCTCCGCCTGTGGCGACCAGGACGAGCCGGACCGGGACGACGTTCCGGCCGAGGACGGCAACGGTGACGACGAACGTGACCGCGACGAGCACGACGACCACGACGATCGTGACGACGACCAGCGTGACGAAGAGGGTGAGGCGGCGACCCAGGGGGACGTCCAGGTCCTCAACTTCTACGGCGACGAGGCCGGGTTCGACGAGCAGCGACCCACGGAGTACGTGGCCACCGAGTTCACCACCTTCACCGACATGGAGTGGGACGAGTGGGATGAGGGTCGAGCCCGCGGAGAGGGCGAGGTCCTGGGCACCTGGTGCATGGACCAGGGGTGCCAGGACGACCCCTACGACGTGGACGTGGAACTCGGCGATCCCGTCGACGTCGACGGCACCATGTACTTCTCCACGTACACGATCACCGACTACGACGACGACATGCCCGAAGAGACCCGTGAGGCCTTCGACCAGGCGGACGAGGGCCGGCTCGGGGTCCCGCAGTAGGCGTCCAGGGATGAGGTGACGTCGAAGAGTTCCCCGGCTCTTCGTAGAATCCTTACAAACGCCACAGTTGGGACAAAACACCTGTTCAGAACGGGTGTCAGGGAATCTCACCGAGGGCGGAGGGAGCCGAACCGGGCGTGGCGGGCCCGAGAGGTCTCTAGTCTGCTGAGTTGTGGGACTCAACCAGTGGACGAACGACCGCGCGGACGACGGACGGGGCAACGGCGATCGGCCGGTGCCACGGCACGGACGCGCCGCCTTGCTGCGTCTGGCCGGCTGGTTCGAGGAGGCGGAACCGGACCGCGCCGAAGCCTTGGCGACCGCGGCCTTCGCCCTCCACCCCGCCCGTCACCTGGAAGGACGCGTCGACGACAGCGTCGCGGCGACCACCAGCTGGTGGCAGGGGGAACCCGACCGCAGCACCATCACCGAGCACCCCGGTGCCCGCCCTCCCGAACCGGTCCGGGACCACCGCGCCCAACAGGCCCGCCTTCGGGACGCCGCCGAGTCCTCGGCGCACTGGCGCCGCGCGGGCGCCGACCAGATCCGCTCCCTGCTGGCCGAGCCCACCGGCGACGACGCCCGTCTGGACCTGTCCGGCGCCGGCATGGAGGTCCTCATGGAGCTCCTCACCGCCGCTCTGGGTTCGGGCGACGCCTCCCGGCGTCCCACCTCCGCCGGTGACCTGGAGTTCGGCCTGCGCCTGCACGTCATCGCGGCGCCGGGAGCCGAGGTCACCGCCCGGGGCGAGGGCGGCGACCTGAGCCTGGAGGGGCTGCGCCTGTGCGTGACCCCCTACGGTCAGCACTTCATCGACGTCCCCGCCGACCGCGCCGTCACACCCGACCCGCCGGAACATCCGGTCGCCCGGACCCCGACCACCCCTCCGGAACCTGTTTCGGACACCCCCGAACCGGTGGAACCGGTCCCGTTCGAACCGCCCCCCGCGGAAACTCCGCCCACC
Source organism: Nocardiopsis sp. NPDC055551 (assembly GCF_053619415.1). Lineage (NCBI taxonomy): Bacteria > Bacillati > Actinomycetota > Actinomycetes > Streptosporangiales > Nocardiopsidaceae > Nocardiopsis > Nocardiopsis sp. NPDC055551. The sequence continues at coordinate 146,295 of NZ_JBSHJJ010000010.1, read as the reverse complement.
GGAACACCGCACGCCGTGCCCCCGGCCTTCGCGGCTCCGGAGGAGGACACCGCACAGGCCCCTGTCGAGGAGCCGACCGACACCGATAGCCTCCCCGGGCCGGACCCGGACTCCCAGAACACCGGTCCCATCGGGATCACCACGCAAACACCCTGGACGCGGAGGTGGGGGTGATGGAGACGAACGCCTACAGCGAAGACGCCGCCCTCATCGGGGAACGCCAGGCCGCCGCGCGCGCCCTCATGGCCCACCCGTTGCTCACCCGTGCCGCGCACCCGGCCGAGTTCTCCCTGGTGCGCTCGCACAACGAGTGGCTGGTCCAGCGCTTCCAACGCGTGCTCGGCTACCGGCTCACCGTCGCCGACGACCACGCCCGCCTGGGCAAACGCGGGCTCGTCGACGAGGTCACCGGACCGATCACCCGCGCGGACGGTTCCCGACTCACCCCCCGGGCCCTGACCTACCTCGCCCTGACGCTCGCGGTCCTGGTCGAGCACGACGGACCCGTCAGCGTGCGCTCCCTCGCCGCCACCGTGCGCGCGACCGCCCATGAGGCGGGCATCGACGCCGATCCCGCCCGTGGCCTGGGCGAACGCCGCGCCTACTGCGCCGCCCTGCTCCACCTGGTCGACCTCGGCGCGCTCACCGAGGCCTCCGGCACCATCGGAGCCCACCAGGCCGACGCCGCGATGGACGCCGAACTCGACCCCGACACCGAGGCCCTGCGCACGGTCACCGCGCACCTGCCCCGGGCCGGCACGGACGCCGACACCTTCCTCGCCGAGGCGGTCGACCCCGAGCCCGAGAGTGACCAGGCGGGAGAGGTCGCCCTGCGACGCCTGCTCGCCGAGACCGCCGTCGTGCACCGAGAGGAGCTCTCCGACCGGCAGCGCGACCTGCTCGCCGCCCACCAGTGGCGCGCCGCGTCCGCCCTGGGCAACCTGTTGGGCTGCGACACCGAGATCCGCGCCGAGGGTGTGGCCCTGGTCATGCCCGACGAGGCGATGGCCCGCCCGCGCTTCCCCTCCGACGACCCGGTCGGACACACCGCGCTGGCCCTGGTCCGCCACCTCTCCGGTCTGTTGAACCCCGGCCGCCCGACCACGTCCGTTCCCATCCCCGAGCGAGAACTCCAGGTCGCGCTGGACGCGCTCGGTGGCGCCGACGCACCGGTGCGCGCGGAGTGGGCGCGCACCGCCGGGCCGGAGATCCCCGAGCCCGAACGCCTCTTCGCCCTCGTCCTGGAACTTCTCACCGGGCTCGGACTGCTCCGGGGCGAACCCGGTGCCCGAAGACTGACGGCCATCGCCGCGAGGTACGGCGCGGAAGTGGACCATCGCGTCCCCCGGATCCAGGACAATGGCGAAGACAGCCGGACACATCCCGAAGACCGGACACACCCAGAACAACCGCGCGGTTCCGGTCGACAGGAGCCCGAGCCTCGGGACGACCCCCGTAGCGACCTCGACCGGGTGGCGTCCGTGCTGCAAGCGGTGGCGAACGAGAAGGTGAGCGCGACCAGTGGTGACACAGGAGACGAGCCAGGCCCACGGGAAGCCTCCGGCTGACCCCGCCCCCACCCCCCGTTACCGCCTCGAACGCGCGGGCATCCGGAACGTCTGGCAGTACGACGACCACGTCCTGGACTTCGCCGAGGGGCGGCTGCTGCTGCGCGGCCGCAACGGCGCCGGCAAGTCCAAGGCCCTGGAGATGCTGCTGCCGTTCCTGTTGGACGGGGACGTGCGACGTCTGGACACCACCGGCACCAACCGGACGAGCCTGCGTTGGCTGATGTCCGACGACCCCCGCGCGGGCCGTGTCCCGATCGAGGAGGAGACCGGTCCGGACCTGCTCGGTGGCCCCGAGGACCTCGTCGACGGCACCTCCGACGACGGCGACGCGACCCCCGGCCCCGCCACCCGCCTGGGCTACCTGTGGGTGGAGTTCACCACCGCGCGCGGGGACCGCGGCCTGGACGCCGCCGCCCACACCACCGGACCCAACTCCGCCTCCGCCCTGCTCGCGGCGCAGGCCGAACCCATCGCGGAACCCGAACCCGAGGGCGAGGAACCCCGTTACCTCACCCTGGGCGCGGCCGTCCTCGCCGTGGGCGACTCCGACCCGCGCTGCGTCTTCTTCGTCACCGAACGCCGGGTCGGATACGACCTGGACCTGGTCGTGGACGGCCGACCCAAGCCCGTGGACCGGCTGCGTTCGGAGATCGGCGCGGACAACTGCTTCACCAGCGCGGTCCCCTACCGGGCACGGGTGATGCGAACCCTGTTCGGCATCGACGACTCCGTCCGCTATCGCAACCTCATCCACCTGCTCTACCGGCTGCGCCGCCCCACCATCGGCGACCGCCTGGAAGCGGGCGAACTCGTCGGCGTGCTCTCCGAGGCCCTGCCGCCCATGGACGAGTCGGTCCTGGACGAGGTGGCCCGCAACATCTCCGACCTCGAACAGGCCCGTGCGGAGAAGAACGCCCTCACCGAGGCCGACGGCGGCATCGCCGAGTTCCTCACCGACTATCACGGTTACCTGGTCCACACCCTGCGCGCCCGGGCCGCCGAGGTCCGCGAACAGCTCGACGCCCGTGACCGACGAGTGGACGAGACCGACCGGCTGCGCGCCGAACTCGACGAGCTCATCTCCGACGAGAGCCAGATCTCCGAGGAACGCGACCAGGCCCGCCGCACCCGCGACACCGCCGAGGCCGACGACGGAACCCTCGCCTCCGCCCAGCAGGACGCGGCCACCGCCACCGCCAACGAACGTCGCGCCTACGACGCGGCCGTGGGCGCCTACATCCGTGCCGCGGAGGCGGCCTGGGCCGCCGCCGAACACGCCGCCACCACCGAGGACCACGCGATCGAGCGGTTGGGCGAGGACGTCTCCGCCGTCGAACGCGCCCTCGACGTCCTGCGACAGACCCACGCCGAAGCCGGTCGCGCCGCCACGGCCGCCGGCCTGGATCCCCGCGCGCTGGGCCGGGTCCCCGACACCCGCACCACCGTGCACGCACCCCGCGAGAGCACCACCCGGGTGGACATCCAAGGCCTCGAACAGGCCGTGGAACGTGCCCCCGTCGACGGCATCGACCTCGACGACCTGCGCGAGAACCTGGGCCGGCTGCACGACCGGCTCACCGCCGCCGCCGACACCGCGGCCGACCGCACCGACCAGGCCGCCCGCCTCACCGGCCTGACCAGCGCCGAGACCGCCGCGGACCGTCGCCTGGTCGCCCTGACCAGCGAGTCGGAGAGCGCCCAGGCCACCCTCGAACACACCCACACCCGGGAACAGGACGCCATCACCGGGCTGCGCGAACAGAGCGCCGCCTACGCCGAGGGCGTTCGCACCTGGGCCGCGCGCCTGCGCGACTCCAGCCACGCCCACGCCCTGGGCGACGCCATCCACGAGCTGGAGGGCAGCGTGGAGCTGCCCATCTCCGACGCGCTGCGCGTGCTGGACCCCGACGTACCGGCCAAGGTCGCCCGCCTGGCCCACACCGCCGTGGATCCGCTCCTGGAGGAGCTGCGCGCCCGACGTGACGTGGCCGTCAACGAGGAGGGCCAGCTCGCCGACGAACTCGCCGAGCTCGCCGAACGCAAGGCCAAGAACGCCGACGCCGCACCCGAGCGCCCCGCGTGGGCCACCTACGCGCGCCCAGACTCCGACGGAGTCCCCTTCCACCTCGCCGTCGACTTCGCCAACGGGCTCACCACCCGCGAACAGGCCGGGCTCGAAGCCGCCCTGGAGGCCAGCGGTCTGCTCGCCGGTTGGATCCGCTCCGACGGCACCCTGTACGACCCCGCCACCCGCGACCTCATGATCACCCCGGCCCGCCCCGCCAAGGGCCGCACCCTCTTCGACGTGCTCGTACCGGTCGCCGTCCCCGACCGTGGCGTCGACAACGACAACCTGCGCGCCCTGCTGGCCTCCATCGCCCTGGGCTCGGAGTCGACCGGTGCCTCCGCGGAGGACACCGAGGCCAAGCACCGCCGGGACAGCTCCGTGGCCACCGTCAGCTCCATGTCGCTCTCCGGCGGCTGGCGACTGGGCGTGGCCTCCGGAGCACACACCAAGACCGAACCGGAGTACATCGGCGAGGCCGCCCGCAAACGCGCCCGCGACCGTCAGACCGCCAACACCGACCGCCGCATGGCCATCGCCGAGGCCCTCCTCGCCGAAGCCGGCGAACGACGGTGGGCGGTGGAGCACTCCTACTCCGAACTCCTGGAGGTCTCGCGGGACCTGCCGGACGCCTCCCCCCTGGTCCGGGCCTGGGCCACCCTCGACGTGGGCCGCACCGACGTCGCCGCGGCCCGTCGCGCGCACGACACCGCCCGAGCCACCGCCGACGACGCCCGTACCGAGCTCCTCGACCTTCGCCGTCGCCTCAAGGACGCCGCTGGGGCGGAGGGTCTGCCCACCACGCGCGCCGAACTCGACAGCGCCCTGCGGGCCATGGACCACCTCCGCGTCCTCATCGCCTCGGCCCTGCGCGACCTCGAAGTCCTCGCCTGGCAGCTGGCCGACCACGAACGTCACGTCGCGGCCTGGAGCCGCACCCGATCGGCGCGTCTGGCCGCCGAGGACGCCCGGGCCGGCGCCATCGACGACATGATCACCGTGCGCCGCCAGTTCGAACTGGGCGATCGCGCGCGGGGAGTGCCCGGCGACCAGATCGAGGCTGCCCGAGAGCAGGTCCGCGCCCGAGCCGAAGAGGCCGCTGAACGCCTTCCCGAACTCGAACGCCGCGCCCAACAAGCACGCGATGACCGGGTGGCCGCCGAGGCGCGCCTGGAAGCGGCCACCATCGAACGGGCCGAACAGGTCCGTCGCGCCCTCGCCACGGGGGAGAACCTGGTCGGCGCGGTCACCACCCTCGGCGACCCCGCGGCCAAGGCGGTCAAGGGGACCGAGGACACCCGTCCCGACGCCGTCCTGCTGCGCGCCGCCGGGCTGGAGGACAGCGCCGCCGACGACGGCCCGCTGACCCGCTACCTGGCCGCCCTGGAGACCGGAGCCGACACCGAACCCGTCGGCCCCGACACCCGCCTGGACCTCCTCGCCGACTTCGTCGAACGGCTGGAGACCGGCCTGGCCGCGCAGACCGACGTCACCGAGGTCGACGACAGCGCCATCCTCGGCAGCCGTGAGGACCTACAGCGTCTCCTCACCTCCGTCGGCCGGGCGCAGACCCGCACCGAACTCACCGAACCCCGGGGTGTCAAACGCCTCACCGTCCATGACGAGGACGGGGCCCACGACGTCACCGCCTACGCCGAACACGTCGCGGCGTCCGTGACCAAGGCCGAGGAGGCCGTCGCCATCGCGGAGGAGGAGGCCTTCGAACGCCACCTGCTCGGGGAGCTCGCCGGACACCTGTCCCACCAGATCGACGAGGCCCGCGCCCTCATCACCACCATGAACGACGTCCTCAAGGACGTCACCACCTCCGCCGGTCTCGGCGTGCGGCTGGACTGGAGCCTGGCCCCCGACGCGGGCGCCGACGTCGAGGCGGTCGTTCCCCTGCTGGCCACACCGCCGGAGGAACGCACCCGCGTCCAGACCACCCGTCTACGCGACGCGCTGCGCCGCTGCATCGAGGCGATCCGTCGACTCGACCCGACCGCCACGGGCGGTGCCCAACTGCGCGCGGCCCTGGACTACCGGTCCTGGTTCACGTTCACCGTGTACGTCACCGACTCCGCGGGTGACGAACGCCGTCTGGGCCACCGCACCGCCCTCAGCCAGGGCGAACAGCGCGTGGTCGCCTACCTGGTGCTGTTCGCGGGGGCGGCCGCCCACTTCGACGCCCTCGCGGTCCGGGCGCCCTGGGCGCCTCGCCTGATCCTGTTGGACGACGCCTTCGCCAAGGTCGACGAACCCACCCACGGCAGGCTCCTCGGTCTCTTGGTCGAACTCGACCTCGACTTCGTGCTGACCTCCGAACGGGTCTGGGGCTGCTTCGCGAGCGTGCCCAGCCTCAACATCTACGAATGCCTGCGCGACCCCAACGTGCCCGGAATCGCGACCCTGCACTTCACCTGGGACGGCAGCCGGAGGAAACTGGTGGGGGTGTGATCCACGCCTCGTGTTGTAGGCATCACCAGCGGGCTTGATCCTTTCCTGCCCTAGTCTGCTGACGCAGGTTCTGAAACGGAGCGGGGTGGCGAAGGTGACTCGGGGACCCGAGGCGGGCGCGAACGGAGGACCGGACGGCCGGGGGGTCGCCCCCGGGGCCGACGACCCCACCACGAAGGGACTCCTGGAGGCGTTGGCGCGCTCCGGGGTGCCCTCACGGGTCCGATCCTGGGTCAACGCCGCCCTGTGGGGCGAGGACGCCCTGGAGGCCCTCCTGCGGGGCGAGCACTTCCCCGAGGCCGTTCCCGAGCCCCCGAGCGGTCCGCCGCCCGGTTCGATGCGTCGCGCCTACCTCACCGGCATCCGGGTCCAGGGTTTCCGCGGCATCGGTCGCCCGGCCGAACTCACCTTCCCGGCCGGCCCCGGACTCACCGTGATCGTCGGCCGCAACGGGTCCGGCAAGTCCAGCTTCGCCGAGGCCGCCGAAGCCGCCCTGACCGGTCGCAACCCCCGTTGGGACGCCATGCCCACGGGATGGCGAGACGGTTGGCGCAACCTGCACTACGACGAGCGCACAGAGGCCAGCGTCGACATCCACATCGCGGGGGACCACGGACCCACCCGGATCAGTCGCCGCTGGACCGGTGAGAGCGTTCGCTCCGCACGCGGCGAGGTCGTGCACCCCAACGGCGAGGTGTCGCCGCTGCGCACCCTCGACTGGGGCGAGAACCTGGTCCGCTACCGGCCCTTCCTGTCCTACGACGAACTCGGCCGTACCGTCACCGGTCGCGCCGCCGAGCTCTACGACACCCTCACCGCGCTCCTGGGCATCACCGGGCTCGCGGAGGCGGAGCGTCGCCTCGCCAAGGTCTGCGACGGCCTCGTCCGCCGCCGAGACCATCCCTCGCGCGCCCTGAGGCCGCTCCTGGAGGCGCTCGGCGCCTCCGCCGACCCTCGGGCGGCCCAGAGCGTACGGCTGCTCTCCGCGCCCGACATGGACCTGGACGCCCTGCGTCGACTGGCCGCCGACGACGGCCCCAGCGACCCGTCCCAACACGTCGTCATGCGCAGGCTGCGCCGGCTCAGCGTCCCCGAACGCGCCATCATGAGCGACGTCGTCAACGAGCTGCGGGGCGCCTCCATGGAACTGGCCATGGCGGCCGGTACCAAGGGCGACCACGCCCACGGGGTGGTCGAGCTCCTCGAACAGGCGCTGGAACACCACAAGCGCCATCCCACCGAGACCACCTGCCCCACCTGCGCCACCACCGGGGCGCTGGGGGCCGACTGGGTGCGGCGCGCCAACGCCCAACTGCGCGCGCTACGCCCCCAGGCCGCGATCACCTCGGCCGCCTACGAACGCGCCGACGTCGCCCGCGACCAGGCCCGGTTCCTACTCTCCCCGATGCCCGGATGGCTCCCTCCGGAGAGCGAACTCGGTCAGCTGTGGTCGCTGTGGGAGTCCGGTTCCGACATCGAGGACCTCGCCGAACTCGCCGATCACATCGAGGACGTGGGCCGCAGGCTCCGCGCGGCGGCGGTCAGCGCGCGCCGGGACGCGTCCGAACGCCTGGAGGACCCCACCGACGGGTGGTCGGACCTCGCCGAACGGCTCTCCGCATGGTTGGACGACGCCCAGGACGCCATCAAGGCGAGCGAGTCCCTCTCGTACGCGGAGGCCGCGCTCGGACAGCTCACCGAGTACGCCCGAACGGTGCGCGCCGAACGGCTCGGTCCGGTCGCGGCCCAGGCCGAACAGGTCTGGTTCCGGTTGCGCCAGGAACGCCACATCGACCTGCAGGGCATGCGGCTCATCGGCCGTGGGGCCCGTCGCAGGGTCGAGGTGGACGTGTCCGTCGACGGGGTGGAGGACCAGACCAGCGCGCCCGGGCTGCTCAGCCAGGGCGAGTTCCAGGCACTGGCGCTGTCCATCTGCCTGCCGCGCACCCTCGTCGAGGGCAACCCGTTCGGGTTCCTGCTGCTGGACGACCCGGTCCAGGCCATGGACACCGAGACCGTGGAGGGGCTCGCCTCCGTTCTGGCCGAGGTGGGCCGACACCGGCAGCTCATCGTCTTCACCCACGACACCCGACTGTCGGACGCACTGCGCCGACTGGGGCTGGCCGCGGACATCCGCACGATCAACCGCGACGCCATGTCCAACGTCTGGCTCGCCGAGAACGGTGCCTGAGGGGCGCCGGGGCCCCTCGCGCGCGTGCACGGCGTCACATTCGGGCCGTTTTTCGAGGCTTGGAACAGGCTCTCGGGAAACCCGAGAAACCTGATCTGACCAGGGGTTACGTGATCCAGGTGCGGCCTCGGGCAAGCCGAGGGGAGGGGTCCCGGGCCTTCGATTTGGCAGACCACCCCTCAATCCCTGTATAGTCATGACCAGCGCAAGGGGGCAACACCCCCGGGGCGGACGAGAGAAAGTCCCACAGCGCGCCCCTTTAGCTCAGTCGGCAGAGCGTCTCCATGGTAAGGAGAAGGTCTACGGTTCGATTCCGTAAAGGGGCTCCACCACTTGATGAGGTTCCGGTCCACTCAGGTGGGCGGCCGGTGGAACTTCGCCGGCCGAAACAGGAGACATCCACGATAGGATGTCTTTGTTGTCTGATCGGGGCGGGGTAGCTCAGTCGGTAGAGCAAGCGGCTCATAATCGCTGTGTCGTCGGTTCAAGTCCGGCCCCCGCTACCAACCCACTGACCCCTGAGCGTCAAACTCAGGGGTCGTCGTGGGTCTCAGCAGTTTTTCACTGCGTCAAGGTAATGTCTCCAGCGAGAAAGGCACTCCGAAGTGGCTGCCACAGACGTGAGGCCGAAGATCACCCTGGCCTGCCAGGAGTGCAATCACCGGAACTACATCACGCGCAAGAACCGTCGGAACACCCCCGACCGTCTGACGATCAAGAAGTTCTGCCCGAACTGCCGCAAGCACAACGACCACCGCGAGACCCGCTAGGTCCCGCAAGAGGGTCGTCGTCCCAGGCAGGGAACGACAGCTTCTCGTAGACTCCAGCCCGGTGAGCCAATCGCTCACCGGGCTGTTCGTTGTCCAGGGGTCCTCTCCGCGACGGCGGCCGAGCCCCGACGTTTCCACATCCGAGAGGCAGAGCGTGGCGATCAACCCTGACCACCTCGGCCGGGAGTACCCCGCCCCCGAGACCTACGAGGTGACCCGCGGCAAGATCCGCGAGTTCGCCGAGGCCATCAACGACCTCAACCCGGTCTACCTGGACCGCGAGTCCGCGAAGGCCATGGGCCACCCCGACGTCATCGCCCCGCCCACCTTCCCGGTGATCCTGGGCATGGCCGGTTCCGCGCTGGCCATCGCCGACCCCGACCTGGGCGTCGATTTCTCCCGGGTCGTCCACGGCGACCAGAGCTTCCACTACGAGCGCCCGCTGTACGCCGGTGACGTCCTGAACACCGTCACCCGCATCACCGACATCAAGGCCCTGGGCGGCAACGAGCTGCTCACCCTGGAGACGGTGGCCACGGCGGCCGACGGCGAACACGTGGTGACGGCGGGCATGATGCTCGTCGTCCGGGGATCCTAGGAAGCGGGGACACGAGGATGAGCAGGCTCAAGTACGACGAGGTCGAGACCGGCGCGCTGCTGCCGGAGCGGACCTTCCCGGTCCGCCGCCTGGACCTGGTCCGCTACGCCGGTGCCTCCGGTGACTTCAACCTCATTCACTGGAACGAACGCTTCGCCAAGTCCGTCGGCCTGCCCGACGTGATCGCGCACGGCATGTTCACCATGGCCGAGGCCGGTCGGGTCATCACCGACTGGGCGGGGGACCCCGGCGGCGTCGTCGACTACTCGGTACGCTTCTCCGCGCCCGTGGTCGTCCCCGACGACGATGACGGCGCCGAGATCACCGTCGGCGGCAAGGTCAAGTCCAAGAACGACGACGGAACCGTCACCGTTGCGCTGACCGCCCGGTCCGGTGGCGCCAAGGTCCTCGCCAAGGCCACCGCCGTCGTCCGTCTCGCCTGACCCTCCAGAGAACGAAGAGGTACCACGCCCGTGTCCACGATGCTCGCCGACCACACCACGCTCGGTCTGGGTGGTCCAGCCAAGGCCTTTCACCCCGCAGCCACGACCGACGAACTGGTCCGCCTGGTCACCGACGCGGAGCGGGCCGGTGAACGGGTGCTCGTCCTGGGCGGCGGCAGCAACCTGGTGATCGCCGACGACGGCTTCCCCGGAACCGTGATCCTGGTCGCCTCCCAGGGGGTCACCCTGACCGAGGCCGGGACCGACCCGGAGACCGGTGAGACCGTCGTCCTGCTGCGCGCGGACGCGGGCGTGGACTGGGACCCCCTGGTCGAACGGGCCGTCGCCGAGGGCCTCAACGGCATCGAGTTCCTCTCCGGCATCCCCGGTCGGGTCGGCTCCACCCCCATCCAGAACGTCGGCGCCTACGGCCAGGACGTCGGCCAGACCATCCGTGAGGTGCTGGTCCTGGACCGCGCCACCGGTGACCTGGTGACCATGTCCAACGCCGACTGCGGGTTCACCTACCGGGACAGTTCCTTCAAGGGCCACGACCGCTACGTGGTGTGCGAGGTGGTCTTCGAACTGCGTCGCGGACCGCTCAGCCGTCCCGTGCGCTACGCCGAGGTCGCCCGCACCATGGGCGTCGAAGCGGGGGAGCGGGTGCCGCTGGAGAAGGCCAGGGAGGTCGTCCTGGGTCTGCGTCGGGGCAAGGGCATGGTGCTGGACCCGGCCGACCCGGACACCCGCAGCGCCGGTTCGTTCTTCACCAACCCGATCCTGTCGCCGGAACGGTACGCGGCCTTCCGTGAGCGCGCCCTCGAACGCCTGGGATCGGACGCCGAGATCCCCGGGCACCCCGACGACGAGGGCAACGTGAAGCTCTCCGCCGCCTGGCTGATCGACCGGGCCGGATTCACCAAGGGCTACGGCGACGGTCCCGCGCGGATCTCCGGCAAGCACACCCTCGCCCTGACCAACCCCGGTGGTGCGAGCACGGCCGACCTGCTCGACCTGGCCCGCGAGGTGCGCGCCGGGGTCGAGGCCGCCTTCGGGGTGCGCCTGGTCAACGAGCCGGTCATGGTCGGTGTGAGCCTGTAGGTCCGGCACCGCGCCCGATACGGCCTGGAGCGACGCTCCGAAGAAAGGAGTTGGGCGTTCCCAACTCACTTTTCCACCTCGCCGAATTGAACAATTCGCTGAATCAACGAATTGCCGATAAAAAAAGCCGCTGGTAATGTCGGCCGTGTCGAAGGGGAGTAGTCCCCAATGCGCGCGGTCGACATACTGGACCTTCCGTCCCGGCCGCGTGAGCCCAGCTCAGGCGGGCGGACGAGACCTTTGACCCGGTAGGAATCGACCGGGTTGAAGGGGCGTTCTCCGCCTCCTTCTGCCCAACCAGGACAGTTGGAGTAGCATGTCGGCTTTTCTCGCCGCTCTCGGTTTCAGCACGGTGGCCATCTTCATCGCGGAAATGGGTGACAAGACCCAGTTGGTCGCGATGTCCCTGGCCTCGCGCCACCGCGTCCTCACGGTCATCCTCGGCATCACCGCCGCCACCGCCGTGGTCCACCTGGGCAGCGTCTTCATCGCGGAGGTCCTCGGTGCGACCCTGCCCACCGACTGGCTCACCCTCGCCGCCGGTCTGGCCTTCCTCTTCTTCGGTCTGTGGACCCTGCGCGGCGACGAGATGACCGCCAAGGACGAGGAACGCGCCGCCTCCCGCCGGATCCGCTCCGCCTTCATGACCGTGGCCCTGATCTTCTTCGTCGCCGAACTCGGGGACAAGACCATGCTCGCCACCATCACCGTCGGCACCCAGCACCACTGGCTCCCGGTGTGGATCGGCTCCACGGTCGGCATGGTCGCCGCCGACGGGATCGCGATCGCCATCGGCGCCGTCCTCGGCAAGAAGCTGCCCGAGAGGGCGATCAGGATCGGCGCCGCGGTGCTGTTCTTCGTCGCCGGCGCCGCCATGCTCGCCCAGGGCGCTTGGGCCCTCCTCGCCTGACCTCGGCCATGGGCCCAAGCGCCGGCGGAGGAACCAGGGGAGCTAAACGGCGGGCGGAGCCGCCAGCCAGTCGTCCACGCCCGAGAGCATCTCCTTCTTCAACGAGTCCGGGGCGCCCGAACCACGGATCGACATGCGGGCCAGATCGGCGAGCTCGGGGTCGCCGAACCCGAACACCTCGCGGGCGATCCGGTACTGCTCCAGTAGACGGGGGCCGAACAACAGGGGGTCGTCGGTGCCCAGGGCGATCGGCACCCCCGCGTCGTAGAGCCTGCGCAGCGGCAGGTGGTCCACCTTCTCCACCACGCCCAGACCCACGTTGGAGGTCGGGCACACCTCCAGGGTGACCTCCTGGGTGGCGATCCGCTCCACCAGATACGGGTCTTCGATGGCCCGGACCCCGTGGCCGATGCGGTCGGCGTCCAGCTCGTCCAGGCACTCGCGCACGCTGAGCGGGCCGTTCAGCTCGCCACCGTGCGGGGCCGACAGCAGGCCGGCGCGCTTGGCGATCCGGAAGGCGGCCTCGAAGTCGCGCGCGCGACCGCGGCGCTCGTCGTTGTTGAGCCCGAACGAGACCACGCCCCTGCCCGCGTACTGGCGAGCGAGCCGGGCCAGGGCACGGGCGTCCAACGGATGCCGGGTGCGGTTGGCCGCCACCATGATCCCGATGCCCACACCGGTGGCCTCCGAGGCGACGCGGGCCGCGTCCAGGATGAGTTCCAGGGTGGCGGTGAGCCCGTCGAAGCGGGAAGCGTAGCCGCTGGGGTCGACCTGGATCTCCAGCCAGCCCGAACCGGCCTCCCGTTCGTCCTCGGCGGCTTCGAGCAACAGGCGGTACATGTCCTCTGGCCGCTGTAGGACCGAACGGGCGATGTCGTACAGGCGCTGGAAGCGGAACCAGCCGCGTTCGTCTGTGGCCCGCAGTTTGGGCGGCCACTCCTCGGCCAGGGCCTGGGGCAGGTGCACGCCCCGCCGCTCGGCCATCTCCACGAGTGTGTCGTGGCGCATGGACCCGGTGAAGTGCAGGTGCAGGTGGGCCTTGGGCAGCCGGTCCAACCGGCGGGCGCTGGTCGGTGTCTCCATGTCCCAAGCCTGCCGTATGAATCACACCGCGCGCACCGGGAACGGCGACAACCGCGCGACCCGCCCCGCACACGAGGGAGCCCCGGACCACCCGGTCCGGGGCTCCCTCGTCACATCCGCGTTCGCTACTCGGCCTCGGCCAGCAGGTTCTGCACGCGGGTCACGCCCTCGACGAGGTCCTCGTCGCTGAGCGCGTACGACAGACGCAGGTAGCCGGGGGTGCCGAAGGCCTCACCCGGGACCACCGCGACCTCGGCCTCCTCCAGGATGAGCTCGGCCAGCTCGGTGGAGGTCTTCGGGGCCCTGCCGCGGATCTTCTTGCCGAGCACGCCCTTCACCGACGGGTACGCGTAGAACGCGCCCTCGGGTTCCGGGCAGACCACGCCGTCGATCTCGTTGAGCATCCGCACGATGGTCCGGCGACGACGGTCGAACGCCTTCCGCATCTCGTCGACGGCGGTCAGGTCGCCGGAGAGGGCGGCCACGGCGGCGGCCTGCGACACGTTCGCGACGTTGGAGGTGGCGTGCGACTGCAGGTTGCTCGCGGCCTTGACCACGTCCTTGGGACCGATGATCCACCCCACGCGCCAGCCGGTCATCGCGTACGTCTTGGCGACCCCGTTGACGATGATGGTGCGGTCGGCGATCTCGGGAACCTCGACGGGCAGCGACGAGAACTCGGCGTCACCGTAGACCAGGTGCTCGTAGATCTCGTCGGTCAGCACCCACAGGCCCTGCTCGTTCGCCCACCGGCCGATGGCGCGGACCTGCTCGCGCGGGTAGACGGCGCCGGTCGGGTTGGACGGGGACACGAACACCAGCACCTTGGTGCGGTCGGTGCGGGCCGCCTCCAACTGTTCGATCGAGGCCAGGTAGCCGGTGCTCTCGTCGGTGACGACGTAGACGGGCACACCGCCCGCGAGCTTGATCGACTCCGGGTAGGTCGTCCAGTACGGGGCGATCACGATGACCTCGTCGCCCGGGTCCAGCAGGGCGGCGAAGGCCTCGTAGATGGCCTGCTTGCCACCGTTGGTGACCAGGATCTGGGCCGGATCGACCTTGTAGCCGGAGTCGCGCTCGGTCTTCTCGGCGATGGCCTTCTTCAGCTCGGGGAGGCCACCGGCCGGGGTGTAGCGGTGGAAGCGGGGCTCGCGGGCGGCGGCCACCGCGGCTTCCACGATGTAGTCGGGGGTCGGGAAGTCCGGTTCCCCCGCGCCGAATCCGATGACGGGTCGGCCATCGGCCTTCATGGCCTTGGCCTTGGCGTCCACCGCGAGGGTGGCGGACTCGGAAATGGCGCTGATACGTGCAGAGACACGGGGTCGATCAGTCATGTTCCCATGGTGTCATGCGCTCATCCACGACGTCGGGGGGAAGGTCACTTCCTCGGGCGGGGAAGGTCACCTCGGGTGTCCGGACCGGCGGAACCGGTTTGGTCGTGGGCCTCGGATAGGCGTACACTCGTTCGCGTCGGCCGGTTCGTTACGCAGGCGTCACACCTTCGAGGTTGTGCGACGACTCTCAGGACCGGCTATGGTGGGCAACGCAGTTTCCGCTAAGGGCAGTGGCTCAATTGGCAGAGCACCGGTCTCCAAAACCGGCGGTTGGGGGTTCGAGTCCCTCCTGCCCTGCAAGTCCGAGCGCGGATCGGGGTGGCGACCACGGTCGTCACCCCGCCGCGAGGGCAACGGAACTACAGGGGAATCAAGCAGCCCGCGACTCTAAGGACCCCAGGTGACTCAGACTGACGCCGACGCCAAGCCCGAGAAGGAGCCCAAGCGTCGTACCGGTCCGGTGACGTTCACCAAGCAGGTCGTCGACGAGCTGCGCAAGGTCCGCTGGCCCACGCGCAAGGAACTGACCACTTACACCATCGTCGTTCTGGTGTTCGTCGTGTTGGTCCTGGCCTACGTCTCCCTTCTCGACTTCGCCTTCGGTGAGGCCGTCACCTGGCTCTACAGCACCTTCGGTCGGCCCAGCGTCTAAGGCACGACCCATCCTCACAGGGACAAGGGCGCGTCAACTCCGCCCTGGAAGCCCTTCCTCGTCCGCGCGTTGGTCCCGCGTCGCCCTGAGAGACCGTAAGCTGGCAGAACTGGGTTCGACGCACGGCCTGTTCGGTGTGCGTCGCACGCACTAGCGAATCCGACGAGAGAAAGAGCAGCCGTGTCCGAGTCCCCACTGACCTCTGACGACTTCCCCGAAGAGGAGCCGGATCAGTCGTCGGCGGAAGAGACCGGCCTGGCGGGCGAGCCGACCCAGGACGCCGATGGCGACGTCCCGGGGTTCGCCGATGAGGCCGATGAGGTCGCTGAAGCCGACGAGAGTGCCGAAGAGGCCGAAGCCGAGCCCGAGTTGCCCCGCCTCGACCCCGTCGAGGAGTTCAAGAACGAACTCGTCCTGCTGCCCGGCGACTGGTACGTCGTGCACACCTACGCCGGCTACGAGAAGCGCGTCAAGGCGAACGTCGAGAGCCGTACCCAGTCCCTCAACATGGAGGAGTACATCTTCCAGGTCGAGGTGCCCGAGCACGAGGTCACCGAGGTCAAGAGCGGCAAGCGCCAGCAGGTCACCGAGAAGGTCCTGCCCGGCTACGTGCTCGTCCGCATGGACCTGACCGACGAGTCCTGGTCGGCCATTCGCAACACCCCGGGCGTCACCGGTTTCGTGGGCCTGTCCAACAAGCCCGCCCCGCTGAGCCTGACCGAGGTCGCCAAGCTCCTGGCCCCCGAGCCGGAGGTGGAGCCGGAATCCTCCCCGCAGGCCAAGACCGCGGGCGGCGAGGCCCGCTCCGACGTCGCCTACGAGGTCGGAGAATCCGTCACCGTCATGGAGGGTCCGTTCGCGACCCTGCCCGCCACCGTCAGCGAGATCAACGGCGACACCCAGAAGCTCAAGGTGCTCGTGTCGATCTTCGGTCGTGAGACCCCGGTGGAACTCTCCTTCAACCAGGTCGCCAAGATCTGACGTCGTGGGGTACATTCCACGACCAGCCCGGAGCACTGTCCGGGCGACGTAGACTTGGTGGGTCCACCCTCGACGAGGGCGGACCCACCGTCGCGTGTCACAGCAGGCCCAGCGGCCCGACGAACACGCGCCCGGCCCTTCCGGTCCCGACGGGCCGTGGCCCCCGCCTCGCGCGGGGAAGCCTCCTTCGGCAGCGGCACGAACGTGGCCCTTCGGCCCGAACGTGCCGTCAGGGAGGCAGGGGCCGGTACACAACGCAGATCAGGCAAAGGACCCGATATGCCTCCGAAGAAGAAACTCGCCGCACTCGTCAAGGTGCAGCTGCCCGCCGGTCAGGCGACCCCGGCGCCCCCCGTCGGTACCGCTCTCGGTCCGCACGGCGTCAACATCATGGACTTCTGCAAGCAGTACAACGCTGCTACGGAGGCCCAGCGCGGCAACGTCATCCCCGTAGAGATCTCCATCTACGAGGACCGTTCCTTCAGCTTCGTCACCAAGACGCCTCCGGCGCCCAAGCTGATCCTGAAGGCCGCCGGAATGGACAAGGCGTCCGGTGAGCCGGGCCGCAGCACCAGCGGTTCCATCACCGCCGACCAGGTCCGTGAGATCGCGCAGACCAAGCTGCCCGACCTCAACACCGACGACATCGAGGCCGCGACCAAGATCGTCACCGGTACCGCCCGTTCCATGGGCATCGAGGTCAAGTAGCTCCCGACCAGGGGTTGCTCGACGGCAAGAACCACAGTGGCAGGGCCATGCGCCGGCCCAAGGACCACACGTTCCCGTAGGAGAACAGAGTGAAGCGCAGCAAGAACCACCGCAAAGCCGCCAACCTGGTGGACCGCGACCGGCTTTACAGCCCCGCCGAGGCCGTGAAGCTGGCCAAGGAGACCAGCAACATCAAGTTCGACGCCACCGTCGAGGTGGCCCTGCGCCTGGGCGTCGACCCGCGCAAGGCCGACCAGATGGTCCGCGGCACCGTGAACCTGCCGAACGGCACCGGCAAGACCGCTCGGGTCCTGGTCTTCGCGACCGGTGAGCGTGCCGAGCAGGCTCGGGCCGCCGGCGCCGACATCGTCGGCGACGACGAGCTCGTCCAGAAGGTCCAGAACGGCTTCCTCGACTTCGACGCCGTCGTGGCCACCCCGGACCTCATGGGCAAGGTCGGTCGTCTCGGCCGTGTCCTGGGCCCCCGTGGCCTCATGCCCAACCCGAAGACGGGCACCGTCACCCCGGACGTGGCCAAGGCCGTGACCGACATCAAGGGCGGCAAGATCGAGTTCCGCGTGGACCGCCACGGGAACCTGCACTTCATCATCGGCAAGACCTCGTTCGACGAGCCCAAGCTGCTCGAGAACTACCAGGCCGCGATCGATGAGGTGAACCGCCTCAAGCCGTCCGCCGCCAAGGGCCGCTACATCAAGAAGGCCGTGGTCTCCACCACGATGGGCCCGAGCATCCCGCTCGACGCCTAAAGCCTTCCCGGGCCTTGTGTGAAGCATGAGAACGGCCCCCGCTCCTTCGGGAGACGGGGGCCGTTCCGTGTCTTGGTGGGGGAGTGGATCAGCCGATCTGCTCCTCGGCGGGAATCTCGAAGGAGGTCGACCCGATCTCGGAGAACTCCATCGTGACGTCGGCCTGGTCGTCGGAGAAGTCGATGCGCATCGGGAAGCCGTCATCGCTGACCGCCAAGGAGACGTCCAGTGTGCCGCTGACCGAGCCGAGGAGTTCGATGACCGCGAGCTTCTGCTCGGCGTCGAGGGCGTTGATCTCCTCTTCGGTCATGCTGCCTTGGAGCACGGTGGTCTCGATCCCGCCGACCTCCTCGGTTCCGGTCTCCTCGATCTGGTCGAGCGTGGCGAACGCGGCGACGAGGTCGGGCAGGGATTCGATGTCGAAGGCGTCGCTCGGGTTCTGTTCCATGGTGGACGCGTCCCCGCGGATCCAGGGGGCATCCCCTTGGAGACCGTACGTGTCGGCGACCAAGGGGTCCGAGCCCTCCTCGAAGATGACGATGTAGGTGCTCAGGTCTTCGGCGGTCACCCCGTCCGGCAGTTCACCGCCCATGGACATCAGCTCGAACATCATCTCGCCCATGAGAGGCATGGACATGGTGGCCTGCGTGGCCACCGGATCGTTCATCACCTCGTAGAGGATTCCCATTTCCACGTCGGGCGCCGTCATGTCGATGTCGAGGGTGTAGTTGGTGATCTCGGTGGTGCTGTCGAAGACCTGGGCCAGGAGATCCTTGGGGGACCCGCCGCCTTCCTCCTCCTGCTTCTCGGTGGAGACCGTGGTCTCCTCCTCTGCGGGGTCGTTGCCACATGCCGTGAGCATCAGGACGAGGGAGAAGGCTCCAGCGGAGAGCAGGGCCGGGGTGCGCGTCATGGGAAAGAATCACTTTCGCTATGGGGGAGTGGGCACGCTCGATGAGTGCGGACGCCCAGTTGGCCTCATGATCCCAGTGTCTTCGGACATTTCTCCTGTTGGGTGCGTGATCATCACCGAACGGTGATGAGGGTGCCGGCGATCACATCCTTTCCGCGTGGGAACGATGGTCGAGCACTCCCATTCGTCGGTTAGCATTGGGTCTTGCCGAAGACCGCTGGTCGTCACCCGCTCGGGTGACCTAAGGACCCACCTCGATGGGCGCCCGCGCAGGTGTCACCAGAGCTTTCCCGTTCCGGGTCCCGTGTGCCGAGCACACGGGCGGAAGAACGCGGACATGCCCCGTGCGCCTTGCGTTCGGGGCTTTTCTCGTGCTGACGCCGATCGTGGAAGTCCTTGGGATAAAACCAGCGTTCACTGTTGGAAGGAGTCCCATGGCGAGGCCGGACAAGGCAGCCGCGGTCGCCGAACTCGCGGACGAGCTCCGCGAGTCGAACGCCGCAGTGCTGACCGAATACCGGGGGCTCACTGTCGCGCAGGTTTCCGCACTGCGCCACAGCCTCGGTCAGAGCACGCGTTTTCGCATCGTCAAGAACACGCTGACCAAGATCGCGGTCAAGGAGGCCGGCGTCGACGAGCAGATCTCCGATCTGCTCGAAGGCCCGTCCGCCATCGCCTTCGTCCACGGGGACGTCGTCGAGGCCGCCAAGGGTCTGCGTGACTTCGCGAAGGCGAACTCGCCCCTGGTGATCAAGGGCGCTGTCGTCGACGGCAAGTCGATGAACGCCGAGCAGGTCACCAAGCTGGCCGATCTGGAGTCCCGAGAGGTTCTCCTCTCGAAGCTGGCCGGTGCGCTCAAGGCCAAGCAGGGCCAGGCCGCCGCCGTCTTCCAGGCGCTGCCCTCCAAGACTGTGCGTCTCGCGCAGGCTCTGGCGGACAAGCGCACCGAGGAAGCCGCTTAAACCTTTTGAACCACGGCGGGTGCCGACGGCGCCCGGCCATTGGCTCGCACGCTGTGCCGTTGGCGCGCGTGTCATGAGAGAAAGAGAGATCGCATCATGGCGAAGCTCAGCAACGATGACCTGCTTGCCGCGTTCGAGGAGATGACCCTTCTCGAGCTCTCCGAGTTCGTGAAGCTGTTCGAGGACAAGTTCGACGTCACCGCCGCCGCCCCGGCCGCCGTCGCCGTCGCCGCCCCCGGTGGCGCCGGTGCCGAAGAGGCCGCCGAGGAGCAGACCGAGTTCGACGTCGTCCTCGAGTCCGCCGGCGACAAGAAGATCCAGGTCATCAAGGAGGTCCGCGGCCTCACGAGCCTGGGCCTGAAGGAAGCCAAGGACCTGGTCGACAACGCTCCGAAGGCCGTGCTGGAGGCTGCCAGCAAGGAGAACGCCGACAAGGCCAAGGAGGCCCTTGAGGGCGCCGGCGCCACCGTCACCCTCAAGTAGTCCCTCGCGGGCCTCAGACGCCCGCTGGTCTACGCTGAGCGGCCGTTCCTCCCTTCGGGGAGGGGCGGCCGTTTTTTCGTGTCCGTGTCCATCCTCGGGTCGGGGTCGAAGGGCCCGGGCCCATGGGTGGCCGGTACGCGGGTCGAGCGGGAACGAACGTCCCCTTTGTCGTGGCGCGGCCGTGTCCGTGCCAGGACACGGGACTTCGGTGTGCGAAGCTGTTGCGGTCCCCGGGCCCTCGGACCAGGGGAAACCGGGAACGGAGGGGTACGCGTGTGCGAACTGTCCCTCGGACGCGATAATCTCCCGTCCCGGGAATCCTGACGGACCCGTTGGGGAGTGTTTACCCGCCTTGGGCGAGGGAATCCTTCCGGGTGTCCGTTGGCTCACAATCCCCCGTGGGGCCAGGGCAGGCGCGCTGTTTCACCCTGATGGTCCAGGGCCTTTCCCCCGGGGGCGTGTGCGGTGGCGTTCGGCGGCCACCGGGCTTGACGGATCGCCCTCCAGGGGTGATCCTGCCGGTGTCGTGAGTGGCGCCGTGGACCGTGAGTGGACAGCGGTGTAGTGTTCGGCTACACTGCTCTTTTGCGCTGCCCTTTGGTGATCCCTGTGTCGGTGAACGGCTTTTCGTCGTTTCCGTTTGTTACTCCGGAAGCTCCGACAATGCCCGCTCCCGCTCGAAGTGACCGTCTCAACCGCGTTGCGGCGGTCCTTCTCGTGACGGATCGTCTGGCGTGCGCGCTTCAACCGCCACAAGCCTTCGGAAGGACCCCTGTTGGCAGCCTCGCGCAACGCCTCCGCTAACGCCCTTGGTCCGCACCGCGTTTCTTTCGCCCGTATCCAGGAACCCCTTGAGGTTCCCAATCTTCTGGCCCTGCAGACCGAGTCGTTCGACTGGCTGCTGGGCAACGACACGTGGAAGACGCGGGGCGAGACGGCCCGCGCCGCCGGCCGCAAGGACGTTTCGGAGCAGTCCGGTCTCGAAGAGATCTTCGAGGAGATCAGCCCGATCGAGGACTTCTCGGGCACGATGTCCCTTTCGTTCCGTGACCACCGGTTCGAACCGCCCAAGTACTCCGAAGAGGAGTGCAAGGACAAGGACATGACCTACTCCGCCCCGATGTTCGTCACGGCGGAGTTCATCAACAACGACACCGGTGAGATCAAGAGCCAGACGGTGTTCATGGGCGACTTCCCGCTCATGACCGTCAAGGGCACCTTCATCATCAACGGCACCGAGCGCGTCGTCGTGTCCCAGCTGGTTCGGTCCCCGGGTGTCTACTTCGACACCTCCGTCGACAAGACCTCCGACAAGGACCTGTTCGGGTGCAAGGTCATCCCGTCCCGTGGTGCCTGGCTGGAGTTCGAGGTCGACAAGCGCGACTTCGTCGGTGTTCGCATCGACCGTAAGCGCAAGCAGGGCGTCACCGTCCTGCTCAAGGCCCTCGGCTGGACCACCGACCAGATCCTGGAGCGTTTCGGCCAGTACGAGTCGATCCGCAACACCCTGGAGAAGGACCCCACCGCGGGTACCGACGACGCGCTGCTGGACATCTACCGCAAGCTGCGCCCGGGAGAGCCGCCCACGAAGGAGTCGGCTCAGGCGCTGCTGGAGAACCTGTACTTCAACCCCAAGCGCTACGACCTGGCCAAGGTCGGTCGTTACAAGATCAACAAGAAGCTCGGCCTGGACACCGAGTTCACGCAGGGGACCCTCACCGAAGAGGACATCGTCTCCACGATCGACTACCTCGTCCGCCTGCACGCGGGTGAGGTCGAGAAGGAGACCGTCCTCGGCCTCCGTCCGATCGAGACCGACGACATCGACCACTTCGGCAACCGTCGCCTGCGCACCGTCGGCGAGCTCATCCAGAACCAGGTCCGCCTGGGCCTGGCCCGTATGGAGCGCGTCGTCCGCGAGCGGATGACCACCCAGGACGTCGAGGCGATCACGCCGCAGACCCTGATCAACATCCGTCCCGTCGTGGCCTCCATCAAGGAGTTCTTCGGCACCTCGCAGCTGTCCCAGTTCATGGACCAGACCAACCCGCTCGCGGGCCTGACCCACAAGCGTCGCCTCTCGGCGCTGGGTCCGGGCGGTCTCTCCCGTGAGCGCGCGGGCTTCGAGGTCCGAGACGTCCACCCGTCCCACTACGGCCGCATGTGCCCGATCGAGACCCCTGAGGGTCCCAACATCGGTCTGATCGGTTCGCTCGCCGCCTACGGCCGAGTGAACTCCTTCGGCTTCGTGGAGACCCCGTACCGCAAGGTCATCGACGGTAAGGTCTCCGACGAGGTCTACTACCTCACCGCCGACGAGGAGGACCTGTGCGTCATCGCGCAGGCCAACACCCCGTTGAACGCCGATGGGAGCTTCGCCGAGGCCGGTGTGCTCGTCCGTCGTAAGGGCGGGGAGTTCGAGCAGGTCAGCACCGACGAGGTCGACTACATGGACGTGTCGCCGCGCCAGATGGTGTCGGTGGCCACCGCCATGATCCCGTTCCTGGAGCACGACGACGCCAACCGCGCGCTCATGGGTTCCAACATGCAGCGCCAGGCCGTGCCGCTGCTGCGCGCCGAGTCGCCGTTCGTCGGCACCGGTATGGAGTACCGCGCCGCCACCGACGCCGGCGAGGTCCTCCTCGCGGAGAAGGCCGGTGTGGTCGAGGACGTCACCGCCGACTACGTCACCGTGATGGCCGACGACGGCACGCGCAAGACGTATCGGATGGGCAAGTTCCAGCGCTCCAACCAGGGCACCTGCTTCAACCAGCGCCCCATCGTCCACGAGGGCCAGCGGATCGAGGAGCGTCAGGTCCTCGCCGACGGTCCCTCCACGGACCAGGGCGAGATGTCGCTGGGCAAGAACCTCCTCGTGGCGTACATGTCCTGGGAGGGGCACAACTACGAGGACGCCATCATCCTCTCCCAGCGTCTGGTGCAGGACGACGTCCTCTCCTCGATCCACATCGAGGAGCACGAGGTCGACGCCCGTGACACCAAGCTGGGCCCGGAGGAGATCACCCGGGAGATCCCCAACGTCAGCGAGGAGGTCCTGGCCGACCTCGATGACCGGGGCATCATCCGGATCGGCGCCGAGGTCGTCGACGGTGACATCCTCGTCGGCAAGGTCACGCCCAAGGGTGAGACCGAGCTGACCCCGGAGGAGCGCCTGCTGCGCGCGATCTTCGGTGAGAAGGCCCGAGAGGTCCGCGACACCTCCCTGAAGGTTCCGCACGGTGAGACCGGCAAGGTCATCGGCGTGCGCGTCTTCAGCCGCGAGGACGGTGACGAGCTCGCGCCCGGCGTGAACGAGATGGTTCGCGTCTACGTCGCCCAGAAGCGCAAGATCACCGATGGTGACAAGCTCGCCGGTCGTCACGGCAACAAGGGCGTCATCGCCAAGATCCTGCCCCAGGAGGACATGCCCTTCCTGGAGGACGGCACTCCCGTCGACATCATCCTCAACCCGCTCGGTGTGCCCGGCCGAATGAACGTCGGTCAGGTCCTTGAGGTCCACCTCGGTTGGCTGGCCAAGAACGGCTGGTCCGTCGAGGGCACGGAAGAGGAATGGGAGAAGACGCTCCACGCGGTCGGCGCCTCGGAGGTCGAACCGAACTCGCGAGTGGCCACCCCGGTCTTCGACGGCCTGGAGGGCCCCGAGCTCAGCGGTCTGCTCAAGTCGGTCCGTCCGAACGCGGACGGCAACCGTCTCATCAACACCGACGGTAAGGCGCGTCTGTTCGACGGCCGCACCGGCGAACCCTTCGCCGAGCCGATCTCCGTCGGTTACAAGTACATCCTGAAGCTCCACCACCTCGTGGACGACAAGATCCACGCCCGCTCCACCGGTCCGTACTCCATGATCACGCAGCAGCCGCTGGGTGGTAAGGCACAGTTCGGTGGTCAGCGCTTCGGTGAGATGGAGGTCTGGGCGCTGGAGGCCTACGGTGCCGCCTACGCGCTTCAGGAGCTGCTCACCATCAAGTCCGACGACGTGGTGGGCCGCGTCAAGGTCTACGAGGCCATCGTCAAGGGCGAGAACATCCCCGAACCGGGCATCCCTGAGTCCTTCAAGGTGCTCATCAAGGAGATGCAGTCGCTCTGTCTGAACGTGGAGGTGCTGTCCAGTGACGGTATGTCCATCGAGATGCGGGACAGTGACGAGGACGTCTTCCGCGCCGCGGAAGAACTGGGAATCGACCTGGGTAGGCGTGAGCCGAGCAGTGTCGAAGAGGTCTAACTTCCGCATTCTTCGAGAGCAGGGGACGAATTAAGTGCTCGACGTCAACTTCTTCGACGAGCTGCGCATCGGTCTCGCGACGGCCGAGGACATCCGCCAGTGGTCGCACGGCGAGGTCAAGAAGCCCGAAACCATCAACTACCGGACCCTCAAGCCCGAGAAGGACGGACTCTTCTGCGAGAAGATCTTCGGTCCGACCCGGGACTGGGAGTGCTACTGCGGTAAGTACAAGCGTGTCCGCTTCAAGGGCATCATCTGTGAGCGCTGCGGCGTCGAGGTGACCCGCGCCAAGGTGCGCCGTGAGCGGATGGGCCACATCGAGCTGGCCGCTCCCGTCACGCACATCTGGTACTTCAAGGGTGTGCCCTCTCGCCTGGGCTACCTGCTGGACCTGGCGCCGAAGGATCTCGAGAAGATCATCTACTTCGCCGCCTACATGGTCACGTGGGTGGACACCGAGGGCCGTGAGCGCGACCTGCAGTCGCTAGAGGCTCGGATCTCGGTCGAGAAGCAGCACCTGGAGCAGCGTCGCGACTCCACCCTGGAGGAGCGTCACCGCAAGCTGGAGACCGACCTGGCCGAGCTCGAAGAGCAGGGTGCCAAGGGCGACGCGCGTCGCAAGGTGCGCGAGGGCGCCGAGCGTGAGATGCGCCAGCTGCGCGACCGCGCCCAGCGTGAGATCGACCGCCTCGACGAGGTCTGGAACCGGTTCAAGAACCTCAAGGTCCAGGACCTCGAGGGCGACGAGATGCTCTACCGCGAGATGCGGGACCGCTTCGGGAAGTACTTCCGTGGTGGCATGGGCGCTCAGGCCATCCAGGACCGCCTGTCCAACTTCGAGCTGGACGAGGAGGCCGAGAAGCTCCGGGAGACCATCCGTACCGGCAAGGGTCAGAAGAAGGCCCGTGCCCTGAAGCGGCTCAAGGTCGTCTCGGCGTTCCTCAACACCACCAACAGCCCCATGGGCATGGTGCTGGACTGCATCCCGGTCATCCCGCCGGACCTGCGTCCGATGGTGCAGCTGGACGGTGGCCGCTTCGCGACCTCCGACCTCAACGACCTGTACCGCCGTGTCATCAACCGGAACAACCGACTCAAGCGGCTTCTGGACCTGGGCGCGCCCGAGATCATCGTCAACAACGAGAAGCGGATGCTCCAGGAGGCCGTCGACGCGCTGTTCGACAACGGCCGCCGTGGGCGCCCGGTCACCGGTCCCGGTAACCGTCCGCTCAAGTCGCTGTCGGACATGCTGAAGGGTAAGCAGGGTCGGTTCCGTCAGAACCTGCTCGGTAAGCGAGTCGACTACTCCGGCCGTTCGGTCATCGTCGTCGGCCCGCAGCTGAAGCTGCACCAGTGCGGTCTGCCCAAGCAGATGGCCCTGGAGCTGTTCAAGCCGTTCGTGATGAAGCGTCTGGTCGACCTGAACCACGCGCAGAACATCAAGAGCGCCAAGCGCATGGTCGAGCGGTCCCGCCCGGTCGTTTGGGACGTCCTCGAAGAGGTCATCACCGAGCACCCGGTTCTGCTCAACCGTGCCCCGACGCTGCACCGCCTGGGCATCCAGGCCTTCGAGCCGCAGCTGGTCGAGGGCAAGGCCATCCAGATCCACCCGCTCGTGTGCACCGCGTTCAACGCGGACTTCGACGGTGACCAGATGGCCGTGCACCTGCCGCTGTCCGCCGAGGCCCAGGCCGAGGCGCGGCTGCTGATGCTGGCCACCAACAACATCCTCAAGCCGTCCGACGGCAAGCCCGTGACCATGCCCACCCAGGACATGATCATCGGTCTGTACTACCTGACGACGGAGAGGGCCGGCGCCGCGGGCGAGGGCCGTGCGTTCCGCTCGCCGTCGGAGGCCATCATGGCCTTCGACCTGGGCCACCTCGACCTGCAGGCGAAGATCCGCCTGCGGATCGCGGACGGAGCTCCCGCGCCCAAGGACTGGACCCCGCCCGAGGGCTGGGAACAGGGCGACGTGTACGTGCTGGAGACGACCCTGGGTCGGTACCTCTTCAACGAGGCCACTCCGGTCGACTACCCGTACGTCAACTTCCAGGTGGGCAAGAAGCAGGTCTCGACGCTGGTCAACGACCTCGCCGAGAACTACCCGAAGGTCCAGGTCGCCACGACCCTGGACGCCCTCAAGGACGCCGGTTACCGCTGGGCCACCCGGTCCGGTCTGACCATCGGCATCGAGGACGTCGTCGCGCCGCCGCAGAAGGGCGAGATCCTCGCCCGGTACGACGGCAAGGCCGACAAGCTGCAGCGCGAGTACGACCGTGGTCTGATCACCGACGATGAGCGCCGCAAGGAGCTCACGGAGCTGTGGACCGAGGCGACCGCCGAGGTCGCCAAGAACATGGAGGACAACTTCCCCGCCGACAACCCGGTGTGGATGATGGTCCAGTCCGGTGCGCGTGGTAACCCGATGCAGGTGCGCCAGATCGCCGGTATCCGTGGTCTGGTCTCCAACACCAAGGGTGAGACGATCCCGCGTCCGATCAAGTCCTCCTACCGTGAGGGCCTGTCCGTTCTGGAGTACTTCATCTCCACGCACGGTCAGCGCAAGGGTCTGGCCGACACCGCGCTGCGTACCGCCGACTCGGGTTACCTGACCCGTCGTCTGGTGGACGTCGCCCAGGACGTCATCGTCCGTGAGGTGGACTGCAACACCGACCGTTCCCTGTGGCACGAGATCGGTGAGAAGAACGCCGCCGGCGTCGTCGGTCGTAAGCACAACGTCGAGAACACCGGTTTCGGCCGTACCCTCGCCGAGGACGTGCTGGACGCCGACGGCAACGTGGTGCTGCCCGCCCTGTCCGACACCTCCGAGCAGAACATCGACAAGCTGGTCGCCGCCGGGGTCACCCGGGTGCGCATCCGCTCGTCGCTGACCTGTGAGGCGAAGATCGGCGTCTGCACCACCTGCTACGGCCGCTCCATGGCGACCGGCAAGCCGGTGGACGTCGGTGAGGCGATCGGTATCATCGCGGCACAGTCCATCGGTGAGCCCGGTACCCAGCTGACCATGCGTACCTTCCACATGGGTGGTTCGGCCGGTCTGGACATCACCCACGGTCTGCCCCGTGTCCAGGAGCTCTTCGAGGCCCGCATCCCCAAGGGTGTGGCCCCGATCTCCGAGATGGAGGGCCGGATCCGGATCGATGACACCGAGAAGAGCCGCAAGATCGTCGTCATCCCGGACGACGGCACCGACGAGATCGCTTACCCGGTCCCGATGCGTGCCCAGCTCCTGGTGACCGACGAAGACCACGTCAAGGTCGGTCAGCAGCTCATCCAGGGTGCGATCAACCCGCACGAGGTGCTTCGCATCCAGGGCCCGCGCGCGGTGCAGCAGCACCTCGTGTCGGAGGTCCAGGAGGTGTACAAGTCGCAGGGTGTGTCCATCCACGACAAGCACATCGAGATCATCGTTCGCCAGATGCTCAAGCGAGTGAACATCCTGGAGTCCGGCGACACCGAGCTGCTGCCCGGTGAGATGGTCGAGCGGCCCAAGTTCGAGCGCATCAACCGGCGCGTGGTGTCCGAGGGCGGCCAGCCCGCCGCCGGGCGTCCGGTCCTGCTGGGGATCACCAAGGCCTCGCTGGCCACGGAGTCCTGGCTGTCCGCGGCCTCCTTCCAGGAGACCACCCGGGTGCTCACCGAGAACGCGATCCACGGCAAGAGCGACCCACTGCTCGGCCTCAAGGAGAACGTGATCATCGGTAAGCTCATCCCGGCCGGTACGGGCATTCCGCAGTACCGGAACATTCGGGTCGAGCCGACCGAGGAGGCCAAGGCCTCGATGTACTCGGTGTCCGGCTACGAGGAGCCGAGTGAGTACACCTTCGGGCAGGGTTCGGGAGAGGCCGTGCCGCTGGAGGAGTACGACTTCGGGCCGTACAACCGGTAAGCAGCCGAACTGAACGTTGGCTGAGCTGACGGCGGCGGTCGGCCACCCCCATCACGGGGGGTGGCTCCGCCGCCGTTTCGTCGTTGTGGGTCGACACACCGCTGTGTTGACGGGGAGAGGGCGCCACGGCGCCGGCGGGAGAGCAGGCAAGTGAACGATAACGGGGGCGGAGAGCCGGGGAACCGGTCGTCCGGAGAGGACGCGGACTCCTGGTTCAAGCCCAGTGAGAACCGTTTCCGAACACAGTCCGATTACCAGGACCCCATGGACAATGAAGGGGCGGAGCCCGAGGGCGACGCCCCGAATGAAGCGGCCGCGGTCTTTCCCGACAGCGGCGGGTACTCGGGGCTGAGCACGTCGCGTCCGGCCCTGGTGGAGCCCTACCCTGACGCGCTGGGCGCTCCGCCCACACCCCCCGCGGTGAGCCCCGAGCCCCAGGGGCCGCCCGGCATCTCCTACCCGGGTGCGGGTAGTGGTGCCTATCAACCGGTGACACGTATCCCGGGTGAGCGTCCGCCCGCCTGGGAGTCTCCGAACACGTCCTCGACGCCGGTCGAGCCCTCGGTGCCGAACACGCACCCCGAGTGGGGTGCCCCGACCGGGGAGATCCCGGCCGGAGCCTCGGCTTCGCGAGTGCCGTCCTGGGAGCCGTCCACCGAACCCCGGGACCCCGCCGAGCCGCCGTGGCCCCGGCACGACGAGGACACGGTCTCCCCCCCGGAGAACGTGTCCTCCGAGGTCCCTCCCGGAGCGGAACCGTCGTGGGGCGTCGAGCCCGAGCGTGAGCCCGCTTGGGAGCCGGAGGAGGGCGAGAGCCGGACCGGAGGCTATCCGGGCATCGCCGCCAGCGCGCAGGTCCCGTTGCCGCCCGAGGAATCGGAGGAGAACGGTCCCGTTGCCGCCCAGGACTCCTGGGCGAATGAGGCGACCCCCGGTGCGCGGTCCGCGGACGTGTGGGCGGCCGACACCGCTGCCGCGGAGCACCCGGTGCCCCGGTACGACACCGATGGTCTGGACGATTGGACCCCGGGCCCGAGCCCCGTGCCGGATCGAGGGAGCACCGGTGCGGCCGAGCCCTGGGCCGGGTCCGAGCCGGAGCGTTGGCACGACCCCGCTCCCTCCTACCTGGAGGATCGCCGCCACGAGGCGTCCCCGGTCGAGGAGGCGCCGCCGGGGGAGCGGCCCGGCGAGAGGTACACGGAGCCCTACGACGAGCTCTCCGCCCCTTCCAGGTACTCGATGCCCGCAGACGACGGGGGTCTGGGCACCGGCAGTGGCAACACCTGGGCGTTCGACCGCGACGACCCGCGGTTGCCGGACGTGGTCCGGGACGCCGAGCGGCGTCGTCGTGGCGAGAGCGGATTCGAGCCCACCGGTCTGGACGAGGTCGGTACCGAAGGGGACAACGGCCCCGATACCGGAGCACTGTCCGCGGCGGTGCCCTCATCCGAGGACCCGCTCGCCGCGATCGCGAACATGCAGTCGCGGGCCAAGGCCAGGGAGACCGAGGAACCGGGGGGATACGGCCCGGACCCGGTCGAGGAACCCTCCTGGAGCCGGGGCGCCGACAACGCCACCCGGATGTTCGGCTCGCCCGCCTACGACGAGGAACCGTCGGGGTACGGGACCGGTACCGGACCCGCGATGCCCCACGACGAACTCGGGTTCGACGGTCGTGGCCTCGACGACTACGGGACGGCCGGCGCGCGTTCGATCGACCGTGCTCCGGAGGCGCCCGCGGGCGGTGACAGGAACATCGGCGGCTACGACGAACCCGCCTACTACGACCGTGGATACGCGGACCAGGGGTACATCGACCAGGGCCATCGGGAGCCGGGGTACCCGGAGCAGGGCTTCGGCGACCGGGCCTACGAGGACCGCGCCTACGAGGACCGCGCCTACGGTGACCAGGGTTACGACGATCGGGTTCGGGACGAGCTCGGTTTCGACGACCGCCCCACCCCGCCCGTGGCCGGGCTCCCCTCCGACCTGGCGTCACCCTTCGGGTCCCACCCGCAGGGCCCCGCCGACGCCTGGAGCGAGGCTCCGGACGACGGCCCGGAGCCCCGGTACGAGGCCGCGGAGGAACAGGTCGCCGAAGAGGGGGATCCCGAGTACGAGGACGGCTTCACCCCCGCCGACTACGGGATGACCGAACGTCCGAGGTCGAGCCGTCGCCGCCGTGACCGGATCGTTGAGGACTTCCCGGGCTTCGAGGACCGCCCCCTCGGGGGAGAGGCCGGCGACTCCTATCCCGGTTACGAGAGCGTCGACTTCCTGGCCGACACCGATCCGGGTGCGATGCGGACCCTGTGGCTGGGCGTCGCCTCGCTGATCCCGTTCCTCGGTGTGATCACCGCGATCCTCGCGTTGTTCGTCACGGGACCCAGGGCCAAGAAGGAGATCCGGGGGTCGCGGGGGACCCTCGATGGACTCGGTCTGATCACGACCGGCACCGTATTCGCGGTGGCCGGCATCGTGGTGACGGTGATCTCCGTCGCGATCTTGGTGATTCTGTAGCCAGACGGCCGCTTTCGGGGGGAGAATGGGCCCTCCGGAAGCGGCCGTTCTCTTGTGAGGGCCCTCCAGCCACATTCCAGGGGAAACCTGGGGCGAAACGAGTCGGAGAGCGCGTAGACTAGGGGTGACCCACGGCTACGCGAGAACCGGTTCCGTTTGTTCTCGCTAACTCGCACACCGTTTTGACCGCCTGGTCTGGTAGCGGTAGCCTGTGTGATTGTGCCCGTGAGTCGACGGGTCACACATGTGCGCGGTGCCCCCAGTCCTTTTACGGGACGGATACGAGGCGCGCGGCGCATGTGAACCCCTCTCCTGCGAATCGGCCTCATGGCCGGGTGTGCTTCCGTTCCCGTGTTCGGGAACGAGGTCGACACGCCCGACTGCGGGGGTCGGGGAGTTTCGGGAAATTCAGCAGGTCAATAGCGATATCGGCTACGAGAACCGGCGTAGGTCACGAGGAAGACGGAGACGCGGTGCCCACCATCCAGCAGCTGGTCCGCAAGGGCCGACAGGACAAGGTCGCAAAGAACAAGACCCCGGCGCTGAAGGGGAGTCCGCAGCGTCGTGGTGTGTGCACGCGTGTCTACACCACTACGCCCAAGAAGCCGAACTCCGCTCTGCGTAAGGTCGCTCGCGTCAAGCTGAGCAGCGGCATCGAGGTCACGGCCTACATCCCCGGCATTGGTCACAACCTTCAGGAACACAGCATCGTGCTTGTTCGCGGTGGTCGTGTGAAGGACCTGCCGGGTGTCCGCTACCGAATTGTCCGCGGTTCGCTCGACACCCAGGGTGTCCGGGGCCGCAAGCAGGCCCGTAGTCACTACGGCGCCAAGAAGGAGAAGTAAGCATGCCGCGCAAGGGCCCGGCGCCGAAGCGCCAGCTCATCACCGACCCGGTTTACGGCTCGCCGCTCGTCACCGCACTGATCAACAAGGTGCTGCTCGACGGTAAGCGCTCCATCGCTCAGAGCGTCGTCTACGACGCCCTCGAGGGCGCTCGTGAGAAGACCGGTCAGGACCCGCTCGTCGTTCTGAAGCGAGCTCTGGACAACGTCAAGCCCGCGCTTGAGGTCCGCAGCCGCCGTGTCGGTGGCGCGACCTACCAGGTTCCGGTCGAGGTTCGCGCCTCCCGGTCCACCACGCTGGCCCTGCGCTGGCTGGTCTCCTACTCGCGTCAGCGTCGTGAGAAGAGCATGACCGAGCGTCTGATGAACGAGCTCGTCGACGCCAGCAACGGTCTCGGTGCGGCCGTCAAGAAGCGTGAGGACACGCACAAGATGGCCGAGTCGAACAAGGCCTTCGCCCACTACCGCTGGTAAAGCGGCTGGACCTGAACAGACCGAAGGACGAGCCTCATGGCTAAGACATTGCTAGACCTTGAGAAGGTCCGCAATATCGGCATCATGGCCCACATCGACGCGGGCAAGACGACGACGACCGAGCGGATCCTCTACTACACCGGTGTCAACCACAAGCTCGGCGAGACGCACGATGGCGCCTCGACGATGGACTGGATGAAGGAAGAGCAGGAGCGGGGTATCACCATTACCTCGGCTGCGATCACCACCCAGTGGAACGACACCACCATCAACATCATCGACACGCCCGGCCACGTCGACTTCACGGTCGAGGTCGAGCGGTCGCTGCGTGTGCTCGACGGTGCCGTCGCGGTGTTCGACGCCAAGGAAGGCGTCGAGCCCCAGTCGGAGCAGGTCTGGCGTCAGGCCGACCGCTACGGCGTTCCCCGTATCTGCTTCGTCAACAAGATGGACAAGATCGGGGCCGAGTTCCAGCGTTGTGTCGACATGTTCCGTGAGCGCCTCGGCGCGAACGCCATGCCGATCCAGCTGAACATCGGTGCGGAGAGCGACTTCCAGGGCGTCATCGACCTCGTGAAGATGAAGGCCTACCTCTGGAGCGCCGAGACGCCGCTGGGCGAGATGTACGACACCGTCGACATCCCGGACACCCACGTCGAGGCCGCTCGCGAGGCTCGCGAGTCCTTCATCGAGACGCTGGCCGACGCCGACGACGAGATCATGGAGATGTACCTCGAGGGCCAGGAGCCCACCGAGGAGCAGCTCGTCACCGCGATCCGTCGTGCCACCATCGCCGGCACCGCCGTGCCCGTGGTCTGCGGCACCGCGTTCAAGAACAAGGGCGTGCAGCCCCTGCTCGACGCGGTCATCGCCTACCTCCCCTCGCCCATGGACGTCGAGGCCATCGAGGGCCACGACCCCAAGGACGAGACCGAGGAGACCAAGCTCCAGCGCAAGCCGAGCGTGGACGAGCCGTTCTCCGCCCTGGCCTTCAAGGTCGTCAGCGACCCCCACCTGGGCAAGCTCTCCTACGTGCGGATCTACTCCGGTGTCCTCCAGGCCGGTACCCAGGTGCTGAACAGCATCAAGGGCCGCAAGGAGCGCATCGGCAAGGTCTACCGGATGCACTCCAACAAGCGCGAGGAGATCCCCAGCGCCGGTGCCGGCGACATCGTCGCCGTCATGGGTCTGAAGGACACCACCACCGGTGAGACGTTGTGCGACCAGGCGTCGCCCATCGTCCTGGAGTCCATGACCTTCCCGGCTCCGGTCATCGAGGTGGCCATCGAGCCGAAGACCAAGAGCGACCAGGAGAAGCTGGGCATCGCGATCCAGCGCCTGGCCGAGGAGGACCCCTCCTTCCAGGTGGCCACGGACGACCAGACCGGTCAGACCGTGATCTCCGGCATGGGCGAGCTGCACCTTGAGGTGCTGGTCAACCGCATGCGTGACGAGTTCAAGGTCGAGGCCAACATCGGTAAGCCCCAGGTGGCCTACCGCGAGACCATTCGCAAGAAGGTCGAAGGTCACGTCTACACCCACAAGAAGCAGACGGGTGGTTCGGGCCAGTTCGCCAAGGTCAAGATCGACCTTGAGCCGCTGCTGTCCGAGGACGGTGTCGCCTCCGGCTACGAGTTCGTCAACTCCGTCACCGGTGGCCGTATCCCGCGGGAGTACATCCCCTCGGTCGACGCCGGCTGCCAGGAGGCCGCTGAGCTGGGCGTTCTCGCGCACTACCCGCTCGTCGGCATCAAGGTGTCGCTGACCGATGGTCAGTACCACGACGTCGACTCCTCGGAGATGGCGTTCAAGACCGCCGGTTCGATGGCCTTCAAGGAGGCCGTCCGGCTGGCGAAGCCGGCTCTCCTGGAGCCGGTCATGGCCGTTGAGGTCACCACTCCTGAGGAGTACATGGGCGACGTGGTCGGCGACCTGAACTCTCGCCGTGGACAGATTCAGTCCATGGACGAGCGTTCCGGTGTCCGACTGGTCAAGTCCCTCGTGCCCCTCTCGGAAATGTTCGGCTACGTGGGTGACCTTCGTAGCCGCACGCAGGGTCGAGCCAACTACTCGATGGTGTTCGACTCCTACGCGGAGGTTCCGTCCGCTGTCGCCACGGAAATCGTGGCGAAGGTTCGCGGCGAGTAGTCGCGAACAACTAACCCGGCTGTTCCCCGTGCCCGCGGGGTTGGACCACAGTCAGATAGATCTGTACGTCTAGGAGACTTCCAGTGGCGAAGGAAAAGTTCGAGCGGACCAAGCCGCACGTCAACATCGGCACCATCGGTCACATTGACCACGGCAAGACCACGCTGACCGCGGCCATCACCAAGGTGCTGCACGACGCGTACCCGGAGCTGAACCCGTTCACTCCGTTCGCGGACATCGACAACGCTCCCGAGGAGCGCGAGCGCGGTATCACCATCTCC
Organism: Nocardiopsis sp. NPDC055551; assembly: GCF_053619415.1. Taxonomy (NCBI): domain Bacteria; kingdom Bacillati; phylum Actinomycetota; class Actinomycetes; order Streptosporangiales; family Nocardiopsidaceae; genus Nocardiopsis; species Nocardiopsis sp. NPDC055551. The sequence goes on along the minus strand of NZ_JBSHJJ010000010.1, from coordinate 111,883 downwards.
GTGTCTCACGTCGAGTACCAGACCGAGGCGCGTCACTACGCCCACGTCGACTGCCCCGGTCACGCCGACTACGTGAAGAACATGATCACGGGTGCGGCCCAGATGGACGGCGCGATCCTGGTCGTCGCCGCCACCGACGGCCCGATGCCGCAGACCAAGGAGCACGTGCTCCTGGCCCGCCAGGTCGGTGTCCCGGCCATCGTCGTCGCCCTGAACAAGTCCGACATGGTGGACGACGAGGAGATCTTCGAGCTCGTCGAGCTCGAGGTCCGTGAGCTGCTCAGCGAGTACGAGTTCCCCGGTGACGACACCCCCGTCACCAAGGTCTCCGCTCTGAAGGCGCTTGAGGGCGACGCCACGTGGGGCCAGGCCATCCTGGAGCTCATGGGCACCGTGGACTCCCACATCCCCGAGCCCCAGCGTGACACCGAGAAGCCCTTCCTCATGCCGATCGAGGACGTCTTCTCGATCACCGGTCGCGGCACCGTCGTCACCGGTCGTATCGAGCGCGGTATCGTCAACGTGAACGAGACCGTCGACATCGTCGGCATCAAGGAAGACAAGCAGACCACCACCGTCACCGGTGTTGAGATGTTCCGCAAGCTGCTCGACCAGGGCCAGGCCGGTGACAACGTCGGTCTGCTCCTGCGCGGCATCAAGCGCGAGGACGTCGAGCGTGGCCAGGTCGTCATCAAGCCCGGCACGACCACCCCGCACACGCAGTTCGAGGGTCAGGTCGTCATCCTGTCCAAGGACGAGGGTGGCCGCCACACGCCGTTCTTCAACAACTACCGCCCGCAGTTCTACTTCCGCACCACCGACGTCACCGGCGTCGTGACGCTGCCGGAGGGCACCGAGATGGTCATGCCCGGTGACAACACCGGTATGACGGTCCAGCTCATCCAGCCGGTCGCCATGGAAGAGGGCCTGAAGTTCGCCATCCGTGAGGGTGGCCGGACCGTGGGCGCGGGTCGCGTCACCAAGATCCTCAGCTAGTACACACGCCGGGGTGGTCCCAACCGGAACCACCCCGACGTGGTGGGTGGGCCGCGGAGACGCGGCCCACCCACCACATTGACAAGACGTCATCGGGCTCTGTGACGGTGACGCACCGCAGGGGCAAGCCCTGTTGCGGTTTCTCAAGGGAATAGGGGCTCAAGGCCAAGAAGCCGGCGGATTCCGCCGACGGGCCTGGGCTTCTGTGACCGGAACTGCTCACCGTTACGGACACTGAAGCGAAGGACGAACAGGCCATATGGCGGGACAAAAGATCCGCATTCGGCTAAAGGCCTATGACCACGAGGTCATCGACAGCTCGGCGAAGAAGATCGTTGAGACCGTGACGCGAACTGGCGCACAGGTCGCGGGCCCGGTGCCGCTGCCGACGGAGAAGAACGTTTACTGCGTCATCCGATCGCCGCACAAGTACAAGGACTCGCGCGAGCACTTCGAGATGCGCACTCACAAGCGGCTGATCGACATCATCGACCCGACCCCGAAGACGGTCGACTCGCTCATGCGACTCGACCTCCCGGCCGGCGTTGACATCGAGATCAAGCTTTAAGGACGCACTGACATGGCCACCAAGCAGATCAAGGGAGTTCTGGGCGAAAAGCTCGGCATGACCCAGGTCTTCGACGACGCGGGCAAGATGGTTCCCGTGACCGTCCTGAAGGCCGGTCCGTGCGTCGTGAGCCGCATCCGGACTCCGGACACCGATGGTTACTCCGCCATCCAGCTCGGCTACGGGCAGATCAACCCGCGCAAGGTCAACAAGCCCCTGGGCGACTACCTCCGCGCGCACGACCTGACCCCGCGCCGTCACTACGTCGAGGTCCGCACCTCCGACGCCTCCGAGTACACGCTCGGCCAGGAAGTCGACGCGGCCACGTTCGAGATCGGCCAGAAGGTCGACGTCACGGGCAAGAGCAAGGGTAAGGGCTTCGCCGGTGTGATGAAGCGTCACGGCTTCGCGGGCCTCTCGGCCTCACACGGTACGCACCGCACCCACCGCTCGCCCGGCTCCATCGGCGGCTGCGCCACGCCCGGCCGCGTTTTCAAGGGCATGCGGATGGCCGGGCGCATGGGCAACGTGCGCAAGACCGTCCAGAACCTGACCGTTCACTCCGTGGACGCGGAGAAGGGCCTCATCCTGGTCAAGGGTGCGGTGCCCGGTCCCAACGGCGGTCTGGTGCTCGTCCGCACCGCTGTGAAGGGGGACAAGTAAGCCATGACCCAGATCGAGGTCAAGAACCCTGAGGGCGGCTCCAAGGGCAGCGTCGAGCTTCCCGAGAGCGTCTTCGCCCAGCAGGTCAGCATTCCGCTGCTGCACCAGGTCGTGAACGCCCAGCTGGCCGCAGGCCGTCAGGGCACGCACGCCACCAAGACCCGCGGCGAGGTCCGCGGTGGTGGCAAGAAGCCCTACCGCCAGAAGGGAACCGGTCGCGCCCGTCAGGGTTCGATCCGCGCCCCGCAGTACACCGGTGGTGGCGTCGTTCACGGCCCCCAGCCGCGTGACTACAGCCAGCGGACCCCGAAGAAGATGAAGGCCGCCGCCCTGCGTGGTGCCCTCACCGACCGGGCCAACCACGGCCGCATCCACGTCGTCGGCCGGTTCGTGGCCGATGACGCGGACACCAAGCTCACGCAGACCGCCCTCAAGGCGCTGCGCCAGGTCACCGAGTCCGACAAGGTCCTCGTCGTCCTGGCTCGTGAGGACGAGCACAACCGGCGCGCCCTGCGCAACCTCGAAGAGGTCCACATCCTCGACGCGGACCAGGTGAACACCTACGACGTCCTGTACTCGGACGACGTGGTCTTCACCGAGGCGGGCTACGCCGAGTTCCTGGCCCACGCGGCCGGTACCTCGAAGGCCGCTGAGTCCGAGGAGGACGACCAGTGAGGATCGCCGACCACCGGGACATCATCGTCGAGCCGGTGATCTCCGAGAAGAGCTACGGGCTCATGGACGAGAACAAGTACACGTTCATCGTTCGCCCGGACGCCAACAAGACCCAGATCAAGATCGCGATCGAGAAGATCTTCGAAGTGAAGGTCACCGGCGTGAACACGATCAACCGGAAGGGCAAGCGCAAGCGCACCCGCTTCGGTTTCGGGAAGCGTCCTGACACGAAGCGCGCGATCGTCAGCCTCGCCGAGGGTGACCGCATCGACATCTTCGGTCAGTGACCTTTCGGGTCTGACCGCTGTACATCAAGTAACACGTAAAGGAATGCGCGAAGAAGATGGGCATTCGTAAGTACAAGCCGACGACGCCGGGTCGTCGCGGCTCCAGCGTGAGCGACTTCGTCGAAATCACGCGTTCGGAGCCGGAGAAGTCCCTGGTCCGTCCGCTTCACTCCAAGGGCGGTCGTAACGGCCACGGCCGGATCACCGCTCGTCACCAGGGTGGCGGTCACAAGCGCGCCTACCGCGTGATCGACTTCCGTCGCCACGACAAGGACGGTGTGCCGGCCAAGGTCGCTCACATCGAGTACGACCCCAACCGCACCGCTCGCATCGCCCTGCTCCACTACGTGGACGGTGAGAAGCGCTACATCCTGGCGCCCGCCGGCCTCTCGCAGGGCGACAAGGTCGAGAACGGCCCCCAGTCCGACATCAAGCCGGGCAACTGCCTCCCGCTGCGCAACATCCCCACGGGTACGTTCGTGCACGCGGTCGAGCTGAAGCCGGGCGGCGGTGCCAAGCTGGGCCGCTCCGCCGGATCGCAGATCCAGCTCCTGGCCAAGGAGGGCGGCTACGCCACGCTGCGTATGCCCTCCGGTGAGATGCGCCTGGTGGAGATCTCCTGCCGCGCCACGGTCGGCCAGGTCGGCAACGCCGAGCAGTCCAACATCAGCTGGGGCAAGGCCGGCCGCTCGCGGTGGAAGGGCAAGCGCCCGACCGTCCGTGGTGTGGTGATGAACCCGGTCGACCACCCGCACGGTGGTGGTGAGGGCAAGACCTCCGGTGGTCGTCACCCGGTCAGCCCCTGGGGCAAGAAGGAAGGCCGGACCCGGGCCAAGAACAAGGCCAGCGACAAGCTGATCGTGCGGCGTCGGCGTAGCGGTAAGAAGAAGCGGTAAGGAGCACGTCTGATGCCACGTAGCCTTAAGAAGGGCCCCTTCGTGGACGGCCACCTCATCAAGAAGGTGGAGTCACAGAACGAAAAGGGGACCAAGAACGTCATCAAGACGTGGTCCCGGCGGTCCATGATCGTCCCGGAGATGATCGGTCACACGATCGCCGTCCACGACGGCCGCAAGCACATTCCGGTGTTCGTGTCGGAGTCGATGGTCGGCCACAAGCTCGGTGAGTTCGCTCCCACGCGTACTTTCCGTAGCCACGTCAAGGACGACCGCCGTAGCCGCCGTTAGCGGTTGCAGCAGTTGTAAGAACAATGTTCTCCATGGTGAGTGGAGAAGATATTTTCCGTGAGCGAGGGAAAAGCGATGGGAACGAGGGCACAGGCGCGGTTCGTCCGCGTTACGCCCCGCAAGGCTCGCCGGGTGGCGGACCTTATTCGCGGGTTGCCCGCTGACGAGGCGCAGGCGGTGCTCCGGTTCGCTCCCCAGTCGGCGAGTGAGCCCGTTGGCAAGGTGCTGGACAGCGCCATCGCCAACGCCGAGCACAACGACAAGCTGGACCGGGAGAACCTGGTGGTCGAGCGTGTCTGGGTGGACGAAGGTCCGACCCTGAAGCGTATTCGCCCGCGAGGCTTCGGCCGGGCCTTCCGTGTCACCAAGCGTACGAGCCACATCACCGTGGTCGTCGCCGAGGACGCGCGTGCCTCGTCCAAGACGAAGGAAAGGACCCGATAGTGGGGCAGAAGATCAACCCGCACGGGTTCCGCCTCGGCATCACCACCGACTTCAAGAGTCGCTGGTACGCCGACAAGTCCTACAAGGACTACGTCAAGGAAGACGTCGCGATCCGTCGGATGCTGACCCGTGGCATGGAGCGCGCGGGCATCTCCAAGGTCGAGATCGAGCGCACCCGTGACCGTGTCCGCGTGGACGTCTACACCGCCCGGCCGGGCATCGTCATCGGCCGCCGCGGCGTGGAGGCCGACCGGATCCGTACGGACCTCGAGAAGCTGACCGGCAAGCAGGTGCAGCTGAACGTCTTCGAGGTGAAGAACCCGGAGATCGACGCGCAGCTCGTCGCCCAGGGCGTCGCCGAGCAGCTGAGCAGCCGCGTGGCGTTCCGCCGCGCGATGCGCAAGGCCATGCAGAGCGCGATGAAGAGCGGTGCCAAGGGCATCCGTATCCAGTGTGGTGGTCGTCTGGGTGGGGCAGAGATGTCCCGCTCGGAGTTCTACCGCGAGGGTCGGGTCCCGCTGCACACGCTTCGCGCCGACATCGACTACGGCTTCTTCGAGGCCCGGACGACGTTCGGTCGCATCGGTGTGAAGGTGTGGATCTACAAGGGCGACGCCCCTGTGACCCGCGCCGAGCGTGAGGCCGCTCAGGCCGCGCAGCGCACCGCCGGTGGCGGTCAGCGCCGCGAGCGTCCGCAGCGCCGCCGTCGCGGTGGCCCCGCGGGTGGCGGTCAGACCGAAGCCAAGGCCGGCGCCTCCGCCGAGGCCCCGAAGACCGAGGGGAGCTGACAAGTGCTTATTCCTCGTAAGGTCAAGTACCGCAAGCAGCACCACCCGGACCTTCGTGGCAAGGCCAAGGGCGGGACCCGGGTCACCTTCGGTGAGTACGGTATCCAGGCTCTTGAGTCCGCTTACGTGACGAACCGTCAGATCGAGTCCGCTCGTATCGCCATGACGCGTCACATCAAGCGTGGCGGCAAGGTGTGGATCAACATCTTCCCGGACCGTCCGCTGACCAAGAAGCCCGCCGAGGTCCGCATGGGCTCCGGTAAGGGTTCGCCCGAGTGGTGGGTCGCGCCGGTCAAGCCCGGTCGCGTGATGTTCGAGCTGTCGGGCGTGCCCGAGGCGGTGGCCAAGGAGGCCATGAGCCGTGCGATGCACAAGCTCCCGATGAAGTGCAAGTTTGTTAAGCGTGAGGGGGAGTGATGGCGAAGTCCGTGACTGCCCATGAGCTGCGCGACCAGTCCGTCGAGGACCTGGTCACCAAGCTCAAGGAAGCCAAGGAAGAGCTCTTCAACCTCCGCTTCCAGGCCGCCACCGGCCAGCTCGACAACCACAGCCGTCTTCGCACGGTCAAGCGCGAGATCGCGCGGATCTACACGGTCATGCGCGAGCACGAGCTGGGCATCGTCCCGCTGTCTGGTGAGTCGGCTGAGGAGACGAAGGAAGCAGCCGAATGACTGAGAACCAGACCGCGGCCCGTAACGACCGCAAGACGCGTGAAGGCCTCGTCGTCAGCGACAAGATGGATAAGACCGTCGTCGTCGAGGTCGAGGACCGCGTCACGCACGCCCTGTACGGCAAGGTCATCCGTCGGACGACCAAGTACAAGGCCCACGATGAGGCGAACTCCTGTGGCGTCGGTGACCGGGTCCTCATGATGGAGACCCGGCCGCTCTCCGCGACGAAGCGTTGGCGCGTCGTGGAGATCCTGGAGAAGGCTAAGTAACCCCGGCCTGTCGGCGGCCGACACCAGTTGTCGGCCGCCGTCGCGAGGGGTGAGACCACCTAGCCGTGCGGCAGTGGACCGCACGCATCACATCAGGAGCAGACGTGATTCAGCAGGAGTCGCGACTCAAGGTCGCCGACAACACGGGTGCCAAGGAGATCCTTACCATCCGTGTTCTCGGTGGCTCGGGTCGGCGCTACGCCGGGATGGGCGACACCATCGTCGCCACGGTGAAGGACGCCCTGCCTGGCGCTGGAGTCAAGAAGGGCGACGTCGTCAAGGCCGTTATCGTGCGCACCGCCAAGGAGCGCCGCCGGCCCGACGGCTCCTACATCCGCTTCGATGAGAACGCTGCCGTGCTCATCAAGGACGGTGGGGACCCGCGAGGCACCCGCATCTTCGGCCCGGTGGGCCGTGAGCTGCGTGACAAGAAGTACATGCGCATCATTTCGCTGGCGCCGGAGGTGCTCTAAGCGATGAAGATCAAATCTGGCGACGAGGTCATCGTTCTCGCCGGCAAGGACAAGGGTGCCACGGGGAAGGTCGTCAAGGCCCTTCCCAAGGAAGACCGTGTCATCGTCGAGGGCGTCAACCTGGTCAAGAAGCACAGGAAGGCCAACCCCGCCGGTGGCGAGCAGGGAGAGGTCGTCACCAAGGAGGCCACCATCCACGTGAGCAACGTTGCGCTCGCTGAGGACGGTAAGGCCACCCGGGTCGGCTACCGCTTCGAGGAGGACGGAACCAAGGTTCGCGTCTCCCGCCGCACCGGTAAGGACATCTGATGACGGTTACCAACGACATCACCGCCCCTCCGATGCCGCGGCTCAAGGAGAAGTACCGCAACGAGATCGTTGCGGGCCTCAAGGACGAGTTCGGCATCGAGAACGTCATGCAGATCCCCGGTCTCACGAAGATCGTGGTGAACATGGGCGTCGGCGAGGCGGCTCGTGACGCGAAGCTCATTCAAGGCGCGATCGCCGACCTGTCGGCGATCACCGGGCAGAAGCCGAAGATCAACCGGGCCAAGAACTCCATCGCGCAGTTCAAGCTGCGCGAGGGTCAGCCGATCGGCGCCAGCGTGACGCTGCGCGGCGACCGGATGTGGGAGTTCCTCGACCGGCTGCTCTCCCTGGCCCTGCCCCGTATCCGGGACTTCCGTGGCCTTTCCCCGAAGCAGTTCGACGGGAACGGGAACTACACCTTTGGTCTGACCGAGCAGGTCATGTTCCACGAGGTGAACCCGGACAAGGTCGACAGGCAGCGTGGGATGGACATCACCGTCGTCACCACCGCCACCATCGACGACCAGGGCCGCAGCCTGCTCAAGCGGCTCGGTTTCCCGTTCAAGGAAGCCTGAGGGGTTAACCATGGCTAAGAAGTCCCTGATCGCAAAGGCGAACCGGAAGCCGAAGTTCGGCGTTCGGGCGTATACTCGATGCTCGCGGTGCGGTCGCCCGCGTGCCGTCTTCAAGAAGTTCGGCCTGTGCCGTATCTGCTTCCGCGAGATGGCGCACCGGGGCGAGCTGCCCGGCATCACCAAGTCGAGCTGGTAGTTTCCGGCAGGGCCGACCAAGCGCGTGAGCGCGGTCGGCCCCCGGAGACGCCACCTTCCCGGTGGCTCGACGCAGGAACCGTCGTCCTCCACGACGGAGTTCGACGGGAAGCGAAATTCATTCACCAGGGCACGGCAGTCCCACGGGGACAGCGGTGCCCACGACCACGCCGAAGGTCCGTTTGTGCACTTCACGGGGGAAACCTCGCGGAAGGCAGGCTCTGGGAAAGGCCCGCACTCGGAAACCGCGGTGAGGAAGGGCCAGTCGGCCATGACAATGACCGACCCGATCGCAGACATGTTGACTCGTCTGCGTAACGCGAATTCGGCTTACCACGACACCGTGACGATGCCGTTTTCCAAGATCAAGGCGCACATCGCCGAGGTCCTCCAGCATGAGGGCTTCATTCAGGGGTGGCGGACCGAGGAGGCCACTGTCGGCCAGAGCCTCGTCCTGGAGCTGAAGTACGGCCCCACGCGTGAGCGCTCCATCGCGGGCATCCGCCGGGTGTCCAAGCCCGGTCTCCGCGTGTACGCGAAGAAGGACAACCTTCCTCGCGTTCTGGGTGGCCTCGGTGTGGCCATCATTTCGACGTCCGGCGGCCTGATGACTGACAAGCAGGCCAAGAAGCGTGGCGTGGGCGGCGAAGTCCTCGCTTACGTCTGGTAATAGGGAATAGGGAGAGACGAAAAGCATGTCGCGTATCGGTCGACTGCCGCTCTCGGTCCCCAAGGGCGTCGAGGTCACGATTAACGGGCAAGACGTCACTGTCAAGGGGCCGAAGGGCGAACTGAAGCACACGATCACCGAGCCCATCACCGCCTCCTTCGAGGATGGTGTGGTCACGGTGTCGCGTCCCGACGACAAGCCGGAGAACCGGTCGCTGCACGGTCTGAACCGTGCGATGATCGCGAACCTCGTCGAGGGTGTCTCCAAGGGCTACGCCAAGACTCTGGAAATCCACGGCGTGGGTTACCGGGTGCAGGCTCGCGGCTCCAACCTGGAGTTCTCGCTGGGCTACAGCCACCCCGTCGTGGTGGAACCGCCGGAGGGCATCTCCTTCCGCGTGGAGAAGCCGACGATCCTTCACGTCGAGGGCATCGACAAGCAGCTGGTGGGCCAGGTCGCCGCGAACATCCGCGGACTGCGCAGGCCTGACCCGTACAAGGCCAAGGGCGTGCGCTACCAGGGTGAGCACATCCGCCGCAAGGCCGGAAAGGCTGGTAAGTAGGCATGGGCATCACCGTGAGCCGCAAGCGCACCGCGAAGGCCACCACCGCTCGCAAGCGTCGCCAGTTCCGGGTGCGCAAGAAGGTCGTGGGCACCGCCGAGCGTCCCCGTCTGGCCGTCTTCCGCTCCTCCAAGCACATCGTCGCGCAGGTCATCGACGACACCAAGGGTCACACCCTGGTCGCCGCCTCCAGCGTCGAGTCGGATGTGCGTGGCGCCGAGGGCACCAAGTCCGACAAGTCCGTGAAGGTCGGTGAGCTCGTCGCGCAGCGCGCGAAGGACGCCGGCATCACCAAGGTCGTCTTCGACCGTGCCGGTAACCGGTACGCCGGCCGCATCGTGAAGCTCGCCGAGGCGGCGCGCGAAGGCGGGCTGGAGTTCTGATGACCGTTGTACAGGCCGAGAACAACCACGAGAAGAGGAACCACTGATGGCTGCAGCACCGCGGCGCGGCGCCGGTGGCGAGCGGCGTGATCGCCGTGACGATCGCCGCGGCGGCGCCGCAGACAAGGGTGTCTCCTACATCGAGAAGGTCGTGACCATCAACCGGGTCGCGAAGGTCGTCAAGGGCGGCCGTCGCTTCTCCTTCACCGCGCTCGTCATCGTCGGTGACGGTAACGGCATGGTGGGTGTCGGTTACGGCAAGGCCAAGGAAGTCCCGGCCGCCATCGCCAAGGGCGTCGAGGAGGCGAAGAAGAGCTTCTTCCGCGTCCCCCGCGTCCAGGGCACGATCACGCACCAGATCCAGGCCGAGGATGCCGCGGGTGTCGTCCTGCTGCGTCCCGCGGCCCCGGGTACCGGTGTGATCGCCGGTGGTCCGGTCCGCGCCGTCCTGGAGTGCGCCGGTATCCACGACGTCCTGAGCAAGTCGCTCGGTTCGTCCAACCCGCTCAACATCGTGCGAGCCACGGTGGCCGCTCTGAAGGGCCTCAACCAGCCCGAGGAGATCGCCGCCCGTCGTGGTCTGCCGATCGAGGACGTCGCCCCGGCCGCCATGCTGCGCGCTCGTGCTGAGGCGAAGGCAGGAGCCTGATCATGGCAAAGATCAAGATCACGCAGACCGGCTCCAAGATCGGTGGCAAGGAGAAGCAGCGCGCTGCTCTCCAGTCGCTGGGTCTGGGCCGGATCGGTAAGTCCACCGTCCGTGAGGACCGCCCTGAGGTTCGCGGGCAGATCACGATCGTCTCGCACCTCGTCACTGTCGAGGAGGTCGCAGAATGAGCGACTACAACCCCGACGAGCCGCTCAAGCTCCACCACCTGCGTCCCGCCCCGGGTGCCAACAAGTCCAAGATCCGCAAGGGTCGTGGCGAGGCCTCCAAGGGTAAGACCGCCGGTCGCGGTACCAAGGGCACGAAGGCTCGTAACACCGTTCGGCCCGGTTTCGAGGGTGGGCAGATGCCCCTCATCCGCCGGGTCCCGAAGCTCAAGGGCTTCAGCAACGCCTTGTTCAAGACGACCTACCAGGTCGTCAACCTGGACAAGCTGAGCGAGCTCTACCCCGAGGGTGGCGAGGTCACCGTCGAGGGTCTGGTCGCCAAGGGCGCGGTTCGCAAGAACCAGCCCGTCAAGGTGCTGGGCACCGGTGAGATCACCGTCGCCGTGCAGGTGAGCGTCAACGCGCTCTCCTCCTCGGCGAAGGAGAAGATCACCGCCGCCGGTGGCACCGTCACCGAGCTGTAGGGGTTTTCCCTACGATGCGCGTTTGGGGGCGTCCGCCCGGCAGGATCCGCGAGGATCGGCTGGTCGGGCGCCCTCACGCGTTGTGAGTGTTGATCGTTATGGCTCACGAACCCTGCTGTTGGGTGATGGCTGTTACAGTGCCATCTGTTTGAGCTCCCCGCTTGACGTAATGTGAGTACTTCCGAGCAATGGGCGACGTGCCTGTTGCTGACGTTCTACGACGATTCAGGATCGGCCGCGATGTCTGGAACCCGTTCCGCCGCCGAAGCCGCGCAGGAGGAGACGTGCTAGGTGCGTTCGTTCGTGCATTCCGCACGCCCGACCTGCGCAATAAGCTGCTGTTCACACTGTTCATCCTGACGCTGTTCCGCCTGGGATCGGTGATCCCGGCGCCGGGCATCGACTCGGCGGCGATCAGGGAACAGATGGAGACCATCACCACAGCCGACCAGTCCGGCGTCTACGCCCTGGTCAACCTGTTCAGTGGTGGCGCGCTTCTGCAACTGGCGGTGTTCGCGCTCGGGGTCATGCCGTACATCACCGCGAGCATCATCATCAACCTGCTGACGGTGGTCATCCCCCGCCTGGAGTCCCTCAAGAAGGAGGGCCAGGCCGGTCAGGGCAAGATCACCCAGTACACCCGCTATCTCACGCTCATGCTGGCGGTGCTGCAGGCGACCAGCATCGTGGCCATGGCCCGCACCGGTGCGTTGTTCCAGAACTCCATCCCGGTCTCGTCCTACATGCCCAACCAGGACATCATGACGATGGTGACCATCGTCTTCACGATGACCGGTGGCACCGTGATCATCATGTGGATGGGCGAGCTCATCACCGAGCGCGGTGTCGGCAACGGTATGTCGCTGCTCATCTTCACCCAGGTCATCGCGGTCTTCCCGTCCTCGATCATGGGTCTGTACGAAGAGCGTTCCGTCTGGATCTTCACCATCATCTGCATCGCGGGTCTGGCCCTGATCACCGCCGTGGTGTTCATGGAGCAGGCCCAGCGCCGTATCCCGGTGCAGTACGCGAAGCGCATGGTGGGTCGGCGGATGTACGGGGGTAGTTCCACCTACATCCCGTTGAAGGTCAACCAGGCGGGCATCATCCCCGTGATCTTCGCCTCCTCCCTGCTGTATCTCCCGCAGTTGATCGTGGGTCTTCTGGGACAGGAGTCCACCCATCCGGTGGCGCAGTTCTTCCAGACCTACTTCCTCACCGGCACTCACCCCGTCTACATGGCGACCTTCTTCGTCATGATCGTCGGCTTCGCGTTCTTCTACGTGGCGATTACCTTCAACCCCACCGAAGTCGCCGACAACATGAAGAAGTACGGTGGGTTCATCCCGGGTATCCGACCAGGGCGTCCGACCGCCGAGTATCTCGACTTCGTGCTCACTCGGCTCACGACTCCCGGCTCTCTGTACCTGGGTGTGATCGCTCTCCTGCCGATGGTCGCTCTCGGCGCCACCGGCGCCGACATGAACTTCCCCTTCGGCGGGACGAGCATCCTGATCATGGTCGGTGTCGGGCTGGACACGGTGAAGCAGATCGAGAGTCACCTCCAGCAGAGGAACTACGAAGGTTTTCTGCGATAAATGCGAGCTGTATTGGTGGGGCCGCCTGGGGCCGGTAAAGGCACCCAGGCCCAGATCCTCGCGGAAGAGCTGTCGATCCCGAAGGTGTCCACCGGTGACATCTTCCGGGCCAACGTCAGCGGTGGTACCGAACTCGGCAAGAAGGCCAAGGAGTTCATGGACCGTGGCGACCTCGTCCCCGACGAGATCACCAACGCCATGGTCAAGGACCGACTGGCCAAGGGCGACGCCACGGCGGGCTTCCTGCTCGACGGGTTCCCGCGCAACGTCCCCCAGGCGGAGACGCTCAAGGGGATGCTCGCCGACCTCGGCTCGAACCTGGACGTCGTCCTGGAGCTGAGGGTCGACGAGGAGGAGGTCGTCAAGCGGCTTTCCGGTCGTCGTTCCTGCCCAGAGTGCGGTCGGGTGTACCACGTCGAGTACGACGCCCCGAACGTGGCGGGTAAGTGCGACAACGAGGGCGCCGAGCTGTACCAGCGCGAGGACGACCGCGAGGAGACCATCAGGCACCGCCTGAAGGTCTACCGCGAGCAGACCGCGCCGCTGGTCGAGTACTACTCCGGTGAGGGTCTGCTGGCCACCATCTCCGCCACGGGCCCCGTGGCGGAGGTGACGGCGCGCGCGAAGGCGGCCATCGCCGAGAAGAGGTCGGCCACCTGATGTTCGGCAAGGCCGATCCCGACGTGCAGATCAAGACGCCGGAACAGATCGCCAAGATGAGGGCGGCGGGCCAGGTCGTGGCCGACGCCCTGGACACCCTCCGGGCCGCGGTGCGGCCCGGAGCGTCCACCCTCGAACTCGACTCGATCGCCGAGAAGGTGATCCGGGGCGCCGGGGCCATCCCGTCGTTCAAGGGCTACCACGGCTTCCCCGGCTCGATCTGCGCCTCGGTGAACGAAGAGGTCGTGCACGGCATCCCCAGCTCCGAGCGTGTGCTGGCCGACGGGGACATCATCTCCATCGACTGTGGCGCCATCCTCGACGGCTGGCACGGCGATTCCGCGGTCACGATCGCGGTGGGCGAGGCCCGTTCCGAGGACCTGACCATGATGGACGTGTGCGAGGAGTCCATGTGGCGGGGGATCGCCGAGATGGTCCCGGGCAAGCGCCTCGGGGACATCGGTCACGCGATCGGCGGCCACATCTCGCAGAACGGTGGCTACGGCAACGTGCGCGAGTACGGCGGCCACGGCATCGGCACGCAGATGCACATGGACCCGCACGTGCTCAACTACGGCAAGCGCGGCAAGGGCATGCGTCTTCGCGAGGGCATGTGCCTGGCGATCGAACCGATGACCACGCTGGGCAAGCACGACGTGGTGGAACTCGACGACGGATGGACGGTCGTGACGAAGGACGGCCGTCGTGCCGCCCACTTCGAGCACACCGTGGCCATCACCGCGGATGGTCCGATGGTGCTGACCGCACGCGAGTCCAACCGCGATAAAATCGACGCGATGGGGTTCGTCCAGCCGACCTGGTGACGGCGGGCCCACCCCCGCGTCCCGTCGGAATCCGGCGATGGGGTGGCGACCACTCACCGGTGCAAAGGCGAGGTACGAACAGTGTCCGACCCGGGGCCTTCCATACGAACCTCCGACTCCGAACGTGATCAGGTGGCGCGGCTGCTCCAGGAACACTTCGCTCAGGGGCGGCTGGACCACGAGGAGTTCACCGAACGCCTCGGTCGGGCGTACAAGGCCAAGACGGCGGACGACCTCGCCGGGGTGACCGCGGACCTTCCCGAGAGGGATGTCGTGGAGACCAAGAGCCCGGTGGGCTTCGATATGGGTGTGGCGGCACCTCCGCTGCGCCTGCGAGACCCGGCCCTGATGGTCCCGTGGTGGCTCTACGGTGGCGTCAACATCCTCTGCTTCACCATCTGGCTCATCCTGTACCTGACCACCGACGCGTCGTATCCGTGGTTCCTGTGGGTGCTGGCGCCCTGGGGAATCCTGATGCTCGTGGTGACGTTCGGGGTCCTGGCCGCCCAAAGAGGCGGCCCGGACCCCGAAGACCCTGTCGCTTAGCGCCGCCGCTAGCGCTTTGGCGTGTTCGGGCGCCAAATAAGTCAGGAACCTTCGGCGCCTTTGGTGGGATAGCGAAAAGCGTGCTATCCCACCGCCGGCCCCTCCAGAACCCTGACGGCGCCCGAACGGTAACCCCCGATGGCCGAGGGACTGGGATGTCCTTCAGGGCGGGTGTTTCGTCCGGTGAGGCGGAGCGTGTAGGCTGCTCTGCTCTCGTGTCGAGAGCACTTGCCGGAAGGGGATAGACTGTCACTGCCCATACGCGGGCTGTTGGGTCAGTCTGCCTTCTTTGTGCCACGTCTTCTTATCGACGTAAGCCTTGCAGTTGGCCTGGACTTCCAGTGTGTTCCGGCGTCGGTGACGCGGTGTATCCGTGGTCGCCGGGGCCGTCGCGTCATGCGAGGGACCACTCAGGTCGCGTCGGGTCGTCCTGATCAACCAAATCGATGAGCGAGGCGTGGAGGACATGGCAAAGAAAGACGGCGCCATCGAGATCGAGGGTTCCGTTGTCGAGTCCCTACCCAACGCTATGTTCAAGGTAGAGCTCGATAACGGGCACCAGGTTCTTGCCCACATCAGCGGCAAGATGCGGATGAACTACATTCGTATTCTTCCCGACGACCGTGTCGTCGTGGAACTGAGCCCGTACGACCTCACGCGCGGGCGCATCGTTTACCGCTACAAGTAGCCCGTCCGGGGCCGAACGGCCCGTGACTGGTGATGTGATGAGTTCGGAGTCACCATGAAGGTCAAGCCGAGCGTGAAGAAGATCTGCGCGAAGTGCCGCGTGATCCGCCGTAACGGCCGGATCATGGTCATTTGCTCGGACCCGCGGCACAAGCAGCGCCAGGGCTGACCAAGCCCCGGTTCGCCGGCCGCGACTTCCGTGTCGCACCGGACCCGGGTAGGGGAGTTCCTCCTCGACCGGGCCCACGAAACAACGAAAAACCTGTTCCGATCTCCCGCCCGTTGGTGGTGGGGGAGAACCCTCGGTCGGAGGCCGGGGCCTCGTCGATTGGGCGACGAGAGGAAGGAACGGGTCAGACCTCCGCACATGCATGGATGGAGTCTCGCCCACATGGCACGTATTGCCGGCGTAGACCTCCCCCGCGACAAGCGGGTGGAGATTGCTCTCACGTACGTTTTCGGGGTTGGTCGCACTCGCGCCCTCGAAACCCTGAAGAACACCGGTGTCGACGGGAACACGCGCGTCCACCAGCTGTCCGAAGAGGACCTGGTCAAGCTGCGCGACTGGATCGACGCCAACTACCAGGTCGAGGGTGACCTGCGACGCGAGGTCCAGGCCGACATCCGTCGCAAGATGGAGATCGGTAGCTACCAGGGCATCCGTCACCGTCGTGGTCTCCCGGTGCGTGGTCAGCGCACGCAGACCAACGCCCGTACCCGTAAGGGCAAGAAGAAGACCGTGGCCGGCAAGAAGAAGGCCAAGAAGTAGTCCGCCTCGGACCTGTCGACCGCGTCCGAGAAGTAATCAACGGACCGATGATCTCTGGGAGTTTCACGCATGCCGCCTAAGGGCCGTCAGGGTGCCGCGCGCAAGGTGCGCCGCAAGGAAAAGAAGAACATTGTCCACGGGCACGCTCACATCAAGAGCACGTTCAACAACACGGTCGTCAGCATCACCGACCCGACCGGTGCCGTGATCTCGTGGGCCAGCTCGGGTCAGGTCGGCTTCAAGGGGTCGCGTAAGTCCACCCCCTACGCCGCCCAGATGGCCGCCGAGGCCGCCGCGCGTCGTGCTCAGGAGCACGGCGTCCGTAAGGTCGACGTCTTCGTGAAGGGCCCGGGCTCGGGCCGCGAGACCGCCATCCGTTCGCTGCAGGCGACCGGCCTTGAGGTGGGCTCCATCCAGGACGTCACCCCGGTTCCGCACAACGGCTGCCGCCCGCCGAAGCGCCGCCGCGTCTGAGTCGGCACCGGCGCCCGCGTCTCCTACCCGCGGGCGCCTCGTGGTGCGGTTCGCCTCCACCCTGGTGGGGTGAGGGGCGGACCGGGTAGGAATCCGAACAGGGGACACCGTCGACCGGGCGGTGTCCATCCGGTGGCCGTCAAATAGCGGTCGGCCATGTGGAAGGGAAGACACGGACCATGTTGATCGCACAGCGTCCGACGCTCACCGAGGAGACCATCTCCGAGTGGCGTTCGAAGTTCGTCATCGAGCCGCTGGAGCCGGGTTTCGGCTACACCATCGGTAACTCGCTCCGGCGTACGCTGCTGTCCTCCATCCCCGGCGCGGCTGTCACCAGCATCCGCATCGAGGGCGTCGAGCACGAGTTCACCACCGTGCCCGGTGTCAAGGAGGACGTCACGGAGATGATCCTCAACCTCAAGGGCCTTGTCGTCAGCTCCGAGCACGACGAGCCGGTTCTGATGTACCTGCGCAAGCAGGGCCCGGGCGTGGTGACCGCCGCGGACATCGCTCCGCCGGCCGGTGTCGAGGTGCACAACCCCGACCTGCACATCGCCACGCTCAACGGCAAGGGCAAGCTGGAGATGGAACTGACGGTCGAGCGCGGCCGCGGTTACGTCTCGGCGACGCAGAACAAGCAGCAGGGCCAGGAGATCGGTCGTATCCCGATCGACTCCATCTACTCGCCCGTGCTGCGTGTGACCTACAAGGTCGAGGCCACCCGTGTCGAGCAGCGCACCGACTTCGATCGCCTGATCGTCGACATCGAGACCAAGCAGGCCATCCGTCCCCGTGACGCAGTGGCCAGCGCGGGCAAGACCCTGGTCGAGCTGTTCGGTCTGGCGCGAGAGCTCAACGTCGACGCCGAGGGCATCGACATGGGCCCGTCGCCGACGGACGCCGCCCTGGCGGCCGACCTGGCGCTGCCGATCGAGGACCTCAACCTCACGGTTCGTTCCTACAACTGCCTCAAGCGTGAGGGCATCCACAGCGTTGGCGAGCTGGTTGCCCGCTCTGAGCAGGACCTTCTGGACATCCGGAACTTCGGTGCCAAGTCCATCGACGAGGTCAAGCAGAAGCTCGTCGACATGGGCCTGTCCCTGAAGGACTCCCCGCCCGGATTCGACCCCGGCACCGCGGCCGACTCCTTCGGCTCCGAGGACGACGAGGGTGAGTCCTTCGTCGAGACGGAGCAGTTCTAGACCTTCGTCGCCCAATGGTCCCCGGCCGAGTGCGGCCGCGGACCGCATCACTAGGAGAACGAAAACATGCCCACGCCTACCAAGGGCGCCCGTCTGGGTTCCGGGCCCGCGCACGAGCGGCACATCCTGGCGAACCTGGCCACCTCGCTGTTCCAGCACGGCCGTATCCGCACCACGGAGGCCAAGGCCAAGCGCCTGCGTCCGTACGCCGAGAAGCTCATCACTCTCGGCAAGCGCGGTGACCTGCACGCCCGTCGTCAGGTGCTCACCAAGATCACCGACAAGTCGATCGTGCACGAGCTCTTCACCGAGATCGGTCCGCGCTTCGAGAACCGCCCCGGTGGTTACACCCGCATCACCAAGATCGGTCCGCGCAAGGGCGACAACGCCCCGATGGCTGTCATCGAGCTGGTCGAGGCGCTGAGCGCCCCCGCCGCTCCGGCCGCCGCTGCCGCCCCGGTCGAGGAGACCCCTGAGGCTCCCGCCGAGGAGACCGTCGAGGCCAAGACCGAGGAGGCCCCCGAGGCCGCCGAGGAGAGCGCCGAGAGCAAGTAGGGTGCCCGTGCGTGGCCGGCAGGCCCGCGCGAAGCCCTCGTGAGTGCCCGACCCTTGTGGGGGTCGGGCACTTCTCTTTTGTCCGGACCGGGGTGGCCGGCGAGGTGGAACGGATGGGGATGGACGAGAACGAGACCGTCCGGCTGCGGCTGGACATCGCCTACGACGGAACGGACTTCTCCGGTTGGGCGACCCAACCGACCCGTCGGACCGTGCAGGGTGAGCTGGAGTCGGCGCTGGCCAAGGTGCTGCGGCTCCCGGAGGCGTCGGTGACCTGCGCGGGACGCACCGACGCGGGGGTGCACGCCCGCGGTCAGGTAGCGCAGATCGACGTGCCGAGCGGGACCTGGGAGAACGAGGGTGAGCGTGTGCTGCGCCGGTTGGCCGGGGTCCTGCCCAAGGACGTTCGGGTCAACGCCGTGCGTGTGGCCCCGCCCGGGTTCGACGCCAGGTTCTCGCCGCTGTTCCGCCGCTACGTGTACCGGGTGAGCGACGCGCCCTACGGTGTGGAGCCGTTGCGCCGCCGGGACGTGCTCTGGCACCGGCACCCGTTGGACGTGGACCGGATGAACGAGGCGGCGGCCCTGCTCGTCGGGGAGCACGACTTCGCGGCCTTCTGCAAGAAGCGGGAGGGCGCCACCACGATCCGCGAGCTGTTGAGGCTGTCGTGGGTGCGCGAGGAGGAGTACGTTCTGGCCGGCACGATCCAGGCCGACGCGTTCTGCCACAACATGGTCCGCGCGCTCGTGGGCGCGCTCCTGGCGGTCGGGGACGGCCGTCAGGGGGTGGCGTGGCCGGGACGGATCCTGGGCGCCGCCGTGCGCGATTCGTCGGTGCACGTGGTCGGTCCCCAGGGGCTGAGCCTGGAGGAGGTGCGCTACCCGGCCGACGAGGAGTTGGCCGAGCGCGCCACCCTCACCCGACGCGTCCGTGAGCTGCCCTGCAAGGGGCACACGGGGTAGACCCCTAGTACGTGAGACGGCGCCACCCTCGATCCACGATCCGTGGACGAACGGGGTGGCGCCGTCTCGTGTTCGAGCACCTCAGATCAGGAACGGTCCTCGACGAGCTTGTCGTAGGCGACGTCGATGAAGCCGTCGCCGATGTCGCGCAGTTCGGTGGCGTCGGTCTCCTCGTCGCCGCTGCCGTCGCTGTTGGCCGACAGGGAGAAGAGCAGGTAACGGCCCCACTGGCCGCTGCTGCCGTGGCCTCCGGAGTAGCCCAGGCGTTCGGCCGGGCTGCCCTCCTCGCCGGGCAGACCGGCGAACCACTGGGCGCCGACCAGGTCCTGCGCGGACAGGGCCTCCTCGGCCTCGGTGTCGCCGGGCATGGCGGCGACACCGACGGTGACCGCGTGGTTCTGGTCCTCGCTCAGGTAGGAGGCGCGCACCAGCTGGCGGCACTCCTGGGAGCCGAGCACCTCGCCGTATTCGCCGTGGGTGCCACTGGCGCAGTCCTCGGTGTCGTCGACCGCCACACGGGTGAACGTCCCCTGGCCCTCGACCTCCACCTCTTCGGGGAAGAGGGCCTCGGCGGCCAGGCTGCCCGGGTCGCCGCCTTCGTCGGCGACGGTGGCGGCGTCGCCGCCACCACCGCCGAGGCCGCCGCTGGCGAACAGGAACACGCCGCCGCCGACCACGAGCAGCAGGACGGCGAAGCCGACGCCCATCAGCACGTTGCGCTTGTTGGAACCGGTGGGACGGCGGTCGTCGTAGCCGTCGTCGTAGTAATCGTCGTAGTCGTCGTAGGAGGCGTTCTGGACGTCGAACTGGGCCGTGTCCGCGCCGGCGTCCTCGGGCACCTCGTCGCGGTAGAGCGGGCGGGCCGCGGCACCGGCGCTCGGGCCGGGAACCGCGTTCATGTTCTGGGTGGCGCCCATGGCGTCGGGTGGGAAGACCGGCTCCTCCTTGGGGGGAGCCGGAGGGAGCGCGCCGGGAGGCGGCGGGCCCTGCTGGTACATGGGCGGTCGGCCCGGGCCCGTTCCGGGACGGCCGCCGGTGGGCATGTTCGGTGGCGGGCCCTGAGGGTGCCCAGGGGGCATTGGGGGGCCGCCCTGGGGTCCGGGCCCCTGGGGAGGCCTGGGAGGCATCTGGGGGCCGCTCTGCGGTCCTTTGGGCGGTGGGCCGGGCGGCATGCCGTGCGGTGGGACCGGGCCGCCTGGAGGCATGGGTTGCCCCGGGCCGCCCGGGCCGCGCGGCCCGGGCGGAGGTCCGCTCTGAGTGATATGTCCCATTCCGGGCTGGCCGCCGGTGGGCATGTTCGGTGGCGGGCCCTGGGGAGGACCCGGAGGCATCTGCGGGCCGGGGCCGGGCGGAGGCCCGGGCGGTCTTTGGGGGCCGCCCTGCGGGCCCTGGGGATGCTGCGGCCCGGTCGGGACGCCGGGCTGCGGCGGCGGGGGCGGGAACCCCTGCGCCGGCGGCGTGCCGTGCTGTTGCCCGGGGCCCGATGTGGAAGGCTGTCCCTCAGAAGGGGATCGGGGTCCTCCGAGCAGGTCCTGGCCTTCGCCGTCCGGTGGGAGGGGGCGTCCGTCGGAACCGTGATGAGGCGGGTTCGGATGCGTACTGATGGGAGTCTCCGAATGCTCTGAGGGTGGGACTGGTCCGCGGTTCGCCGTTTTCCCGCGCTTGTGGCGTCCGTATGGGGTCGGCGACCGTGACGGGCGTCTCCAAGGAACACGTCGTCGCCCGTCATATCGGGCTGAGACCGGCCTTTCGGAGCCAGGGTAACCAACCCGCGGCCGGGGGCAGGACGAAGCACTCCCGACAACGGGCATAATAAAAGGCGGAGAGGTCACGGATGTGAACCCGTCCCGGCGCTTTCCCGCCAAGACGATGATCCCACCGGTCGACCCGGCGCTTGCTTTGACCTGCGTTAGGGTGGGCGGGTAGGATATTTCGTCGTTGTGCGTTGAGTTGCCGTGGGCCCCAAAACTCCCGAAGTTGGGTGCCGATCCACGCACCATCGTCTGCGCACTCACGACCGGGTCGTCCTGATTGGACATGGGACATCCGGCCAACGTAACAGCCCCGCAACATGAGGGCTGTTTCCGGCCCCGCACCCGTTGGGGTGTTCCGTAATACGAGTCCACCATCCCGTTCGGGATGTGGCAGCCGAATGAAGAGCGAAGGCGAACGATCGTGCGTACATACAGCCCCAAACCAAGCGATGTCCAGCGTCAGTGGCACGTTGTCGACGCTACCGATCTCGTGCTCGGGCGTATGGCGAGCCAGATCGCCACGCTGCTTCGGGGAAAGCACAAGCCCTACTACGCGCCCCACATCGACACCGGCGACTTCGTCATCGTCGTGAACGCCGACAAGGTCGCGCTCACCGGTAACAAGCTCGAGCAGAAGCGCGCCTACCGCCACTCCGGTTACCCCGGTGGTCTGCGTTCGGTCGCCTACGCCGACCTGCTGGAGAAGAACCCCGAGCGGGCCATCGAGAAGGCCATCAAGGGAATGCTGCCCAACGGCACCCTTGGTCGTCAGATGGCCAAGAAGCTCAAGGTGTACGCCGGTCCTGAGCACCCGCACCAGGCCCAGCAGCCGGTCCCGTTCGAAATGACCAAGATCGAGCAGCCCGCGTAGGCGTTCGCAGACTTTCACAGGAAACACGAGGTTAACCGTGGCCGAGCCCACCGGCATCGAAGACGTCGCCCAGGATTTCGCCGAGAACCCGGAGGAGTTCCCCTCCGAGTACACCAGCGAGTCCGATGAGCAGACCGCCGCTTACGTTCCCACCGCGTCCGGCCCGAGCGCCGGCACCGGCCGTCGCAAGAAGGCCGTGGCCCGAGTCCGGATCACCCCGGGCGCCGGCGAGTGGAAGATCAACGGTAAGCCGCTTGAGGCCTACTTCCCGGACAAGGTCCACCAGCAGACCATCAAGGACCCCTTCACCTCCCTCGGGTTCGACGGCGCCTACGACGTCTTCGCCCGTCTGGACGGTGGCGGCCCCAGCGGACAGGCCGGCGCCCTGCGTCACGGCATCGCCCGCGCCCTGGCCTCGCTGGACCCGGAGAACAACCGCCCGACCCTGAAGAAGGCCGGTTTCCTCACCCGTGACGACCGCGAGGTCGAGCGGAAGAAGGCCGGTCTGAAGAAGGCGCGCAAGGCTCCGCAGTTCTCCAAGCGCTAATGCTCATGCGCCGGCACACGCTCGGCTGAGCTTTCGCCCGTACGTCGTCTCCGCAACAGGGGGCGGCGTACGGGCTTTTGTTTTTCGTCGGTGGCGCTCTCCGCCACGCTGAACTTCACAGGTGCCGGAAGCCCGGTGCCGCTTTCGAAAGGGGCTGACGCCTGTGGCACGGCTGTTCGGAACTGACGGTGTACGTGGTCTCGCGGGGCGTGACCTGACCGCCTCGCTCACCCTGGACCTGTCCATCGCGGCGGCGCGCGTCCTCACCCGGGCCGAGGGCGACCGGCGCCCGCTGGCCGTAGTGGGCCGTGACCCGCGGGCCTCCGGTGAATTCCTGGAGGCCGCGGTGGTGGCCGGGCTGGCCAGCACCGGCGTGGACGTCGTCAAGGTGGGCGTGCTGCCCACCCCCGCGGTCGCCTACCTCACCGGTGCTTTGGAGGCCGACTTCGGGGTGATGCTCTCGGCGAGCCACAACGCGGCCCCGGACAACGGGATCAAGTTCTTCGCCCAGGGCGGCCAGAAGCTCGCGGACGCCCTGGAGGAGGAGATCGAGGGCATGATGGGTGTGCCCTCCACCCCCGCCGTGGGCGAGGAGGTCGGCCGGGTCACCGAGTCCCACGACGGCGCCGAGATGTACACCCGGCACGTCCTGAACTCCCTGCCACACGGACTGGAGGGCCTGAAGGTCGTCGTGGACTGCGCCAACGGCGCTTCCAGCGCGGTCGCCCCCGAGGCGTTGCGTCGGGCGGGCGCCGAGGTCATCGCCATCGGTGACGCCCCCGACGGCCACAACATCAACCAGGGCTGCGGTTCCACCAGCCTGGCCACGCTCCAGGAGGCGGTCCGTCTGCACGGTGCCGACGCCGGCATCGCCCATGACGGTGACGCCGACCGTTGCCTGGCCGTGGACGCCGACGGCGACGTGGTCGACGGAGACCAGATCCTGGCGATCCTGGCCACCGAGGCCAAGGAGGCCGGACGACTGACCGAGGACACCCTCGTGGTGACGGTCATGTCCAACCTGGGACTCAAACTCGCCATGCGGCGCGAGGGCATCAACGTGGTGGAGACCGCGGTGGGTGACCGCTACGTGCTGGAGGAGATGAAGCGCGGCGGGTTCGGCCTGGGCGGTGAACAGTCCGGTCACGTGATCCTGCTGGATCACGCCACCACCGGCGACGGGCTCCTCACCGGTCTGCACCTGCTGGCCGCCATGGCCCACCACAAGCAGGGCCTGGCCGAGCTGTCCAAGGTCATGACCCGGCTCCCGCAGGTGCTCATCAACGTGCCCGACGTGGACAAGGACCGTGCGGCCGACTCCGAGGAGCTGGCCGCCGCCGTGCGCGAGGCCGAGACCGAACTGGGGGAGACCGGCCGCGTGCTGATCCGTCCCAGCGGCACCGAGCCGAAGGTCCGCGTGATGGTGGAGGCACCCGCACAGGAACAGGCCACCGCGGTCGCCGAGCGGCTCGCCGGAGTGGTGCGTTCCGCCCTCGGCTAGAGGAACACTGCAAGTCGTCCCTTCCGGGGATTTTTCGGGTTTTCGCGCGCATCCGGGCACAGAGCGGTCCGGGTGCGCGTTTTCGTTCGTGTTGATGCGGCTCCGTCCGAGGAGCGGCCGCCTAGGGTCAGTGGAGTGAAACGGTCATGACGACGAACGCGCGCTATGGGCACTCGCTGACGATCGGTGTGGACATCGGTGGCACGAAGGTCGCCGCGGCCGTGGTGACACCGGGCGGGCGGGTACTGGCGCGGTTGCGCACCCAGACCCCCGAACGCAGCAAGAACCCCGCCGTGGTGGAGGACACGATCGTCTCGGTCGTTTCGGAGCTGCGCCGGGAGTACACCGTGCGGGCCGTGGGCGTGGGCGCCGCGGGGTTCGTCGACGAACGAAGATCCAAGGTCCTGTTCGCCCCGCATCTGTCATGGCGGGAGGAACCGCTCAGGGACACCCTGTCGGTGCGCCTGGGCCTGCCCGTGGTGGTGGAGAACGACGCCAACGCCTCGGCCTGGGCCGAGGTGCGCGCGGGCGCCGCCCTAGGCGTCGACGAAGTGGTGGTCGTGAACCTGGGCACCGGGATCGGCGGGGCGATCGTCTCGGAGGGTCGGTTGCGCCGGGGACGCTACGGTCTGGCCGGTGAGTTCGGACACATGACGGTGGTGCCCGGTGGGCACCGTTGTGAGTGTGGAAACCGGGGCTGTTGGGAGCAGTACGCCAGCGGCAACGCCCTCACCCGGGAGGCGCGCGAACTGGTGGTGGCCGAGTCGCCGGTGGCCGAGGCGTTGCGCCAGGAGGTGGGCGGTGATCCGGGCCTGATCACCGGGTCGTTGGTCAGCGAACTGGCGCGTAAGGGTGATCGAGCCTGCCGGGAGCTCATGGAGGAGACCGGAACCTGGCTCGGGGTGGGGCTGGCCAATCTGGCGGCGGCCTTCGACCCGGAGCTGTTCGTGATCGGCGGGGGAGTGTCGGAGACCGGTGGATTGTTGCTCGACCCGGCGCGGCGGGCCTTCGCCAAGGGGCTGACCGGACGCGGGTATCGACCCGAGGCCCGGGTGGTCGCGGCGGCCCTGGGCAACGAGGCGGGTGTGATCGGAGCGGCCGACCTGGCCAGGGAGGCTCTACCCCGCGCCCGCCGGGGCCTGCGCCAACGTCGCCTGGGGGGCCCGCCCAAGCGGCGGTGATCTAACGGCGACCGGTCAGCGCCTTCACGTCGATGTCGATGGTGAAGGGTACGTCGAGCTTGAGCCGTTCCCTGGCGATGGTGATCGGCACGTACCGGGGCTCTCTGGTCCCGTCGAGTTCGTACACGTGGATCGCGGGACCGGTGTCCTCGGGTTCGACCCGCCAGAAGTGCGGGATGCCCGCCGCCGCGTACTTCATCGGCTTGGTGGTGCGATCCCGTTCCCGGGACTCCGCGGAGACGATCTCGACCACGAGGAGGACGTCTTCCGGGGGAATGTGGGTGTCCTTCTGCCAATCACCCTCATCCTTGTCACGGTAGACGACGAGGTCTGGTTCAGGGCGCTGGTGGGAACCCAGTTTCATGGTCATCTCGGCTAGGACGTCGATGTCTTCCGGAGCCATGGACCGGAGTTCGTACGCCAGGTTCATCATGGTTCGGGAGTGGAACTTGGTCTGAGGGGAAAGCAAGACGAGCGCTCCGTCGATGAGTTCCATCCGAGGTACCCCCGGCGGAAGGTTGTCCATGTGGTCGGCGGTCCAACCCCCGGGCGGGGTGAGGAACCAATCGGGGAGCGGCTCGGCCATCGAATCCTCCAGGGTCGATTCCTGAGGCCACTCTAGTGTCGCCGTTCTTCGCATGAGGGGAAGGTAGCGCTCCGTGACGACACTCGTGGGTTCTTCGTTCATGTCCGTCTGCGGGGGGACGCGGCCGGTCCCGGTATTACTCACGATTAACCGAACCCGGTTCTAGTGCGTGGGTCACATCCTCGGTAGAGTTCGGCACATGGATCTCAACGGAATCTCCGCCCTCGTTTCGGGCGGCGCGAGTGGCCTGGGTGAGGCCACCGCCAAGGAACTCGCCTCCGCCGGTGCCACCGTCGTCATCGCCGACCTGAACGCCGAGCGCGGCGAGGCGATCGCCAAGGAGATCGGTGGCGTCTTCGTCTCCACCGACGTCTCCCAGGAGGACCAGGTCAAGGCCGCCGTCCAGGCCGCCGCCGACACCGGCAAGCCCTTCCGCGTCGCGGTGTCCTGCGCCGGCATCGGCTGGGCCACCCGCACGGTGGACCGGAACGGCAACCCCCACGACCTGGACAGCTACCAGAAGGTCATCCAGGTCAACCTGATCGGTACGTTCAACGTGCTGCGCCTGTCCGCGGCCGAGATCGCCAAGACCGAGCCGATCAACGAGGACGGCGAGCGCGGCTCGATCCTCAACACCGCCTCCCTCGCCGGTATCGAAGGCCAGATCGGTCAGATCGCCTACTCCTCGTCCAAGGGCGGCGTGATCGGCATGACCCTCCCGGCCGCGCGCGACCTCGCGGCCGTCGGCGTCACCGTGAACACCATCGCCCCCGGCATCCTGGAGACGCCCATCTACGGTGACGGTCCCGGTTCGGAGGAGTTCAAGCAGAAGCTGGCCGCCCCGGTCCCCTTCCCCAAGCGTCTGGGCACCGCCGCGGAGTTCGGCAAGCTGGCCCGGACCCTGCTGGAGGTCAGCTACGTCAACGGTGAGGTCGTCCGGATCGACGGCGCCCTCCGCATGCCCCCGAAGTAGGAGGACGACGTGTCCGACGAGGTTCTCTACACCGCCGAGGACGGCATCGCCGTCATCACCATCAACCGGCCCAAGGCCAAGAACGCCGTCAACGCCGCGGTCGCCGCCCGGATCGCCGAGGCGCTCGACGACATCGACGCCCGCAAGGACATCTCGGTCGCCATCATCACCGGCGCCGGGGGCACGTTCTGCGCCGGCATGGACCTCAAGGCCTTCATGAAGGGCGAGGTCCCGGTGGTGGAGGGGCGCGGGTTCGGCGGGTTCGCCGAGCGCGGCCCGAAGAAGCCGCTGATCGCCGCGGTCGAGGGTTACGCCCTCGCCGGTGGTTTCGAGGCGGTGCTCGCTTGTGACCTGGTGGTGGCCGCCGAGGACGCCAAGTTCGGCATCCCCGAGGTCAAGCGCGGTCTGGTCGCCGGTGCCGGTGGTCTGCTGCGCCTGCAGCACCGCATCCCGCGCAACATCGCGATGGAGTTCGCCCTGACCGGTGACTTCGTCGGCTCCGAGCGCCTGGCGCAGCTGGGACTGGTCAACCAGGTCACCGAGAGTGGCGGTGCCCTCGAAGGCGCCAAGGCGCTCGCCGCCCGCATCACGCCCAACGGCCCGCTGGCCCTGAAGGTCTCCAAGGAGATCTTCCAGGCCTCCGACGACTGGTCCACCGACCAGATGTGGGACAAGCAGAACGAACTGGCGGGCCCGGTGTTCGTCAGTCACGACGCGATGGAGGGTGCGGCGGCCTTCGCCGAGAAGCGCGCTCCCGTGTGGAAGGGCGAGTAGCCTCTCCGAGCCCCGGCGGCCGTCCTTCCTCGAAGGCGGCCGCCTTCGTCGTTTCCGGGACTTTCGGCCTTCGACGGGGTGTCCGGAGGCCGGCGATGCGTGTGTAATCTGGGGTGGTCCAGCGAGCTCTTCCCAGGAAGCGACCCCGTGTCCCTTGTTCCCACCTGGAGTCGGGCCGCCGGCGGTACGCCCGCTGTCCTGGCGATCGCCGACTCCGCTCCGCGCGCACGTCTCTCGGCCTTGATGCTCGGCGACCTTCCCGACTCCGAGGGCGCCATTGGTCTGGCCGTGCTGCGTTCGGCCGATACACCCTCACCTGCTCAGATCAGGGCCGCCCTGGAAGGCACCCGTCACGCGGGGCGACGGATTCCGCTGTTGACCGTGGGTCAGGTGCGCCGCCTCATCCGGCGCCGACGCCCCGACGCGGTCCTGCTCAACTGCTCGGGTACGCACATCGAGGCGTTGTCCTGGTCGAGCCGCTCCTTCCTGCGCCGCTATCGGCCGGTGGTGGCGTCGTCCCTGCCCGTGCCCGCGCTTCCCGCCTCCGAGGGCGAGTGGATGCACCGGTCGAAGGTGGACCTGGTGGTCGCGCACAGCCATCGTGAGGTCGAGGAGTACACGAAACTGGGGGAGCAGCTCGGTCTCAAGGGACGGGTCGGATTGGCGAGCCTGTTCCCCGAACTCGGTGTGCGGGAGAGTCAGGGTTCACGGAACCGGATCGTGTTCGCCGCGAGACCGGGGCAGCCGGAGGGGACCCTGGGGTGTGAGGCGTTGCTCTCGGCGTTGACCGAACTGGCCGCCGACCGTCCGGATCTCGAAGTGGTCCTGCACGTGGGCGAGGAGGGCCACCCCGAACTGACACAGACCTGGGAGTCCATGGTGGCGGCCGGGCGTGCCCCAGGGGGCGCCCTGGTCGTGGAGTCGGGACCGTTGCACGAGCAGTTCGAACGGGCCCGCGGGTTGGCGGCCCTCGGTTCCCTTCCGGTGCTGGAGGCCATCGCGGCCCGGGTGCCCTCCCTCGTGCTCACGGACTTCGGTGTGGGCTGGGACCAGGGGAACACGGTCTTCGAGGGCAGTGGCCTGTTCGGTGATCTGAAGGATCTGCGGGCGTGCCGGTTCCACAAGCCGAACCGTTCATGGGGCGAGCACAATCATTTCCACCCGACCTCGGATGACGATTGGGTGGCGCACCTCTACGAGCTGTGCGCCCGCGCCACCCGCGGTTTCCTGTAGTGCTGTGACCCCGAAAGGCCACCGGATCTGCCCGGTCCCCCGGTGACGCTTCTATGCCGAGCGGTGGGGGCGAGTTATCCACAGGCGGGGAGTTCGGGGTGGTGGACTGTTCCGCCTACGTGATCCCATTGATCTTGGGGGAGCCGCTGGTTCCGCCGGTTTCGTGCTGCCCGGGGGTTGGTGGTGGGCGGTGGGGCGCCTGGGGGCGGGAGCTCTCCGGTTTACGGGGCGTTGCTCGGGTGGTTGGTGGGGCGCCTCGGCTAGAGGACCTGCTGGTGGTCTGGCGGGGTGGGGGTGGGTTCTCCCTCCTTCCCCGCCGCGTGATTGTTGCCGCCCGCACCGCACGCGTCAAGGCGATGTTGAGTGCTGTACCGCTGTGGTGGGTGGCCTTGACCCGTGCGGTGCGGGCGGCGGTTTGGCGGCTATCGGGGAAGGGGGAGAGTGGTCGGGGTTCCAAGGGCCCTGTGGGCCTGCGGCCCACTCCGGCCGTGGCCGGCCGGATGCCTTCCCTTCCGCCTGGCTTTCTCGTGGGGCGCGTCGCCATTACGTGACGGGCCCGGTCACGAAGGACCCGCTACAGGACAAGCTCGGGGCGGGACGCGTCCCCGCGGTGGCCGGCCCCGGTCTTCACCCCGATGATCTTGCTCCTAGCGCCATGTTCGGCGCCCAAATTGGCGCTACGGACAAGATCGTTTCTCTTCAGAGCCCCTCCACCGAAACCCTGAGGAGACACTTCTGTAAGAGGTAGCGCCGACCATAGAGGAAAAGGGGTTGTGGATAACCCACAATAAGAGCCATTTCATGATAGGCATGCCGGCCTCGGAATTAGGTTAATAAACCGGTGGGTGGGCCTGCCATTCTTGAGGGTGTTGGCATATAATCAGAGTATGAGCTTTCCTCCCAGTACGCCGCGCCCGACCGGGAACACCCCGGTCGATAAGGCGATGGCGGGTGCGCGGGAGATCGCGGTGGAATTCTCCGGCCGGGATATCCCGTTCGGGTGCGAAGTCGATGTGCTCGCCCAGTTCGGCCGGCTCAACCAGGAAACAGATCGCATCCGCTATGGGATGTTGCCCGTCCTGGCCCGGATGGAGGCCACCGGTGCCCTGTTGGAAGAGGGCGGCCAGCGCAGCATCCAGGCGTGGATCACCCACCAGTGGGGCACCTCTCCGGCCGAGGCCCGCGATCTCGCCACCCTCGCCCGGGCGTTGTACAAACAACAGCTGCCCCTAGTGGAAGAAGCCTTCCAGGGCGAGGTCCTGTCGCTGGGTGAAGCGTGCGCCATCGCGACCTCCACCGAAAAGGCTGTGGCCGATTGGGCGCAGGTGTGGGAAAAGGGTGATGAGGATTTCCGGGCCGCCCACCCGGACGCGGAGGGGTTTCGGGCCCGGTTGGAATTCGGGCTGATCGGTTTCAAAGCCGAGTGCCCGCAGGCCTCGGTGCGCCAGTTGCGGGACGCGGCGAAATGGTTCGTCGCCCGTCTGGACCCGGATAAGGCCGACCGGGACTATGAGGTGTCTTTCGAGGAGCGGGGCGCGCAATTCTCGCCCACGTTCGAGTCCGGGTTTTTGTTGCGGATGTGGGGGCCGGGGGCCGACAACGAGCTCATCCAGGCCGCCCTGAACGCCTACACCGAACCGTACGGGCCCGATAACGCCGCCGTCCCGAAGCACCAGCGCACCTATGACGCGATGATGCGCATCTTCGAGACCGCCCTGACCCACCGGGGTTGCTCCAGCCTGAGCCGCCAACCTCTGGCGACCATCAACATCACCGTCCCCCTCAAACGCTTCCTCGGTGACGGCACCGCTGAGCCCGCCACCACTGAGGATGGGGTGGTGTTGCCTGATCAGATGGTGGCCCGGCTGGTCCCGCAGAGTTGGTTGCGCCGGTTTCTGACCGACGAGCAAGGTCGCACCTTGTTGGATGTGGGGCGAAAGAAGCGGTGTGCTCCGGATCCGGTGCGTCAGGTGGCCGGGTTCAAAGAGTTCACCTGCCAGTGGCACGAGGGCTGTGATGTGCCGCGTAGCTGGTCGCAGTACGACCACATCGTCCCCTTCTCCCACGGCGGGGCCACCAGCGCGGCCAACATGCAGGTGCTCTGCTCCACCCACAATCGGCTCAAGCACCGGTTGCAGGCCAGGGTGAACCGGCAGATCTGGGAGCACCACCACGCCCAGAACCGACAGGAAGCGGGTAAGGAAAGCGGGGATGATGAGGGGGAACCAGCTCCAGCCACAGTCCTCTAACCACCACCATCCGTTTCCACCACGCGTTTCCACCACGCGTTTCCGCCAGGTGGACACCACCCCCGACGAGAACACCCCCAAGTGGGTGTCAGACCCCAAGGGCCTATGCCCTGTGGGGATATCGGCATGCCCAGGGGCAGAAACACCGCGAACCCCCTACCCGGAGCCATCACCTGGGCCCGGAGTGGCTCCCGTTGGGGGTGTGGGCGGCACACCTGCCGACACTGCCTCTACTGCGGCTACCGGCACCACTGCCACCCCACTACAGGGTGTCGGGGCTATCCCCACCGCCACTACAGAGTGCCGGGGCTACTCCCACCACCACTGACCATCACCGCTAACGGCCCGCCGGCACCGGGGACTGCTGTGGGCCTCGGTGTGGTCTTGTTGCCAGAGCCGGCTACCGCAGGGACGCGCCCCGCCCCGTGTCCGGCCTGTAGCGGGCCCTTCGTTACCTCACCGGTCACGTAGTGGCGACGCGCCCCACGAGAAAACCAGGCGGAAGGGAAGGGATCCGGCCGGCTGCGGCCGGAGTGGGCCGAAGGCCCACAGGGCCGTTGGGACCTCAACCACTCTCCCCCCTTCCCCGATAGCCGCCAAACCGCCGCCCGCACCGCACGGGTCAAGGCCACCAACCCCGCTGCCAGAGCACTCGACATCGCCTTGACGCGTGCGGTGCGGGCGGCAACAATCACGCGGCGGGGAAGGAGGGAGAACCCACCCCCACCCCGCCCAACAACCTCAAGGGCCCCTACCCGAGGCGCCCCACCAGCTCACCCCCCACGAACCCGCCTCCGCCCCGCCCCGCCCCCCTTCCGCTCCTGACGAGGACCTCGTAAACCTCGTAGACCTCGTGGATCTGGCGGTTCTGGCGGCTCTGGCAGAAGTGGTGTGCCCCTACCGACGGGTCTGCGGCTGACCAGCAGAACAGAAGTGGGTCAGGAGTGGGCACCTTCGTGGAGGGTCATGGCGGCATCGACCAAGGTCGGCTCGCTCTGGGGCACCGACTGCCCGACCGCGTCCAGGATCTGGGGCTCCATCACCACCGCCAGGGATCGGGAGAACGCGTAGGACAGGTGATCGGTGTCATAGAAGACCAACTGGTTGCCGATCACACCGTGACAGACCCCGTCCTCGCACAGGTAGTCGGTCAGGTCCAGGAACCGGGTGTTGTGCGGGACGTTCGGCAGGTCCTTGAAAGGCGGCACCTCGGCCATGGACTCGGCCTTGGGGGAAGAGCACTTGTCACGGTCGTTGCGGTCGGTGCACTCGGGCACCGCGAAGTCGAACCGGGGTGTGTCCCGCATCGCGATCACGTCGACCCCCATCCCTTCGAGCAGACGCCAACGGTCCACGAAACCGGTGGGTACGTGTTCACCCTCCTTGCGATCGGTGAGCGAGGCCAGGGTGAACACGGCGTCGGGAGCCAGTTCGGCGAGGTCGGTCATCACTTCGGCGTTCCAGGTGGCGCACTCGGTATAGACCTCACCCCGGTACACCTGTTCCTCGGAACTGAACTGGCAAGCGTTCTTGGTCATCGTCACCAGTCGCCAACCGTGCTGGTCGGCGAGGGTGCGCATCGCCTGGAACCAGTGCCGCACGTGCGAACTTCCCACCATGGCGATCGTGTAGTCCGAGTCCGGGTCGCCGAACTCGCACGAGACGACCTCGGTGTCCTCCGCGACCGCGTTGCAGGCGCGGGTCTGGTCGATGGTCTCTTGGGCGACGGTGGTCGTGTCCGGGTGGATCGGCAGGTCGGGCAGCCCGGCGGCCAGTTCCGGGTTCAGGTGGACCGCCGCACCCGGGTAGGCGAGCGGGTTGGAGCTCAGTTCCAGACGCAACTGTCGGTCCTGGTCGATGGAGTGGGCCCACAAGGAACCCGCCGCCAACACCGGGATGATGAAGATGACGCCGGCCGCCAGTGACCAGCTCGGGGCGCGATAGCGCTTGGTCACCCGGTTCACGCCACCCTCGATCACCCGGGTGGTGAACAGGGCGGCCGCGAACGAGGAGGCCAGCACCATGAGGCCACCGGTCAGGGATGGCCGGACCCGCTCGGTCAGCTCCAGGTAGACGATCAGTACCGGCCAGTGCCACAGGAACAGCGTGTAGGCGTGCCCACCGAGCCAGGTCAGGGGACGCATCCCCAGCAGCCGGTTGGCGGAGAACCGACCGTTGGCGGCCTCGCCCGCACCCGCCACGATGATGAGCAGGGCGGCGATGGTCGGCCACAGGGAGGCGTAGCCCGGGTAGGGGATCGAGTCGCCGATGACCAACCCGCACAGCACCAGACCGGCCAACCCCAGCCACCCGGCGATCATCCGCAGCGTGCCGGGCATGTTCACCCGGTGCACCACCAGGGCGAGCATCCCGCCCAACGCCAGTTCCCACAGGCGGGCACCGGTGTCGAAGTACGCCCAGACCGGCTCGGCCGCCGTGATCCACAGCGAGTACGCCAGGGACACCGCGAACACGACGCCCACGACCGCGAATGCGACGTGGCGCACGCGCGCACCCAGCCGCACGGCGACGAACCCGACGATGGTGATCAGCACCGGCCACAGCAGGTAGAACTGCCCCTGCACCGCCAACGACCAGAAGTGCTGCGCCGCGCTCGCGGCGGAGTTGTCGGCCATGTAGTCGACCGAACCAGTGGCCAGGTGCCAGTTCCCGTAGTACAGGACGGCGGCGCGGACGTCGTCGATCACCGTCATCCACTGCGAACGCGGGAAGAACAGGTAGGTCATCACCAGCACGGCGCCGAGGACGACCGCTCCGGCGGGGAACAGGCGCTTGACCAGCTTCGCCCAGAAGGCGCCGAAGGCGATACGGCCGTCACGCTCCATCGCCCGGACCAGCGACCCGGTGATGAGGAAGCCGGTGAGCAGCAGGAACACGTCGACGCCACCGGAGACCGTGCCGAACCAGATGTGGTAGACGGCGATCAGTACGGCGGCGACGGCGCGCAGGCCCTCGATGTCGGCGCGATGACGTGGACGCGCGGGCGCGGTCACGGGTGTTTCGACGACATCGGTGACACGCGGGTGAGCGGGAACGGACACAGGTCAGCCTCGGGCTCGAAGAAAGTGGGGCAGGGGCCGGCCGGACGCGGCGGCTCGATGCGTCCGAGGAGAGGTTCGCGACGCCGAGAGAGAGCCCTGCCGAACCAGTATCGGTAACGGTCGGGAGTGACTTGGGTGTACAGGCCGTCCCGTTGTCGAGTCGAGATGGAATCTGTGTGAACGCGTAGCCCTGATCTGCGTAAACGAGTGCCCCGGGTCACATTCTCGGGCCCGTCGGTCCGGGTGCGGCCCAGGACGACCATCCCCGGCGAGGGCTTGCGGGGTGCTTCGAGGTCGTGTGTTGCTCAGGTCTTATTCATTACGTTTTGATCTATCTGTCACTTTTGACAACCCCACGGTTCACGCGGGCGTCACCTATCGGTGGCCTCGAATGTGATGGACCGCCCCCGATGGGCGATTCTTCGTGCGAGGCACGGAAACCACGCGCCCCTACCCCCGGCGAACATCCCCCTGACCCGCACCGTTCGCTATCCATCGGAGTTCAGGGAAATGCCCTCCTTCACCCTCGCAGACGTGCGAGACCAGACCTACAAACCGCGCGACTCGTGGTGGACGGTCTGGCTAGTCGACCCGCTCGCCTCCCGGCTGGTCAAGGCCACGGCGAACCGCACCAACATCACCCCGAACCAGCTCACCGTGGCGGCCCTGATCCTGGGCCTGCTCTCCGCGGCGTGCTTCTTCCTCGCGGACTGGTACTGGCTCCTGACCGGTGCCCTGCTGTTCCACCTGAGCTTCGTCCTCGACTGTATGGACGGCAAGATCGCCCGCCTGAAGGGCAACGGCTCGGTGTTCGGTAGCTGGCTGGACTACGTCTTCGACCGCATCCGCGTACTGCTCTGCGGTATCGCCCTCATGGGCGGCCAGTTCGCGATCACCGGCAACCCCGTCTTCCTGTGGGTCCTGCTGGCCATCGTCTTCACCGACATGTTCCGCTACCTGAACTCGCCGCAGATGGCGAAGGTCCGCTCGGCCATGCGCCGCCACATCGCCCAGGCCATCCGAGAGGTCGAGGAGCACGCCGGCGAGCAGGACAGTGGTCGGGTCCGCCAGGCCGCCGGCGGCTTCGCCGGCACCGACGACAACGTCAACGACGGTATGGGAGACGAGGAGAGCAGCGTCTCCATCGGCGGGGCCGAGCGTGTCCAGGCCCCCACCTCGGCGTCCGACGACGATGACGAGACGGACGAAGAGGGGGTCATCACCCCCAACCGCAAGGCCAAGCACCTACAGAGCACCGCTCTGCAGAAGGGCTTCGACAAGCGTTTCCCCTGGTACCGCAGGGTGCGCGACATGCTCTGGGCCAACCGGATCCGTCCGCACCTGTTCAGCGGCATCGAGTTCCAGATGGGCGTGTTCATCGTCGCCCCGCTTGTGGGGATGTTCTCGGTCACCGGGATGGTCGCCACCATCATTGGTTCCGCGGTGTTCATGCTCACCTTCGAGCTGCTGATCATCTACAAGCTCTGGTTGTCCACCCGCGAGTTCGTCCGGGTCACCCAGAACATGAACGAGACGTTGGAGACGCTGGACCTCAGCGGCCTCGCACGGCACCGTCCGGCGGCCTGACCGGCCCCGATTCGCATGGCTCCTGGGTGTGAGCGGCGCGTCCCCGATTCGGGGACGCGCCGCACCCGTTTTCGAGGGATCAGCTCGTGCCGCTCTCCGCCGCCGCCCGGTCGGCGGCGAGCATCCGCCGGTCCGGGAGGAGGGCGCCCAGCGCCCAGTGCAGGAGGAACGCGGCGATCAGGCCGACCACCCAGCCGTACGAGGCCAGTGGGCCCGCAACGGACAGCAGCGCGCCGACGCCGAAGGCGAGCAGCGCGCGCCAGTTCCAGCCGCCCGAGTACCAGTACTCGCCGTCCCGGTCGAACAGGGCGGGCAGGTTGATCCTGGTGCGGCGCAGCAACCAGTAGTCGGCCAGCAGGATGCCCGCCACGGCACCGAGGATGCCCCCGACGGTGCCCAGCCACACGAAGATGTAGGTGTTCTCGTCCTCCAGGAGCTTCCACGGGAAGATCAGGACACCGAGGACACAGGTGATGAGCGCGCCGGTGCGGAAGCTGATCAGGTTCGGCTTGAGGTTGGCCAGGTCGTAGGCGGGCCCCACCAGGTTGGCGGCCACGTTGGTGGACACCGTGGCCAGCAGCACCACGAAGATCGCGAACAGCAGACCGAGGCCGGAGTCCATCTTGTCCACGACGTCGATCGGGTTCCAGATCGGCTCGTCGTACACCGCGGCGGTGCCCGCGGTCACCATGACCGCGATCAGCGAGAACAGCGTCATGGTGGTGGGCAGACCCAGGGACTGACCCATCACCTGCGCCCGTTGGGTGGAGGCGAACCGGGTGAAGTCACTGATGTTGAGGGTCAACGTCGCCCAGTAGCCGATCACACCCATCAGGGACGGGAAGAACAGCGCCCAGAAGGACGGGCTCCAGTCCAGGGGCCGGTCCACGGACAGCATCGGGCCGAGACCGCCCGCCTGGGAGGCCATCCACCCCAGCAATGCGACGCCGCCGAGGATCATCAGGGGCGCGGCCCACAGCTGGACCCTGCGCACACCCTCCATGCCCCACAGGACGATGGCGACCTGGGCCGACCAGAACACCCCGAAGGAAAACCACAGCGTCCACGGGTACCCGCCGAACTCCGGGGCCTCCATCCATGGGGCACCGAACAGCCGACCGGTCAGGACGTACACGCCCTGCCCGCCGATCCAGGTCTGGATGCCGAACCAACCGCACGCCACCGCCCCGCGCAGCAGCGCGGGCAGGTTCGCGCCGCGCACCCCGAAGGAGGAGCGCGCGAACACCGGGAACGGGATGCCGTACTTGGCCCCCGCGTGCCCGGTCAGGACCATCGGCAACAACACGATGAGGTTGCCCAGGACCACCGCGAGCA
The DNA here is from genome assembly GCF_053619415.1 of Nocardiopsis sp. NPDC055551. NCBI lineage: Bacteria > Bacillati > Actinomycetota > Actinomycetes > Streptosporangiales > Nocardiopsidaceae > Nocardiopsis > Nocardiopsis sp. NPDC055551. Next base: position 74,940 of record NZ_JBSHJJ010000010.1, on the reverse strand, counting down.
TCGCCTGGCGCCAGTCCAGGCCGGCGGCGATCAATCCGCTGGCCAGCGTCCAGGCGGGGATGCTCACCGACATGCTCACCCACAGGGCGGAGAAGCTGCCGGTGCCCCAGTTCCGCCTGGACATGGGTACGGGCTGGAGGTCGTCGTTGACGAGGGGACCGGCCGGAAGGGTGGTGCCCTCCGGCAGGGAGACACGGCCGTCGGGATGCGTGACCTGTGTGGTCGACTCGGGTTGCGGTGGGGCTTGGGACACGGGACACCTTCTCGGTGGTGCTGACGGGGACGCACGACGGCGGGATCGCGCGCGGGGCCGGGGGAGGGCCGGATAGGACGCGGTTTCAGGCCGTCGACCATCCTCACACGTCGCCGGGGTCGCGGCGACGTTCCCGTGCGCGGGCGGTCGGGGCCGGACCCCGGTCTCGGGGTCCGGCCGGGGCGGGTCACGGACGTGGCCGTGTCCGCTCAGGACATCGCCGGGACGATCCTGCTCCCGTAGGTGTCGATCACACCGTCGACGTCGTCGTGCATCGCGTAGATCGCGAACTGGTCCACACCCGCGGCGCGCAGCCGCTCCAGCTTCTCCAGGTGTTCGTCGACCGTCCCGATCAGGCAGAACCGGTCGACGATGGAGTCCGGAACGAACTCGGTGTCCGGGTTGTCGGCCCGGCCGTGGTGGCTGTAGTCGTAGCCCTGGCGGGCCTTGACGTAGTCGGTCAGCTCACGGGGCACCATGTCCGACCGGTCCCCGTACCGGGAGACCAGGTCGGCGACATGGTTGCCCACCATGCCGCCGAACCAGCGGCACTGCTCCCTGGCGTGGGCCCGCCCTTCGACGGATCCGTCGGTGACGTAGGCGGGCGCGGCCACGCACACCTTCACCTCGTCCGGGTCGCGCCCGGCGTCGGCGGCGGCCGACCGCACCGCCTTGACCATCCACTCGGTCAGGTAGGGGTCGGCGAGTTGCAGGATGAACCCGTCGGCCCGCCGACCCACCAGGTCCAGGGCCTTGGGTCCGTACGCGCCCATCCACATGGGCAGGGAACCGTCGCGCACCCACGGGATGCGCAGGGTCGCCCCCTCCACGTCGGCCTCGCGTCCTTCGGCGAGGTCCTTGATCGCGGTCATCGCCCGTGAGAGTCGTTCCAGGGTCGCGGGCCTGCGCCCGGCCACCCGCATCGCCGAGTCGCCGCGGCCGATCCCGCAGATCGTCCGGTTCCCGTACATGTCGTTCAGGGTGGCGAACACCGACGCGGTCACCTCCCACGCGCGGGTGGCGGGGTTGGTGACCATGGGGCCCACGACCAGGCGCTCGGTCCGCTCCAGGACGCGGCTGTGGATGACGAAGGGTTCCTGCCACAGCACCACGGAGTCGAAGGTCCACCCGTGCGTGAACCCCTTCTCCTCGGCGCGCACCATCCGCTCCACCAGGAGGTCGGCGGGCGGATCCGTCTGGAGGACCAGTCCGATGTCCATGCGGCCCCTTCAGATCAGGTACTGACAGGTGGACCTGGGCACGTACGAGCCGTCGCCGGCCGAACCCAGGTAGGAACCCCGGTCCACGATCACGCGGCCCCGGGAGAGCACGGTGCGGGCCTCGCCCGTCACCCGTTTCCCCTCGTACGCGGAGTAGTCCACGTTCATGTGGTGGGTCTCCGCCGACAGGGTCCGCTCGGCGTTCGGGTCGTACACGACAAGGTCGGCGTCGGCGCCCGGGGCGATGGTGCCCTTCCTCGGATATAGACCGAACATCCGGGCCGGGGTGGCGCAGGCCAGTTCGATCCACCGTCGGCGACCGATGTGCCCCTCCACCACGGCCTGGTGCAGCAGGTCCATTCGGTGTTCCACCCCGGGCATGCCGTTGGGGATCTTGGAGAAGTCGCCCACGCCCAGGTCCTTCTGTCCGCTGAAACAGAACGGGCAGTGGTCGGTGGAGACCACGGACAGGTCGTTGGTGCGCAGTGCCCGCCACAGGTGGGCCTGGTGCTCCTCGGGCCGCAGCGGCGTCGAGCACACGTACTTGGCGCCCTCGAACCCGGGTCCGGCGAGTTCGTCCACCGTCAGGAACAGGTACTGCGGACACGTCTCACCGAAGACGTTGAGCCCCATGTCCCGGGCCCGGGACAGTTCGGCCACGGCCTCTCCCGCCGACACGTGCACCACGTACAGGGGAGCGCCCGCGACCCGGGCGAGCTGGATGGCGCGGTGGGTGGCCTCCGACTCCAGCAGGGCCTTGCGGACCTCCCCGTGGTGGCGCGGGTCCGTCCGCCCCTGGGCCAGGGCCTGCTCGACGAGGACGTCGATGGCGATGCCGTTCTCGGCGTGCATCATCGTGAGCGCGCCGTTGGCGGCGCCGCGCTGCATCGCCCTCAGGATCTGACCGTCGTCGCTGTAGAACACGCCCGGGTAGGCCATGAACAGCTTGAACGAGGTGACGCCCTCGTCGACGAGGGCGTCCATCTCCTTCAACGAGGATTCGTTGACGTCGGACAGGATGGCGTGGAACGCGTAGTCGATCGCGCACCGGCCGTCGGCCTTGGCCATCCAGGAGTCCACCCCGGCGCGCACGGACTCGCCCGGCCGCTGGATGGCGAAGTCGACGATGGTGGTGGTGCCGCCCCACGCCGCCGCGCGGGTGCCGGTCTCGAAGGTGTCCGAGGAGTACGTACCGCCGAACGGCATCTCCATGTGGGTGTGGCCGTCGACGCCGCCGGGGATGACGTAGTGGCCGGTGGCGTCGATGACCTCGGCGTCGCCTTCGGCCCAGGTGCGGGCGGCGTCACTGCCGCGCAGGGCGAGGGCGGCCACCTTCCCGTCCTCGACGAGGACGTCGGCTTCGACCTCCTCCGCCGAGGTGACGACGAGGCCGCCGCTGATGAGGGTCCGGGTCATGGTCTCATCCCTCCGTCAGCGGGCCGTAGGCGTCGGGCCTGCGATCCCGGTAGAACGCCCACTGCTGACGGACCTCGTCGACCATGTCGAGATCGAGGTCGCGGACGACCAGCTCGGCCTTGGTGTCGGAGGCGACCTCGCCCACGAACTGTCCGCGCGGGTCGACGAAGTAGCTGGTGCCGTAGAAGTCGTTGTCGCCGTACTCCTCCCGGCCGACCCGGTTGATGGCGGCGACGAAGTATTCGTTGGCCACGGCGGCGGCGGGCTGTTCGAGCTTCCACAGGTGGGCGGACAGGCCGCGGCTGGTCGCGGACGGGTTGTAGACCAGTTGTGCGCCGGCCAGGCCCAGGGCACGCCAGCCCTCGGGGAAGTGGCGGTCGTAGCAGATGTAGACGCCGACGCGGCCGACGGCGGTGTCGAACACCGGCCATCCGAGGTTTCCAGGACGGAAGTAGTACTTCTCCCAGAATCCTTTGACCTGCGGAATGTGGTGCTTGCGGTACTTTCCGAGATAAGTGCCGTCGGCGTCGATGACGGCGGCGGTGTTGTAGTAGAAACCGGGTTTCTCGATCTCGAAGACCGGAAGCACCATCACCATGTTCAGTTCCGCGGCGAGCGCCTGGAATCGTGTGACGGTGGGGCCGTCGGGTACGGGCTCGGCCCAACGGTGGTGTTCGGCTTCCTGGACCTGGCAGAAGTAGGGTGCGTTGAACACCTCCTGGAACCCGATGATCCCGGCGCCCTGCGCGGCGGCCTCCCGCGCGTACCGCTCGTGGGCGTCCAGCATGGATGCGGTGTCTCCGGTCCACTCGGTCTGTACGAGTGCTGCCCGGACGTTGTGCGGCATGGTTCCCTCGCTCCTGGTCGAGCATGCGACCTGCGCTGTAGAGACCGCACCCTAGATAAGAGACGAATGACCGGTCAATATCCGACATCCCGCGTGACCGGATAAGAGTGTGTTAACCGAATTCGCATTTGTGTCGTATGAGGATATATAACCTTCCTGTGGCGTTATTCGGTCGGAGGATCGGACAAGCCCGAGCGCTCATCCGGGTGGAATTTCATGTGTCCGCACATGCGTCGGGGCCGCCGGATCAGATCCGGCGGCCCCGCCCGCACGACGTCGGCGTCGGCGTCGGCGTCACACGTCAGCCGGTGACGTCGACCTCGACCTCGTTGCCACCGAGGGTCTCGGCGCTCAGACCCATGTGGGAGATCTGCGAGGGGTCGTCCACGTCGAACACGATCACGGTCTCGTAGCTCTCACCGGGCTCCAGTTCGATGAGCATGCTGTCCTCGGTGTAGTCCCAGGTCGCCTCGTAGTCCTCTTCGATCTCTTGACCGTCGTAGGTGTAGAGGTGCTGCTCGTCGCGCCAGAAGTCGTCGGCGGCCGAACCGGCCGGTTCGATCTCGATCCAGACCGCGACGTACTCGCCGACCGGGGTGTGGCTGCCGGCCTCGGGGAGACCCGAGTCGATCTGGGTGATGGTGAAGCGCAGACCGTCGTGCTCCACGGTCTCGCCGATCCCCGGCATGTCGGGGTTGGAGCGCGGCTCGTTGCCCAGACCGGAGTCGGTGTCCGCTCCCGCGGAACCGCCGTTCTCGTCCTCGCCGGTGCCCTCGGATCCACCGCCGCCGGTGGTGGTGGATCCGCCCTCGTCCTCGGGCTCGTCACCGAAGACGAAGACCAAAAGGACGACCAAGACCACACCGATCACGAAGAGGCCACCGCAACCCAGGCTGATCCACAGCCAGGGGGAGGTCTTCTTCGGCCGCGGTTGCCCGTAGTGGCCACCGGGAGGGGGACCCATCGGCGGTTGGCCATAGGGCCCACCAGGGGGCATACCGCCGGGGGGCATACCGCCCGGCGGGGGCGGACCTCCGGGAGGCATCCCTCCGGGAGGCGGCCCCATAGGCGGTTGCCCGCCGGGGGGCGGAGGTCCGTAGGGAGGAGGCTGACTCATGGCGGGGCCTGGCTTTCTGAAGACTGAAGTTGTGCCGTTGGCTGAGACGCCATCCGACTTGTGCCGGTTCCAAGAGCTTTGGGCACGCTCCGACGATACCGACATGCCGAGGGTCGAGGTCAACGCTGACCGCGAAGTGCCCCGATCGTGGTCGTCTCGGTGAGGGGTGGGATGCCCTATCGCGCCGATCGGTTCTGAGAAGGTGGGCGCATGGCACGACTGCTCATCGTTCACCACACCGTCTCACCCGCCACACGCGAACTCCTGGACGCGGTCCTGGAGGGGGCGCGCGACGACGACGTCGAAGGCGTGGAGGTCGAGGTCAGGGCGGCACTGGCGGCGACACCGACCGACCTGTTGGCGGCCGACGCGGTGGTCCTCGGCACCCCCGCCAACATCGGTTACATGTCGGGTGCGCTCAAGCACTTCTTCGACACGGTGTACTACCCGGTCCAGGTCGATCGCCAGGGCTTGCCGTTCTCCCTGTACGTGCACGGCGACAACGACACCTCCGGCGCGGTGCGTTCGGTGGAGTCCATCGCCAAGGGCATGGGCTGGGAACGGCACCGGCCCCCGGTGACGGTGACCGGGCGCCCCGACGCCGAGGCCCGGGAGGCCTGCTGGGAACTGGGGGCGGTCACCGCACTCGCCGCCTTGGAGCACGCCGAAGGGTGAGAGGGATGGGGTGGACGACCTCGAAGGGGCCCGTCGAGAACCGGTCACCGGACCACACACGACCCTGAACGCGGCTTTTCCGGCAAGGCTCGGTAAGTCTGCGTCAAGGGTTGCCATTCGGGACGAGCGGGGCGGCGTGGCGTCCACCGCACGTCCTCGCCCCGAGGCCAGGATGGTTCACGGACCGCGGGGGAGCTCCGAGAGGTGACCCGCTCCCCCCGCGGCCTTCCCACCTTCCACCGGACCACCGCGTGACCGCCCACCGGCCCAAGATCGTCAGGTCGCGCGGTGACCTCGTCGAGGCCGGCGCCCGCACTTCACGGGCGCCGGCCTCGACGTCGTTTCCGGGTTCCCTACGGCGGCGGTCAGTACCCGCGCCAGGCCTGTCGATCCTGGTGGTAGCCGATCACCCGCGGGTGCATCATCGTGGACTCCTGGACGTCGTCTTCGCGGCGGTCCATCGGGAACACCTGCGCCGCCTCCAACAAGGGCTGGTCCAGGTAGCGCAGCTCGGGGGCGTCCTCGGGCATGCGCAGCTCCGGTGCCCCGTTCAGCGTCCCGAGGTAGAAGCCCCAGTTACCGAAGGTCGGCACGTCCACGTTGTACGGGGTGACGTCGATCCCCGCCTCCACCAGTGAGTGCCGGACGCCCCAGTAGGCGTCGGGCGCGAAGAACGGCGACCCGGCCTGGACGACCAGCCTGCTGTCGCCCGTCATCGCCTGACCGATCAGCGAATAGAACTCCACCGTGTACAGCTTCGAGGTGCCCACGTCCGTGCCGTCGGGCAGGTCCGCGATGACCACGTCGAAGTCCTCGGCGTTGTCCCGTAGCCACTGGAAGGCGTCGGTGTTGACCACGTCGACCCGGGAGTCCCGCAGTGAGTCGTCGTTGAGGTCTCGGATCACCGGGTCCTCCCTGGCCAGCTCGACCACGGCCGGGTCCAGGTCGACCAGTGTCGCCGACTCGACGTCGTCATAGCGCAGGATCTCCCGCAGGGCCAGACCGTCGCCGCCGCCCAGGACCAGGACGTCCTCGCGCGGGCCGGCCATCGCGGGGTGGATGAGCGACTCGTGGTACCGGTACTCGTCCAAGGTGGAGAACTGCAGGTCCCCGTTGAGGAACAGACGTGTGTCCACGCCGTCCAGGGACTGGGTGACCACGATCTCCTGGTACTCGCTGCGATCGGCGTGCACGATCGGGTCCCGGTACATGGCCTGCCGGGCGTCCACCTCGAATCGCTCCGCGTAGTAGAAGGCCAGCCCCAGGACCGTCACGATGACCACGAGCCCGACGGTCAGCCCCACGTAGGCGAGGCGGGTGAGTTCGGATCGGAACAGCCACAGCACCACGGCCATGCCGATCACCGCGTTGAGCGCGCCCACCATGAGTGCGCCCTTGGGCAGGCCCAGCAGTGGCAACAGCAGGAACGGGAACGCCAGACCACCGATCAGACCGCCCACGTAGTCGGCGGCGAACAGGTCCGCGACCGCCTCGGAGGCGTCCTGCTTTCGGATGCGCTGGATCAGCGTCATCAGCAACGGGATCTCGACACCGATGAGCATGCCGATGACGAACGCCAACAACACCAGGGTCGGCTGGTAGGCCGAGGCGGACAGCCAGGCGAACGATCCGTACAGCAGCAGGATCGATAGACCACCGACCAGGGACAACAGCCCCTCGATGACGGCGAAGGCCAAGGCGGGGCGGGCCTGGTAACGCTTGGACAGCAGCGAACCCACACCCATGGCGAACACCATCACCGACAGCACCACGGAGGCCTGGGTGATGGTGTCGCCCAACAGGTAACTGCCGATCGCGACGAGTGCCAACTCGTACACCAGACCGCAGGCGGCACAGATGAACACCGCCAAAAGCACGAGGAACCGGGCCAGTCGTGGTGTCACCGGAAGTCGCGTTCTGGCGGGATCGGAGGCATCGGAGTCGGCGGCCTCGACGGCCGGGGTGTCGGTCACACTACTGCTGCTTTCTGGAGAAGAACTTCTAGGAGATCGCCGCGGCCACGACCAGGGCGATGGAGACGTGCGCGGTCGCGTTGACCCACGTCGCCGGGTGCCATTCGGGGTCGCTGATCATGTGGCTGACCCGGCCCGGGATGATCAGATCGATCAGGAGGAAGGACAGGGCCATCACGACCAGACCGATGAGGCCGAAGATCAGGGCGGAGAGCAGACCGGCGCCGAGACCCAGTTCGGAGTAGCTGGACAGGATCGCGGAGACCACCACGATCGCGGCGCCCAGGGTGTTGGCGGAGACCAGCAGGATGGCGTTCCTGTTCCGGTCCTCCCAGATCAGTTTGTGGAGTTTGCCCGGGGTGAGCAGGTCGGTGATCAGGTAGCCGAGCAGCATGATGACCGTGCCGACCACGCCGTAACCCAGGGCGTAGAGCGAGCTGGTGAGAATTTCGTTCATGGCCTTGTCCGTGTCGGGGGAAACTCGTGCGTCCGGAGGGACCGTGGGGTACCCCCGACACGGCAGACTACTGGCCTGAACTCGGCTTACTTACCGAACCCCGATCCGCCACCGCGAGTGTCGCTTCCACTTCCCCCGCTGTTGGAGTTGTTGCCACCTCCGCCACCGCCGCCGAAGAAGAAGAAACCGCCGCCGCCACCACCGCTGCGGCCGTTGCAGTCGTCGGTGGGCGAGGGGCTCGGGGTGCGGTCGGCGGACGACGACGTGGTCGTACCACTGGTGGAACTGTCGCTGGGCCGGCAGTCGGCGCTGTTGCTACCGCCACAGGCGGACAGAAGCAGCAACAGGGCGGTCGCGCCACCGACCGCCGCGATCTTGTGGCGTGGAGTCTTGATCGTGGACATGAGGGCCTCCCTAGGGGGTCAAGGTCGTGATCGTCGTCACCAGTTCGCCGCTCTGCGGATAGGCGTGCCAGGTCCGCCAACGCAACGAGGTCCCATTGCCGGAGGTCAGGTGCAGTGCGGTGACCGCGAGGGGGTCACCGGGGAAGGCGACGATGAGCCCACCGGGCGAGTTCGAGGTCTCCTGGTGGATCCCCTCCACCCGGCGAGTCAGTTCGGTGCGGGGCAATGACTCGACGATCGAGTCGAAGCGGTAGTCGCCCACCCCAGGCAGGGGGTGCTCGGCGTTGCCGGGAAGCCCGCCGGGAACCCCCGGCAGGCAGGCGACCGTCTCCACCGGCGCACCCGGTCCGGCACCGAGTACGACCTGGTGCGAGGCGCCCAGCACCCGGAGTTCGACCGACAGCCCCGACACCTGGACGGTGCGGGTGGCGAGAGGGTCGACCAGCGGGTGGTTCAGGGTCCAGACCAGGTCGTCTGCGTTGGTGTCGACGAAGGGGGCGCTGATGGTCGCACGCATGGGGGCATCAGCTCCCGGGGAAGATCGTGAACGTACCGGCGTGGATCTTCTCGCCGGTGCTGACCTCCCAGTTCCCGTGGTCGAAGCGCTCGAAGGCGAGCAGCTTGCCATCGGTGGACTCGTAGTCGGCGTAGTCCATACCGCCCTCGGCCTTCAGACCGGTGGTCCCCTCGGAGCGGTAGGAGCCGGAGCCCTTCTCGTCGAGCTTGTAGGTGACACCTTCGAGCTCGATGTTCTTGCCCTGGGGCACCATGGTCAGGTCGGGGCGACCGGTCCACAGGGCCAACTCCACGTCCGGGTCCTCCTCGACGGAGAGCCAGCGCTTGCCGCCCTCCACCTCCAGGAAGTGCTCGGACCAGGTGTAGCCACCCTCGGACAGGCGTAGGGTGCCGCGGATCCAGGTGCGTTCGTTGCCCCAGTCGATCATGTCGCCGGCCTTGATGGCCCGAGGGTCACCGGCGGTGTCGGTGGTCGAGGAAGCGGCGAAGGGGTCCTGGGGCGGCGGTGGGGGAGCGGTGTCCTGCTTCCGCGAGCGCGAGCGCTGCGTGTAGATCAGGACTCCGATCACGATTCCAACGATGAGAATCAGTAGGAGAAGGAGTTCGATCACCAGAGTTCCTCGTTTCGCGGTGGAGCACGTCAATCGGTTCCGGGGGGCGGGGACCCTCTGTTCGCTGTGACGTCGGAACAGGGGTTCTGGTTCCGACAACGCTGCGATTCGGGAATCTTTCGCGTGGTCGAAGGGTTGACTTACGCCCCTTTGCCGTCGGTTCCTTCGTTCCTCGTCCGTCCACCCTAGGCGGTGGCAAGAACAAATAGGGGCGAAAAGGACAAGGCCCGCGCGGGTAGGCGCGGGCCCAAGGGTATCGGAGCCGGTCAGAGGTGGTTTCGTACGGGCGGGGGTCACGCCCGGGGATCACCGGTCTCCAACGGGAGCGACTCGTCCCCGCCCCAACGGCTCCACGAACCCGGGTACAGACGGGTATGACCGTAACCGGCGTGTTCCAACGCCAGTAGGTCGTGGCAGGCGGTCACTCCCGAGCCGCAGTAGGCGGTGACGGTGCGCGCGGAGTCCGCGCCCAGGGCGGCGAAGCGCTCGCGCAGCGTCTCGGGCGCGGCCAACAGCCCGTCGGGGCCCAGGTTGGCGGGCCATTGGGCGCTGCGCGCCCCGGGGACGTGTCCCGCCCGCGCGTCGACGGGGGCCGGTTCGGCGCCGGTGAAGCGCCCGTACACGCGGGCGTCCAACAGCAGCCGGTCGGGGTCGGAGAGTTCGTCGCGCAGTTCCTCGGTGTTCACGATCCGGTCGGAGGGCCACGGGATCGGGGTCCGGTGCGCGGGCTCGACCGTCACCTCACCCTCCTCCAATGGGCCGGTCCAGCTCTGGAGGCCACCGTCGAGGAAGGCTGCGGGGGTGCCGAGGGCGCGCAGCATCCACACCATCCGGGCGGCCACCGAACCCCCGGCGTCGTCGTAGACCACCACCGTGGTGGTGTCGCCGACGCCGAGTGCGCCGAGGGAACGGGCGAGGTCCTCGGGGGAGGGCAACGGGTGGCGTCCCCCTTCCGCGCTCGCGGGGGCGGCGAGGTCGGTGTCCACGTCGGCGAACACGGCACCGGGGATGTGCCCGGCCCGATGGGCGAGGGCTCCCGAACGACCGTCCATGTACCAACGGGAGTCGACGAGGACGACCTGATCACGGTGTTCGCGGAGCCATTCGGAGGAGACGGCCACGGGAAGAGTCGGCTCTGACATGGTCGACAGCCTAGTGCGGGGAGTCGACGCCGGGCGGGTTCGGCGGGGTGGGTCGGAAGGCGACCAGGCCCAGCCCGGTCAGGAGCGGGACCGACAGCCACACCTGGTACCAGAGGGCCGAGTCCAGGTTCGCCCAGGGCATGGTGCTGAGGGCGGTCGCCGCGACGAGACCGATGGCGAAGGTGGCGAGGCTGCGGGAGGCGCCCCGGGGCGTTCGCGCGTCGGCCCACAGCAGGGCTGCCAGGATCGCGGCGCCCGACAGCCACAACACCAGGAAGATGCGGTGCTCGATCACGTTGGGGGCGTTCGCGTTCCACACGAACGCGACCAGACCGAGGGACACGGCGAACACGACGCCGCCACCCAGATATGAGGGGAAGAGAGGCCGGGTGGGGGCCTGCGTGTGTACCTCCATGCACACGTCTGTGCCCGCGATGTCCGGAACTATGCGGTCCGCGACACTGTGTCCCGCGTCACCCCACGGGGTGGGCGCGGTCGGCGCGGTGCACCTTGAGGATCCACCACAGACCCAGGATCGGCAGGACCAGGGGAATGAACAGGTAGCCGCTGCCGAAGTGCGACCAGACGGTGTCCTCGGGGAAGATCCCGCTGGTGAACTCGGACAGGGCGCCCACCACCAGGACCCCGACCATCTCCACGGTCACCGACACCAGGGCGACCTTGCGGGAGACGCGACCGGCGCGGGCCAGGCCGATCGCGGCAACGAGGTACACCACACCGGCGAACACCGACAGCGCGTACGCCAGCGGAGCCTCCTCGAAGCGTGTCACCAGTTGGTAGGTGCCACGGGCGGTGGCCGCCAGGGCGAAGACGGCGTACACGGCCACGAGAAGCCGGCCCGGTCCGGTGCGCAGGGTGCGGTCGGGGGCCGGGGGCGTGGTCTCGGCGTCAGACAACGGGACTCCACAGCTGTTCGATGCGCACCAGCAGGACGGGGAGGATGAGGCAGGTGAAGGCGATCACCGCCGGTCCCCACTTGCTGCGCTCCATGAACCCCCACACCGCGCTGGCCGGGGGCAGGAGGGCGACGGTCGCCAGGTAGGAGATCACCATCGCCAGATCGTCGGGGCGGTCACCGCCGATCATGGCGAAGACCATCGCGCCGACCTGGCCCAGGACCAGAAGCCACAGAACACCCATGCCGACCAGGTGGGGGACCAGCATCGGCTGGTCTCGGAAGGTCGAGACGAGGCACCACACGGCCATCGCCAACGACACCATCTGAATCAACATGGTCAGCCAGTCGACCACGTCGCCTCCGCTCGGGTACTTCCGGAACGTCCACCCATGTCAGCGGACCACACGACTACGACACACGGTAGTACGTCCGGAGTACCGCCCGGTACAGGGCGGGGCCGTCGGTGGAACCGGCATGGCGTCGCCCCCGGGGGGGGGCCGGGGGCGACGCCATGGTCGAAGAAGTCGGTGCCGGGTCAGCGGGGCCAGTAGAAGACGTCGGTGGTCGCCGAGACCACCTGCGCCGTACTGTCACCGAACTGCGCCAGCCGGACGCGGACCCGTCGACCCTCCGCCAGGTTGCCCTTCCACGAGTAGGTGAAGTGGCCTTGGCCACTCTTGTGCATGGGGCTGTGCTGGGGGCGGTTGCGGGCGATCTTCCAGCCGCCGTCACCGTCGGACTCGTACTCGGTGGCGCGGATCTGCACCTCGGCGCCGGGGGTGACGCCCTCCAGGACCACCCCGACGGAGATGTCGTAGTGGGCGCCGTCGGTCTCCTCGACCCCCACGAGCGAGTAGAACTCGCCGGTCTCGCCGTCGTGCCGCCGGTCGAACGCCAGACTCACCCAGTCGCCGGGCTCCATGGACTGGGCGTCGTCCTTCTCGAACCTGCGGTGTCGGGGCATGTCGTCGTCTCCCTCTGTGTCGTCGGGGTCCTTGGCGAAGGTGCCGTCCTGTACGAGCTTGTAGGCCTTGTCTCCGGGGCAGGACGTGGAGATGAAGTCGCGGTGCCCCGAGACACTGCCCGCGATGGAGGTGTCGGGCTCCATGAGCCACTGCCGAAGGGCCCGGACGGCGTTGATCTGCTCGGGGGTGATGGGGTCCTTGGGGCCGGTGGCGAGCGTGCACGAGTAGTGGCTGGTGTTGCCGCCGGGCTGGGCGGCCTGGGCGCGGTACAGCCCTCGCCCCTCGATCACGTACCCGTGCGGGCAGGCCATGAAGGAGTTCCCGGTGAAGTACACCGTTCCCTTTCGACGGGCCAGCCACGTCCCGTCGGGGGTGGTGGGACACCAGACGGGACCGTCGTGGTCCTCCCGGGTGACGGTGACGTCCTCGGGGGCGAAGCGGTCCCGGTCGAGCAGGTCCACCCGGTTCGCGTCCCCTCCTTCGTGCCGGACGGCCGCCCTCCCGGCGAGGACGGCGGCGAACAACAAGGATTCGGCCACCGCAGGTGAGGGAGCGAGCAGCATGCCCGTCCCCTCACCGCCGCTACCGGAGGCGGACCGCAGGAACAGGTCGAGTTGCGGGCCGGTCAGGGCGGACAGGAACCCGTGCGAGGGCACCCCGTCCGGGGCGTGTTCGGTGATCTCCTCGGGGAGGGGGTCGTCGTGGCCGTCACCCGTGCGCGGTTCTCCGGCTACGCAGGCGCGCGCGAGCCGTTCCACCAGGGCATCGGGCCACTTGGCTTCGGTGGGTGGCGCCTGGCAGGGCGCGGACAGCGTGATCAGGTCCCCCGCACGCAGGGTCGCGCTGGTCGCCCACGCCCGCTCGGGTTCGCCGGCGGCGGAGGGGCGTTCGACCGGCCAGCGGTGTCGGCCGGTGGTGAGGGAGGAGTGGCCGAACCCCTCCATCCGGAGCAGCTCGCGAGGCATGGCGGGGAAGACGTTGACCGCGGTCAGCGGCTGCCAACGGGAGGTGCCACTCGTGTGGTCGAGGGTGAGGACGAGGTCGCCCATGGCGATCTCGCGGAAGGTCCGCCACCCGTTCTCGGTGAGGATCTCGGTCTCGGCGTCGACGCAGTACCCGATGTCGGCCCAGCCGCGGGAGGGGCCGGTGTGGAAGTCGCGGGTGCTGCGCCAGTAGGACAGGCAGGCGGAGTGGTCCTTGCCCGCCAGGTTCTGGTCGGCTGAGTCGTAGTGGATGACCAGGCCGGAACGGGGGTTGGCCTGGTCGGCCGGGGACGAACCCCAGCCCAGATCGGACCTGGACACGTATTTGCTCGGTCGAGGCATACCTCCATTGTCCCCATTAACGGCTTCTCTACGTGGTGAACCCGTAACAACGGGCGATATGTGCCAAAAGTCGATCGCTAGTGGGTGTGGTGGGACGGGTGTTATCCGGCTCCGGTGCGTCACGATGAGAGATCCGACCCGTCCCTCGGAGGTGCCCGGTGCTTTCAGCCCACAACGTCGACGCCGTCCGCGAGGCCGAACAGACGCTCATGGACCGTCTGCCCGAAGGCGTCCTCATGCGTCGCGCCGCCACCGGGCTGGCCGTGCACTGCTCCCGGGCGCTGCCCCGGGTGTACGGCTCCCGCGTCACCCTCCTGGTGGGCGGCGGCGACAACGGCGGCGACGCCCTGTACGCGGGGGCGGACCTGGCCGCCCGGGGTTCCCACGTGCGCGCGGTGGCCGCCGGGTCCCGACTCCACCCGGGCGGTGCGACCGCGCTGCGGCGCGCGGGCGGTCGCGTCCTGACCGTGGCGAAGGAGGGGACCCTCTCCGACGACGTGCAGACCGCGCTCTTCGACACCGACCTGATCGTCGACGGGCTCGTCGGCATCGGCGGGCGCGGGGGTCTGCGCGAACCCCACGGCGCGTTGGCCGCCCTGGCCGTGAACTCGCCGGCCCCGGTGCTCGCGGTGGACCTGCCCAGCGGTGTGGACGCCGACACTGGTGAGGTCGCCGGGCCCGCGATCGCCGCCGACGCCACGATCACCTTCGGCACGTACAAGCCGGGGCTGTTCGTCGACCCCGGCGCCGAACGGGCCGGGAGCGTCCACCTCGTCGACATCGGACTCGGACCGGAACTGCCCGGCTCCGACCTCCTCCGTCCACAGGCTGTGGACATCGCGCGGCTGTTGCCCACGCCGGGGGCGGAGTCCGACAAGTACCGCCGGGGCGTGCTCGCGGTGCGCGCCGGCTCCGACCGCTTTCCGGGCGCCGCCGTCCTGTGCGTGGGCGGGGCACTGCGCACAGGCGTGGGGATGGTCCGGTACGGCGGCGGGGAACAGGTGCTCTCCCAGGTGATCTCCCGCTGGCCGGAGACGGTCGGCGAGCGCCTGGACCCGGGAAGCGACGCCGACCTGGGCCCGGGGCGCGTCGCGGCCGTCGTGGTCGGCTCCGGGCGAGGCACCGACCCCACCGAGGTGGACGAGGTGAAGGCGTTGCTGGAGAGCGATCGGCCGGTGCTGCTCGACGCGGACGCCCTAACGTTGGTCGGCGCCGAGGAACACCTCGCCGAACTGGTCCGAGACCGTTCGGCGCACACCCTGCTGACCCCGCACGCGGGTGAGCTGGCGCGGCTGTTGCCCGACGCCGAACGTTCCGACATCGAGGCGCGCCGGCTGGAACACGTGTCGCGCGCGGCGTCGCGGTATCGGGCGACCGTGCTGTTGAAGGGTTCGACGACGCTGATCGCCCACCCGGGCGCACCGGTCGTCGCCAACCCGACGGGGACCCCGCTGCTCGCGACGGCGGGTTCGGGGGACGTGCTCTCGGGGATGGCCGGCGCGTTCCTGGCGTCGGGGCAGCACCCGCAGGAGGCCGCCCTGTGCGCCGCCTACCTGCACGGACGCGCGGCCGTGTTGGCGCGGGACGGCGCCCCGATCAGCACCTCGGACCTGTTGGACGCGCTCCCCCTCGCCCTGAGGGAGGTCCTGGAACAGAAGTGACCGCGGGGCCGGGCTTGCCGGGATCGTCCGCTGTTGTCCTGGACGTGACCCGGGATCCCTAAGGTGGGTGGCCGAAGGATCCCCCACCGGCACGGCAGTGCCCCGACCGGACAGGTCTCCCCGTGTCCTGGACCCTCCCCGTGGTGCTGTTCCTGTTCTGGGCCGTCGTCATCGCGATGGCGCTGGGCTCCGAACACCGGCGTTTCGTCGCGGCCAGAGTGCGCGTCCACGGTCCACCGCCGACCCGGGGCGAGCTGCTGCGGGCGGCGTTCCTGCCCCACTCCCGGATGCGCTGGTGGGGCACGATCAGCGGACTCTTCTGCCTGTTCACCTTGTCGATAGTGACCGCTGTCGAATTCCACCACGAGGGGATACTCGCCCTGCTCTATGGGTTGGTCGGACTCGGTGGACAGACGGGGGAGGGGCGGGCGCTGCGGTCCGGGAACGGGCCGGACGGTCGCCGTGACCCGGCACGGTTCCACCCGGTGCCGGAGAGCGGAACCCTGTGGAACCCGGGGCGGGCATTCCTGGGAATCGTCATCGCGACGGTCGTATTCGGCATGACGCTGTGGTGGCTACCGAATCCCATGTCGTCTGAGTCGTTTCCCCTAGCGTGGCGGATCGTCGTGGGCCTCGCCGTCCTGCCGGTCGCGATCCTGGGCGTCTACGCGCTGCACCTGTCCCTGTCCCGGGTGCGCCTGGCGGGCACGTGGATCCAGGTGGTGCACCGAATCCACGTGACCTCCGTCCCCGTCGAAGCGCTGGACAGGGTCGAGGGTCGGCGGCTGCGCCTGAGGGATGGGACGGTCATCCACACCGGGGTCGACCTGGACGCAGAGCGGCTGTCCCGGTTCGCCGCCCGGCGGGCACCGGAAGGGGAACCCCGCGAGATCGAACGTGGGCGGGACATCCTGGGCGACCTGGCGCTCATCTGGGTGGGCCTCTTCTTCGCCCTTCCTGTCTGATTTTCGGTCAGGTGAGGGTGCGGGCGGCGGCCAGACCCTTCTGGACGATGTCGGCGATGAAGTAGTCGCCGGGGTCGCGGGCGTCGTGCAGCAGGTGCACCTTGGACTCGTCCACCCACATGAACTCGGTGTGCTTTCCGACCTCCAGGGTGGGACGGTTCAGGTCGCCCTCGACTCGGACCAGGTAGTCGATCTCGCGTCGGACGAGCCCGTCACCCGGGTCCCAGTCCAGGACGCACAGCTCGGCGATCACCTCGCTCAACCGCCATCCGGTCTCCTCGGCGATCTCACGGGTCAGGGCGTCGAGCATGCCCTCGCCCTCCTCCACGTGCCCGCCGACGACGTCCCAACAGTGCGGGAAGACCTTGCGGGTGGCCGACCTGCGCTGGGCGAAGACGTTGCCTCGCTCGTCGATGATCGCGGCCGCGGCCACCCAACGGTGACCATCGGCGGTGTCGGGGAATTCGATCCCCTCGGCGACGCGAACGCTCACTCGTGCTCCTTCTTCTCGGCGCGCCTGGGCAGGCGCAGGGTCAGTAGTCGGGCGCGGGGCGCCAGGGTTCCGGCCAGGTCGAACACCGCCTCGCTGCGGGAATGGTCCTCGTCGAGCACGGAGAACAGGTTGACCCCCAGGTAGTAGGTGATCGCGGCGTGGGCGACCTCCCGCGCGGGCAGCAACCGTCCCAGGGGGGAACCGCCCACCACACGCTCCCACTGCCCGGCGATGAAGTCGATCCATGGTTCCGAACGCCGTCGGATCTCCTCGCGCAGCTCGGGTTTGCCGACGGCGGCGGCTACCAGCTGGGTGAACTCCGTGATGTAGCCACGCTCCAGGTCGGTCCGATAGATCCTGGTGGCGACCTCCACCAGTTCTTCGAGCGTGCGGGCGTTCGACGCGAGCTCTTCGTACATGGTCATGCGCTCGGTGCTGGAGCGATCCAACGCGGCCAAGAGCAGCTGGTCGACCCCGCCGAAGTGGTAGAAGACCAGCGCCGAGTTGACCTCGGCCCGCGTGGCGATGGCCCGGGCCGAGGCCCCGGAGTACCCCTCTTCGCGCAGGACCTCTCCCGCCGCCGTGAGCAGGCGTTCCTTGGTCTCCTCGCTGCTTCTGCGGACTCCGCCGCCACCTTTGGCCATGACCCTCCCTTTCGACGAGCTTCATCATACGGTTTAATCAAGTGATTAAATCGAGTGATTCAATCAGTTGGACAGCCGAGAGGAGCCCCCATGCCGGAACCGCACGAGCCCGACGACCACCCCTCCGACGAGGAGACCGCCGCACGCTACGCCGCCGGCCATCGCGCCGTCCCCGGAACCCCGCCCAGCGCGTGGTTCGAGGGGGAGGAGCACGTGCCCGCACGCAGCCCCTCCACCGCCCGCTGGATCCTCGCGGGGATCTTTGCGCTGGGCGTCTTCCCCCTCCTGGTACTCCTACGGGTGACGAGCCTCGGTGGCCTGGACCAGACCGCCCTGTTCTACGTCGGGCTCCCCGTCGTCCTCGCCCTGATCGTGGTGCTCTCGGCCCGCCCACAGAGCGCCGTCGGGGTGGCCATGGCCATCACCACCGTCATGCTGCTGCTCTCCGGCCCACTGCTCGGGGAAGGTCTGGTCTGCCTGGTCATCGCGGCCCCGCTGATCTACGGGCTGGTCGCCCGGATCACCTGGCTGGGCGTCGCCGTGTCCGGCCGGGATCGGTACGGCCCGCACGCCTTCGTCGCCGTCCCGGTCCTGTTCGCCCTCACCCTGGAGGGGGTCGCCGGGCTGTCCCTGCTGCCCAGGGACGACACCGGCACGGGTTCGGCCCTGATCGACGCGACCCCCGAACAGGTCGCCGCCGCACTCGCCGCCCCGCCCGCCTATGGGGCCCCCGAGGCGTTCTTCCTGAGCGCGGTCCCCTTCCCCGAACCGGTCGAGGCGGTGGGGGAGGGCCTGGAGGTGGGCGAGGGCCGCCTGGTCCACTTCACCCCGCGCACCACCCTGGCCCTGGACGACGAACCCACCCCGCGCACCATGGAGTTGGAGGTCACCGAGAGCCGGATCGACGACGACGGCGGTCGGGTGGTCTTCGACGTCACCGAGGACACCACCCTCGCCCGTTGGCTGGACCTGCGCACCGCCACCGCAATCTGGGAACGGGAGGGTGACGACACCAGGCTGACCTGGGAGTTCGACTACTCCCGCACCTACGACCCCTCCTGGTACTTCGGCCCGATCCAGGCCTACGCCACCGACCTGGCCGCCGCCTACCTCGCCGACACCTTCGCGGAGGCCGCCCGGTGACCCCCGAACTCCCCGCCCTGCTCGTGCGCGGCCTGGGCCTGTTCCTACCGCTCGCGGCGCTGATCGCGCTGTGCCTGTGGCGTGCCCCGACCCACCGCGAGACGGCGTCGATAATCGTGGCCTCCGCCTGGGCCCTGCTCACCCTCATCCCGCTGAACCTGTACGCGGTGCGTGCCGGCTGGTGGTCCTTCCACGCTGAAGGCGCCGTGTGGCAGGGACTGCCGGTGGACCTGACGCTGGCGTGGGTCCTGTTGTGGGGCGCCCTGCCCGCGCTGCTGCTGCGCCTGCTCCCCGTCCCCCTGATCACCGGGCTGCTGGTCTGGCTGGACATGATCCTCATGCCGCTCGCGGAACCCGTGGTGGTGCTGGGGTCGTGGTGGTTGCTCGGTGAGATCCTGGGCGCGGCGCTATGCCTGATCCCCGCTTCGCTGCTGGCCTACTGGACCCGGCACAAGCAACTGCTCACCGCGCGGATGTGGGCCCAGTCGCTGCTCGCGTTCGGGCTGATGGTGGTCCTGCCGGTCTGCGTGTCGGCCGCTCTGGTCCGGATCGAGCCGCCCACGCCCGAGACCGCGTCCGTCCTGGTCCAACTGCTGGCCCTGGCCTGCCTGCCCGGGCTGGCCGCCGCCCGGGAGTTCGCCGCCGTGGGACGTGGCACCCCGTTGCCCTACGACCCACCCGAACGCCTGGTCACCAGCGGCCCCTACGCCTACGTGCGCAACCCGATGCAGCTCTCCATGGCGCTGGTGTACCTGGTGCTCGGCCTGCTGCATCCCGCGCTGATGATCGGAGCGGTGATCTGCTTCGCCTACGGGGCAGGGTTCGCCTCCTGGCACGAGGGCGGCCGGCTCCGCGCGGACCTCGGCTCCGCCTGGGCCGGTTACCGGGCCGGTGTGCGCCCCTGGCTGCCCCGATGGCGCCCCTGGTCGGGGCGGACCAAGGGCACCCTGTACGTGGCGATGGACTGCGGAATGTGCCGCGGGGTGGGCAATTGGGTGGCGGCCCGTCGACCCACGGCGCTGCGCATGCGCCCGGCCGCGGACCACCCGGAGGTGTTGTACCGGCTCACCTACGAAACCGCCGACGGCGCGCGCTGGAGCGGCCTCGCGGCGTTGGCCCGGGCGATGGAACATCTGCACCTGGGGTGGGCCCTGACCGGTTGGGCCCTGTCCCTGCCGGTGGTGCGGCACTTCCTGCAACTGTGCGCGGACGCCTTCGGAGCCGGACCACGCCCTTCGCGCGAGGGACCCACCGCGCATGGTCCGACCGAACCCTTCGCCGTTATGCTCGTGCCTGGCCGCCCCCGTACCGGATCACCGCCGGACTCCGGCGGCCCCACGTGATCCCCACCCCCCGGTACGAGGACACCCATGCAAGAACAGGCCATGCTCGCGCGCGATCTCGTGCTGCGCGTCTGTGCCGGACCGACCGAGTTCGACCCGCAGTGGGTCCGGGCCGGAGGCAAGGTCACCACGCCCTTCTCGGTGCCCCGGGACCGCAACCTCATCCGTGGGATCGTCGACGCGGGCCGGGCCCTGGGCGTGGAACGGCTCCTGGTCTGCCGTACCCGGGGCGAGTTCTCCTACGAACCGGTCACCGAGGTGCCGCCGCACACCGAGACCCTCGTCGACCTCATCCGGGGTTGGGGGAACGAACCCACCGACTTCCTCGTCTGCGTGGAGGACTTCTCCGCCGCCGTCCTGGTCGCCGCCAACGAACTCACCATCGCCTCCGGACCGGCCGACTTCGTCCGCGAGATCGTGGGCTCCGACATCCCCGGTGTGCGGGAGGAGTTCGCGGCCAAGGCGCAGCGCACCAAGCGCCCCGAGCTCTTGAACGCCGCCCAGCGGTACCACTGCATCGAACCCGGCGCCCGGCACGCACGGAATCGCGGGCCCGGTCCCGACCCGCACGAACGTCTGTCGCGGCGGGCCGAGCGCGCCCGC
Organism: Nocardiopsis sp. NPDC055551; assembly: GCF_053619415.1. NCBI lineage: Bacteria > Bacillati > Actinomycetota > Actinomycetes > Streptosporangiales > Nocardiopsidaceae > Nocardiopsis > Nocardiopsis sp. NPDC055551. The sequence continues at coordinate 54,248 of NZ_JBSHJJ010000010.1, read as the reverse complement.
GTGCGATCCCCTCGGGCCGTACGCTCACTGCGCGCGGCGCGCGGCGGCTGGAACTGGCTCATGGTCGTGCTGCTGTTGGTGGCGCCGCTGAGCGCACCGGAGCTCGGGCCGGCCCTGCCCGCCCTGCTCCTGACCTTCGTCCTGCTGTTCCAACTGGCGTTCCTGGCGCGTTCGCGCACCGTGTCCTTCGCGACCCTGGCGCGCATGGTGGCCCTCGGGGCGCTCCTGCTGTGGCCGGTGGCCCTGCTGGAGGGGGCGATCGTGGGGCTGGTCGGTCTGGAACCGTACGACGCCCTCGGCTACACCTACGTGGCGGTCACCGTCGAGGAAGTGGCGAAGCTGTCGCCGCTGTTGGTCGTCGCCTTCCTGGCCCGTCGACGCACTCGTCGCCTGGCCTCCGTCGACTTCCTGCTGTTGGGCGCCGCCTCGGGGGCCGGGTTCCAGCTGGCCGAGCGGCTGTTCACCGAGTTCTCCGTGCCGAACACGGGCTCCACGGGCCTGTTCCTGCCCGGGGGCAGCACCATCTCCGGACCCGAGGGCGAGGTGCTGGCGATCTTCTCCGGGCACGCCGTCGTCACCGGGCTGATCGCCGGTGCCCTGGGCCTGGCCATCGTGGGGCGTCGACGTTACGGGAACTGGACGTGGCTGCTGCCGCTCCTGGCCGCCGGGCTCGTGTATCTGGAGCACCTGCACTTCAACGCGCTGCTGGCCGCCGCCACCCTGGACCCGGTCTCGACCTTCCTGCACCGCGTGCTGGGCGGCGGCGCGCTCACTCCGTGGCTGTTGTTGCTGGTCCTGGTGTTCGCGGTGGGCATGGACCACCGGCTGATCGCCTCCGCCGCCGAGACCACGCCCCCGCTGCCGGGTCGGGCTCCGCTGGCCCGGCTGCGCCGGTGGGCGCATGGACGTTCGATCTCCACGCGGGTGCGGGTGCCCGCCGACATCGCCCCGACGTTCCGGCGCACGGCCCTGGTCGGAGCGGATCTGCCGATCACCCTGGCCACCACCGTGACCGCCATCGTGCACGAGTTCGCCGCCGCCACCCGGGCCGCCCGGCGTGGTCCGGGCGCGCTCTGCGACACCCTGCGCTTCCTGCGCCGACGCCGGGCCAACGCCATGGGGGAGGCCCGGTCCCAGGGGCGGCCGTGGCGCCGTCACCCCTCCCAGGAGGAACTGGCCGGCCAGGCCCGTGAGCTGTCCTACCGTCTGGGGCTGGCGGGTACCGCCACCGGAGCCGTCGCCGTGGCGGCCGCCGCCCTGGCGGTCCTGGCCGGTGCGATGCAGTGGGGTGCCTGGAGCGCGCCGGGCCAGGCCGAACCCGCGTACGCGGTGGCGGCCTTGGACCACCTGCAGAACTGGCTGGCCCGCGCCGGCACCGGCGGGATGGTGTGGACCGCCCTGGTCGGTGTGGCCGTGCTCAGTCTGCTGTCCATGGGGAACGCGGTGCCCTACGCGCATCCCCGGATGCGCGAGTTCCTGCGCGCCCCCACCGCCAACACCGGTGTGATCCTCGGGATGCTGGCCCCCGGACAGGTGGGTTACGCGCTACCGGCCCTGGTCGGTCTGGTGCTGCCCCGCCGCGCCGACCGCCTCCTCACCCGCTGACCGCCCACGACCCGAACTTAGGCTCGGTAGGCGTCTCTGCGGTGGCGGATCGAGTGGATCTCGATCAGGTCCTTGTCCGGTCGGATCCGATAGATGACCCGGTAGGTTCCCCGCCTGGCGGCGTGCAGACCGGTAAAGGGGTCTTCGAAGGGCTTCCCCACACGCCAAGGGTTGTCCTTCAAAGGGCCGGAGATGAACTCATGGGCGGCGGACGCGACGGATTCCGGGAGCTCTTCCGTCAGTGCCCGCCGCGCGGGACTTTTGTAAGCGACCCTCACGCGGCGGAGCCCCTGTCCAAACGATGGCGCATCAGAGCGGCCATGTCCTCCTCGGTGGTGAACTCCTCGGAATCGATCGACTCGGCCAGGTCCGCTCGGGCTTCGGGATCGGAGAGGATACTCAACGTTTCCATCAGTGACTCGTGCTGGGCCACGGACATCATGACGACGGCGGGCCGACGTCGGTGACGCCCACCGGAGGCTGGAAGACCCGGACCGGGGGCGGGTCGCCCTCGTAGGGCTCCACCCGGACCCTGATCAACTGCCCCGTGCAGCCCTGTCCCAGCGACGAGGTCCCCTCGTCCCGGGCCAGCGCGTTGGGGTTGCCGTGCACGCAGGTCACGTCCGCACCCGACGGGTCGTACCAAACGCCGGTGGACAGCTGCACCACGCCGGGGCGCGGAGCGTCGTCGACCACCACCCCGGCCAGACAGGAACCGCTCGGCCCCGTCACCCGCACCACGTCGCCCTCGGCGACCCCCGCGGCCTCGGCGTCCTCGGGGCGCATCCGCAGCGGAGCCCTGCCGTGGACCTTCTGCGAGGCGCTGTACCGTCCCATGTCCTGCTGGCTGTGGAAACGCTCGCGCGGCTGGTTGGCCACCAGCACCAGCGGCCACTCCGTCCCGTCCTCACCCGTGTCGGTCACGGCCGGCCCCGGCAGCCACACCGGGTGACCGGGGCAGTCCTCGTAGCCGAACGACGCGATGGTCTCCGAGTACAGCTCGATGCGCCCACTCGGCGTCCGCAGCGGCCTGCCCTCGGGGTCCTCCCGGAAGTCGCCCATGAGCGTCTCGTCCTCGACCCGGCCCGGCATCTCCACCCGGCCCCGCTCCCAGAACCCGTCGAAGTCGGGGACCTCCAGGTCGCGGCGGGCCAGCATGGAACGCCACCGTTGGTAGGCCAGGCGCATCCACTCGCCGGAGGTGCGCCCCTCGGTGAACTCCTCCCGCACATCCAGTCGTTCGGCCAGGTCGGTGTAGGTGTCGTACTCGTCGCGTGCCCGCCCGTGTGGTGGGACCACCCGGGGCATCGCCCGCAATGCCAGGTCGCCCTGGCTGGCCGCCATGTCGTCGCGCTCCAACACGGTGGTCGCCGGGATGACGATGTCGGCGTGCCGGGCCGTGGCCGTCCAGTGCGTCTCGTGCACCACCACGGTCTCCGGCCGACCGAACGCCCGGGTCAGCCGGTTCAGGTCCTGGTGGTGGTGGAAGGGGTTGCCGCCCGCCCAGTACACGAGCCGGATGTCGGGGAAGTGCTTGCGCTCTCCGTCGTAGTCGTAGGGCTCGCCCGGGTGCAACAGCATGTCCGAGACCTTGGCCACCGGGATCAGCGAGTCCACCGCGTTCGTGCCCTGTGGAAACCGCGGCAGCCCCACCGGGGTCGCGCCACCGCCGTAGTTGCCCATCGAGCCGTACCCCGAAGCGAACCCGCCGCCGGGCAGCCCCACCTGTCCCAGGCAGCACGCCAACGCGAGCCCCGCCCACAGCGGCTGTTCGCCGTACCTGGCGCGCTGCACCGACCAGCCCACGTTGATCAGGGTGCGCTTCTGCGCCATCCGGTGCGCCAACGCTCGAACGTCCTCGGCGGGCACACCGCTCACCCGCTGCGCCCATTCGGGGGAACGCTCCACCCCGCCCGGCGCACCGTACTCGTCGCGCTCGCCCATCACGTAGGCGCGCAGCCGGTCGGCGCCGACGGTGTACCGGTCCAGGAACGCGGTGTCGGCCAACCCCTCGTCGAACAGCACGTGCATGAGCGCCAACAGCACGGCGGTGTCGGTCCCGGGCTCCAGCGACATCCACGTGCACTTGAGGTCGGCGGAGGTGTCGTCGCGCAAGGGGGACACCGACACGAACTCCACACCGGCGTCCGAGGCCGCGCGCATCGCCGGACCCGCCGTCTGCGCCGCCCGCCCGCCGGAGGCGATCCAGGTGTTGGACACCCGCAGCCCACCGAAGCTCACCAGGAGTTCGGTGTGCTCGCGGATCCGCTCCCAGGACGGTGCGCGATGCAGCAGCCGGTTGGCGGCCGGAACGCCGATGATCCTCGGGAACAGCACCTCCACGGCCCCGTGGCTGTAGGTGGTGCGCGCCCGCGTGTACCCGCCGATGGTGTTGAGGAACCGGTGCAGCTGGCTCTGCGCGTGGTGGATCCGCCCCGCGCTGCCCCACCCGTAGGAGCCGCCGAAGATCGCGGCGTTGCCGTGGCGGGTGCGTACCCGGTCCAGTTCGCCGGCGAGCAGGTCCAAAACCCTGGACCACTCCACCTCCACGTACTCGTCGTCGGGGTCGCCGCGTCGCGCGTCCGGGCCCGGGCCGTTCTCCAACCAACGGCGTCGCACCGCCGGCCGGGCCACCCGGGTGCGGTGGTGCTGGGCGTCCGGTGTGTTGGCCATCAGCGGGGACGGAGCGGGATCACGAGGATCGGGGTGCACCCCCACCACTCGGTCGTTCTCCACATCGACCCGGTAGGCACCCCAATGGGTACTGGTCGGGTACGGCTGCACGGCCATGTCGCATTCCCCCGTGTGATCCCCGGACCCGCCCTCACCGGGCCCGGCCACACTCTACGCATCACACGGTGCGATGATGAGGCCCGCGGGCCCGGACGGGACCCGTCTCACACCACGGGCCGCAGCGCACGGACGGAACGGGGAGGACACGCCATGGCAGAACCGAGGTCGCGACGGTCGGTGCTCGCGGTACCGGGGTCCAACCCCCGATTCGTCGAGAAGGCGCGAGGGCTGGACGTCGACGCCTTCTTCCTCGACCTGGAGGACGCGGTCGCGCCCCTGGAGAAGGAGACGGCGCGCGCCACCGTGGTCGAGGCGCTCACCGAAGGTGGATGGGACGGCAAGGTCCGCTCCGTGCGGGTCAACGACATCTCCACCGAATGGGCCTACCGCGACGTCATCACCGTGGTCGAGAACGCCGGCGCGCATTTGGACACCCTGGTCCTGCCCAAGGTGACCGCCGCCCGCGACGTCCACTGGCTCGACACGCTGCTCACCCAGATCGAACGCGCCGTGCGCCTGCCCATCGGTCGGATCGGTATCGAGGCGCAGATCGAGGACGCCAAGGGCCTGGTGAACGTGGACGAGATCGCGGCCGCCTCCCCACGGTTGGAGAGCCTCGTCTACGGGCCCGCCGACTTCATGGCCTCCCTCAACATGAAGAGCCTCGTGGTCGGTGAGCAGCCGCCCGGGTACGACACCGGCGACGCCTACCACCACGTTCTCATGCGCATCCTGGTGGCCGCTCGGGCCAACGGGGTCCAGGCCATCGACGGTCCCTACCTGCAAATTCGTGACGTGGACGCGTTCCGCCGCGCCGCCGGGCGCACCTCCGCGCTCGGTTTCGACGGCAAGTGGGTGCTGCACCCGCTCCAGGTGACGGCCGCCAACGAGGTGTTCGCTCCCTCCCAGGAGGACTACGACCACGCCGAACTCATCCTCGACGCCTACGAGCACGCCACCACCGTGGACCGGCGCGGCGCCGTCATGCTGGGCGAGGAGATGCTCGACGAGGCCTCTCGGAAGATGGCGCTGGTGGTGGCCGGCAAGGGCCGCGCCGCCGGGCTGGAGCGCACCCGCGTCTTCGACCCGAACGCCTGACCAGGGCACTCGACCAGGACACCACACCCCGTTCCCGATCGCTTCTTACCGCTCTCTCACCCTGGTGCGAGAGCATGGGGGCATGGAAAGCACCGCCACCGTCCTGGTCGCCGACGACGACCGTGCCATCAGGGAGTCCCTGGAACGCGCCCTCCAACTGGAGGGGTACACGGTGCGCACCGTCGCCGACGGAGTCCAGGCCCTGGCCGCGGTCCACGCGGAACCCGTCGACCTGCTGGTCCTGGACGTCATGATGCCCGGTGTCGACGGCCTCGGGGTGGCCCGCGTACTTCGGGCCGAGCACGATCGCACGCCCATCCTCATGCTCACCGCGCGGGTCGAGACGCCCGATCGGGTGGCGGGCCTGGACGCCGGTGCCGACGACTACCTCGCCAAACCCTTCGAACTCGACGAACTCCTGGCGCGGCTGCGTGCCCTGCTGCGCCGCGCCGCTCCCGTGCCGGAGGGGGCCGACGACGAGGCGCCCCTTCGGGTGGGTGAACTGCGCCTGGACGCCCGCGCCCGGCGCGTGTGGCGCGGCGAACGCGAGGTGGAACTGTCCAAGACCGAGTTCGACCTGCTCGAACTGCTCATGCGCAACTCCGGCATCGTCCTGGACCACGCCACCATCTACGACCGCATCTGGGGTTACGACTTCGGACCGGAGTCGAAGAACCTGGCGGTCTACATCAGCTATCTGCGGCGCAAGTTGGAGGATGGCGGACCGCCGCTGATCCAGACGGTCCGAGGTGTCGGATACACGCTGCGCCAGGGGTGATCCAAGGGTGTCCGTTCCCCACAGGGAGTCCGTTCCGGAGTCACGCGTCCAAGAGGCGAGGCGGCGCAGCGTCCTGCTCAACCCGGACGACTGGCGACTGGGAACCCGCTTCGCGGTGATGTTCGCGGCGGTCGCCGCCGTCACCATCGCCCTGATCGGCATGCTCGCCTACGGCACCGCCGCCTCGCTCATCCGCGCCGACGCCGAGGGCGAGTTCGACGACGCGTTGCAGAACCTGTCCCGCCAACTGATCGTGTCCGCGCAGGAGAGCGAGGACGTACAGGAGAACCGGCTCTCCTTCCTGGCCCCGGGCAGCCTGGACGCGCAGATCCTGGGCCCCGACGGAAGCTGGGCGCGACTGCTCGCCAACCAGCACGAGATCTCCTCCTTCCACCCCACCTCCGAGGACTTGGAGCTCGCTCGGGCCGACGAACCCGGGGTGATCAGTCAGCGGGAGCTCCAGGTCCAGGACCAGGCGTATCGGGTCGGCACCGTTTCGTTGGGCGAGGGACGCGGCGCCGTCCAACTCCTCCAACAACTGTCCCCGATCGAACAGATGATCGGCCGATTGGCCACGCAGATCCTGTGGGTGGGCCTGTTCGTCGCCCTGTGCGCGGCCTCGGTCGGCTGGCTGGCGGGACACCGCGTCACCGGCCGGCTGGTCCGCCTGACCGAGGCCGCCGAGTACGTCAGTTCCACCGGCCGACTCGACCCGGTCACCACCACGCGCAACGGTCGCGGCAACGGGGGAGCCACTGACCGAGGCGCCGGTGGTCCGGGCGTGGGCCCCGAGGAACCCGGACACGACGAGGTCGGCCGTCTCACCAGCGCCTTCAACGGCATGCTCGCCCGGTTGGCCCGTTCCAAGGACGAACAGCGCCGCCTGGTGCAGGACGCCGCGCACGAACTGCGCACCCCGCTCACCAGCCTGCGCACCAACGTGCAGGTCCTGGGCCGGGTGGAACGGCTCGGCCCGGACGCGCGTCAACGGCTCTTCGACGACCTCCAAGGCGAGACCAAGGAGCTCACCGCCCTGGTCAACGAACTGGTCGGGTTGGCCACCGGCGACCACGAGGACGAGACCCGCAGCGCGGTGGCGCTCGCAGGGCTCGCCGAGCGCGTCGCCACCCGGACCCGACGCCGGACCGGCCGCGAGATCCTCGTCGATGCCGACGACAGTCTCGTTTGGGGCCGTCCCGGCGCCCTGGAACGGGCGATGTCCAACCCCGTGGAGAACTCGGCCAAGTTCGACCCCGACGGCGACGGGCCCATCGAGATCCGCGTCCGCGAGGGCGTGGTGGAGGTCCTGGACCGGGGCCCGGGCGTGGACCCCGACGAGATCCGCCACCTCTTCGAACGCTTCTACCGGGCCACCGTCGCCCGTGGCCTGCCCGGCTCCGGGCTGGGTCTGTCCATGGTGCACGAGATCGCCCGTGACCACGGGGGAGAGGTGTTCGCCCGAAACCGGGAGGGCGGCGGCACCATCATCGGGTTCGCCCTGCCGCCCTACCTGCCGCCGGAGAACGAGGCGAGTGCCCCGACCGACGCGTCCACGTAGATGTGCGCGAAGCGGTCCAGCGAATCCTCCAACCGGTGCCGTGACGCCATGAGCCGGCTGTGCGCGCCCATGCGCGGTCGCTCCCGCTCGGTGGCCAGCACCGTTTCCACCCTGTCGGCGAGCGCGTCGGGATCGCCCGGCTCGTACAAGTAGCCGTTGCGGCCCTCCTCCACGAGGTGGGGCAGGGCCATCGCGTCGGCCGCCACCACGGGCAGCCCACTGGCCATGGCCTCCAACGTGGCGATGCTCTGCAACTCGGCGATGCCCGCGATGGTGAACACGTCCGCGCACCGGTAGACGTTCGGGAGGTCCTCGTGCGCGACGAAGCCGAGGAACCGGACCCGGCCGGCGACCCCTTCGGCCCGGGCCAGTTCCTCCGCCCTCTCGCGGTGCGCGCCCTGACCGGCCAGCACCAGCTGGACGTCGGAGGTGCGGGCCACCGCGCGCACCAGTTCGTCGACGCGCTTCTCCTCGTCCAGACGACCCACGAACAGCATCGTCGGACGGTCGGGCAGCCCGAATCGGGCGCGCAGCCGCAGACGTTCGGCGACGACGGAACCCTCCGGTGGCGGTCGGAAGCGGTCCAGGTCGATCCCGCAGGAGACCGCCTCCACCGGATGGATGAACCCCTGTTCGCGTAGCAGCCGGGCGGCGGTCGGCGTCGGTGTGGTCACGTGCTCGACCCGGCCCAGGATCCGGTTCAGGTCCCACCAGGCCAGGCGTGCGGCGTACGGGCGTAGGGACCACGGCATTCGCAGGTGGTCGAAGAGGTTCTCGGGCATGAAGTGGTTGGTGGCCACCACCGGCACGCCGTGGTCGTGTGCGGCGCCGGCCAGCATCCGGCCGACGAGGAAGTGGTTCTGGATGTGCACGGCGTCCGGCCGCAACCGGTCCAGGAGCCGGTTCAGGTGGCCGCGTACACCCGCGGGCAGGGCCAGCCGGACGCTCTCGTGCGCCAAGGAGGGCATGGACCGCAGCCGATGCTCCACCACCCCGTGCCGCTCCACCACGTGCGGCCGCCCGGTGGGCGAGGGGCATAGCAGGTGCACCTCGACACCGCGTTCGGTCAGCCCCCGGGCGAGCCGGGCGGTGAAGTAGGCGGCGCCGTTGACGTCCGGGGGGTAGGTATCGGTACCGATGAGGACCCTGGTCCGGCGGCGTCCACCTCCGGAAGGGGCCGGACGCGTCGCCGCGGGCGGGTGGGGTGCGAAGGACGTGGACATACCGGATTCTCCTGGGGCTGCGCGCGGCCTGCCGTGGTAATCACGAGTGTGGGCCATCCGTATGGCCCGTCGCCGACCTTGCGGTGAACACGGGGGCGACCCCGAAAGTGGCACACGGTCCACGGAACGATACTCTCCGTGTTCACTTCTGTCTCTCAGTTCCCAGGCGTGTGTTCAGGTCATGGCCCGTACCCGATGGCGCGGCCGGCGGTACCGCGACCACCACGAAGGGGCGGCCCGGCGACAGCCGGACCGCCCCTTCGCTTCAGGGTCGGTTTCCCGTCGACCCATGGTCCCGCCGGAGCGACGCCCCCGTCGGCCTCTGGCGGAACCAAGTCCTTCCCTAGTCCTCTTCCTCCTCGACCTCCTCGGTCGCGGACGCGGCGCTCTGCTCGCCCAGGGTGACCGTCACGTCCTCCGGGGTGTCCTCGCCCTTGGGCACCACGCCCAGGGTCACCTCGTCTCCGGGAGCCCGGGCCCGGATCTGCGCGATGAGCTGGTCGGGGGAGTCGACGGCCTCATCGTCCAGCGACACCACCACGTCGCCGGTGGACAGACCGGCGTCGGCGGCGGCCCCGCCGTCGGTGACCTCCATGATCTCCGCGCCACCACTCCGACTCGGGGCGATGGTCGCCTGGATGGCCGGGTAGCTGGCGCTGCCCTCCTCCACCAGTTGTTCGGCGATCGGCCGGACCTGGTTGATCGGGATGGCGAAGCCCAGACCCACCGAACCGCTCTCCTGGGAGAGCCCGGCGATGGCCGTGTTGACCCCGACCACCTCGCCGGCCATGTTCACCAACGGGCCACCGGAGTTACCGGGGTTGATCGCCGCGTCCGTCTGGATCGCGTTGATCACCGTGGAGGTCTGACCGCCACCGCTCTCGGTGGCTCCGGTGTTCACCGGCCGGTTGAGCGCGCTGACCACACCGGTCGTGACCGTGCCGGACAGGCCCAGCGGGGAACCGATGGCGACCACGTCGCCGCCCACGCCGACCTGGTCGGAGTCGCCCAGGGTGGCCGGGGTGAGGTCGTCTCGACCCTCGGCCTGGATCACCGCGATGTCGGACACCGGGTCCACACCGAGGACTTCGGCCTCCGTGGCGCTGCCGTCGTTGAACCGGACCTGTAGGGGCCCGTTCTGGGCCTCCGCCACCACGTGCGCGTTGGTGAGGATCTGTCCGTCCGACGACAGGATCACGCCACTGCCGCCGCCCGAACCGGTCTGGATGGAGACCACGCTCGGCAGGACCTGTTCGGCGACCTCGCCGACGGCGCCCTCGGTGGCGGTGCTTCCCTGCTCACCGTCGAGCGCGCTGATGGGGTCCGCCTCGGGCAATAGGTAGGCGGTGCCCAGCGCGGCCGTCGGTCCGATGACCAGGCTGGTGACCAGGGCGGTCACCGCGGCGATTCCCACGATCTTGCCGGTGCCGCGCTTCTTGCGCTCGGACTCCGGGGGCGGGCCGAAGTGCGGTTGCCCGAACGGTCCCGGGTGCCGGGGCCCACCAGGGTGACCACCGGCCCCGAAGGCGGCGGTCTGGTGCGGCGGGCCGGCCGGGCCGGGCTGCCCCGGTGCGGCGAAGCCCCCGGTGTGCGGTCCGGCGCCGTAGTGGCCCTGCGGCGGCTGCTGTGGGTACGGCTGTTGCTGGTGCGGCTGAGGCGGAGGCATGCCGGGTCCGGGGGGTGGTCCCCCCTGGTGCGGTCCGGTGTGCGGTCCCTGCCCGTGGAAGGCGTAGGAACCATGGCCGGTGCCCTGGGGATCGGTCGCCCACCGGGGTCCCGACTCCTCGGGCGGGGAGAAGCGAGGTGCGCTCGAAGGCTCGGCCTCGGAAGCCTCGGAAGCCTCGGAGGTCGCGGGGACTTCGGGGGCCGCCGGGGTTTCGTGAGCGGAGGGGGTCTCGGAGGCCGCAGCGGCCTCCAGCGCCTCGGAGGTCTCCGGCGCGGTCTCGTTCACCGGGGCGGGGCCGCCCGCGGTGGCGCTCTGGTCCCGGTCTTCGGAGGCGAAGGAGTCCTGGACGGGGTGGTCCTCGGCGCCGGCGGCGTGCTCGGTACCCGCGCCGGGCTCGTGGCCGTCGTTGGTTTCGTGGGGCTGCAACTCATCCTCCGTCAGATGGGACGATGTACTGACAAGCTTCATCATGTGGTGCGTGGGTTAAAAGAGGGTGAGAGCCCGCTACAGCGCGGTTTCGAGTTCTCCCGAGCCGTGGCCGAGCGTCCTCGTACTCGGCCGCCTCCGTACCGAATGATCCACAATGTCCGGAACGATACCGTGCTCGCGATCCCTGACGACGCGGGCGACTGGGAAGGTCCCCCGTGATCAATCTGGTTCTCGCCGACGATGAACACCTGGTCCGTGGGGCCATCGCCGCGCTGCTCGGCCTGGAGGACGACATCGAGGTCGTCGCCGAGGTCGGCCGGGGCGACCAGGTGACCGACCTGGTCCTCGAACACGACGCGAACATCGCCGTACTGGACATCGAGATGCCCGGCGCCACCGGCCTGGAGACCGCCGCGGAGCTCAAGGAACGCGCCCCCGGCTGCGGGGTCGTCATCCTCACCAGCTTCGGGCGCCCCGGCTACCTGCGCCGAGCCCTGTCCGCGGGGGCCCGCGGGTTCCTGGCCAAGGACGCACCGGTCGAGCAGCTCGCCGGCGCCATCCGCAAGGTCCACGAGGGCGGACGTTACATCGACACCGACCTGGCCGCCGCCGCGATGGTCGGCGGGGAGAGCCCCCTGACCGACCGGGAGGGCGAGGTGCTGCGAGCCGCCGCCGACGGGGCCACCGTCGCGGCGATCGCCAAGAAGCTCCACCTCACCGAGGGCACCGTTCGCAACTACCTGTCGAACGCCATCGGCAAGACCGGCGCCGAGAACCGCATGGCGGCCATCCGAACCGCCCAGGACATGGGCTGGCTCTGAGCCCCACCGGTCACAGGAACCGCAGCACCAACATGGCGGTGTCGTCGGCGTTGCCGCCCGGGGCGTACTCCTCCAGTTCGCGCTCGATCCGGCTGATCACCGCTTGGGCGGTCAGCCCGGCGGCGTGCGAGAAGATCTCCTCCAACCCCTCGTCGCCGAGCATGTCGTTGCCACTGCGTCGCTCGGTGACGCCGTCGGTCACCGCCAGCACCACCTCGCCCGGGTGGATGTCCACGCTCTCGGTGGTGAAGCCGACGTCCTCGAACGCGCCCAGCAACGGCTGGGAGCTGCCGAACGTCTCCACCCGCCCCTTCTGGTTCAGTCGCATCGGAAGCGGGTGCCCGGCCGAGACCATGCGCACGCGCATGCCGCCGGTTCCGTCGGTGGCCGGGGTCATCTCCCCGTAGAGCATGGTGAGGAACCGGGTCGAGGTGTTCTCGTCCAGGATCGCCATGTTCAACCGCTGCATGATGTGCGCCGGGGTGAATCCCTCCCGGGCCAGGGCGCGCAGCGTGTGCCGGGCCAGACCCGTGACGGCGGCGGCCTCCGGGCCGGTGCCGCACACGTCGCCGATCGCGAAGCACCACCGGCCGCTGGCGGAGAACACGTCGTAGAAGTCGCCGCCCACCTCGCTGCGTTCGTCCGAAGGCCGGTAGTACACCGCGTGGTCGACCCCCGGGATCACCGGCTCCTTGTCCTTGGGCGGCAGCAGGCTGCGCTGCAGGGCGGTGCTCATCGATGTGTGCCGCTCGTGCAGGCGGGCGTTCTCCATCGCCGAGGCGACCCGACGGCTCAGGTCGTCGGCGACGTCCGCCTCCTCACGGGTGAAGTCGTCGCTCTCGTTCTTGCCGATGGTCATCCGACCCAGCTCCCGGCCGTGCGCGATCAGCGGGATGCTGATCGCGGGCCCTCGGGCGGGTACACGTGACCACTGCTCCTCCAGCCCTTCGGCGGCCAACTCCTGCGGGGTCCACAGGGGCTGCGGTTCACGCTGTTCCCGCGGTGGCAACGAGGTGAGCAGGGAACGCAGGATGTCGTTGAGGTTCTCGTCGCTGTGCACCACGTGGGTGAGCTTGGAGATTCCCAGTTCGTTGGTGGTGTGGATGGCGCACCAACGGCCCAGGCGCGAGGTGATGAGCTGCGCGGCCAGGGCGCCGGTCATCTTCTCGTCGAGGGTGCCGGCGAGCAGGTCGCTGGCCTCGGCGAGGAAGCTCAGCGAGGCGCGACGGCTCAACTCGACCTCGGCCAACCGGGCACGCTCGACCGGCAGCGCGATGAGGTCCGCGCCCTCCTGGAGTCGTTTGGCCGCCGCCGGACCGAAGTGGCGTGCCCGGGTGGAGGCGACCGCCAACAGGCCGGTCACCCGACCGTCGACGATCATCGGTGCCGTCACCAGTGACCGCATTCCGGCACGGGCCAGCGCGCCGCGACCGGCTCGGGCGATCATCAGGTCGTCGTTGATCACCGGTCCGGGCTCGGGCGCCGCGGACGGGAAGATCTCCTCGGTGCGCACCCGGAGCGGGCGCCAGTGCGCCCCACCGGTCAGCCCGACCGCGGTACGCACCTCCCACATGGTCTCGTCGGAGGTCGTCAACGCGATGTAGGCGGCGTCACCGCCCAACGTCGACGTGGAGTACTCCACCGTGCGTTCCAGTAGTTGCGGCAGGGTCAGGCGCGAACCCAACGCCGAGTCCAGCGCCGACCACGCGGGTGGGCGCGCGGGACGGACGGTGCCCCGACGCACCGGCGGCGACTCCAGGGACGGCGTCCCGTCGTTCTTGTCCTCTATGCGGAACCACACGGCCTTGTCGTTACGCCCGTAGCTCACGCCCCAACTGGAGGCGATGGCCGAGGCCAACGCCAGTCCCAGGCCACCGCTGCGCTGCTCCTCGGTCGAGGGGGAGGTGTCCACGGCGAGTGGACCCGCCTGCGGGACCGCCCTCTCGGGGGCCGAGTCGGTGACCATCACCTCCGTCGACCCCTCCGAGCGGCGGACGGTGACCTCCAACGCGGAGTCCGCGTGGATGACGGCATTGGTGACCAGTTCGCTGACGAGCAGGATGATGTCGTCGAACGGGTCGGGCAGACCCCAACCGAGCAGGGTGTCGTGCACGAACTCTCGGGCGGCCGCCGCCGTCTCGGGAGCGGGGGGGAACTCCCGTCGAGCTACCTTCAACGCGTCTTGTACTACCAAGCCGTCGGTGTCCTTCGTCACTGGGCGCGAATGCCGGTGCCGGCAACTGCAACGATACGCGGGTTCCACGAAGCCATGGCCGGGCCCCGCCTCACCGGGATCGTGGACGCGAGTTCGTCGACCCACCTGTGCGAAATCTCGGGGCCGGTTAGTGTAAGACGACACATCCGCTTCTTTCGGGTGGTACCTCGCGACGATAGCGTGACGGGGTGTCACCGAGGCGCGCGGCCACGCGCGCGCTCCCCGTGTCCCGTGCCCCCGACCTGGTACGGGGCCGGCCCACCGTGCGGTGGGCCGAGTCGGGCCGTCCCCGGCAGGCGGAGGTCGATGACCGAGGTGGCGTGCGGGATAGAGGAGGGGTACATGCCCGAGGCGGTCAAGGAAGTGGCCGACGACCAGCTCGACGAGATTCTCAGCGCTCTGTACCGGATGCGCGACGGCGACTTCAGTGTTCGACTCCGATCGCGCGGCAGTGGCAGGCTCAAGGAGATCACCTCGGTCTTCAACGAGGTCGTCGACCACAGCGAACAGCTCAGCTCGGAACTCCAGAGGGTCGGCGACGTCGTCCGTGAGGAGGGCCGGCTCAACGAGAGGGTCATCGTCCACCCGGCGCGGGGCGCCTGGGGCAACAGCGCCCGGGCGCTGAACATGCTGCTGGACGAGGTCGCCGAACCCGTCACCGACGTGGCCCGGGTCTTGGACTCGGTCGCCGAGGGCGAGCTGAACCGACGGGCCTCCACCGAGTCCCGCAGCGGCGAGCTCCGCGGTGACCTGCTGCGTCTGGCCACCACGGTGAACCGGATGGCCGACCAGATGAGCGGCTTCACCCAGGAGGTCACCCGTGTGGCCCGTGAGGTGGGCACCGAGGGCAAGCTGGGCGGCAGCGCCAAGGTCGAGGGTGTCTCCGGTGCCTGGCGCGAGGTCACCGAGTCGGTCAACCAGATGGCCTCCCGCCTCACCCTGCAGGTCCGCGACATCTCCACCGTCACCACCGCGGTCGCCCGCGGTGACCTGACCAAGAAGATCACCATCGACGTCCAGGGCGAGATGCTGGAGCTGAAGGACACCATCAACACGATGGTGGACCAGCTCTCCACGTTCGCCGACGAGGTCACCCGCGTGGCCCGTGAGGTGGGCACCGAGGGCAAGTTGGGCGGTCGCGCCAACGTGCGCGGGGTCCAGGGCACTTGGAAAGACCTGACCGACAACGTCAACTCGATGGCGGACAACCTCACCAACCAGGTCCGCGACATCTCGAAGGTGACCACCGCGGTCGCCAGGGGCGACCTGACGCGCAAGGTCGAGGTGGACGTCCAAGGCGAGATGCTCGCCCTGAAGAACACCGTGAACACCATGGTGGACCAGCTCGACTCCCTCGCCGACGAGGTCACGCGTGTGGCCCGTGAGGTGGGCACCGAGGGCAAGTTGGGTGGTCGTGCCAGCGTCAAGGGCGTGTCGGGCATCTGGAAGGACCTGACCGACAACGTCAACTCGATGGCCAACAGCCTCACCTACCAGGTCCGCAACATCTCGCAGGTCACGACCGCGGTCGCCCGCGGCGACCTGGGCAAGAAGATCACCGTCGACGCCCAGGGCGAGATGTTGGAGATGAAGGACACCATCAACACGATGGTGGACCAGCTCTCCACGTTCGCCGACGAGGTCACGCGTGTGGCCCGCGAGGTGGGCACCGAGGGCAAACTGGCCGGACAGGCCCACGTGCGCGACGTATCCGGGGTCTGGAAGGACCTCACCGACAACGTCAACTCCATGGCCAACAACCTCACCTACCAGGTGCGGCAGATCTCCATGGTGACGCGGGCGGTGGCCGCCGGCGACCTGACCAAGCAGGTCACGGTCAACGCCAAGGGCGAGATGCTGGAGTTGAAGCAGACCATCAACGTGATGGTGGACCAGCTCTCCGCCTTCGCCGACGAGGTCACCCGTGTGGCCCGTGAGGTGGGCACCGAGGGCAAGTTGGGCGGTCGCGCCAGCGTCAAGGGCGTCTCCGGCATCTGGAACGACCTCACCGAGAACGTCAACTCGATGTCGCACAACCTGACCACTCAGGTGCGCAACATCTCCGAGGTGACGACCGCGGTCGCCGCCGGTGACCTCACCAAGAAGATCGACGTCAACGCCCAAGGCGAGATCCTCGAAGTGAAGACCACGGTGAACACCATGGTCGACCAACTGTCGGCCTTCGCCACGGAGGTCACGCGTGTGGCCCACGAGGTGGGCAGCCTGGGTCAGTTGGGCGGTCAGGCCAAGGTCGAGGGCGTCACCGGAACGTGGAAGCAGCTCACCGACAGCGTCAACGAGCTGGCCGGCAACCTCACCACTCAGGTGCGCGCCATCGCCGGAGTCGCCAACGCCGTCGCCAAGGGCGACCTGACCCGCAACATCCAGGTCGACACCCGCGGCGAGATGGAGGAGCTCAAGGCCAACATCAACCTGATGGTGTCCAACCTGCGCGAGACCACCTCGGTGCAGCGCGACGCCGACTGGCTCAAGTCCAACCTCGCCCGCATCTCCGGACACATCCAGGGACACCGGGACCTCGACGAGCTGGCCCGCCTCATCATGAACGAGGTCACGCCGCTCATCGGAGCCCAGCACGGCGCCTGCTACCTGCCCGAGGACCAGGACCACGAGGGCGTCTTCCGGCTCTACGCGGGCTTCGGCTTCCAGCCCACCGAAAAGCGGCGACGCATCGTCAAGGGCCAGGGGCTGGTGGGTGAGGCGCTCGCCCAACAGACCGAACAGCACGTCAGCAACATCCCGGCCGGGTACATCAACATCGAGTCGGGGCTCGGCGACGCCGTCCCCAACCACCTGTACATCGTCCCGATCGTCACCGAGGGACGTTCCCTGGGCGTCGTGGAGTTCGCCTCCTTCGAGGAGTTCCGCGAGATCCACAAGAACTTCCTGCGCCAGCTGGTCTCGCTGCTGGGCACCACGATCAACACGATCCTGGCCAACAACCGCACCGAGCTGCTGCTCGAACAGTCCCAGCAGCTCACCAGCCAGCTGCGCGAACGCTCCAACGAACTCCAGCGCCAGCAGGAGGAGCTGCGCGGCATGAACGCGGAGCTGCGGCAGAAGGCCACCCAGCTGGCCAACCAGAATCGCGCGATCGAGCTGCAGAACCAGCAGATCCAGCGTTCCCGGAACGCGTTGGAGGAGCGCGCGCACCAGCTGCAGGTCTCCTCCAAGTACAAGTCCGAGTTCCTGGCGAACATGTCGCACGAGCTGCGCACGCCACTCAACAGCCTGCTCATCCTGGCCCGCCTGCTCGCCGACAACGCCGAGCAGAACCTCACGCCCAAGCAGGTCGAGTTCGCCCAGACCATCCACAAGGCCGGCAGCGACCTGCTGCTGCTCATCGACGAGATCCTCGACCTGTCGAAGGTGGAGGCGGGCCGCGCCGAGGTGCAGCCCAGCGAGGTGTCCATCGCCCAGCTCGTCGACTACGTGGAGGCCACCTTCCGGCCGGTCACCGGCGAACAGGGGCTGGCCTTCGCGGTGGACGTCTCCCCGGACATCCCCGAGACCCTGTGGACCGACGAGCAGCGGCTCCAGCAGATCCTGCGCAACCTGCTCTCCAACGCCGTCAAGTTCACCTCGCAGGGCGAGGTGCGGCTGCTCATCGAACCGGCCTGGGCGCTGGAGGACGCCGACCTCGACATGTTCGTCGAGAACGAAGAGGTCATCGCCTTCACGGTCGCCGACACCGGCATCGGCATCGCCGAGGACAAGCTCCAGGTGATCTTCGAGGCCTTCCACCAGGGTGACGGCGGGACCTCGCGACGATTCGGCGGCACCGGTCTGGGGTTGTCCATCAGCCGCAACTTCGCCCGTCTGCTCGGCGGCGAGATCCGGGTGCAGAGCATCACCGGCCGGGGCTCCACCTTCACCCTGCTGCTGCCGGTGCGCCTGCCCGAGGACGCAGCGGAGGTCGTGGATCAGCCCCCGGCCCTGACCACGCCCATCGAGCTGGAACAGGGACCGGGTTCCCTCGAACCGATCGGCGACGACGAACTCGATCTGCCCGACGAGGACTTCGACGCCGTGGTGGCGGCCCTGACCGATTCGAGTGAGCCTGAGGAACCGCTGCCCATGGTGCAGGTCCTCAAGAACGCCGAACCCGAGGAACAGGGCAGGGAGGAACAGGTCGAGGCCCGCCCCGACCCCGAGCGCCGGGCGATCCTGGCCGGCCAGCGCGTGCTCATCGTCGACGACGACGTGCGCAACGTGTTCGCACTGACCAGCGCCCTGGAAGCACAGGGACTGGAGGTCCTGTACGCCGACAACGGCCACTCCGGCATCGAGAAGCTGGAGGCCAACGAGGACATCTCACTGGTCCTGATGGACGTGATGATGCCGGAACTGGACGGTAACCAGACCACCCAGCGCATCCGGGAGATGCCCCAGTTCGCCGACCTGCCGATCATCTCGCTGACCGCCAAGGCCATGCAGGGCGACCGGGAGCGCAGTCTGGCGGCCGGTGCCACCGACTACGTCACCAAACCGGTCGACCTGGACCACCTGTTGGACGTGATGCGTCGTTGGCTCACCGCCGACCAGGAGGAGACCCGGGCGGGCGCCGCGGCCGACGATCGCTCCGGTGACACGAACGGTTCCGCCGGCGTGCACAATGGCGACACAGGCCACGACGACGCCGGGGCGACCGGCGATGACGGCAACACCCCACCGCACGACTCGGAGTAAGAAGCAGTGACTCAGAAGGCCAACATCCTTCTCGTCGACGACCGGGACGAGAACCTCATCGCGCTGGAGGCGGCCCTCACCTCCCTCGACCAGAACCTGGTGCGGGCCAACTCCGGCGAGGAGGCGCTGAAGCACCTTCTGGGTACGGACTTCGCCGTGATCCTGCTCGACGTGATCATGCCGGGCATGGATGGTTTCGAGACCGCCGCGCACATCAAGCAGCGGGAGAAGACCAAGGACGTGCCGATCATCTTCCTGACCGCTCAGGAAGTCGATCGGCACCAGGTGTTCCGCGGTTACTCCTCCCGCGCGGTGGACTTCCTCATCAAGCCGTTCGACCCGTGGGTGCTGCGCTCCAAGGTCGAGGTGTTCGTCGAACTGCACCAGCTCAAGGCGCAGATGCGCGAACAGGCCCGCTCGCTGCAACGGGTGCTCGGCCAGGAGAGCGGCGAACCCGGTAAGGCGCTCGTGGAGCAGCTCGCCCAACGTTCCCGTCAGGTCCAGTCGGACCTGGCCGACCTGCGCGAGCACATCGTGGGCAACTACCAGGAGATCGACCAGCCGCTGGTGGACGCCGTCCGTCGGGTGGACCGTTCGGCCTCCCGGCTGTCCACCCTCGTGGACACCCTGCACGGCCCCGAGGACTGACCGTGTTCGCCTCGTGGCCGATCAGAGTCGTCGGGGCGGCAGGGCCAGCCCGATGTGCTCGCCGATCTCCTCGATCAGGCCGAGGTCGGCCAGGCGGAAGCTGCCCCGGTTGCTGCGTCGGATCAGGGTGAGCGCGCCCCGCACGCCCCGGCTGCCGCGCAGTGGAACCGAAAGCAGTGAACCGGCGCCCAACACCGCCAGGACGGGAGCGCCCGCGCCCATCTGGCCCAGCACCGTCTCGTCCTCGATCAGCGGGAACAGCAGCGACTGACCGCGACCGAGCACCTCTCCGGGGATGTCGGAGTCGCTCGGGGATAGCGCGGCCAGCTCGTCGCGTTGACCCTCCGGGGCGTCGGCCGGGCCGACGACGGCGGCGCGGCGCGCCACCTGGGGGTCCTCGGGCAGGTCGCAGACGTCGATGATCACCCAGTCCGCGTAGGAGTCGGCCAGCAGGTCCGCGGCGTCGGTGAGGGCCAACGCCCTGGTGGGGGTGGTGCCGCGCAACAGCAGGCGGGTCATCCGGGTCAGCACGTCCAGGCGGCGGGCGGCGAGCACGACCACCTGGTCCTCCACCTCCGGCTCCAACGGCGAGGGCCCGTCCTCGTCGGCGCCGTTCATCGGTGGTGACATGGCCACCAGGACCAGGGGGTGTGCCTCGGTGGGCAGTTCCAACCGGGTCAGGGTCAGGTGCACGTCCTCGGCCCACCCGCGCTGCGCCAGCCGCGACTCCAAGGACGCGGGGCCGTCACCGCGCAGCACCGAGGCCAGCCACGACTGCATCGCCGCGCGCTTGCGCAGGTCGACGAAGTGGGCGAAGGGCTTGCCGGTGACGTAGCCCGGGGCACCGCCCAGTTGCTCGGCGCCGGCGTTGTTGATCCGACGGATGTAGCCGTCGTGGTCCAGCAACACCACGGGCACACTGAGTTCGTTGAACATCGAGCGCAGCAGGACACGGTCGTTGTCGTCGCCGCTGCGACGGGGTTCGGCGGGTCCGCTGAGCGAGCGGACCAGTTCACCGCCGGCGTCGCCGAGCAGGCGTTCGGCGTACTCCAGCTCGGCGAGGGCGGCCTCAGCGGTACCCCCGGCGTCATCGGGGTAGGTGGTATGCGTGTTGCGCAACGCCGAGACTCGTTCGCTCAGCGCGTTGATCTCGCGTTGCAGATCGGCGAGGTTGTCCGACACGCTCACGGTCTCCCGGTGGTCTTCGAAGGCGGGCGAGGACTTGCCGGAACGCTCCGGCGTCCGGTCGAGGCTTTTTCGAAGGTTACCGTTGGTACGGGAGAGGGGCACGAGTCGAGGAGGTTCGCACGGTGTGGATCGAACACCTCGCCCGTGACATCGGCGCGCTCGGGCAGGAGGAGAACACCACTCCCGAACGAGCGTTGGACCAGATGAGTCGGGCCGCGGCGCTGAGCGTCCCCGGTTGTTCGGCGGCTCTCGTTGTGCTGTGGCGGGAGGTGGTCGGCCCGGACGGGTCCCGACGCCACGTGGTCACCGACTACGGGGCCTCCCACTCCGACCTGTCCGAGGCCCTGGAACACCAGTACACGACCGACCAGGGGCCCACGGTCGAGGCGGTCCGCGAGATGAGCCAGGTCCGGGTGTCCGACGTGCTGCGCGAACAGCGCTGGCCCCGGTACACGAGTATGGCCGTCCAGTGCGGCGACCGCTCCTCCATCACCCAGCCCAGCGCCCTGCCCGGGGACGGCGACGAGGACCGGGTGCTGACCTTCGGGGTGCACTCCGGCCGCGCGGACGCCTTTGACGAGGGGGTCGGCCCCGAACTCACCGCGCTGTTGGCCGAGCACTCGGCGATGGCCCTGCACACGGCCTTCCGGCAGACGGACGCCGCCCGGGAGTCCGCGCACATGCGTCGGGCCATGTCGGCGCGTACGGTGATCGACCAGGCCAAGGGGATCATCATGCACGCCCGGGGCTGCGACGCCGACGCCGCCTTCGTGGCCCTGCGGGAGGTCGCCCAGCGCAACCGCAAAAGGGTGGTGGACGTGGCCCGGGACCTCGTCGCGCAGAACACGGGTCCGCAACCGCGGATGCGTCGCGATGGTGCGGACGGCCGGTGAACCGAGACCGCGCGAATGCGCGATGAACATGGTGGGATCCCGGTGAAAGACCTGGCAACAAGACCATGGTGAGTCCGGAGCGTGACCGGAACGCGTCATGATGAGGGTTCGGGACCGTCGTGGCGTGCGACGGCGCTCGGCCCGCCCCACGGCGGGGCCGGAACCCACCCGGCGCAGTGAACGACAAGGAGACCGACCGTGACGTCAGACATCTCGATTCGCCGCGAGGATGGCGTCGCCGTCGTGACACCCGTCGGTGAGATGGACGCGGTCACGTCCCCGGCACTGGCCCAGGCGTTGGACGAGGTCCTCGGCGACACCCCCAAGGGGGTGGTGGTGGACCTGGCCAAGGTCGGGTTCTGTGACTCCCGCTGCATCGGAGTGCTGGTCGCGGCGTTCCGCCAGGCCCGTGACCTGGACGTCGGATTCGTCGTCACCGAGCCACAGCAGCAGGTCAACCGGTTGTTCGTGATAGCGGGGATCGACCAGGTCATCCCGATAGGCGCCAGCACCGGCGACGCGGTCTCCGAACTCGGCGGCTGAACCGGCGCCCGGGGGTCACCGTTCTCGTGGACCGACCGGCGTGGTGCGCGCGTCCTCACCGGTCTCCGCCTCCTCGCCGCCCTCCCCGCCGGTGACGGGGTCCACGAAGTGCAACCGCACCAGCGAACCCGACTCGTCCCCGCAGATCTCCATGAAGTCGCAGATCTGCCGGGTGATCCACAGCCCGTACCCGCGGGGGCGCAGGCCGTCGGCGGGACGATACCCCGTCAAGGGGTCGTAGAGCCCGCCGCGTTCGTCGAAGACGTCGCAGACCCAGCGGTCCGGGCCACGCCACATCTGGACGGTCCCCTTGCCCGCCCCGTGCTCCAGCACGTTGGCCGCGAGTTCGTTCACCGCCACCACCAGGGCGTCCACCCGGTCCCGTGGCAGGCGCAGGGCGCCCGCCAGGGAGCCGAGGTCGTCCCGCAGCCGCGGCAGGGACTGCTCGATCTCCAGACGGTGCACCGGGCCCGTCACCGGTAGCGGCTCCGGCGCCGGGCGCCGACGGCCGAACGCCGCGGTGCCCAGGTAGGCCGGGTTGGCGTACGGTCCCTCGTCGCCCACCAGGACGGGGTGGGTGGCCAGGACGGCCGAACGCGCGCCCGGGGGCAGGCCCCGATCGTCGTGGACGCACAGCAGGCGCATGCGCATCGGCGCGAGCGCGGTGCTCAGCACCGACTCCAACCGGTGCCACTCGCGGTTCTCCATCGTGCCGTCCGTGGGCACGGGTGGTTGGCCCACCACCGTGACCGAGTCGTGCGCCAGGGACATGCGGTGCAGGGCCGCCAGCGTGCGCCCTGGGGCCTCGTAGAGGGTGTCACGGTCGACGACGTGCACCCGACCGCGCTCCTGGGGGGCGAGCCCATCCAGAAGCGCGGCCGGATCCGCTACGGCCAGGACGGTGTGGCCGTCTTCGCGTACCGCGGTGCGAAGTCGTTTCCGTGTCACCTCGTGGAACCGTCTCTCCCTGCGGTAGAGCAGTCCCTGGTGTTCGAAGGTCATCGGTGGGGGTGGACCGCTCAGTGGGAGGAACCGGACAGGAGCAGCTCCGTCTCGTCCTCGTCGGAGTGGTCGCGTTCGGTCTGCTGCGGACGGGAGCGTTCGTAGGCCAGCTCGGTCTCCACCGCGATGCGCTGCCAGGTGAAGCGGGAGCGGGCGCGGTCGACCGCGGCGATCCCGTAGGCGCTGCTCATGGTGGGCGTGTTGAGGACCGCGCGGACCGACCGGGCGACCTCGTCGGGACGGCCGAAGCGCATGAGCACGCCGCTCGTACGGTGCAGTACCGCGCCGGGGACGGCGCCCGTGGCGGTGGCCACGACCGGCAGGCCACAGGACATGGCCTCCAGGACGGCGCCGCCGTAGGGGTCGTAGGAGGCCGCGGAGACGTACACGTCGGCCGAACGCAGCAGGCGGGGCAGTTCCTTGCGCTCCACCGGGCCGGTCAGGTGCACGCGGTCGTCCACGCCGGCCTCCTTCGCCAGGAGTTCGACGCGGCGGGCGTTCTCGTCGAGGGCGACCGTGCGGTCGTCGGCGGTGGACACCAGCAACAGCTCGGCCTCGGGCAACCGGACCATCGCCTCGACCAGACGTTCGGCGCCACCGGCCTCGGTCAGGGAGGTCACCGAGATGAGGCGGGAACGCTCCTCGCGGCGGGAGTTCCAGGGCTCCGCGGAGGCGCTGCCCTCGACGCTGAAGTGGTCGGAGTCCACACCGAACGGCACGACGCTCACGTGGTGACGCGGCACGCCCAGGCGGGCCAGTTCACCCTGCTGGTCGGTGGAGTTGACCAGGACCCGGTCGGCACGGGAGGCCAGGATCGTCTCCATCCGGGCCCGGTCCGGTCGATGGGTGAGGCCGGAACGCTGCTCGCTGGCGTTGAGGGAGTGGAAGGTCTGGACGATGGGGACGCCGCTCTGGTCCTTCTCACTGTGCGCCTGGGCGTGCAGGGCGGCGAGACCGCTGGTCCAGCCGATGGCGTGCAGGACGTCGGGGGTGTCCTCGTCGAGGACGGCGGCCAGCGCGGTCCCGAAGGCGCCGGTGTGCTCGGCGTGGTCGGTCTCGTCGAGGACACGGGCGGGACCGGCGTCGAGGTGGGCGACGGAGACGCCGCGGGCCATCCGCGTGCGGCCCTCGGGCTGCTCGGGGTCGCTGCGGCGGACGTAGACGGTCACCTTGTGACCGCGCTTGGCGAGCTGCCGGGAGACGGCGCACACGTGCAGGCTCACCGGGCAGGCCGGTTCACCGCGGTGCGCGGGGAGGGGGTTGGCGTGTTCGGCGACCATGGCGATCTTCACTGGGCTGAACTCCTTGGACACCGCCGTGGTGTCCGTCGTGGTTGGTCCCGGGGGGACTCCGGAGCGGGGAGTCGGAATCCTTCCGGGGTAGGGGTCGGGCCGCCGTGCCCTATGGCCACCGGTGCTTTCACATGGGGGTGAAAACCACCGGACGCCGTCGAGCACGGATCGGCGTCGGGTCTTCAGGGGAACGCGGTGGGCGCGGGTCCGGGCCCCGTGGCCGAGGAGGGCCGGGCAGCACGAAGAGCCGCGCGCACGGAGTGCGAACGGTGCCGTGGTTCACAAGAGGGAGGGTGAAGGGAGCGACGCATGACAGACCACACCAAACGACCTTGGAGAGAGGTTGAGCGCCACCGGGCGTACCTGTGTTCGAGGCTCGCGCGCGGGGCGGAGGTCGTGTGTGTCTGCGTCTTAGACACCCAACGGACTCCATTGTGCCAGACCCTCGGCAGGCCGACAACGTGCTCTTGCTCCCGTCGGGCGCCCGAAACCTGGTGGAACGACCGGTTCCGGTCGCCCAAGGTCCTTCCGAAACAGGGCCCTGGGCTGCTGCTTCGTCGAACCTCCCGATCGGCACTGTCGGTCGGACCTGAGCAACGCTAGTGTCGGACCGGAACCGGGTCGGGACGACTCAGTGGCCCCCCAGCCCCCCGTCTCCACACTTTTGGCGGTACAAAGGCGGACGGGAACTGCGCTTCCGAGCGTTTTCCGCCATGATGTACACGGATTTTGAGCGACCTCCGTTTCGGTACGGTGACAGAATCCAGACGTTGAACGGGACTCGATCAAGGTCCGGCGGCTGCCGGGCAACCGGCCAAGGCCGACGAAACGGGAGGAAGGGCGTATGGGTGTCGCTGGTGGGGAAGTCATTGTCACGGCCCTCACGCACCGGGGCGCTATTCGCCCCGCCAACGAGGACTCCGTGGTCATGGGTGCTCTCACCGTCGCCAGTGCGAACATGACCTCCCCGGTCCGCTGCGTACTGCCGGTGGCCGAACCGGTCATCCTCGCGGTGGCGGACGGTATCGGTGGCCAGGCCGCCGGTGAGATCGCCTCGGAGCACGCCGTGCACCGCATGGCCGAGATGGGCCCTCGGCTCAACAACCCCGAGGAGGTGGCCCAACTCCTCACCCACATCGATGAGGAGATCAAGGACCACGCCTCCCAACACCCGGAGTTCTCCGGGATGGGCACCACGGTCGCCGGGGTCCTGCTCAACAACGACGGCAACTTCTGGTTCAACGTGGGCGACTCGCGGACCTACCGTCTGGAGGGTCGACATCTGCGTCAACTCTCCGAGGACGACTCCCCGGCCCTGCCACCCTCCGAGGACGGTCGCCCCGTCACCACGAACTTCATCACCCAATCCTTGGGCGGCAGCTCCGGCGGCTCGATGGTCCCGCACGTGGGCCGTGACGAGTCCGCGGACCCCAGCGCCTGGCTCATGTGCAGCGACGGGCTCTCCGACCTGGTGCTGCTGGAGGAGATGGAACGCATCATCGCGGAGGCCGGCAGCGACGAGGCCGCCGTGCACGCCCTTTGGCAGGCGGCCATGGGGGCGGGCGGCAAGGACAACATCAGCATCCTCCTCGCCCGGCGCCGCTGAGGCGCACGAACCGACGACGAAGGGGCTCGCACGCCGACGCGTACGAGCCCCTTCGAGTGTCTTCTACCGGTTCTCGCCGGCACCGGGGCGCTTGCGCATGCGCACCACCAGGACCGCGATCAGGCCGATGACGGCGAGGGCGGCGATGCCGCCGACCAACAGCAGCGTGGTGGGCGACGAGCCCTCGGCGGCGGGCTCCTCGGCGGCGGCCGGGGACTCCTCGACCTCCTCGGCCGCGGGCTCCTCGGCTTCGGCGGGCTCCTCCTCGGCCGGCTCCTCCGGGGCCGCCTCGGCGACGGCCTCGTCGGTCACCGAGAAGGCGATCGTGTCCTGGATCGGGTGACCGTCGGAGGAGACGACGCGGTAGGCGATGCTGTACTCGCCCGCCTCGTCCAGCGGGGCCAGCCCCACGGACACCTCGGTGTCGCTGAAGGCGAGCGCGCCGTCCTCGTACTGGGTCTCACCGTCGGGACCGGTCACGACGATCGCGCTGCCCTCGCCACCTTCCATCGGCGCGTTGTTGAAGGTCAGCACGACCTCTTCGGGGACGGTCTCCAGGGTGGCGCCGTCCTCCGGGTCGGAGCCGGTGAGCACGTCATGGGCGAGGGCGGGGGAGGGGGCCAATAGCAGGGCCACCGCGGCGAGGGGGGTGATCAGGGCTGCGGTACGGGTTTTCGACATGGGTCTTCTCTCTCGGGCCGTTCGGATGCGATTCGGGGTTGCCCCGTGGCGTCGGGTACCGGGGTACTACGACGACAGGAGGAGGGGCGCGGGTGAACCGGGAGGCCCGCGGGGCCCGTGCGAGGTGAACGCGGATGGAGAGGGCGCGATGATCGGGAACGCGACGTGCGCGCGCCCGGGCACGCGGAATGGGAGGCCGTGGGCGCGCAGGGGCCGTGGCAGGGCCCGGGATACGGTGGCGCCGAGGAACCACAGCGCGGACTCGCCGTGTGCGAGAAGCGCGGCGGCGAGCAGAGCGGCCCACAGATGTGCGAACAACATGCCCGGGGTGAGGCCGAGTGTGTGGGTGAGCAGCCCGTGACCGCCATGGCCGGCGCCCGCGGAATGGAGTTCGGGACCCGCCGCCATTTGTAGGACCATGTGCAGGACGACCTGTACGAGGGCCATGACGGTGAAGATGTCGCCGAAGCCCCGCATGATCCTGGTGAAGCGCCACAGGAGGCCGACCAGGAACGCCGTGGTCAGGAGGAAGCCCCCGACCCCGGCGGGTGTGTCCGACCAGAGGTTGTGCCCGCCCCAGGCGAGCCCTGTGCACGCCACGGCGAGGAGTGCCGTGCGCGTGAGCCGAAGGGTGCCGTGAGCGGGTCGCACGATTACCGAACCTAGGCCGTGCCCCCGAGGGTCGCAAGACCCACGAGGGGCGGGAGATATGGGGCCGGACACAGGGGAGCCGCCGAACGCGCGTGGCATCCGGCGGCTCCACCCGTTTCCGAGGGACGGGCCCTAGACGGCCGGTGCGAGTTCGCGGCGCATGTAGCGACGCTCCTCGGGGGTGGTCCCACCCCAGACTCCATGAGCCTCTCCGGCACGTAGCGCCCACCGCAGGCATTCCGGGCGAACAGTACAGCTGCGGCAGACGGCGAGGGCCTGTTCCGTGTCGACGCGACCGATCCCGGTGCTGCTCACCGGAAAGAAGATCTCAGGGTCGTACGAGCGGCAGTTACCCTGCTCGACCCAGTCCTCACTGTCGTGATACAGGCGGTTCACGGACGCCTCCGATCCCTGGTCGTTGATCCCCACCGCCGGTGTGGCCGTGGTGAGGTGGGCGAAGTTCGTGTCGTGCGACCCGACCAGGGGCTCTTGACCCGGGCAGGCTGCGACGAAGCGTTGCGACCAATTGTAGTACTACATGAGGTCGTACTACACAGAGTCTGCTCCAAAATCCGCGAATGATCAAGGACGTTCGTCCTTGCCGGGGTCTTGCGGCCACGGGGACACCAGGCGAGCGGGGCGAACGGTGGGAGACGTCGATCGGCGTGTCGCCTGCGCAGTGGGGGTTTCCGCCTGTGTGCAGGGGTCCCCGAGAAGGTGGGCGCGTACTGTGTGAGGTGTGCCGCAGGCCTTTCGGGACGTTATGTCGCGAGGTTCCCACCGAATTGATGTGACTTAACGCACGCTTAATATTGCCTGTTCAGGCTCTATGTTTGACCCCGAGGCATGTGTTCCGCTCGCCGGGAGGCGGGGGGTCGCCCCGCGAGATCCGGGGCCCGCGTGGTCGTCGAATCCCCTGATGGGAGGGGCGTGACCAGGGTTTTCGGTCGGGTTCGCGCCCCACCCGAAAGCGCAGGTCAGGTCGTCTTCATGCTGCTAAATAGACGAGCCATACCCGTTCATGATCAGCTCAAACATCTGCGCGGAATCTCGCTGAAACTTCTTTGAACTTCGTTCGCTAAATTCGGTCGACGTGCCACAACAACGAACGAACCTCCAAGCACGCGACCGAAACGACGACGGGGCCCAGGGTCACCGGACCGCCGAGGGCGCGGGCCACGAGGGCGTGCGCTTGACGCACCCCTCCCCGGAGGACGGGCCGCACATGTGGCGGTTGGCCGGCGAGACGGGGATGGACGTGAACTCCCCGTACGCCTACACGCTGTGGTGCCGGGACTTCGCCGCGACGAGCGTCGTGGCGAGGGACACCGACGGCCGGGTGGCGGCCTACGTCACCGGTTACGTCCGTCCTGACAGCCCGGACACCTACTTCCTCTGGCAGGTCGCCGTCGACTCCGCGTATCGCGGACAGCGGCTGGCCCGCCGGATGCTCGACTTCATCGGCGACACGTTCGCCGATCAGGGTGTGCGTTACCTCGAAGCGACCGTCACCCCGGACAACGCCGCTTCTCGTGCCCTATTTGCGTCATTTGCCCGTAATTGGGGTACTGAGGACGTGTGGAGCCCTCTGTTCACCGAGGAGCACTTCCCGTCGGGTGGCGACGAGTCCCACGAACCCGAGGACCTCGTGCGTATCGGCCCCATCGGGCCTACGAGCGACAACCCAGACGACTGACCGTCCGCAACGGATCGAACGCGATCCTGTCCCACACCCCTCGTCTAAGCCATGAGCCCACGAAGTTGGGGAAAGGAACCAAGGAACATCACGATGGAGACCTTCCAACGCCTCGAATCCGAAGTCCGCGGATACTGCCGTAACTGGCCGGTCGTCTTCGACAAGGCGGTCGGAGCTCACGTATACGACGAGAGTGGCAAGCCCTACCTGGACTTCTTCGCGGGAGCCGGTTCGCTGAACTACGGGCACAACAACCCGGAGCTGAAGAAGCCGCTCATCGACTACCTCATGGACGACCGCATCGTCCACAGCCTCGACGCGTACAGCGTGGCCAAACGGGAGTTCCTCAAAACCTTCGAGGACGTCATCCTCAAACCCAAGGGGCTGGACTACAAGGTCCAGTTCCCCGGCCCCGCCGGCAACAACGCGGTCGAGGCCGCACTGAAGCTGGCCCGTAAGTACACCGGTCGCCAGACCATCATCAACTTCACCAACGGCTTCCACGGCATGACCCTGGGCGCCCTGGCCGTCACCGGTAACTCCATGAAGCGCGGTGGCGCCGGCGTTCCGCTGGACCACGTGGCGACCATGCCGTTCGACAACTACCTCGACGGCAAGACCCCGGACTTCCTGTGGCTGCGCGCCCTGCTCGACGACAGCGGCAGCGGCCTGGACGCCCCGGCCGCCGTGATCGTGGAGTCCATCCAGGGTGAGGGCGGCATCAACGCCGCCAGCGCCGAGTGGCTCCGCGGGCTGTCCGCCCTGTGCAAGGAATACGGCATCCTGCTGATCTTGGACGACATCCAGATGGGCTGTGGCCGTACCGGAGAGTTCTTCAGCTTCGAAGAGGCCGGCATCGTCCCGGACATCGTCACCCTGTCCAAGTCCATCAGCGGCTACGGCCTGCCGATGGCGCTCACGCTGTTCAAGCGCGAGCTGGACGTGTGGGAGCCCGGGGAGCACAACGGCACCTTCCGTGGTTTCAACCCGGCCATGGTCACCGGTACCGAGGCCCTGCGCCGCTACTGGAGCGACGACTCCTTCGCCCAGGCCACCCTGGCCAAGGGCGCCATGGTCGAGGCCCGCCTGTCCGAGATGGCCGCCGAGCACGCCGACTTCGGCGCGCACGTCCGTGGTCGCGGTCTGGCCCGCGGTCTGGCCTTCGACGCCGAGGGTGATATCGCCAAGAAGGTCGCGGCCGAGTCCTTCGAGCGCGGCCTGCTCCTGGAGACCTCCGGCCCCGAGGACGAGGTCGCCAAGCTCCTGCCGCCGCTGACCATGACGGACGAGGAGCTCACCGCCGGCCTGGACATCATGGCCGACGCCGCCCGGGCCGCCGTCAAGGGCGCCAAGACGGCCTGAACCGGAGGCCCCGAGCGAACACGGGCCGGTCGACGTTTCCCGACGGGGGCGTCGACCGGCCCCGTACCGTGTAACCAGCGCATATTCACGCGCCCCAGAACGTTAAGGAGACCCAAGTGATCGTTCGCAGCATGGACGAGGTCAACGACACCGACGCCGACATCAAGACCGAGAACTGGCGGAGTCGTCGGATCGTCCTGGCCAAGGAGAAGGTCGGGTTCTCCTTCCACGAGACCATCCTTTACGCGGGCACCGAGTCGACTTTCTGGTACGCCAACCACATCGAGCTCGTGCACTGCATCGAGGGTGAGGCGGAGCTGACCAACGAGGACACCGGCGAGAAGCACATCATCACGCCGGGCACCCTCTACCTGCTCAACGGCCACGAGAAGCACACGGTCCGCCCCAAGACCGACTTCCGCGTGCTGTGCGTGTTCAACCCGCCCGTCACCGGGCGTGAGGTCCACGACGAGAACGGCGTCTACCCGCTGGTCGTGGAGGAGGACGCCTGATAGGCGTCGCGTAAGACCGCATCGAGGGGCGGGGGCCGGTTTCGGCCCCCGCCCCTCGTCGTTCCGAGGGTAGGAAGCCCAGGGTGACGGGCATAAGAACCCATAGTCACCCCGCACAGGTGACCGGCCTGACTAGGGCTAACGGTCCGGTCACCCGATGTTCCGCAGCTCATAACCAGTGCATAACGGACTAAACATGTTCAGTTACTGCAGGGCGGGCCAGGGGAGAAGAGACTCCGTACCAGCGCCGTACTCCCGTGTACCCGGCTGACGGCCTGGTTCGCGGGCCAGACCCGCGGTATCAGCCACTTGAGGCGATCCACCATCCGAATGTGCGGTGTCCCCGCCCTGTCCTTCGGCGGAGACTCCGCTCTCGAATTTTCGAGGAGCAGTCGTGAAGAATCAGGGACCAGCGCGTCGGCGGGGAACCTGGGGCCGCCGAGACGCACTCCGCTTGGGAGGCGTGGGGCTCGCAACGGCCGGTCTCGCGGCGTGCAGCCGGGTCGATGAGGGCGGCGCCGGCGGCGAGGGAGAGGGTTCCCTCCTGGAACGTCTCCGTGAGCAGGGCTTCGTAGCGGTCGGACTCGCCAACGAGATCCCCTTCGGCTTCGTCGACGACGCCGGTGACCCGGCGGGCCAGTCGCCGGCCGTGGCCCAGGCCGTCTTCGAGGAACTGGGCATCCCCGAGATCCAGGCCTCCCCGGTCAACTGGGACGGTCTCATCCCGGGCCTGAACGCCAACCGCTTCGACGTCCTCGCCGCCGGTGTGTTCATCACGCCCGAGCGCTGCGAGCAGGTCGCGTTCTCCGAACCGACCGCCACCTCCCCGGAGGCCTTCATGGTCGCCGCGGGCAACCCCGAGAACATCCAGCACTTCGAGGACTTCGCGGACAACCCGGACCTCATGCTCGCCGTGCTGAACGGCTCGGTGGAGCAGACCTACGCCGAGTACTTCGGGGTTCCCGAGGAGCAGATGGAGCTCATCGGCAACCAGACCGCCGGCTACGAGCTCCTGGAGAACGGCCGGGTGGACGCCGTCTCCATGCTGAGCGTGTCGCACCACTACCTGTTGCAGGAACGCGGCGGCGACTTCGACGTCAGCGAGCCCTTCTTCCCCGTCATGGACGGGAACGAGGAGAAGGGCTGGGGCGGCCTGTGCGTGCGACAGGACGAGACCGAACTCTTGGAGGAGATCAACCGCGTCATCGCCGAGTTCACCGAGAGCGGTCGCCTGCTCGAACTCGGCGAGGAGTGGGGCTTCACCGAGGACGACCTGCCCGACGGTACGAGCACCGCCGAGCTCTGCGAGGGCTGATCCCCCTTGGAACAGATCAACTTCCTGGTCGAACGGTTGCCCAGGTTCCTGGACGGGGCCTGGATCACCGTTCAACTGACCATCGGCGGCGCCGCCCTGGCGTTCCTCCTCGCCATGGTCTTCGGAATCATGGGTTCGGTGGGGCATTGGCTACCGCGTGCCATCTCCACGGTCTACGTGGAGGTCTTCCGCGGGATCGCGGCCCTGGTGCTGATGTTCTGGATGGCGTACGCGCTGCCCATCGCCACCGGCTTCCAGTTGGAGGACAGGTTCGCGGCCATCCTGGCCTTGGGGCTGAACGTGGGCGCCTATGGCGCGGAGGTCGTGCGTTCGTCCATCAACGCGGTCCCCAAGTCGCAGGTCGAGGCGACCGTCTCGCTCAACTTCAACTGGTTCCAGCGAATGCGCCTGGTCGTGCTCCCACAGGCCTGGGCCCAGATGCTGCCGACCTTCGGCAACCTGATCATCGAGCTGATGAAGGCCACGGCCGTGGCCTACCTCATCGGTGTCGCCGACCTGGCCGCGGTCGCCCAGCAGCTGCGAGAGGCCACGGGTGAGACCGTCGTCGCCTACAGCGGCGCACTCATCCTCTACTACCTGATCGCGCAGGTGCTCATCTTCGGTATGCGACTGCTCGAACGCCGCGCCAACCGGAAGCTGGGACGGCTGCCGTCCGGCGGCCAGGGGATCCTCTCCATGTTGCGACCGCCCACGATCGGAACCAAGGTGGGGGTGGCCAAGTGAACCTCTGGGATCTCGAGTGGATCATCGACGTCATGCCCGACCTGCTCGGTGGCCTGTGGGTCACGGTGCAGATCACGGTCGTCGCCTACCTGATGGCCCTCGCTCTGGGCCTGGTCATCGCGATCGCTCGTCGAGTGCCGGTCTTCGGATCGATCCTGCACTTCGTCATGGAGTTCATCCGTACGACACCGCTGGTCATGCAGCTGGTGTTCGTCTTCCTGTTGGCGCCCTCGACGGTTTCCGGCATGACCGTGGGCATCCTGGTCCTGGGCGTGCACTACTCGGCCTACACGGCCGAGGTGTACCGGTCGGGGATCGAGGGGGTGTCCAAGGGCCAATGGGAGGCGGCGCGGGCGCTCAGCCTGCCGTCCCACCGGACCTGGGGCGCCATCGTCCTCCCACAGGCGATCCGCAAGGTCATCCCCGCACTGGGGAACTACCTCATCGCGATGTTCAAGGACACCCCCCTGCTGTTCGCCATCGGTGTGGCCGAGCTGCTCACCGAGGCCCAGCGCGTCGGTAGCGCCGACTTCCGTATCGTCGAGGCGTTCACGCTGGTCGGGTTCCTGTTCCTGGTCGTGAGCATCCCCTCCGCGATTTTGATTCGACGACTGGAGAAGCGATATGCCGCCGTCTGATACCCCCGAGAACACGATGGCACCGGGTGTCGATGGCGACGGTGCCGGCCTCGCCGCGGAGAACCTGATCGTCTTCGATCAGGTGGTGAAGCGGTTCGGCGACCTCACGGTCCTGGACCACCTCGACTTCGCGGTCGCCCCCGGTGAGCGCGTGACGCTCATCGGACCGAGCGGCTCGGGCAAGACCACCATCCTGCGGCTGCTGATGACGCTGGAGAAGGTCACCGAGGGCAACATCTGGGTCCATGGAGAGCCCTTCAGTCACATGCGCAAGGGCGCCGGAATGACCCGCGCGAGCGAGAAGTACCTGCGGGCCAAGCGCAAGCACATCGGCATGGTGTTCCAGCAGTTCAACCTGTTCCCCAACATGAGCGTTCGCAAGAACATCATGGAGGCGCCGGTCAACGTGCTCGGCCTGGGCAAGGACGAGGCGAGCCACCGCGCGGAGGAACTCCTGGATCTGGTGGGCCTGGGCGACAAGATCGACGCCCACCCGACCCAGCTGTCCGGTGGCCAGCAGCAGCGTGTGGCGATCGCTCGCGCGCTGGCGATGAGACCGGAGATCCTGCTCCTGGACGAGGTCACCTCTGCCCTGGACCCGGAGCTGGTCGCCGGTGTGCTCGACGTGCTGCGCGAGGTGGCCGAGACCACCGACATCACGATGCTGTGCGTGACCCACGAGATGGGCTTCGCCCGTGACGTCTCACACCGTGTCCTGATGTTCGACAAGGGACGGATCGCCGAGGAGGGCCACCCGGACCAGATCTTCGGGGACCCTCAGGAGGAGCGGACCAAGTCCTTCCTCAAGTCGGTCCTGGAGAACGGCCACTAGGTACCTCACCGGTTTCACGGGGAGCCGCCCGGACCATCACGACGGTCCGGGCGGCTCCCTTTTCCATGGTCACACGTGGTAACGACATACCGTAGTCATTAAGTCGCTTTTAGTTTTCCCCGGGGCAGAATGGTGGTTCTGAGGCAGGGGGGACTCTTGTGACCATAGTGCGAAGATGGGGGCTCACATGGATGATCGCGCTCGCGGTGATCCTCGTGGTCGGGCCGCTACTCGCCCATCCGGCCCTTCGGGGCCAGGTCTTCGACGAATCGTCCATCCTGTTACTGATCGCCTGGACGCCGATGCTGTTCGCCGGTCTCCTGTCCTGGGGCCTGGTCTGGTCGTTGGGACGGAGGGACGAGCTGGACCGGCGGGTGCGGGTCGCGATGGAGGGTCATCCGCTCGGCCGGGAGCTGGCCTGGCAGGCACTCCTCCTCGTCTGTTTCGTGCTGTCGATGGTGGTGCTCTCCGGGGTGCTCACCTTCTACGGCACGGAGACCGGAACCGCCCCGGACCTCGCGATGTCGGTGTCCCTGGTGTCCCGGTTGTTGTTCCTCTTCGCGCTCCCCCTGCTGATCATGGACCGCTCCGGCCTCACGGTGGAGGGCAAGGGGACCCTCATGCCCACGGTCGCGCTCAAGGTGAGCCAGCCCTGGCGCTGGCTGGGACTGATCCCGGTCCTCGCGGCGACGGTGGTGATCGGGTACCTGATGGTGCCCTACATCGGCCTGCCGGAGCCGTCGCTCACCCTGTACGCCATGCTGCTCGCGTTCACCTTCATCGCGGTCTGCGAGGAGATCTTCTTCCGCGGGATGATGCAGACCCGGTTGGAGATCCTCCTGGGGCGCTGGGGCGGCATCATCGCCACGTCCGTGGTGTTCGCTCTGACCTACGCGCTGATCCAGCCCTATGACGCGGTGTCCCAGCTCACCGGGACGGACCTGATGCATGACACGGGTATGTCCATGCTGACCTACGCCACCGCGAGCATGCTCTACGGCTACCTGTGGGCCTGCTACCGCAACACCTGGATCAACGTCCTGTTGCGCGTGGCGATCTTCGTGCTCATCCTGCCGCCCGACCTGGACGTCGGCATCTGAATCGCACGTATGGGTACAGATGATGCATAGGGGCCTCATTGCGGTCATTTCCCTCTCATGGGGATGTCACCGCGTGGTCATGAAAGAGGGGGAGTCTGCCACCTGTGAGCACGGAAACAGCGCCGACACCCGCGGAGACCGGCATCGCGGAACCGTCCCCCGACAGATTCATGGACCGTGAGGAAGGGTGGCTCCGCTTCAACCAGCGGGTCCTCGAACTCGCCGAGGACGAGGGCATCCCCCTGTTGGAACGGGCGCGGTTCCTCTCCATCTTCTCCAGCAACCTCGACGAGTTCTTCATGGTGCGCGTCGCCGGACTCAAACGACGCCTGGCCACCGGCCTCTCGGTGCCCTCCGCCAGCGGGCACCACCCCAAGGTCCTGCTGGAGCGGATCTCCCTGTTCACACACGAACTCGTGTCACGACAGACCGCCTGCTTCAAGGAGAGCGTCGCCCCGGCCCTGGCACAGGAGGGCATCGGCATCGTCCGCTGGAACGAGCTGGCCGACGACGAACGCGAGTACCTGCACGGATACTTCCATCGCTCCATCTACCCCTTGGTGACGCCCTTCGCCGTCGACTCGGCGCACCCGTTCCCCTACATCTCCGGTCGCTCACTGAACCTCGCCGTCACCGTCCGGGACCCCGGCGACGACCGGCGCATGTTCGCCCGGGTCAAGGTGCCCGCCTCCCTACCGCGCTTCATCGAACTCACCGAGCACGGGGGCGGCCGCTACGTCCCGGTCGAGGACATCATCGCCGCCCACCTGCCCCGGCTGTTCGAGGGCGTCGAGGTGGTCGAACACCACGCCTTCCGTGTCACCCGCAACGCGGACCTGGAGGTCGACGAGGACGAGACCGACGACCTCGTCCAGTCCCTGGAGAACGAACTCCTGCGTCGCCGCTTCGGGCCCCTCGTACGACTGGAGGTGGAGGAGAGCATCAGCGACGCGGTCCTGACCATCCTCACCGACGAGCTCGGCGCCGAGGACGAGGAGATCTACCGGGTGCCCGGGCCCCTCAACCTCTCCGGACTCTCCCAGATCGCGGACGCCGACCGACCCGACCTGAGCTACCAACCGATGGTCTCGGTCGAACCGCGCGCGCTGACCTCCGGGGACCTGTTCGCCTCCGTCCTCGAACGCGAGATCCTCGTCCACCACCCCTACGAGTCCTTCGCCACCACCACCGAGCGCTTCCTCGCGCTGGCCGCGACCGACCCGAAGGTCGTGGCGATCAAACAGACCCTGTACCGCACCAGCGGGGACTCCCCCATCGTGGAGTCGCTCATCGAGGCGGCCAGCGAGGGCAAGGAGGTCGTGGTCCTGGTGGAGGTCAAGGCCCGCTTCGACGAGCAGAACAACATCCAGTGGGCCCGCAAGCTGGAGGAGGCGGGCTGCCACGTGGTCTACGGCGTGATCGGCCTCAAGACCCACTGCAAGCTCTCCATGGTCATCCGCCAGGACGACGAAGGCCTGCTGCGCCGCTACTGCCACATCGGCACCGGCAACTACAACCCGAGCACCGCCCGCGTGTACGAGGACCTGGGCCTGTTCAGCGCCGCGGCGGAGGTGGGCGAGGACGTCAGCGACCTGTTCAACAGCCTCACCGGGTTCTCCCGCAAACAGCGCTACCGGAGGCTCATGGTGGCGCCGTCCGGGCTGCGCTCCGGCCTGCTCCGACAGATCGACACCGAGATCGCCAACGCGGAGGAGGGCGAGCCCGCGCGCATCCGCATCAAGGTCAACTCGTTGGTGGACGAAGAGATCATCGACGCCCTCTACAAGGCCTCCCAAGCGGGGGTCGACGTGGACCTGTGGGTGCGCGGCAGTTGCGTCCTGCGCCCCGGTGTGCCCGGGCTGTCGGAGAACATCCGGGTCCGCAGCGTCCTGGGCCGATTCCTGGAACACTCCCGGGTGTTCGTCTTCGCCAACGGTTGGCGACCCCAGGTGTGGATCGGCAGCGCCGACCTGATGCCGCGCAACCTCGACCGTCGGGTGGAGGCGCTGGTGCGAGTCGCCGACCCCGAACAGTGCGGGCGCCTGGTCGCCCTGATGGACCTGGCGATGGCCGACACCACCTCCACCTGGCACATGCGACCCGACGGGACGTGGGATCGTGCCACCCACGACGAGGAGGGCCGGCGGCTCAACGACCTGCAGGAGGTCCTTCGCGGCGACCGTCACCTGCGGACGGTGGAGGCGTGAACCCGGGCGGCTACCTGGAACCCATCCGGGCCGGCGGTGCCGTCCTGTGGCGTGACGGCGCGAACGACCGTGAGGTCGTACTCATCCGTCGTCCGAACCGCGGCGACTGGACCTTGCCCAAGGGCAAGCTGAAGAACGGCGAGCACCCCATCGGTGGGGCGGTCCGCGAGGTCGAGGAGGAGACCGGTCTGGTCCCCGTGCTCGGCCGCCGGCTGCCGACGCAGCGCTACTTCAAGGACGGTTGGCCCAAACGGGTGGAGTGGTGGGCGGCGACCCCCCGAAACCCGGGCGGGGAGGTCGACTACGAACCCAACGAGGAGATCGAGCGCGTCGAATGGGTGCCGTTGGAGCGGGCCCGCGAACGGCTCACCTACGCACACGACGCCAAGGTCATCGACGACTTCCGGGCCGGCCCCGCCCGGACCTTCCCCATCGTCCTGTTGCGGCACCTGTCCGCGGGGGACAAACGCTCCTGGGACGGCGGCGACCTGCTGCGTCCACTCGACGAGAGGGGGCGTGCCGACGCCATGTCGCTGCCCCGGGTTCTCGGCGCCTACGGGAACCTGCGCGCGTTGTCGTCGTCGGCGGCACGGTGTACCGAGTCGCTGTTGCCGTACACGGTCGAGTGTGACGCGGGAATGCGCACCGAACCCGCCTTCACGGTGGGCGGGGGCGGCCGGGAGCACGAGGTCGCGCGGGCCCGGGAGGCGTTCGCGCGCGTTCTCGACGAGGGGCTTCCCACAGTGGTGTGCACCCACGGGGAGTTGGTCCCGGAGCTGTTGACCGAGGCGCTCACCCGGTTCGACGCGCCGTTGTCCCAACAACGAGGGCTGCGCAAGGGGTCGTTCTGGGTGCTGCACGTGTCCGTCGACGGTGCCCTGGCCGCGGTGGAACGTCACCATGTGCGGGAATGACATGATGCGTGCATGGCTGAACACATGGTGGCGCGGAGCGTCGTGGTCGATGCTCCGGCCAAGAGGATCTTCGATCTGCTCGCCGACCCCGATCGGCACCCCGAACTCGACGGGTCCGGCACGGTGCGCGGGGCGGTCTTCGGGCCGGACCGGCTGGAGTCGGGCTCGGAGTTCGGCATGGACATGCGGATGATGGGGTTGCCCTACCGGATGACCAACCGGGTGGTGGAGTTCGAGGAGGACCGACTCATCGCCTGGAAGCACGTGGGCTCGCACCGCTGGCGCTACGAGCTGGAGGAGGTGGACCCGGGACGGACCCTCGTCACGGAGACCTTCGACTACACGCGGGGACAGACGCTCTTCTACGTCCTGTCCGGGGCCCCGGCCCGCAACGCCCGTGGGATCGAGGAGACCCTGGTCCGTCTCAAACGGGTCGCCGAGCAGGCCTGAGGAGCACGTCCCCGATGGCCCACGAAATGACCTAAAGTTCGGCAAGGGCCCGCGAATCCCCTCGCCCCCCGGCCACCGAGGCGTCGGCAAGTGCGGGTTCGTTGACGACGGTCGATGTGGAAGTCGGGAGACCAGTGGGTGCAACGAGCTTCGGTGACGTGTGGCAGGACGTGTTGTCCGTCCAGTCCGACCCGGAACAGTGGATCATCGTCACGGCGGCCGCCATCGCCCTGGCGGCCGTCTTGCTCGGTCCGCCATGGCGGGTGGCGCGCAACGTCGTCACCATCGCGCACGAGGGCGGACACGCGCTCGTGGCGCTGATCAGCGGCCGCCAGTTGACGGGAATCCGCCTGCACTCCGACACCTCCGGGGTGACGGTCTCCCGAGGCAAGCCCACCGGCATCGGCATGATCTTC
This sequence comes from Nocardiopsis sp. NPDC055551, assembly GCF_053619415.1. Lineage (NCBI taxonomy): Bacteria > Bacillati > Actinomycetota > Actinomycetes > Streptosporangiales > Nocardiopsidaceae > Nocardiopsis > Nocardiopsis sp. NPDC055551. Next base: position 14,662 of record NZ_JBSHJJ010000010.1, on the reverse strand, counting down.
ACGGTGTTCGCCGGCTACGTCGCGCCCACCGTCATCGGTCTCCTCGGCATCCTCATGCTGATGTCGGGCCGCATCACCGCGCTGCTGTGGCTGAGCATCGTCGTGCTCGCCGCCATGCTGCTGATGATCCGCAACCTCTACGGCGTGATCTCCATCGTGGTGACCGGCGCAGTGGTCTTCGGCATCAGCTGGTTCACCCCGCACGAGGTCCAGGCGGCCTTCGCCTACCTGTTCATCTGGTTCCTGCTCTTCGCGGGCGTGCGTCCCGTCATCGAGCTACAGAGCCAGCGGATGCGTCAGCCCTCCCCGCACTCCGACGCCGACCAGCTCGCCCGGCTCACGGGTCTGCCGGGCACCCTGTGGGTGATGGTGTTCCTGCTGGTGAACATCGCGGTCACCGCCCTGGGCGTGTGGATGCTCCTGTTCCAGTGACGTCCGGGCATGGCAAGGGGCCCCGCGGCCGGGTTCGCGGGGCCTTCTCTACGTGAAGGGGCGCTTCCGTCAGGCGGTCTGCGGCGCGGCGAGCGCCTGTGAGACCGAGTCGAACACCGGGATTCGGGTGTCCAGGGACGTGATGCGCAGGGTCTGCCGGACCCGTGACGGGGCGGCGGCGATCACCAGCAACGCCCGTTGTTCCTTGGCGAACTTGTGCGAGCGGATGAGGACGCGCAGACCACTGGAGTCGATGAAACGCAGGTCGGTGCAGTCCAGCACGACGCGGCCGAACGGCTGCGTGGTCAGGGCCCCCGTGGCGGCGTCCTGGAAGCGGGCCTCGGTGGCCATGTCGATCTCCCCGTCCAGGGCCAGGACAAGTCCGGACTCGTGGAGGGTGGAAGCGATGGTCAGGTCGGGCATTGCGACTCCGGCGTACTCGGGCCCAGCCCGATGGGTCGGCGAGGCGGACCACAAACCGTCCCACCCGGGACGTGTGGCGACCGGTGCGTTGGTTGCGTTACCGCGTGAGCCAAGCTGATGGTTCATCAAGTTCCTTGCGTGATACCCCGGACCGGATGCCGGGGGAGGAAACGCCTTTCTCGCCAGGTTTGCTCGGAAAAGCACGGCACTCCTGGAACGCCCGGGTCGGGCCCGAAAGTTCCTGAAGCGATGCTTGCCATCGGCGACGACGGATGATCAAGGGCTGTGAGGATCGGTGTTCGACGGACCCGGGGTCGACGGGGTACGTCATGGACCGAAATCGATACGGCCCTCTGGTCTGAAACCCACCGGTGTCGACGGTCATTCCCCGGCGTACCGCGTCGAGGTCGACGGCCGGCCCGGAGCCTGGCGTGGGCCCCACTCCCCGGGGCCGCGGTGCCTGCTGGGATCTCGGTTCACCGGGGTCGTTACAGCCACGGACCTTACCACAGGGTCGTGGCCTATTCGTGACGTGAGTGACGCATGCCCGTGCCTGTGTGGTTTGCCTTTCTTGGGTCCGATGGTGTAGGGGGTGAGTCCTGATCCCGTTGTTGGAGTGCCCAAACGCAGGCCGAAAGGGTCAACGGAACCGCGATGGTCAGCGCCAGCGCCGGAATCGCCACCCCCGAATCGTTGGCCGCGAAGCCCACCAGAGCCGTCACGAGGGACCCGGTGAGCCCCGCCCGGAGCGTCGGAGCGTACTCGTAGGCCCGTTGGAGCGCTCCGATCCGCCATCTCGTTGGCCGGTTGAGGACAAGGAAAAGGAACGCCAGGGCCCCCGCCGACAACAGGGTGAGTTGCCAGTTGCCCAGAGTGCCCAGCATCGCGCCCAGCTTGCGGGCGAGCACGGTCCCCGCCTCCCCGTTCAGCACCTGATCGGCGAAAGCGCCGAAGTGGCTGCGGTCCGCGGCCGGACGCAGGTGGTCCACCCAGGCCAACAGGGTGATTACCATCACCGCCGTCACCCCCGCCACGGCGAGTCGCGGCACGGTGACGCGCATCCCCGCGATCATCATCGAGGTCACCGCCAGACCCGGGATCAGCGCGACCACCCCGCCGAAGTCGGTGCCCAGGCCCGGCCACCCGATGACGAGCACCGAAGCGGTCCCGATCGCCAGGGTCGTGGCCACCGCCGCCCGCCGTCGGCCCCGAACGATGAGGGCGTGCGAGATCCCGGTCACCGCCATGAGCATGCCGGTGGCGAAGGTCGCGAACGCGATGTTGCCGATCCCGTAGAACCGGCCGCCCACGATGGGGGAGTACCCGGTGGGCGAGTTCATCTGCAGATGCGCGCCGAAGCACAGGTCCACGAACAGCACCAGAGTGGTCGCGCCCGCCACCACCGTCATCGGGCCGAGCGCGGTGTGCCGCCACGGCCCCGCCATGGCCACCGCCACCACCAAGGCGTCCGCCACCAGGACCGACAGCAACAGGGCCGGTGAAGGCAACGGCACGGACCACCACGGGACGAGGTTGGCCAGATAACTCGCCACGGGGAAGGCCGCGCCCGCCAACGCCACCGTCCGGGTGAGCGACAGCACCAGAGCACGCTTGTCCCTCTGCCCGTGGGAGTACCGGTGCAGGGCGTAGGCGGCCGCCGCGTAGATCAACAGTTGCAGGGCGACCAGGCCGCTGAAGAACCCCGGGATGGCGGCCCCCACCACCACCGCCGCCGTGTCGAGGTCCACCAACCGGTCCAGGGCCGCCTCCGCCGACGCGGGACGTTCGCTCAACCGCCAGACCCGGCCGCCCGTGGGCTCCTGCGGCCGCATCCCCAACGCGTGGAGAACGGTCACGGTGGTGTCGGTGAGGGCCACCAGGCCGGGCCTTCGGGTCGAATCCGAGACCAGGTACGCGGAAGGGCCCGCCGGTCCGTGCTCGGTCATGTGCCCGGTCACCGCCGCGGTGAGTCGGGACGGCCCCGCGTCCATGGACACACCCATGACCATCAGCGAGGCGCCGGTGGGCAGGGCGCCCGTCAACGCCGCGAGCCGGGTGTCGAGGGTCTCCAGCGCCTCCGCGCGAGCCTCCTCGGATACGTCCTCGGGCCGCATCTCCTCCCGGCCGTCCTCCAAGGTGGCCGGGCCCGGGTAGAGGTGGGCGAGTTGGGGCAGCTCCACCACGGCCAGGGACACCCCGTCGAGCCGTTCGGGGGTTACCTCGCGCGCCGACTCCAGGTAGTGGTCGACCCGCCCCGAGGCGTCGGCGGCGCCCAGCGCGGCGCCGGGGCCGGCGGCCAGGGTCGGTCCGCCGTGGTCGCGCACCGTCTGCCCGAGCAGGCCCACGGGGGCGGCGAAGGACGAGTCCCGGTTCGCCGCCACGAGTTCGGCGTGGCCGGGAACGACGGCGCCGGAACCGTCCGACAGTGGTTCGGGCGGAGACTCGCAGGTCGTGAACCGCTCCCGCTCCGCCGAGGCGCGCTGCCCCGCCGACACCGACAGCCAGCCGTCGACGGGGCAGGTGCGGGAGGTGGCGGTGCGGATCGACACGTTGCCGATGGCCCCGTCCTCGGCCAACGCCCACAGAGCGGGAGTGTGCTCGGGGGTGACGTCCTCCCAGAGCAGCCCGGGGACCCCGACCAGGACCACCGGGGGAGTGTCCGTGTCGGCGAACGCGGGCGCGGGCGCCATGCCCAGGAGGGCCGCCAGGGCGATGAGGAACGCGCCCAGGTGCCCTCCCCAACGTGGGCCGGGTCCGGGACTCGGTGCCATGGCGGCCCCCTGATCGCGCGTTCGCCCTGTCGGTCGCGCTCACCCTAGTGATCGGGGAAGCGGGTGGAGGGAAAGCGGCGATTCCGGGATCTCAGGGTCGCTCCCGTGGGAGTCGGTCCTCGACGCCCCATCGCTTCAGGGCCTCGTCGGTGTCGGGGAGCGGCCTGCCGCGGGTGACCTCGCCGGGCGTGCGGTCGAATCGGGGCGCGGGGCCGGCGACGACCCGGTCGCCCTGGCGGGTGAGTGCCCCGCGGGCCCGCACGTGCGGGTGGTCGGGGGCCTCCGCCAGGGACAGGATCGGCATGACGCAGGCGTCGGTGCCCTCGAACACCGCACCCCACTCGTCCCGGGTGCGGGTGCGCAGCACCTCGGCGAACCGGGACCGCAACCGCGGCCACCCCCCGGTGTCCCACTGGTCGGGGAGGTCCTCCCCGACCAGGCCGGTCCCCTCCAGGAACGCGGCGTAGAACTGCGGTTCGATGCAGCCCACGGACACGTGGCGGCCGTCGGCGCACTCGTAGACGTCGTACCAGGGCGCCCCCGTGTCGAGGTAGTTGGTGCCGCGCTCGTCGCTCCAGAAGTCGCGCGAACGGTCCTCGTGCAGCATCGACATGAGCAGGGCACTGCCGTCCACCATCGCCGCGTCGACCACCTGACCGCGCCCGGAGGTCTGCCGTTCCACCAGCGCGGCGAGGATCCCGGTGACGGTGAACATGGTGCCGCCGGCGAAGTCGCCCAGGAGGTTGACCGGGGGGACCGGCGGGCCACCGGCGCGGCCGATGGAGTGCAGGGCGCCGTTCACGGAGATGTAGTTCATGTCGTGCCCGGCGGTGTGGGCCAGCGGCCCTTCCTGGCCCCAGCCGGTGACGCGCGCGTACACCAGGCGCGGGTTCGATTCGAGGCAGTCGTCGGGGCCCAGCCCGCGACGTTCCATCACCCCGGGACGGAACCCCTCCAGGAGCACGTCGGCCCGGGAGACCAGGTCGCGGGCGAGCTTCAGGCCCTCCTCGGACTTGAGGTCGGCGCCGACCACCGTCCGGCCCTCGCTCATGTGCGGGCCGGGGGCGCCGGAGCGCAGGGCTTCGGTGGCCTGGGGGCGATCGACCCGGATGACGTCGGCTCCCAGGTCGGCGAGGAGCATGCCCGTCATCGGAGCCGGTCCGATACCGGTGAACTCGACGACGCGGATTCCGTTGAGAGGTCCCATGGGTGCCTTTCGGACGCGAGCAGTACTAGAACGACGTTCGGTTCATTGTGCAGGTCGGGCCTGCCCAGCGCCAGTCCCCATTTTCGGACGGTAATAAATCACTTACTCAGCGTGGTATTAATGTGATCCTGTCCCACCTCGAAAGAAGGGTGATGCACCCATGCCCGGCGGACGCAGCGCCAAGGGCCGAAGGCGCGCCCCACTCCCCGTCGTCCCCCGTCTCGTCGTGGCCGCGGTCGTCACCGGCGCGCTCACGCTCGCCCTCGCCGGCGGCGGCACCGCCCTGGCGACGGACCGCGGCGTCACCATCGACGTCGACGGTACGGAGACGATCGTCCACACCTTCGGCGGAACCGTCGCCGACGCTTTGGCGGAAGCGGGTGTGGAACTCGACGAGGACGACGCCGTGGCACCCTCCCTTGAGACACCCGTCGGCGCCGGAGACCACGTCATGGTCCGCTCCCCGAGACGGCTCACCGTGGAACTCGACGGCCACCGGGCCGAACACCGGGTCAACGCCGCCACCCTCCACGAGGGCCTGGACCAGATCGGCCTCGACCCCGAAGGCGTCGAACTCTCCCGAGCGCACACCACCGCCATCCCCGCGGACGGCCTCACCATCACCGCCGAACGCGCGCCCCGCATGGTCGTCGTGTACGACACGATCCGCTCCGAGACCCGCACCACCGGGGGCACCGTTTCCGACGTCCTCGACGCGGCCGGGATCGAACCCGGAGAACACGACGTCGTCAGCCCCGAACCCGACGAGCCCGCAGAACCGGACATGGTCGTGCGCGTCCTGCCCGTCCTCGACGAACCCGAGACCGAAGAGGTCGTCATCGAGGCCGAGACCGTCGAACAGCGGGATCCCGACCGACCCGAGGGAGAACGCGAGGTCGTCACCGAACCCGAGGACGGCCTCAAGGAGGTCACCACCGCGACCGTCCTGCGCGAAGGCGAGGAGGTCGAACACGAACTCTCCGAAGAGATCGTCACCGAACCCGTGGAGGGCCTGGTGGAGGTCGGCGCCAAGGTGGAGGAGGACCCCGCCCCCGAGGCGAGCGGCGCCGCGGCCGGCCTCAACTGGTCCGGGCTCGCCCAGTGCGAGTCGGGCGGCGACCCCACGGCGGTCAACTCCGCGGGCGGCTACTACGGCCTCTACCAGTTCAGCGTCACCACCTGGGAATCGGTCGGCGGCAGCGGACTGCCCTCGGAGGCGAGCCCGGGCGAGCAGACCGGCCGGGCCCAGGCGCTCTACGACACCGTCGACGGGAACTGGCAGAGCCAGTGGCCACAGTGCGGGACACACCTCTTCGACTAGGGGGACGAGCGGGTGGGCGGTGGCCGGCAAGATGTGGGGGTGACACAGACACCCGCACCCGACCCCGCCGAGCACTCCCGCCTGCTCACCCCCGCCGACGTACGTGAGCTCGCCGAGCGGTTCGGCATCCGGCCCACCAAGACCCTGGGCCAGAACTTCGTCATCGACCACGGCACCGTCCGCCGCATCGTTCGTGTGGCGGGAGTCGGCGCCGACGACGTGGTCGTCGAGGTGGGACCGGGACTCGGATCCCTTACCCTCGCCCTCCTGCCGCACGTGCGACAGGTCACCGCCATCGAGATCGACCCGGCGCTCGCCGAGGCCCTGCCCGGCACCGTCGCCCTCCACGCGCCCGACCTCGCCGACCGGCTCACCGTCGTTCCCGGCGACGCCATGCGCATCACCGAGCTCCCCGGGCCCGAACCCACAGCGTTGGTGGCCAACCTGCCCTACAACGTGTCGGTGCCGGTCCTGCTGCACCTGCTCGAACTGCTGCCGTCCCTGCGGCGGGTGCTGGTCATGGTGCAGTCCGAGGTCGCCGACCGGATCACCGCGACCCCCGGCGGCCGTATCTACGGGGTGCCCTCCGCGAAGGTCGCCTGGTACGCCGCGGCCAAACGCGCCGGCGCGGTGGGCCGCAACGTGTTCTGGCCCGCGCCCAAGGTCGACTCCGGGCTGGTGGAACTCGTGCGCCGCCCCACCCCCACCACCAAGGCGCGCCGCGAAGAGGTCTTCGCGGTGATCGACGCCGCCTTCGCGCAGCGCCGCAAGACCCTACGGGCGGCCCTGGCCGGCTGGGCCGGTTCCGCGCCCGCCGCCGAGGTGGCCCTGCGCGCCGCCGGCATCGACCCGAGGACGCGAGGCGAGTCCTTGGGGATCGAGGAGTTCGCGGCCATCGCGGAGCACCGCCCGGCTCAGTCCTCGGAGGCCTTGGCCGAGTCCTGAGTCTTCTGGGCACCCGACGGGTCCGGGCGCGAACGCAGCAGCGCCCGGGCCACCCCGGCGAGCCCCAGGCCCGCGAACAGTACCGGGACCAGCCACAGGGCGTTGAAGTCCCAGGACCCGCTGCCCTGCACGACGAACACGACCGCCAGGCCGAGGAAGAGCACCCCGGCGACCAGCGAGCCGCCGTCAATCCCGCGCTTGGTCATAGCGAACCTCCAGTACTCCGACCCTGGTGTCGGTCTTCACGTTCACCACGGGTACCTCCGCGGCCTCGGATCGCGGCAGCGGTCCGACAGGCTCGAACGACTCCTCGTACGTGAGGTCGTACCCGTGCCGGTCGTCGTCTCCCTCCTCCGGGGTGTGCACGGCCCCGAACGTCACGTGTCCCTCCAGTTCGACCCGCACGCCGTCGGGTATCAGCACGATCAACATCCCCTGATCGACACGGGCCGTGACGTCCACGCTCTGTCCGGGATCCAACCTTCCGTCGAGTCCGGACAGGTCGAGCGTCCCCTCGCCCAGACTCAACCGCGGGTCCGAGGACTCGGCCTCGGCGACCGACTCCGGCCGCCACACCTCCCCGCCGACCCGCCACTCGGTGACGTCGGTCATGGTGACCGTGAGCGTGCCCAGCACCGCCAGGGCTCCAAGGAACCCCAACCCGCGTGGGTTTCCCGCGAAGGTCCCGATCAGCGCGAACAGCCCGATCACCGTGGTGGCCGCGGCCATGAAGTAGATCCCGAGGTCCGGGCCGAACAACAGATCGACGCCGTTCACCTCGGAGTACGGCGCCCCCAGGTTCGGTGCGACGACCACCCATACGACCGCCATGATCACCACGGTCCACAACGCGAACGAGGCCAACGGCGACGAACGGGGCTCGCGCCGGCCCCGGCACCCTTGATCGCCGTCGTCGAACCCACCCTCGGAGCCGTCGTCCTCGTCCTCGTCCTCGTCGTCACCGTCGTCGCCGTCGCGGGAGGTGCGTTCCGAGACCACCGCCAGGTCCACCGGACCGTTCGGGGCCGACGCCCACGGCTGCGCCGGGTTGTAGTAGGCGGCGCTGGGCTGTGGTGCCGGCCCGGTCGGTGGCGGCTCCCGCTCGGCCAGGTCGGCGCGCAGTCCCAGCAACGAGGCCCGCAGGTCGACCCCCCGACTCCGTGCGGTCAACAACCCCAGCACCAGGGGGATCGCCAGGATCATCGTGCCCCAGCCGAACCCACCCACCAGACTCATCGCGGTCGCCGCCATCAACCCCACGGCCAACAACTTGGGGACCGCACGCGAGGGGAAGGCCCGATCCAGCATCTGCTCGAAGGTGGCCGGCCCCCCTTGGGGATCGCGCATCAGCACCCACGCCGCGACGTACAGGAACAACCCCGTACCACCGGCGAACAGGGTCAACACGAACCCCGTCCGCCACAACACCGGGTCGACCCCCGTGTACGCGCCGAGCCCGGCGCACACGCCGGCGATCACCCGATGGTCGTCGTTGCGGCGCAGCTCCGGCCCCGGCTCCGGCGGAACCTCCGCGGCAGCCGGCGTGTCAGGGGCCTGACCGTCCGTCATCATCGCTCACCGCACCTTCCCATGGAACCATCGTCGCCTCTGACCCGTCCAAGAGGGAATCCGGGACGACCCTGATCCCACCCTGACCAGAGCACCCCACGGACCCCGGGTGCGTCCCCGATGTCGGCGCGCCGCGCACAAGGCATCCTGGAGGAGTACGCAGGGAATCGGACGAAAGCGGTGATCGGGCGGTGGCAACGACGGCCGTGGGAACTCCGCGGCTCACCCGCGCCGTCGAGGGACGGCTCCTCGGTGGAGTCGCCGTCGGCGTGGCCCGACACCTGGGCATCGACCCCGTCGTGGTCCGGCTCGCCTTCATGGCGCTGGGCGTCGGCGGCATCGGCCTCGCCGTGTACGCGGCCCTCTACTTCATCCTCCCCGAAGCGGAGGTCGAGGAGGGCACCGAACCGGCCGCCGACAACCGGCGCAAGGGCCGCGACATCTCGCAGATCGTCGCCTACGTCGGCCTGGCCGCCGCCTTCGGGATGCTCTTCCTCGTCTTCGGCGGAGTCTTCGACCCACTGCTGTGGTTCATCGTCTTCGGCGCGCTCGGCGCCACGATCCTGTGGCAGCAGGCCAACCCCGCCCAACGCGACGAGTGGATGACCAGCACCGTCAGCCGCGCCGGCCCCAAGGGCCTCATGCGCACCGGCGCCGGAGTCCTGCTCATCGTCACCGGCGTCATCGGCTTCATGGTGTTCCAGCAACAACTCCAGGACGCCCGCGCCGGACTCAGCTTCGCGTTCACACTCCTCGCCGGCATCACCCTGGTCGCCGCGCCCTGGATCATCGGTCTGGTCCGCGAACGCGACGCCGAACGCCGTGAACGCATCCGCAACGCCGAACGCGCCGAACTCGCCGCCCACATCCACGACTCCGTCCTGCACACCCTCACCCTGATCCAGCGTCGTGCCGAGGACCCCCGAGAGGTCCAACGACTGGCCCGCGTCCAGGAACGCGCCCTGCGCAGCTGGCTCTACCAACGTCCCTCCGACGCCGAGACCACCGTCTCGCCGGCCCTCGAACGCGTGGCCGCCGAGGTCGAGGAGGAACACGGAGTGCCCCTCGAAGTGGTGTGCGTGGGCGACTGCCCCATGGACGACGGACTCGCCGCACTCCTGCGCGCCGCCCGCGAGGCCATGGTCAACGCCTCCAAGTACGCCGGCAGCGACGACATCTCCGTCTTCGGCGAGGTCGAGGAGAAGGAGGTCCTGGTGTTCGTCCGCGACCGCGGGGCCGGCTTCGACCTCGACGCCATCCCCGAGGACCGCATGGGCGTACGCGGCTCCATCCTCGGCCGGATGGAACGCCACGGCGGTTCCGCGCGCATCCGCACCGAACCGGGCGAGGGCACCGAGGTCCAACTCCGGATGCCCCGCATCCTCGACCTGTGAGCGACTTCCGGGCGGGGTAGGGTTCTGGTTGTGGGAGAAGAGAGCACGACCTTCAGCGACGGAGACGCGATCCCCCGTGTCGTGATCGTGGACGACCACCGGCTGTTCCGCAGCGGTGTGCGCGGCGAACTCGGCGACACGGTCGAGGTCATCGGAGAGGCCGGTGACGTCGACAGCGCCGTGCACGTCATCGGAGAGACCAGGCCCGACCTGGTCCTCCTCGACGTGCACCTACCGGGTGGTGGGGGAGTGGAGGTGCTCCGGCGGGTCCTCGCCAAGCACCCCCAGATCAGGTTCCTCGCCCTGTCGGTCTCCGACGCGGCCGAGGACGTCATCGGAGTGGTGCGCGGCGGCGCTCGCGGCTACGTCACCAAGACCATCTCCGGCAAGGACCTGTCCAACGCCATCGTCCGGGTCGCCGACGGAGACGCCGTGTTCTCACCACGCCTGGCCGGTTTCGTGCTGGACGCCTTCTCCGCCACCGACGCGCCCCCGGTCGACCCCGAGCTGGACCGCCTCACCCAGCGCGAACGCGAGGTCCTGCGGCACATCGCCCGCGGCTACGCGTACAAGGAGGTCGCCAAGGAGCTCTTCATCTCCGTCAAGACGGTGGAGACCCACGTGTCCTCGGTGCTGCGCAAGCTCCAGTTGTCCAACCGGCACGAACTGAGCCGTTGGGCGACCGCCCGCCGCCTGGTCTGACCGACCCGCGGCGGGCGAGACCCGATCAGCGCAGCGAGTCCAACATCCGGTCCAGGAACTCGTCACCGGAGACCGATGTGATCACGCGGGTGACGCGACGCTCGTCCCGCCCCGGACGCGGGCGCCGGTCGGCAACGGTCATGCCGCGGGTCAGCGAACCGGTCAGCTCAACCCGGATCGGCGCCTCGAACACCTCGGTGACCAGGTGTGGGTCGGCCAGCACGGCGGCGGCCAAGGGGTCGTGCATGGCGCACTGGCGCACCCCGAAGATGCCCTTGTAGAACTCGGCGTAGAAGTCCAGGAACGCCGAGGTGCGCTCCGCCCGCTCCCCGGGCACCTCCTTGAGCCGGTCCAACCAGTCGGAGGTCGCCACCGTCTTCATGGTGATGTCCAACGCCACCAGGTCCAGATCGAACCCTGCGGCGAAGACCACCTCGGCCGCCTCGGGGTCGTTCACGATGTTCGCCTCCGCGTGCGAACCCACGTTCCCCGGCACCTCGACGGCGCCGCCCATCACCACGAGCCGGCGCACCAGCTGGGGCAACCGCGGCTCCAGGCCGATCGCGATCGCCAGGTTGGTGAGCGGACCCACGGCCAACACGTCCAACTCGCCCGGGTTCTCCCTGGCCAGCCGGACCAGCAGCTCGGCGGCGGACTCCGCCACCGGCTCGCACTCGGGTTCGGGCAGCTCGACGTCCCCCAGCCCGTTGCCGCCATGGACGTGCTCGGCCAGTCGCGGCTCCTGCACCAACGGACGTCCGGCGCCCACCGCCACCGGCACGTCGGGGCGGCCGTACAGCGCCAACAGTCGCAGCGCGTTGCGCGCGGTCACCGTCACGGTGTTGTTGCCGAACACGGCGCCGACACCGAGGATCTCCACCTCAGGCCGCGCCGCCAGGTACGCGAGTGCGACGGCGTCGTCGATCCCCGGGTCGCAGTCGACGAACACACGCGTGGTCTTCCGGTCAGCCAAGACCGATCTCCCCCCGAAACAGACATGGGCCGGGTGGGAAAAGTACGCACCCGGTATGAAACCAGACTAGGGCGCCTTCGGTGGGGGTGGACCCGACCGTCACCGGTCGGTCGTAACCTGGAGAGCGTGTCCTCCCAAGAGCAGCTTCTCGAAGGTCTGAACGGTCCCCAGCGCGACGCCGTGACGCACTCCGGCTCTCCGCTCCTGATCGTCGCGGGCGCGGGATCGGGCAAGACCCGTGTCCTCACCCACCGCATCGCCCACCTCATGGCCGAACGCGGGGTGCGCCCCGGGGAGATCCTCGCGATCACCTTCACCAACAAGGCCGCCGCCGAGATGAAGGAACGCATCGAGGCGCTCCTCGGTACCCGCGCGGCCAACACCATGTGGACGATGACCTTCCACTCGGCGTGCGTGCGCATCCTGCGTCGGGAGGCGCACCGACTCGGCTACCCGAGCAGCTTCACCATCTACGACGCGTCGGACGCCGCCAGGCTCATGCAGCTGGTCTGCAAGGAGATGGACCTGGACCCCAAGCGGTTCCCGCCCAAGTCCTTCAGCTTCCAGGTGTCCAACCTCAAGAACGAGCTCATCGACTACGACACCTTCGCGGAGCAGGCCCAGAACGAGCAGGAGAAGAAGCTCGCCGAGGCCTACCGGCTGTATCAGCGCCGTCTCCACGAGGCCGGCGCCATGGACTTCGACGACCTGATCATGGTCACCGTCAATCTGTTCCAGATGTATCCGGACGTCGCCGAGTACTACCGGCGTCGCTTCCGACACGTCATGGTCGACGAGTACCAGGACACCAACCACGCCCAGTACGTGTTCGTGCGAGAACTCGTGGGCGCGGCCGAGGACTCCGACACGACCGTGGTCCCGCCCGCCGAACTGTGCGTGGTGGGCGACGCCGACCAGTCCATCTACGCCTTCCGCGGCGCGACCATCCGCAACATCCTCGAATTCGAACGCGACTTCCCGAACGCGCGCACCATCCTGCTGGAGCAGAACTACCGCTCCACCCAGAACATCCTGTCCGCCGCCAACACGGTCATCGACCGCAACGAGGGCAGGCCCGCCAAGAACCTGTGGTCCGAACAGGGCGAGGGGCCCCGGATCATCGGCTACGTCGCCGACAACGAACACGACGAGGCGGCGTTCGTGGTGGGGGAGATCGACAAGCTCACCGACGAGGGCATCGTCAAGCCGAGCCAGGTCGCGGTGTTCTACCGGACCAACGCCCAGTCCCGCGTGTTCGAGGACGTGTTCATCCGAACCGGCCTGCCGTACAAGATCGTCGGCGGGGTGCGCTTCTACGAGCGCAAGGAGATCCGGGACATCCTGGCCTACCTTCGGGTGCTGGCCAACCCCGAGGACACCGTCAGCCTGCGCCGCATCCTCAACGTGCCCAAGCGCGGCATCGGGGCCCGTGCCGAGGAGTCCATCGAGCTGTTCGCGGCGCGCGAGCGGATCACGTTCTCCCAGGCGCTGCGCCGGGTCGGCGAGGCACCCGGCATCGCCACCCGCTCGGCCAACGCCATTCGCAACTTCACCGCGCTGCTCGACGAACTCGCCGCCGGGGTGCCGGGCAGCACGCCCGCCGAGATCGTCGAGATGGTGCTGGGCAAGACCGGATACCTGTCCGAACTCACCGAGTCCAAGGACATCCAGGACGAGAGCCGGGTGGAGAACCTGGAGGAGTTCGTCGACGTCGCCCGCGAGTTCGAGAACACCTTCGCGGCGCTCATCGAGGACGAGGCGCTGTTGGAAGGTGAGGAGAACCAGGGCATCGATCCGGGCGAGCCCACCCTCGTGGACTTTCTCGAACGCGTCGCCCTGGTCGCCGACACCGACCAGATCCCGGACGAGGACGACGAGGGCGGCGTGGTCACCCTGATGACCCTGCACGCGGCCAAGGGCCTGGAGTTCCCCGCGGTCTTCCTCAGCGGCATGGAGGACGGGATCTTCCCGCACACCCGCACGTTGGGTGACAAGACCCAGCTGGAGGAGGAACGCCGGTTGGCGTACGTGGGCATCACCCGCGCACAGGAACGGTTGTACGTCAGCCGGGCCGCGGTGCGCAGCGCCTGGGGAACGCCCTCCTACAACCCGGCCTCCCGCTTCCTCGACGAGATCCCCGTGGACCTCCTCGACTGGAAGCGGGCCGAGTCCACTTTGGCCGCGCCGCCCAGCCGCAGCATCGGCGGTGGTCGTGGGGGCTTCGGTGGGGGCGGCGGCTTCGGAGGCACCTTCGGTGGTGGCCGGAAGAAGGTCGCCAAGGAGGCGCCCACTCTCAGCGTCGGAGACCTCGTCAACCACGACTCCTTCGGGATGGGCCGTGTCCAACTCGTCGACGGGGCGGGTGACAAGACCAAGGCCCGCATCGACTTCGGCGCCGACATCGGGGAGAAGGACTTCCTCGTCAAGTACGCGCCGATCGAGAAGCTGTGAGGGGCAGCGGCGCGGGGTGGGACCTCTCGACGCGGGGTGTGTAAGCCAGGACACCGACAAGGTTTCCCGAACCTGTCACGAGCACTCACACCCAGGGGTACAGTTGGTGAAGACCGAGCGAAACGAACGCGGAAATCTCTGCGGGCGAGCCGGTCTCACCTCTTCACAACAGCCTGGTTCGAGCAGTGCTCGGAGCATGTAAACTCGAAGAGTCGCTTCAAAAGCCCAGCGTTCAAAGCAACAGGTGAAAACGCAAAGCCGAAAGAAGCACAAACGGGCCTTTACCCCGATCAGGAACACCGAAACCGCCGATTCGACGGAAAACGGAACACCTGATAAAGTAAAGACACAACGAAGAAGCCTTCCACGGAAGAGCAAACGAGAACCGCAAGGTTCCGGAGCTTGTACGGGAAGAGTGATTGTTTCTTGAGAACTCAACAGCGCGTGTTTGATTTTCTTTAAGCCATGTTTGTT
>NZ_JBSHJJ010000009.1:0-316701 GCF_053619415.1 Nocardiopsis sp. NPDC055551 | reverse complement strand
ACTTCGAACACCACACGACGTGGAGTCCGAGGTCGTACACGCCACCGGAGAACCGGCGAACCTTGCGAGTCACAGACACGAGAGTAGTATACAGGCGACACAGGTCTACTTTCTGTGTCCTGTGGTGGACGCCGGACCGCCTAGCGGCGGTTCGGCTGCCCTTGTCCCGCTACGCGGGAAACCTGATTCCCCCACCGGCTAAGAGCTCATCTCATTTGGTGAGTCTGCGGAAGCAAATCAATGTGCAGACGATGCCGGCGAACGCGAGGAAGTGCTCAGCCTTGCGCTCGTAGCGACGATGGAGTCGGCGGCATCCGGCCAGCCAGGCCATGGTGCGCTCGACCTGCCAGCGGTGGCGCCCCAACCTCTTGGAGGACTCCACACCCTTGCGGGCCAGGCGATGGACGATTCCGCGTTCGCGGAGCCATCGGCGCAGGTGGTTGTAGTCGTAGCCCTTGTCTCCGTGGAGCTTGCCTGGTTTGCGTCGCCTGCGGCCTCGCCTGGACCGGATGGGCGGTATCGCGCGAATCAGCGGTTGCAACGCTTGGCTGTCGTGCAGGTTCGCACCCGAGATCGCCATAGAAATCGGAAGCCCGGTCCGGTCGGTGATCAAGTGGATCTTGGCGCCCTTCTTGCCCCGATCGACAGGATTCGGACCCGTCAGGTCCCCCCTTTGAGAGCACGCATGTTCACCGAGTCGACCGCGCACCGTGACCAGTCCAGCTCACCGCGGGCGCCGAGTTCGTCTAGGACCAGACGGTGCAACTTCGCCCAGACCCGGGCCCGGCTCCATTCGGTGAAACGCCGGTGCGCGGTGGGTCCGGAGGGGCCGAAGACCGATGGGAGCTGGGCCCAGGTACAGCCGGTGGTCGCCACGAAGATGATCGCGGCCAACACCTCGCGGTCTCCGTGTCTGCGCCGCCCACCACCTTGAGGCCGGGTGGGTGCCTCGGGCACCACCCGTTGAAACAGCTCCCACAGTTTGTCCGGCACCAACCGCTCAACCATCGACACCGGGCCAGGCTATCGAGAATCCAAATGAGATGAGCTCTAAAGCCGGTGGTCCCCTCAGGAAGAATTGATGGACGGCCACGCCGACACGGTGGTCCTGCGGCCGCGGGTCACGGGTGTCACCGAGGTGTTCCACACCCACATGCGCCGACACGCCTACCCGATGCACACGCACCGGTCCTGGACGCTGCTCATCATCGATTCCGGCACCGTCCGCTACGACCTGGGGCGACACGAGCACGGGGCGTTGGACCGGACGGTCACCCTGTTGCCGCCGGACGTCCCGCACAACGGCACCCCGGTGACCGAGCAGGGCCTGCGCAAACGGGTGCTGTACCTGGATCCCGAACAGATCGCCCCCGAACTCGTGGGGCGCGCGGTGGACCACCCCATGTTCGACGACCCCCTGCTGCGGAACCGCATCCACCTCCTGCACGGGGCGCTGCTGCGGATCGGGGACGAGCTGGAGGCGGAGATCCGGTTGGCCCTGGTCCGCGAACGGTTGCGGCTGCACCTGTCCGGTTCCGTGGACCCCGCGACCCGCCCCGAGGACCCCGGTCTGGCCGAGGCCCTGCGCGACCTCCTCGACGACCGCACGGTGCGGGGGCTGACCCTGGCCGAGGCCTCGGAGTCGTTGCACGCGTACCCCACCCACCTGGCACGGGTGTTCGCGCGCCGATTCGGCATGCCTCCGCACCGGTACCTGGTGGGTCGGCGGGTGGACCTGGCCCGGCGGCTGCTGCTCGACGGGATGGCGCCCAAGGACGTCGCGGTGACCGCGGGGTTCCACGACCAGGCCCACCTGAACCGGCACTTCACTCGGGTGCTCGGTCTGCAGCCGGGGCGCTACGCCCGGGCGCGCCTGTCGGTCGACGCGCTCAGCCGTGCATCCGGGCGCCCTTGATGACCTTGTCCACCCCGTTCCTCGGTCCGTGCACGGCCATGCCGACCAGGTCGAGGTCGTTCGCCGGTACCGCGCGCACCGCGGCCCGGTTGTCGTCGTCGTGGCCGGTGGCGAACAGGTCCGAGGTGAACACCGAAAGCTCCACCTCCCGTTTCAGCGCACGGGCGTGGGCCTTGGTGATGGTCTCCTTGTCGGCCTCGAACACCAGGATCGGTTGACGGAACATCGGCAGGTATTCGTTGCCGTCGGCGTCCTCGTAGTGCCGGCCGACCAGTTCGGGCACCCGGGTGCCGAGCCCGCCGACCAGGAACGCGGTGACGTTGAGCCGCTGCCAGACGGCCAGGTCGTCACGGAGCAGAACGGCGATCTTGGTGTCGAAGCGCACGGGCTTGTCTGTGGTCTCCATAATGGGATCCTCGCGCGGCGCGGGTCCGCCGGTCTTGTACGTTCTTCACCGATCGAGGCCCTGCTCGGGGAACCACGGGGGATTGTTCGTTCGGGGCCCAAGCGCCGGCGGAGGCCCCTAGGGAACACCGTCGAGGCCGATCCCCCGCGCCCACAGTCGGGTGGCGGTCTCCACCACCACGTCGGCGTCGTGTTCCTCGCCATAGAGGAACAGCATGCGGGCGGTGTGCTCCACCATGCCGCCGAGCATGCTCGCGGTGGTGGGCACGTCGATGTCGGTGGAGGCCAGCCCTTCCTCTTGGAGTCGTCGCGTGCCCGTGACGATCCGTTCGACGAACAGGCCGCGGATCTCCAGGAAGAGGGCGCGGAACTCCGGGTGCCGCGGCGAGATCTGCTCGATGACCTGCATGATCCGCGCGTTTTCCCGGTAGGCCGCCAGGAACCGTTCGGTGGAGTGGCGGATCCGGTCGACCGGTTCGGCGCCGATGGGCGCCGCCGAGCGCGCGGCGTCGAACATCTCCCCCGCCACCCCCTTGGCCACCTCGTGGAAGACGGCCTCCTTGGAGTCGAAGTAGGTGTAGAAGCTCCCGTAGGCGACCCCCGCACGGCCGGTGATCCGAGCGATCCGCGTGTCCTCGAAGCCCCGTTCCTCGAAGACCTCCCGGGCCGCCCGCACGAGGGCACCCCGTTTACGGCGACCGCGTTCGGTGGGCGGTCGCCCGGTCCGGGCGTTGGTTCGCACTGGTCGTCTCCGTCCCCTCCACTCCCCCGGGCCGGTCCGGTCACCTCAAGGGGAGGAACTTCGCGATGACCTCGTTCATGATCTCGTAGGTTCCGCCGCCGATGCTGAAGACCCTCGCGTCGCGGTAGTGGCGTTCCACCTCGGTCCCGCGCATGAACCCCATACCGCCGTGCAGCTGGACTGCGTTGTCGACCACGTGGTCCATCGCTTCGGTGGCGGTGTTCTTGGCCATCGCGACCTCGGCGATGAGGGGTTCCCCGTCCTGGAGCCGTTCGGCGATCCGTCGCACGTAGGAGGTGGCGACCTCGGTGCGGCGGTGCATCTCCACCAGGCGGTGCCGCAGGACCTGGCGTTTGGCGAGCGGGCCACCGAAGGCCTCGCGTTCGCGCACCCACGCCACGGACAGGTCCACGCAACGTCGCGCCACCGCGCAGGCCTGCACGGACATCGCGATCCGTTCACTCGCGAACTGGTCCATGATCTGGTAGAAACCCTGGTCCACACGGCCCACCAGGTGATCGGCGGGCACCCTCACGTCGACCAGGGAGAGTTCGGCGGTGTCGGAGGAGCGCCAGCCCATCTTGTCGAGCCGGCGGGTGGCGGTGAAGCCGGGGGTGTCTCGGTCCACGACGAACAGGGAGATGCCCTCGTGCCCGGTGTCGGAGGTACGGGCCGCCACGGTCACGAAGTCGGCGCGGTAGCCGGAGGTGATGAAGGTCTTGGCCCCGTCGAGCACCCACTCGTCGCCGTCGCGGACCGCTCGGGTGCGCAGGTGCGCGACGTCGGATCCGGCGTCCGGTTCGGTGATGGCGAGGGCGCACACGAGTTCGCCCGCCAGGGTGGGACGAATGTAGTCGCGCACCAGGTGTTCACGGCCGTCGGCGATCAGGGCGGGCAGCGCGATGCCGTGGGTGAACAGGGAGGCCAGAACCCCGGTGGGCACCCCGGCCAGGACGGCCTCCTCCGACACCACGAGTTGGTCGATCATCTCGCCCTCACCGCCCACCGACCCTGGTGTGCCCAGTCCCAGCAGCCCGACCCGGGCGGCGGCCCGGTGCAGGTCACGGGGGAGTTCGCCCTCGTCCTCCCACCGTTCCACGTGGGGCAGGATCTCCCTGGCCGCGAAGGTGCGGACCGTCTCGCGCAGCGCGGCACGCTCGGGCGTGTTCCACCGGTCGGTCCCGTGGTCTTCGGTCGTGGTCATCTTCGTTTCGCACCCTCTCCCCGGAGAGATCCACTTCACATTTTGTTATGGTGCGCAGAACATGACACGTTGGTCAACTCCGTTGGCCGACCGCCCCCTGGAGGAGTTCCCGTGGTCGACACGCAAGCCCTCATCGAAGACCTGCGCGCCGAACAGGAGGAGCTGGCCACCCTCCTGGCCGGGGTCGACTCCGCCGAATGGGCCAGGCCCACACCCGCCCCCGGTTGGACCATCATCGATCAGGTGGCGCACCTGGCGTTCTTCGACGGCGCCGCGCTCATCGCCCTGACCGACCAGGCGGGTTTCGATCGGCTCCTGACCGATGCCATGGCGGACCCGGAGGGGTTCGTGGACGCGGCGGCCGCTCCACTGACCGCGCTCACCCCCGCCGACCTGCTGGTGGAGTGGCGACGGTGCTCGTCGGGGTTGCGGGAGGCCCTGAGCGAGGCTCCGGCCGGCACCCGGGTGCCCTGGTTCGGGCCGGCGATGAGCGTGGCGTCCAAGGCCACCGCGCGACTGATGGAGACGTGGGCGCACGGTCAGGACATCGTGGACGCCCTTGGGGTGGAGCGCGTTCCCACCGACCGGCTCCGCCACATCGCCCACCTCGCGCTGCGGGTGCGCCCCTACAGCTATCTCGCCCGGGGCCTCAGCGCCCCGGACGCCCCGGTGCGGGTGGAGTTGACCGCGCCCGACGGCGGTCCGTGGCGGCTGGGCCCCGACGAGGCCGAGGACGTGGTCACCGGCGACGCGCTGGAGTTCTGTCTGGTGTTGACCCGACGTCGACACGTCGCCGACACCGATCTGAAGGCACGAGGCGCGGCGGCCGAGGAGTGGCTTCGCGTGGGCCAGACCTACGCGGGCGGGCCGGGTGAGGGACGCCGGCCGGGACAGTTCACGAAACCGGCCGACACCCCTCCGTCGAGTTGACCGAACCGTCGGATTCGATCCGGGTCCGGGGTCAGTTCAGGGACCGCAGGAGGGGGAGGAAGTC
This sequence comes from Nocardiopsis sp. NPDC055551, assembly GCF_053619415.1. NCBI lineage: Bacteria > Bacillati > Actinomycetota > Actinomycetes > Streptosporangiales > Nocardiopsidaceae > Nocardiopsis > Nocardiopsis sp. NPDC055551. The sequence goes on along the minus strand of NZ_JBSHJJ010000009.1, from coordinate 311,441 downwards.
CTCGTCCTCGGAGTACACGCCGGCCCTCTGGGTCTGTTCGTCGAGTTCGATCCGCACCTCGGCCAGCCGGGGGCGCCCGCCCGCGGCCGATTCCGGTCGCCACCAGTACAGCTTGTCGCTGATGGGCTTGCCGGCGTCGGCGGCGAAGCGCGCCGCCAGTTCCTGCAGGGTGCTCATCGCGCCGATCGGGTTGGCGCTCGCGCCCAGGACATGCGCCATCAGCACCGGCGGGGACGGGAACACCACGAGCGCCCCGTAGCGGGCCTCTCCCAGGTGGCGGGCGAGGACGTGCAGGTGGGATGCGGCGTAGAAGCCGTTCTCGCTGCCGATATGCACGATCGAGGTGCCTCCGGCGTCCATACGGGAGACCTCGACCGGTTCGCTCAGAGAGCCTTCGACGGCCCGGTCGAAGGCCTGCTCCACGCCCAGGCCGAGCCCTTCGAGGTCGCCCGGGGTCAACGGCCGGATGGTGTCGGGAAGGTCGAGGACCACGACCTCCGCCACCCCGGTGGCCATCGGGCGAGCCACCATCTTCGCCAGGACGCCCTCGGGGAAGGACGACTCCGCGTAGAGCCGGGTGCGCAACCTCTCGGGGCTGACGGGGGTCTGTACCTCCGAGACCTGGTTCGCCAGGGCCGCGGCGAACTCGACCGCCTTCTCCAGGGCGTGTTCCTCGTCCAAGCCTTCGAGCAGTGGCAGGAGACCGCCCACGTCCTTGCGGAGCGTGCCCCCGTCCGGCAGCGTCAGCAGGAGGGAATCGGGGAAGTCGAAGTGGGCGTTCAGGCCGCCTGAGCGCAGCGCGGCCAGCATGACCTGCCGGGCCAGGTCCGTGGACAGGGGCGGGTAGTGGGTTCCGAAGGCGATGCCGCGCGAACGCAGCTGCCGCATCATGCCGAAAACGATCTGCTCGGCGAACTCCGGGTGTTGGTCCTCCGGCTGCTGGAGCACCTGGGCCGCGGTGTCGGCGTAGTCGATGTCGAGGGAATCGCGGCCCTGGTCGTTCGGTGGCAGCGGTAGGCGCATCCCTGTGGGCGGGAGCGCCTGGATCTCGACGCCGTAGCGGGCGTAGGTGGAGGCCAGCAGGTTCAGGAAGGCCGCTTGGGGATTGCTGTCGGGCATACCGGGTTGGATGCCCGCCCCACGGTCGTGGTTCACGTGGGTTCTCCCCTCCCTTGGGCGTTGTCGTTCAGCGGGCACGGGACAGCGCTCGCCTTTGCATGGCCTCCAACGGGCCTTGGGCGAATCGGCGCAGCCAGAGGGTCGAGGCGACCAACAGCAGCAGGGACGTCCCGAACCACAGACCGAGCACCCACCATGGCCCGGTGCCGGCCATCCGCTCGGCCAGGCCCGGTCCGAATCCGTAGCAGAGGACCATCAGGACGACGTTCTGCGCCACGTACCCGGTCATCGCCATCCGGCCGAGCGCGCTCAGTGACGTCACCACCGGCCCGTCGCCCGTGACGTGGTCCAGCAGCCGGCCGATCAGGCCGATCAGGCCCAAGGCCACCAAGGGGGCGACCACGTAGCGATCCAGGAGGAACCAGTCCGGTCCGGCCAGGGAGACGATCAGGGTGAGCGGCAGTCCCAGGCCCATCCCCCAGCCCGCCAGCCGGGCCCGGATCCGCCGTCCCGTCGGGTCCGGACCAAAGGCACCGGCCCGGAACAGGCGAACACCCAGTAGGAACATGAACACCATCAGCGCGAAGGTGATGATCGGTTCCGTCCGCAGGGCCATGGCGTTGTCCAGGCGGAAGGCGATCTGGTCGAGGTAGGAGCCTCGCGCGTAGAGGTCCACCGCCTCGCGCGGCACCTCCGCGTTCGTTTCGGGGAGGACGGCCAGGGCCGCGGTCAACAACCCCATGAAGGCCAGGTGCAGGGTCAGGGACAGCCACATCACCGTGTTCCGGAACCTCTCCGACCTGGTGAGCGACCACGCCACCAGCAGGGAGACCAGCGCGTACCCCATGAGCACGTCCGCGGCGAAGACCAGGGTGAAGTGCACCGAGCCCTCGACGAAGAGGAAGAGCGCCCGCCACTTGTAGGCGCCCGGCCATCGTGCGCCACGCTTGGCCGTCGAACGGAACTGTATGGCCAGTCCCACCCCGAACAGCAGGGTGAGCAGGGCGAGGAACTTGCCGTTGGCGGCGGTCCGGAAGAGCCCCTCCACGAGGGTGGCCACCGACGGGTTCTCCACGAAGGCGGACATCGGGCTCATCGCACCGGTGTCGTAAAGCATGACGGACTCGCCGCCCGGCGCGGTGAACAACCACACGTTGGTGGCCAGCGTGCCCAGGATGGCCACCCCCCGCAGGACGTCGAGCAGGGGTAAGCGCCCGCTCGTCCGTCCCACGGATCCGGTTTCCACGGCCCCCGTGACCCGGGTCATGTCAGGACTCCTTCTCGTCGAAGTCGAAGATTCGATCGATGTGCCGCTGGAGCAGGGCCTGGGCCCCGGCGTCGTCGTATATGTCCGGGCTGGTCAGCTGGTGGACGGTGAGGCCGTCCACCAGTGCGTAGAGGGATCGGGCCTCCCAACGGGGTTCCGCCCCATCGATCAGTTCGCCCCTCTCCCCCGCGGCGACCAACACCCGCTCGAAGCCCGCCACGACCTCGCCAGTGGCGTAGGCGTGCAGGTCGGCCATCTCGGGATCGGTGATGGTGGTGGGCAGGAACTCCAGCCAGACGCCGAGTTCCATGCGCCGTTCCTCGTCCAGGGGCAGGAGCGTCAGCGCCAGGCGCAGGAGGAAGTCACGCATCGGCGGGGACGGTTCCACCTCTCGGAACCGCTCCTCACTCCGCCGGTACATGTGCTCGATCCCGAACCGGAGCAGGGCGCCCTTGCTTCGGAAGTAACGCTGGACCAGGCCGACCGAGGCACCGAGTTCGTCGGCGACATCGGCCAGTGTGGTCTTGGCCAGGCCCTTGCGGGCAACGGTGCGCAGCAGGGCCTCGGCGACCTGCCGCCTTCTCTCGTCGTGGTCGGCGTTACGTGCCATATAAAAATATTACGGACATATTTTTATTATCGCAAGGCCGTTCCCTGGATAATGCGGAGGCGCCGTACCCGTCGGGGTGCGGGCTCGACGAGAGGCGGGAGGCGGCATGGCGGTGCACGTCCCACGGGCGGACGATCACGCCGGGGGCCCTCCGAGCCGCAGATCGGCGTTGGTGGGCGCGGGTGTACTGCTGGGCGGCGCGTTCCTGCCGGCCGGCGACGCCGCCCGACGCCGGGAACGGTGGGACGCGGTCGTGGTGGGCTCCGGGGTGACCGGCCTGTCGGCGGCGCGCAACCTCGTCGACCACGGCCTTTCCGTGGTGGTCCTGGAGGCCAGGGGCCGAATCGGCGGCCAACTGTACACCGACCACGACTTCACCTCCGTGCCGGTGGAACTGGGCGCGGGCCTGATCCACGGACGCGAGGCCTACACCTGGGAACTGGTGGAGGAGGCGCGGGCCGAGACCGTCCGTGTGCGCCACGGGGCCGGGAGCCACCGACCCTTGGACGTCTCCGGACCACCGACCGCCGTCGAGGACGCCGCCGCCTACCTCGACCGCATGGAGGTTCCACCGGACCGGTGGCCACCGGTGTCCCTCGACAACGAGCCGCTGCACCGGTGGAGCGCGCTGTGGATGAGCGAGTCCGGGCTGTTCGACTGGTGGTCCTCGCCCCGGGAGAACTTCCGGGTGGTGGGCGGGTACGACCGGATCCTGCCGCCCCTCGCCTACGACCTGGACGTACGGCTCGGGCACGCGGTGCGCCGGATCCGATGGTCCGGCCGGGGCGTGGACGTGGTGGCGGAGAGTCCTCGGGGCGTGTTGGAGGTGCGGGCCGACCGCTGCGTGGTCGCGCTGCCGATCGGGGTGCTCAAGGAGGGGGACGTGGTCTTCGACCCCGCGCTTCCGGGCTCGCACCGCGGTGCGGTGGAGTCGCTGGATCGTACCGACGCCCTCAAGCTCGTGTACGAGTTCGACCGGGCGGTCTTCCCCGAGGAGGAGGACGTACTCGGCTGGGACGAGGACTCGGGGTTCGTGTTCTGGTGCCTGTCCCGGGGCGACCCGGAGGTCGTGGTCGCCTGGGCGGCCGGGGACAACGCCCGCCGCCTGCTGGGCCTAGAGGTCGGGGACCGGTTCGTGGCCGGGCTCGCGGCCCTGTCCTCGTCGTTGGGCGAGGAGGTGCCCGAACCCGTCGCCCGCACCACGCACGACTGGGCGGCCGACGAGTTCAGTCGGGGCGCGTACCTGTACGTCCCGCCCGGCGCGCACGACGCCCCGGCCACGCTGGCCTCGCCGTTGGAGGGTGTCCTGTACTTCGCGGGCGAGCCGACCACCGGGGAGAACACCGTGGAGGGTGCCTACGCGAGTGGATACGACACCACCGATCGGCTTCTCGCCGAGAGGTGAGCCGCGCCCGCGAGGTGAACGGCGCCCGAACGAAACTAGACTTTCGGGGGTGGGGCCACCATGGCGGATATCCGATATGCCGGAAATGACCAGCTGTGGTGCAATGTCCAGTGGGTTCGTGACCCTTCAGGGCCCCGACACCGCGCAACCGCACAACGAGCAGAGGGAGGTTGGCTTACGATGACCAACCGCGCGTACGTGATCGCAGGGTCGGAGGCCACCGGCGGAGCCGGCATCCAGGCCGACCTCAAGGCCTTCCAGGAACTGGGCGTCTACGGCGTCGGGACGATCACCTGCATCGTCTCCTTCGACCCGAAGAACGACTGGAACCACCGCTTCGTGCCGGTCGACCCGGGTGTCATCACCGACCAGATCGAGGCCGCGACGAGCTGCCACGACCTGGACGTCGTGAAGATCGGCATGCTCGGCACCCCCGACACCATCGACGTCGTGGCCGAGGCGCTCCAACGTCAGACCTGGCGGCACGTGGTCCTGGACCCCGTCCTCATCTGCAAGGGGCAGGAGCCGGGTGCGGCCCTGGACACCGACAAGGCCCTGACCGCGCAGATCCTGCCACTGGCCACGGTCATCACCCCGAACCACTTCGAGGCCCGCACCCTCGCCGGCATGGAGAGCCTGGAGACCGTCGACGACCTGATCGAGGCGGCCCGTCGCATCCACGAGCTCGGACCGAAGCACGTGATCGTCAAGGGCGGCACCGAACTGCCCGGCCCCGACGCCGTCGACGTCTACTTCGACGGCGAGGAGGTCACCGTGCTGAGCGGACCGAAGATCGGCGAGGAGCGCGTGAGCGGCGCCGGCTGCACCTTCGCGGCCGCCATCACCGCCGAACTGGCCAAGGGGACGGCCGTCGGCGACGCCGTCCGTACCGCCAAGACGATGGTCCGCGGCGGCATCGAGCAGCGGCTCTCCACCCACGCCCCCTTCGACTCGGTCGTGCCCGTCGCCCCCTGACCGCGTACAGGGTGTTCTCGATCACCCTCGGCACATCCGTGGCGCACGACATGATTGCGAGTCGCTCCGATCGGTCAGGGCTACAAGTGGAACCGATCGAGGGAGGCCACCGTGTCAGAGGGTGACAAGGTCGAGAACAAGTTCGACGAGTTCAAGGGCAAGGCCAAGGAGAACCTCGGCAAGGCCACCGACAACGATCAGTGGAAGGCCGAGGGCAAGACCGAGCAGAGCAAGTCCAAGCTCAAGCAGGCGGGCGAGAAGGTCAAGGACGCCCTGAGCCCGGACGACAAGCCCAAGAGCGGTTAGTCCGACCACGAACAGCCGGGGAGGTCCCACGGGGCCTCCCCTTCGTCATGTCCGGATTCGACCCTGTTCCCCTTCGGGGGCGCTGTCGCCGAGGGAGAGCAGCAGCTTGCGCAGTAGGTGGACGAACTGTTCGCGTTCGCCCGGGTCGAGCCCCTCCAACAGGCGACTCTCGTTGGCCACGTGGTCCTCCACCACCCTGTCGACCATGGCGAGGCCCTCGTCGGTGAGGCCGATGAGGACACGGCGTCGGTTGGCGGGATCGACCTCCCGGTGGACCAGGCCGCGTTCGGCCAGGCGATCCACGCGGTTGGTCATGGCGGACGAACCCACCATGGTCATCCGCACCAGATCCTTGGCGCCGAGCCTGTGGTCCGGCGCGCCCGACCGCCGCAGCGTGGCGAGCACGTCGAACTCCCAGCGCTCCAGGCCGTGTCCGGCCAGGTGGTCACCGACCCCTCGACCCAGGATCTGCTGTAGGCGGTTCATCCGACCGATGATCGCCATCGGTGAGACGTCGAGGTCGGGGCGCTCCCGGTTCCACTGGGCGAGGTACAGGTCGACGGCGTCGTTCATGACGTGATCCTAACGGCGCTCGCTTGACGGGTCCGCCGAAACCGACCTAACCTTTCGACATCGAACATTTCGACATCGAAAGGTTTTTCATGGCCCCCTCCGCCGACGAGACCGCCCGGGGAACACGGTGAGCGGCCGTGGGCGGACCGCCGCCGACACCCTGATCACCGCGCTCGCCCCCATGGTCTGGGGCAGCACCTACCTGATCACCACGGAATTCCTGCCGCCCGACCGGCCGTTCCTGGCCGCGCTCACCCGCGCCCTGCCCGCCGGGCTGCTCCTCCTGCTCATCACCCGCTCCCTGCCCAAGGGCGTGTGGTGGTGGCGCGCGCTCGTCCTGGGCACCCTCAACATCGGCGCCTTCCTCTACCTGCTCTACATCGCCGCCTACCTGTTGCCCGGCGGGGTCGCGGCCCTGGTGATGGCGGTCCAGCCGGTGATCGTGCTGTTGCTCGGGGCGCTGGTTCTGCGCGAGGCCATCCGCCCGGCCCACGCCCTGGCCTGCCTGTTGGGCGCCTTGGGCGTGGCACTGCTCGTGGTGGGCCCCGAGGCCGCGCTGAACCCGATCGGCGTTGTGGCCGGCCTGCTCGGGGCGGTGTGCATGGGTTCGGGGATCGTGCTCACCAAACGTTGGGGCCGCCCCGAGGGGGTGGGCGTGCTCGCGACCACCGGCTGGCAGCTCACCGCCGGTGGACTCGTGCTGCTTCCCCCGACCCTGCTGGTGGAGGGGCTGCCGTCCTCGATCACCATGGCCAACCTGGGCGGTTACGTCTACCTCGGTCTGTTCGGCGCGCTGCTCTCCTACGTGGTGTGGTTCCGCGGCATCGAACGGCTCCCCGCCCTCGCGGTGTCCTTCATGTCCTTCGCCAGTCCGCTCACCGCCACGCTCCTCGGCTTCCTCGTACTGAACGAGACCCTCACCGTGACGCAGGGCCTGGGCGCTCTGGCGGCGGTCGGGGCGGTGCTGCTGGTCCAGCTCACCGCGCACCGACCACCGCGCCGTACCGCCTCAGCCGCGGAGCCGGGTGAGGCCCGCGCGGAGCCGGTGGGTCCCCGCGAGGAGCCCGTGGACTGGCAGCACACCCGGACCGCAGGAGGCTGAACCCGACCCGTGGTGATCGGCGTCCACCCGCAGGTGCACCCGGTCCCCCGCGACCAGCTCGTGCGGGTGTCGGGCCGCGTCCAACTCGTGGTCGCTCCACCGTCGCGCGGTGAACTCGAACTCGGGGTCGCCCTGGACCCGAAGCCCGGAGCCGGCCTCGTCCCACAGCTCCAGCCACCGCGTGCCGATCCGCCGGCCGTTCTCCTGTGGGCGCAGGTAGGGGGTCTGCAACCCGTCGACCGTGTCGGTGAACCGGCCGATCCGCACCCCCTGGGCCATGTCCCGGTACGCCTCGCCGGGCCCGTACCCGAACCACTCGATCGCGCCCAAGGCGCCCGGCAGGGTGAGGTCGATGCCCAGGCGCGGCAGCGGACAGATCCACTCCCCCGTCGCCGTCACGGTCAGGTCCAGCCAGAGCGTGTCGGCGTCGGCGGTCCACCGGTAGGTGGCGTCCAGGCACAGGTCACGGGCGGCCGGCGCGAGGCGGGTGCGTACTTCCAGGGCGTCGTCGGCCACGTCCACCGCCACCCGTCGTTCGGTGAGCCGGTCCAGCCCGAGCCCTCGCCAGAACGGGGCGAGCCCCATGCCGTGCAGACCCTCGTCGTTGTCGGTGGGGACACGCCAGACCCCCACCCGAGGTTCGCCCACGTCGAGGCCGCCCACCGTGAGCAACCGGCCGGTTCCGGCGTCGAACAGACCGGGGCCGAGCCGCAGTCCCTCGCCGTCGAGCAGCGGCCGCGCCGGCGCCTGCTCGGGTGCGGGCCTCCGATCGACCAAGGGTGCCTGTCCCCACGCCACCTCGTGGCCCGACCCGGCCCATGGAAGGTCGTCGGTCAGGTGCGCGGTGACGGTCAGCCAGGTCTCCGCGCCCTCACCACGGGGCACCTCCGGCAGCGGCACCTCGATCCGCTCGCCGGGGGCGAGCACGGGAACCGGCAGGCTCCCACCACCGAACACCTCGCCCTCCTCGGCCACCTCCCAGTCGAAGGCCAGGTGGGCGGTGTCGGCGAAGGTCAGCAGGTTCTCCACCGTCACCGTCGCGGCCCGGGGGTCCACCGTGAGGCGCAGCGGGGCGAAGGTGCGGGCCAGCGCGGTCAGACCGGGGCTCGGGACCCGGTCGGGCAGCAGCAACCCGTCGGCCACGAAGTTCCCGTCGTGCAGCACCTCCCCGAAGTCGCCCCCGTAGGCGAACCACTCGGTGCCGTCGGGTTCCCGTCGCCGGATCCCGTGGTCGATCCACTCCCAGACGAACCCACCGACCAGGCGCGGGTGGCGCTCGAAGAGCCGCTGGTACTCCTCCAGCCCACCCGGGCCGGCGCCCATGGCGTGGGCGTACTCGCACAGGACGAACGGAAGGGAACGCCGGTGATCGTCCGCCTCCGGGTCCTCGATCACCGGTTCCTCCCCACGGCCGATGCCCTCGACCTCGGCGTGCTCGGGGTACATCCGCGAGTACACGTCCACGTAGGAGCTGTCCCACTCGCCTTCGTAGTGCACCGGACGGGAGGGTTCGTGTTCGTGCACCCAGTCGGCCATGGCTCGCAGGTTCTCGCCCCGGCCGGACTCGTTGCCCAGCGACCACAGAATGATCGAGGGATGGTTGCGGTCCCGCGCCACCGTCCGCCGGATCCGGTCCAGGTAGGCGTCGCGCCAACGCGGGTCGTCGGAGGGGTTGCCGCGCCAGTCGACCACCTCGAACCCGTGGGTCTCCAGGTCGCACTCGTCCACCACCCACAGGCCCAGTTCGTCGCACAGGTCGAGGAAGTCCGGGTGCGGCGGGTAGTGGCTGGTCCGCACCGCGTTGACGTTGTGCCGCTTCATCAGCAGCACGTCCTCGCGCATGGTCTCCCGTGTCACCGCGCGGCCGTGGTCTGGGTGCCACTCGTGCCGGTTGACCCCGCGCAGCAGCAGGGGCCTGCCGTTGACCTTCAGCTCCCCGTCCTCGATCACGACGGTGCGGAAGCCGATCCGCAGCCGGACCCGTTCACCGGGGGCCACCACCTCGGCATCGTAGAGCCTCGGTGTCTCGGCCGACCATGGTTCGATCTCCCCCACCCGGTGCGCGATCCCGGGTTCGAGGTCGGTGAGTCCGAGTTCGGGCAGATGGACACGGGCCCCGGGGAAGCCCGTGACGTCCACGCGCAGGGTCCCCACGCCGGTGGTGTGGTCGTGGTCGGCCACGACCGTGACATCCTCGATCCCGTCGACGGGCCGGGACAGCAGGGTGACGTCGCGGAAGATCCCGGACAGCCACCACATGTCCTGGTCCTCCAGGTAGCTCGCGGCGGACCACTGGTGCACCCGCACCGCCAGGACGTTGCGCCCGGCCCGCAACAGGTGCCCCACGTCGAACTCGCTCACCAGCCGGCTGCCGGTCGCGAACCCCATCTCGATGCCGTTGACCCACAGCCGGAAGAAGGAGTCCACGCCGTCGAAGCGCAGTACCGCGCCGCCGCCCTTGGGCCATCCCTCGGGGAGGTCGAACACGCGACGGTACTCCCCCGTGGGATTCTCGTCGGGCACGAACGGTGGGTCCAGCGGGAACGGGTAGTTCACGTTGGTGTAGGCGGGCGCCCCATGACCGTGCAGTTGCCAATGGGCGGGGACGGGCAGGTCGTCCCAGGTCGTGTCGTCGAAGTCGGGCGCCTCGAACCCGCCGGTGTCCTGCGGGGCCTCGGGCAGCAGGCGGAACCGCCAGACGCCGTTCAGGTCCAGGGCGGGCGCGTCGGAGCGCAGGCGGGCGCGCGGGGCACGGGCCCCGGACGATGGGGCGAACCCCTCCAGCGCGGAGTACTCGGGCATCAGACCTCCTTCAGGTGGAGCAGGATCAGCTGACCGGGGTTGATGTTGGGCATCTGGAGGCCGGCGCGGGCGAGCACCGCCCCGGAGAACTCTCGGGGTTCGCCGCCGAACCACTCCGGCGTCACCTGCTGCATGGTCGAGGGCCATCCCGTGTCCTGCCGCCAGTGCACCAGGTAGCGGCGGTCCTGGCGCAGTCCGGGCAGGCGGACCCGGCCGGGCAGCGCGCGCACGGACGCCTCCGGTCGCGCGTACCGGAACAGCGCCTCGCCGCCGTCGGTCGCCACGACGCCGTCGAGCTGTTCGGCCGGGTCGGGGGTGTCGGCGTGCACCACGTCCCCCGAGTGCAGCAGCGGGCGCATCTCCTTGTAGAGCCGGATCCAGGAGGCCAGCGCGGCGAGTTCGGTCTCGTCGCAGGTGGTGACGTCCCACTCGATCCCGGCGTGGGCGAACAGGCCGGCAAGCAGCCGGGTGGGCAGCGATGCGACCCGGCCGGTGGTGTGCGACTCCGGAGCGCCCACGTGGCCGCCGATGAGTTCAGGGGGAAGGAGCAGCTCGGTCCACCGTTGGATGGCGAGCCGGTCCAGGGGGTCGTTGTTGTCGGAGGCCCACACCCGATCGGTGCGGGCGAGGATGCCCAGGTCGACGCGGCCGCCCCCGGAGGAGCACGACTCGATCTCCAGCCCCGGGTGACGGGCCCGGAGCCGATCGATGAGTTCGTACACGGCCAGGGTCTGGTGGTGGACCCCGGCGGAACCGGTGGGCGCGTGCACGGCTTCCAAGAGGTCGCGGTTGTGGTCCCACTTGAGGTAGTCGAGTCGGTACTCGGTGACCAGGGCGTCCAGGCGCTCGAACACGTACTCCAGCGCCTCGGGGCGGCCCAGGTCCAGCACCTGCTGGTTGCGGCTGGGCAGCGCGGGGCGGCCCTGCGGCGCGAGGAACCACTCCGGGTGGGCGCGTCCGAGGTCGGAGTCGGGGTTGACCATCTCGGGTTCCACCCACAGCCCCACCCGCATCCCGTGGGAGCGCACGTGGTCGAACAGCGGGTGCAGCCCGTCCGGCCACACCTGGTCGTCGACCGTCCAGTCGCCGAGGCCGGCGGTGTCGTCGCGGCGGCCACGGAACCAGCCGTCGTCCAGGACGAACCGTTCCACGCCGATGCGCGCGGCGGTGTCGGCGAGTTCCCTCAGCCGGTCCAGGTCGTGGTCGAAGTAGACCGCCTCCCAGGTGTTGAGCACCACCGGGCGCGGTGAGGTGGGGTGTTCGGGGCGGGCGCGCAGCCAGCGGTGGAAGCGTCCGGACATCCCGTCCAGTCCCTGATCGGACCAGCTCAGGAACACCCATGGGGTGGTGTGGGACTCGTCCCGCCCCAGACGCACCTCGCCGGGGTGGAGGAGTTCGCCACCGACGATGACCGCGTCGGCCTGCCCCGCACCCTCGGGGAGACGTTCGGCCAGGTGGACGTGGTCGCCGCTCCAGGCGGTGTGCACGCCCCAGACCTCACCTTCGCGGAACCCGAAGCCCGGGGTCCCGACGGTGAGAACGAGCGGGGAGTCGTGGCCGGTGCGCCCCCGGCGCGAGGCCCGAGTGCGGGTGCCCATGCCCAACGGCGAGCGCTGCGGGACACGTTCGCGCACCCAACGGCCGGTCGGGTCCAGGACCTCCTCGGCCTCGCGGGGCAGCGGGAGGGTGACGTTGAGCGTGTCCAGGGTCCAGGGGGCCGGATCGAGGTTGGTGACGGTGTGCCGGACCCGGACCAGCCCCTCGGGTTCCATGCGCAGTTCGGTGCGGAGTCGAAGACCACCGCCCTCGGCGGAGACGGTGACGCGTCCGCCCACGCCGGGTTCGGCGTCCTCCAACGGATCCACGTCGACCTCCACCCGCGACCAGGCCGGATAGGTGATCCGCCCCTCGTGGTGCCCGGCCAGCCCGGGGTGTCCGCGCCATCCCTCACCTTGGGTCGGCACCAGGGAGACGTAGGTGGGAACGTCGACGCCGTTGTTGGCGGCCGGGGGTTCGGCGGCCAGGGCCAGCCCCTCGAAGTCGGGCAGGTCCGCGCCCCAGTGCAGGACGTGCGGGAGACCGCTCTCCGGCACGCGCAGGACCAGGGCGGCCCCGGCGGCCCGCAGGGTGATGGTGCGCTGGTTGGTCATCCTTGATCGCTCCCAGAATCGGTCCGGCCACGCGAGGGTCCATCGAGTGTGTGAGTGCCGACACGAACCTCCACATCGTCGACACTGCACCCGCGAAATGTCAACGCTTATCAACGGTTTCCCACACGCCTCCCGGAACCAGACCCCCATTGACAGTGACCGACCAGCCAATGAGACTCTGATTCAACAGAATCCAACATTTTCGATCACAGGGGGCAGGATGCTGGCCGCGCAACGACAGGAGCTGATCCTCGATCGGCTCCGGCAGGACGGAAGCGTCCGCGTCACCGACCTCGTCGCGTCCCTGGCCGTGTCCGACATGACCATCCGACGCGACCTCGACGCCCTGGAGGGACGCGGCGCCCTGCGCAAGGTGCACGGCGGCGCGGTCGCCCCCGAGGGCCCCCGCACCGAGGAACCGGGCTTCCAGGCCAAGTCGACCCGGCAGGCGGCCGAGAAGCACGCCATCGCGCGGGCCGTGGCCGACCTCGTCGAACCGAACAGCGCCGTCGGCCTGTCCGCCGGGACCACCACGGCGCTGGTCGCCGAGTACCTGCGCGACACCCCCGGTCTCACCGTCATCACCAACTCGCTGCCCGTCGCCGAGGTCTTCCACCGCTCGGAGCGCTCCGACCAGACCGTCGCGCTGACCGGCGGGTTCCGCACCCCCTCCGACGCCCTCGTGGGCCCGCTCGCCCTCGCCTCCGTACACGGGATCAACCTGGACACCCTGGTCCTGGGCGTGCACGGCATGCACGAACGGGCCGGATTCACCACACCCAACCTGATGGAGTCCGAGACCAACCGCGCCCTGGTGGAGTCCGCCGCGACCCTGGTGGTCGCCGCCGACTCCAGTAAGTGGGACACCGTCGGAATCAGCACCATCACCCCCTTGAACCGCTGCGACGTGCTCGTCACCGACGACGGGCTCGCCACGGACGCCCGACACACCCTTCGAGACCACGTGGGCGACCTCGTGGTCACCGACGTCCCCCGGGAGACCGGATGAGAAAGACCACCGCGCGCCTGGCCGACGGCCGCGAGATCATCTACTTCGACGAATCCGAAGACGCGCACCGCGAACTCCATGACCCCCGCGACCTGCCCGAACGGGCCCCCGGATCCGAACTGCGCCGGGATCCGCTGACCCGCGAGCAGGTCGTGGTGGCCGCGCACCGCCAGAGCCGCACCCACCTACCGCCCAGCGACCAGTGCCCGCTGTGCCCCTCCACCATCGACCGGCACACCGAGGTCCCCGCCGCCGACTACGACGTGGTCGCGTTCGAGAACCGCTTCCCGTCGCTCAGCGGTGACGAGGGACGCTGCGAGGTGCTCTGCTTCTCCTCCGACCACGACACCTCGATGGCACAGCTGGGCAGCGCCCGTGTGCGCACCATCGTCGACGCCTGGGCCGATCGCAGCGCCGCGCTCGCCGAACGGCCCGGCATCGAGCAGGTGTACTGCTTCGAGAATCGGGGCGAGGAGATCGGGGTGACCCTGAGCCACCCGCACGGTCAGATCTACGCGCTGCCGTTCGTCACCCCCCGCACCACCTCCGTGGTGGCCTCGGCCCGCGCACACCGGGAGGAGACCGGCGGCGACCTGTTCGAGGACATCCTGTCCGCCGAACGCGAGGGGCCGCGCGTGGTGCTGCGGAACGAGCACTGGACCGCGTTCGTGCCCGAGGCCGCCCGCTGGCCGGTGGAGGTGCACGTCTACCCGCATCGCGACGTCCCCGACCTGCCCTCGCTCGACGACGCCGAACGTGACGCCTTCGCGGAGCTGTACACCGACCTGCTCGGCGGGCTCGACCGGCTCTTCGACAAGCCGCTGCCCTACATCTCCGCCTGGCACCAGGCGCCCGTCCGCGACTCCGAGGCCCGGGACCTGTCCCGGCTGCGGCTGGAGATCTTCTCCATCCGCCGCGCCGAGAACAAACTCAAGTACCTCGCCGGCACCGAGTCCGGCATGGGCGTGTTCATCAACGACATCGCGCCCGAGACCACCGCCCAACGCATCCGAGAGGCCACCCCGTGAAACTCCTCGTCACCGGCGGCGCCGGTTATGTCGGCAGCGTCGTCACAGCACTGCTGTTGGAGGTAGGGCACGAGGTCACCGTGCTCGACGTGCTCTCCGCCGGTCACCGCGACGCCGTCCCCGGCGGAGCCTCCTTCGTCGAGGGGGACATCCACGACGCGACCCGAGTCCTCGACCCCTCCTTCGACGCCGTGCTGCACTTCGCCGGAAAATCCCTGGTGGGCGAGTCCGCGCAGGACCCCGGACCGTACTGGCACACCAACGTCGGCGGCACCCTCGCCCTGCTGGAGGCCATGCGCGAACACGGTGTGGACCGGCTGGTGTTCTCCTCCACCGCCGCCACCTACGGTGACCCCACCTCGGACACGCCACTGCGCGAGACCGACCCGGCCTCGCCCACCAACCCCTACGGCGCGGGCAAGCTCGCCGTGGACCACATGCTCACCGGGTGGGCGCGCGCCCACGGTCTGGGCGCCATCAGCCTGCGCTACTTCAACGTCGCCGGGGCGCACGGCGGGCTCGGCGAGCGGCACGACCCGGAGACCCACCTCATCCCCAACCTGTTGAAGGTGGCCACCGGGGAGGTGGAGCACGCCTCGGTGCACGGCACCGACTACCCCACCCCCGACGGCACCGCGATCCGGGACTACCTGCACGTTCGCGACCTGGCCGACGCCCACTCGCGCGCCCTGGAGCACCTGGAACCGGGCACGCACCGGATCCACAACCTGGGCAGCGGCGGCGGATACAGCGTCCGCGAGGTGCTGGACGCGGTCCGACGGATCACCGGCCACCCCGTTCCCGTGGTCGACGGTCCCCGACGCGCGGGCGACCCCGCCATCCTCGTGGCGGCCAACGACCGGGCCCGCGCCGAACTCGGTTGGTCGCCCACTCGCGGTCTGGACGAGATCGTGGCCGACGCCTGGGAGTTCACCCGAAAGCGGGTGGAGACGTGAGCGGGCCATCGTACGTGGACGAGTGGGGACTGGCGGGCCGATTCCAGGAGGCGTTCGGTCGCGGGCCGGAAGGGATGTGGGTCGCCCCTGGGCGGATCAACCTCATCGGCGAGCACACCGACTACAACGACGGTTTCGCGCTGCCGATGGCCCTGCCGCACAGCCTGACCATCGCGGCGGCCCGCCGCACGGACGGGCGGGTGGGTGTGCGATCGTCGCAGTTCCCCGGCGCCCACGAATTCGACCTGTCGGGTCTGGCCCCGGGCACGGTCCCGGAGGGCGCCGCCTACCAGGCGGGCTCACTGTGGGCCCTGCTCGACGAGGGGCACCGGATCGGCGGGCTCGACCTGCTGGTGGACAGCACCATCCCGGCCGGCAGCGGACTGTCGACCTCGGCCGCGCTGTGCTGCGCGACGATCCTGGCCGCCACCGGACTGTACGGCGACGAACCCGCCCCGGCCGAGGTCGCGCGCCTGGCACAGCGCGCCGAGAACGACTTCGTCGGCATGCCCTGCGGGATCATGGACCAGTCCGCGGTGATGCTGTCCGACGAGGGGCGGGCGTTGTTCCTGGACTGTCGTTCCCTGGCCACCGAACAGGAGCCGTTCGACCTCGCCGCGCACGGCATGGCCCTGCTGGTGGTGGACACCAAGGCACCGCGTCGACTGGTGGAGGGCGCCTACGCCGAACGCCGGCGGACCTGCGAGGACGCCGCCCGGCTCCTCGGGGTGCGGGCGCTGCGCGACGTCACCGTCGAGGCGTTGCCCAAGGCCCTGGCGGAACTGCCCGACGAGCTCACCCGCGCCCGGACCCGGCACATCGTGACGGAGAACGACCGGGTCCTCAAGACGGTGGAACTGCTGCGCGGCGGGCGACCGCGCGAAGTGGGCGCGCTGTTCACCGCCTCGCACGTCTCCCTGCGCGACGACTTCGAGGTGAGCGTCCCCGAGGTCGACACGGCGGTGGACGCGGCGCTGACCGCGGGTGCGCTGGGCGCGCGGATCACCGGAGGCGGTTTCGGTGGCTGCGTGATCGCGCTCGTGGACGACGATCGGGTCGGCCCCTGCGGTGAAGCGGTACGTGCGGCCTTCGCCGAACGTGGTTTCGGCGCTCCGGACGTGTTCACCGCGCTGCCGTCCAAGGGGGCGCACCGCCTGCGCTGATCAGTGGATTTCTGCAAACGCTTGCCGGTGGCGCCGGACCGGATCCGAAAGGGTCCGGCGCCACCGTCGGGCCGGGTCAGGACGTGGTGTCGATGACCCCGGTGCCCGCGTAGGCCTCGACGTCCGCCTTGGCGTCCGCGGGGCTCTGGGCGGTGTAGTCGTAGGGCACCGTGAAGTCGGTGGTCGACTCCAGGTGCTCGTGCGGGGTGCCGTTGGTGAACTCGTTGTCCACCAGGTTCCAGTAGCCGGTCTCGGAGCTGCCGTACCACCAGCCGACCGGACCCTCGATCTGGCCGTCCTGGCTGTCGGTGTCACCGGAGCCGACGTTGTCGAAGTGGTTGCCCTCGACCAGCACCTGGGCACCCATACGGGCGTTGATCGCCGAACCGTCGATGTCCTCGAACACGTTGTTCAGCATGTGCACGTCCGCGTGCCGGATCAGCGGCACACGGGTGTTGAGGTTGCTGAAGTGGTTGTGGTGGTAGGTGATGAGGTCCGGGGCGGCGTCGGCCGAGTCGTTGTGGCCGACCAGCGACGTCTTCCAGTGGTCGCTGAACCGGTTCCAGGAGACGGTGACGTACTCGGAACCGTGTTTGATGTCGACCAGGCCGTCGTAGTGGTCCTTGTCGACGCCCTCCTTCTCACTACTGAAGTCGTTGTGGTCGATCCACACGTTGGAGCTCTGTTCGGTGACCTCCAGCGCGTCGCCCTCGCCCTGGGAGACGTGGTGGATGTTCAGGTTGCGGAAGACGACGTTCTCCGAACGGGTGACCTTGAAGCCGATCCCGTCGAACTCACCCGAGTCGCCGACGCCGAGGATGGACACGTTGGCCAGGTCCTTGACGTCGATCTTCTGCTCGTCGACCTGGTCTGCGGTGACCGTGACGTCGACGTGGACGACCACTCCGTCGCCACCGTCGTCGTGGTCGTTGAGGAGTTCGTACAGTGCCTCGCCCGGGGTGCTCTCCGCACTCCAGGAGGCGTACTCGCTCAGGACGTACTCCTCGACGCCGTCGCCGCCGAAACCGCCGGTGGTGCCGCCGTTCATGGCGGCGTAGCCCACGGGGGTCTCGCTGTGCGGGTCGGCGAGGGTCCGCGGGTCCGAGCCCGAGGTGAGTTCTCCGTCGACCTGCTGACCGGGGACCACGAACCAGGCCCCGGCGAGCAGTGCCGCGCCGCCCACGGCGGCCATCGCCACGGGGGTGGCGGGTCGTCTCCTGCGCTGGATGGACATGGGGGTGCCTCTCTGCCGGTGGGGGTCAGGGGATATCAGCGGGGTCGTCCGCACCGGCCGTGTGACCCGACCGCACTCCGAATGCGCACCGGCCCTGAGGCCAGATTGCTGCAAACGGTTGCAGTCGCCCCATCGTCAACGCCCGGCCACACGCTGTCAAGGGAGGTTCCCGCGAAAACCCCGCGGGAGCGCGAACTCCTAGAGGTGGCGGCGGACCCGTTCGGCGGCGGTGGTGTCGCCGATCCGCTCGTAGAGGCGTTCCGCCTCCACGAGGTGCCCACGCCAGTCGTCCTCCCGGTTCAACTGCCCCAGACCGGCCAGGAGTTCGCACACACGGGCCAACGACGAGACCTGGTCGTACTTCTCGAAGTCCTCTCGTGCCTCGTGCAACTCATCGCGGGCGTCGGCGAAGCGGCGCGCGGCGATGAACGCCCGGCCACGTTCCGATCGGACCTTGGCCGCGTTCACCTCGTCCGGTACGGCGTCCTCACCCGTACCGGCGAAGACCGCCATGGCCACGTCCAAGCGCTCCATGGCGTGCTCGAACCTGCCCGAGTTGAGCAGTGAGCGACCGACCAGCAATTCGAGGACGGCGATCCCGTGCGGCCACCCCAACGCCACCTTGAGGGGGCGGACGCGTTCGAACAGCGACAGCGCCGCGTCGTCCCGGCGGTCCCGCTGGGCCACGATGCCCCGACCCTCCAAGGCGGCGGCACGTCCGCGGTCGTCCTCATCGGCGTCGGCCAGGGTCAGGGCGGCCTCGAACTCCCGGTCGGCGCCGGTGAGCTCCCCGGTTTCGAGCAGCGTCAGTCCGAGCAGGTTGCGTGTGCGGGCCTCCCAGGCCGTGTCCTCCATGTCGCGGGCGGAGGCCGACGCGGCGCGCAGCAGCTCCACCAGTTCCGGTGCGCGGCCGGTTCCGCGCAGGTGGACCTCCAACGACTCCGTGATCCGGCAGACCGTCAGGTGGTTCCGGCTCTCCTTCGCCCCACGGGCACAGGAGACCAGGGATTCGGTGTTGGCGGCCATCCAGTTCCCGGCGTCCGTCGCGTCCGTGAAGACGGGAAGGTCGAGGTGGGTGGATTCGTCGGGCAGGGCCAGGTTCCATCGGCCGCAGATGAGGGCGGCGGCACGGACCGCGGCCTCGGACAGGTGGTCGGCGAACACGGATTCGAGCGCCTCCCGGTCCACGGTCGGCTCGGGGTCAAGGCTCATCGGGTCAAGTCTCACCACATCGTCCCCCTTCAATGGTGAGCGCAGAGCATGCGGGGTGCGTCGGACCACGGAAAAACTTGGGTCCGGTGAACTTCGGGGAGTGTTCATCGACAGTGGACAGGCGGGAACGCCGCGCTCGGCGTGGGGTGTTCGCCCCCCGCCGCTCGCTTCCCTCCCTCGGGCCGAGGTGGGCCGGCTCCCTCTTTCCGGCCCGTGCCTCGGCACTCGATCCCAGAGAATCCATGATGGTGGAGGACAAGGGGTTCCACCAGGGGATTACGGAATCCGTACCGGGCGCCGCGATGACCATTCATCGACCAAAGCCCGAACGACCTGTGGATTCGTCGATGACGGCAACGGGGCCGGCGTCCGCATCCGGCCACGTCAGGTGAGGGTCGCTCCTTCGTCGAGAAGCCCTTCGACGGCGTCGGCGGCGGCCCCGGCGCCGCCCGCCTCGTCGATCCGATCACGCATCCACCGCAGGCGTTCTCGCACGTTCGGGTCGTGGGCGACCTCCTCCACCGCCCGCCACAGGGAGTCGCCGTCGACCGTGTCCGGATCCAGGGCACGCCCGAGTGCGAGCTGTCGGATCCGATCGGCGTTGGCGCGTTGCTCGGCCATCTGGGGCAGGGCGACCAGGGGCACCTCGTTGGCCAGGCCCTCCATGGTGCCGCCCATGCCGGCATGGGTGACGAAGACGGTGGCGTGCCGCAGGACGGAGAGTTGGGGCACCTGGGCGTGGACCTCGACGTTGGGTGGCAGGTCGCCCAGGGCGTCGGGATCCGTTTCCCCGATCGACATGACCACGTGCCAGGGGCGCCCTTGTGCGGCGCGGGCGATCTCCCGGTAGAGCTCGGGGCGCTCGTTGTAGGCGGTGCCCAACGAGACCAACAGGACCGGGTCTTCGTTGGGCGGGGTCCACTCCTGTTGGAAGGAGCGGCCGGTCAGGGCCGGGCCGACGAACAGGTGGGTGTCGGCGAAGGATTCGCCCTCGTACTGGAAGGCCTTGGGCAGGGTGACCAGGCGCAACGCGGCACCGGTTCCCATCATGAACGCGCCCCCGTCGGCGAACCCCTGGGAGCGTGCGTAGCGGATCATCCGGAACACGGTGAGCAGGAAGCGCGGGTTCAGCGGGTTGATCCTGGTGTGGTCGTGGTGCAGCGACCAGTGCTTGTTGCTCACCAGGTTGGGCCAGTTCTCGACGGTCGGGACGCCCCAACGGTGGGCGAGCAGCCGTCCCCACCAGGCCAGCGTGGCGTCGTGCACCACCAGGTCGGGAGCCTCCCGATCGACCTGGTCGGCGTGGACGACCTTGATCTCTTCCAGTAGTGAGCCCATGGCGCGGATCAGCTCCGCGCCGTGCATCTGGGGTGACTCACCTTGTCCCTGCCAGGTCGTGGGGGTGGGCACGTGTTCGGCGCCGGTCTCGATGATCCGGTCGGCGAAGGCCTCGGGGGCGGCGAAGGTGACCCGGTGTCCGCGCCGGACGAGCTCGGTGGCCAGTCCGAGAAGGGGGTTGACGTGTCCGGAACCGTTGGGGGCGAAGAAGGCGATGTGGGCCATGCGGGCAATCTACCCCTCCCCCTTGTTGGGAGCGTTCCCATGCGTCAAGGTGCTCAAGGTTGATTCCTGATCTGGGAGGGACGCATGGGACTGCGATTCGGACTGTTGGGCACCGGTTACTGGGCCCGCGAGACACAAGGGGCGGCGCTGGCCGCGCACCCGGAGGCGGAGCTCGTCGGGGTGTGGGGGCGAGACCCCGCCAAGGCCGCTCACCTGGCCGAACACCTCGGCACCCGACCCTACGACGACGTGGACGCGCTCATCACCGATGTCGACGCCGTCGCCATCGCCCTGCCGCCGAACATCCAAGGGGACCTCGCGCTGCGAGCGGCCAGGGCCGGCCGTCACCTGCTGCTGGACAAACCGGTGTCCCTGGGTCTGGACGTGGCCGACGCCCTGGTGAGCGAGGTCGAGTCGCGTGGGTCGGCCTCGGTCGTGTTCTTCACCAACCGCTTCTCCGACAACGTGAACGAGTTCCTGCGCACCGCGACCACCGAAGGTGGCTGGCACGGTGCCCGGGCCACCCTGTTCGCCTCCATCTTCCAGCCGGGCAACCCTTACGGCGCTTCGCCCTGGCGTCGGGAGAAGGGCGGCCTGTGGGACGTGGGGCCGCACCTGCTCTCGGTGGTGCTGCCCGTGCTCGGGCCGGTCGTGGAGGTCACCGCGCTGAACGGCCCCCGGGACAGCGTGCACCTGCTGACCCACCATCGGGACGGGGCCGTCGGATCCTTCTCGGTCACCCTGGACGCGGCCCCCGAGGCCAAGGCGTTCGACATCGATCTCTATGGGGAACCTGGTTGGCGTTCGGTCCCCGGAGGTGATCGGAGCGCCGTGGAGGCCTTCGGATCCGCGATCGACCGACTGCTGACCCAGGCGGCCGGGGATCGGGGCGACCCGTGCGACCTGCGGTTCGGCCGCGACGTCGTGGCGGTGTTGACCGCCGCCGAAGAGTCCGCCCACTCCGGTCGGACCGTACACGTGGCCGAGGCCACCGGATCGGATCCGGTGACCTCGGGTTGAGAGTCGCGGGTGAGCGCGGGTGAGCGCCGCCGGTCAGGCGGTCTTGCCCGTGTTCTTCGAATACATCCCGTCGGCGAGGTAGACGATTCCCGCCGCCACCAGGACCTGAATGATCAGGACCAAGAGCCAGGCGGAGGTGAAGAAGCTGGCGATCCACCCGCCAAGGAAGGCGGCCACGATGCCCAGGACCAAGGTCAGCCAGATCGGCAGGTGCTGTTTGCCGGGAACGATGAGCCGCCCCAGGGCACCGATGATGATGCCGACGATGAGTGCGCTGATGATGCCGGTGATCTCCACAAGACCTCCCACAGTTGGACGCACCTCCGTCGTTCCCGAACACACCGGAAGAACACTGCTTCTCCGCCCCTGTTTCAAACCCTTTGCCGCCTTTTGGGCACTTCTCTTACTTTCCCCCTCTCCCGTCCGGCAAAGGAATACATCCGACGTCCTGGGGCACAACCCTCTCTGTCGATCCCTCTGTCGATGTCGAGAGAAAAGCTCCTTCATGCCCCCTCAGGAAGGTGACCGGCGCACCCCCGTCGACAACACCACGGGGGCCGTGCACGGCGGAACGGTGATCCAGACCGGGACCATCCACGGCTCCGTGCACCTGGTAACGGCCGGCTCCGACCCCGTTCCCCGACAGTTGCCGATGCCGCCCCGCATCTTTACCGACCGTGCGACCGAGTTCCGTCGTCTGGAGACCCTTCGGCACGAGGTCGCCAGTGAGGGACGCGGACGGATCATGGTGCTCACCGGTCCCGGAGGCGTGGGCAAGACCGCCCTGGCCACCCGTTTCCTCGACACGATCGCGGAGCACTTCCCCGACGGCACCCTGTACACCGACCTCCAGGGGTTCACCGAGTCCGGGCCCACCGACGCCTCGGACGTCCTAGACGCCTTTCTCCGGGCCCTGGGGGCCGAACCCGCCGCGATTCCCCATTCCTTCGACACCCGGGCGGCGGCCTTCCGCAGCCGGACCCACGGGAAACGGATCGCCCTCCTGTTGGACAACGCCATGTCGGCGGCCCAGGTCCGGGCGCTCACCCCGGGACAGGGACGGCACCTGGTCGTGGTGACCACACGATTACACCTGACCGGCCTGCGATTGGACGGCGCGGAGTTCCTGGACATCCGGCCGCTGGGTGAGAACGAAGCCCTCGAACTAGTGACGCGCATGCTCGGCGACGGCCGCGCCGGCGACGATCCCACCTCGGCCCGACGGCTCGTGGGCCTGTGCGGGCGGCTCCCCCTGGCCCTGCGCGCCGCCGTCAGCGGTCTCGCCCTGCGCCCCCACCAACCCCTGGACCGGCTGGTCTCGCGTCTGACCGACGAGGGCGAGCGTCTCGCCGCGCTCAGCCACACCCGGGAGCTCTCCGTGGACAGCGTGTTCACCACCTCCTATCGGGAGCTGTCCGAGCCCGACCGACGTCTGTACCGGTTGTCGGGGGTGCTGCCGGCCCGCGACCTGACCGTCGAGGTCGCCGCGGCGTTGCTGGCCACGGACCCGTCCGACGCCGAGAACCGCCTGGACCATCTGGTGGCGGCCAACCTCCTGGAGGAGACCCCCGGAGGCCGATTCCGTCAACACGACCTGATCCGGTTACACGCCCGCGCCCGGGCAGAAGAGGATGAGCCGGCGGAGGAGATCGAGGAAGCACTGGACCGGGTGCTGGAGTACTACCTGACCACCGCCGCCGCGGCCGACCGGACGATCAACCCCCATCGTTGGGTTCTGGCACCGGTCTTCGATCGCACACCCGTCCGTGACTTCGACACCCATGACGATGCCCTGAACTGGTTATCGGAGGAACTGCCTTCGTTGCGGTCCTGCGTGCACGCCGCCCATGACAGCGGACGTCACTCGACCTGCTGGCAGCTGTGCGAGACCCTCCGCAACCTGTTCACCCTGCGACGGCACTACCTGATCTGGCACGAGTGTTACACGATCGGCCTGGCCTCCGGCGACGCACTCGGAGACGCGGGGGTGCAGGCCTGCATGCTGCTGGCCCTGGCCGACGCCCAACGGAGCATGGGAGACCCGGAGGAGGCCTACGGCGGTTACCACCGTTCCCTGGAACTGTGGGAGCGCATCGGTCATCTCGATGGTGCGGCCAGCAGCCTGGAGGGATGCGGGATGAGCGAGTTGGACCTGGGCAGGCCCGCCCGGGCGATACCGCACTTCCGGAAGGCGATCGACATATACGAGGCCACCGGTCCGGAACGCGGGGTCACCCTCATGCTGCGTCGTCTGGGGAGGGCCACCCGGGACTCGGGCGAGTACCGAGCGGCCATTCCCTACTTCCTGAGGGCTCTGGAGGGTTTCGGCGCCGACGACGACGCCTACATGAGGGCCAGGACCCTTGGCGAACTCGCCGCCGCCCACCTCGCGCTCGAAGACGCGGTGCGGGCGGAGGAACACCTGGACGAAGCGCTCCCCCTGGCGACGAGGGTCGGCGCCTCCGCCGAGATCGCCGGGCTGAGGGTCATGCGCGCCGACGCGTTCCTCATGAGTGGGAACGCCGACGGCGCACGCGTGGAACTCACTCGGGCACTCGCCATCTACACGTCACTCGCAGATCCTCGGACCGAAGGAACCCGACGGCGACTCGACTCCCTGGCTCCCAACGAGGACGGGTGAGGTCGAACCCGATCGGCCAACGGCCCGGTGCGGCCCCCATGAGATTCCACGACCACCAAGCGTGGGCGAAGGACGCGAGCAGCCGCGCCACGCCCTGTCCCGATTCCTCCCAGGGTAGGCACGGAAGACGCCGGCGAACACCGTCCGTCCAACCCCTGGCGCGGATTCCTCCGTCCGGCCCGGCCACGACCGCACACCCGGGAAGGACGTCCAGGAGCCGATCGGCGTCCGCGGCGTGCCGCTGGATGGACAGGACCACGTCGGCCGCCCGGAGCCACCGGTCCTCCACCCCTCCGTCCGCGACCACGAGCAGGTGTTCGTCGACGAAACCGCTTCCGCCACGAGTCGAGCGCAACTCGACCGCGCACCACGTCACCCGGGGCGCCGAGCCCTCCGCCGGGGCTCTCACCGGTCCTCCGTTCCGTAGTGGAAGAAGGTGGGCGAGCGGAGAGGAGCCGGCACGGCGGTGTCACCCGGTTCCGGGAGGCCCAGAAGACGGTAGATCAGCTCGCGCACCAACGCGGCGGCCCGACCGGGCTCGGAGGTCAGCAGCGAGCGGTAGAGGTCGGTCACGCCCGGGTCGTGGCGACCGATCACGGTCTCCAGCTGCGCCGGCAACGACCGCTCCGGGTCGTGACGCCGTTCCATCCGCAACAGCACCTCCGACTGGGACCCCGGCGCCACCCCCTCCAGGCCCCCTCCCGTCAGCAGAACGGGGTTCCCCAGTGCAGCGGCCATGTAGGTGGTGCTGCCGTGATCGCCGATCACCACGTCGGCGGCCATGAGCAGCCCCAGCCACGAGGAGTTCGGTTCCAACACCCGCAGACCCCGTCGACGCGCGGCGGCCAGCCAAGCCAGGAGTTGCCGCGGGCTGTGGGCCGACCATACGCCGGGATGGACGAGCAGTGCCACGACGTGGTCGCCGGGGAGTGCCGTCATCACCCGCTCGACCAGGCCGGGCTCCATGCCGATCAGGGATTCCCCGCCCCAGGTGGTCGACAGGACGACCAACCTCTCGTCCGCGTCGACACCGGCGGCCTGTCGGAAGCGGTCTCGTTCCGAAGCCGAAGAGGTGGCCCGGTCATAGGCCGGATCCCCCACCACGTGGGTGATCTCCAGGGCCTCGGAGACCACTCGACCGATCGTGTGCCTGTGGTTCACGTGGGGAACCGTTATCGCCGCCGCCGACACCCGGCCATAACGCACCAGGGTCGAGTAGATCGCGTCGACGATGGGGGGCTTCCTGAGCGGTGGCCCGAACCCGGCACCCGGGGGGACCACACTGCTGAACCCCATGCCGTGCGGGACGACCAGTACCGGGGCCCGCAACTGTTCGAGGTGGCTGTTGTGCCCGTTGTTACCGGCGAGGGCGAGATCGAAGTCGTACCGGAGGGCCTGTTCCCAGGTCAGGAGCAGCCCGTCGAACCGCTCCAGGTAGCTCGCCGCGCTCGGGGAGAACCTGGAGTTCTGGGCCAACACGTACACGACCTGGATCCGGGGGTCGTGTTCGAAGAGGGAGACAACGTCTCCCAACCGGTCTCCGGCCTGGTGGTTCTCCACCACGACCGCGACCGTCTTGTCGGTGCGCAGGGTGACCGGGGCGACCGGTCCGTGATTGTCTCGTCTCCAGTGCTGCTTGTGCCCCATCGCCTGTGGACCTTCCCGGTTGATGACTCAATCCGGGTTCCACCCTGCGCCGACCGGCTGAACAGGGGCTGGTGGGAGACCTTGCCGGGAACTTGGAAACCTCATCGCGGACAAGCCCTGACCTTGCACGGACCTTGTCGAGGCATGTCCGCTTTCAGATCACTTGTGTACGCGTATCGGATCGTCGCTGGACACCTGTGAAGGAAGAGAGGTCAGATCCGGGGCAACGGTGCTCTGCGAAGCGAACAAGGCAGGACTTTCCAGGGAAGGGGGTAAATAAGCACCGGTAGCCACATTGCTCCAGTACCAGCAGGCACCTTAACCACACATCTGTCCGTACCGCAGATGGTTGGAGAAAGTCCTCCCGAAGGTCCCTAACCCACCGCTTGGCCCCTTACGTACTGGAACCACTTGATCTTGGAACGCACCTGCTCCAGGTAGGGCGTCGGCATCCGTTCGAGGTGCCGCACCGCCTCCGCCCAGTACGCCAACGCCTCTTCCGGGTCGCCCTTCAAGCTGCTGAGGTCTCCCAGACGTGAGCAGCACATCCCCTCGTTCTGATGCGCACCCGTGCTGGCGGCGACTCCCCTGGCCTCCTGGTACATCACCTCGGCCTCGGAACGACGCTGCTGTGCCGACCGCACGTCCCCGAGAGCTCGCAGAAGGGGTGATCTCGGAAGGGCGAGGTCATGTATCTCGGCCAGTTCGAGACCGTTCAACAAGGTCCACTCGGCCTCGGGAATCCTGCCCAAACCCAACAGGGCGGTTCCCACACCGACCTTGCTCCTGATCATCCCCGTGACGTCACCGGCGGACCAGAACCCTCTCTGGGCCGACTGGAAACTGTCGTAGGCGTCCCTATGCCTGCCCAGGTAGCTCTCCAGAAGTCCCCTGTTGTGCTGAGTACTCGCGATACCGAGAGCGTCACCATAGGCCCGGAACACCCACATACAGCGCTCGTTCAATGCCCGCGCTTCTCTGTGACGCCCCTCCCCGAAGCGCATCTGGAAGAGGTTCATGGCCACGCGTGCCGCCATGTGCTCATCCCCCAACGCCTGGTAGAGCTGTTTGGAAACGAGGAAGTGGCTGGAAGCACGATGGTGTCTTCCGGTCTCGCTCTGACTCAGCGCGAGATGGTTGTAGACCTTCGCGATGCCCCTTTGGTCCCCCAAATCCTGGAACTCGTCGAGAGAGGCCCTGTACTCGGAGATCGCTCGCAGGTGATCATCCTGGTCGGCGTGGAGAAGACCGACCTGGTCCCGGGCATACGGGATGTTCTGCCGACGACCGCACTCCTCCCACAGCGCGATCGCACGACCGAGGAGTTCCTCGACCTCACCCCGATCCATCAGCTTCAACCGCATGACGGCCAACTCGTAGAGAGCGTCCGCCGTGCCGAGGGGATCACTCAACTCACGCCAGGCCTCCACCGCCTCGACGAAGAGCTTTTCCGCCCGGTCCCAGGGGCCGTTGGTCTCCAAGAGCCCGGCCATGGCCAATGGAATCCTCGCCACGTACTCCGTGAACCCTCGTTCCCGGGCGTGTTCAATGACCCTCTCCACCGATGGAAAGGTGTCCGCGAACCACTCTCGTGCCTCTCTCGGGCTCTCGAAGTCCGGAGTGGCCGAACTACGCGTGATCGGGCGCTCCGTTCGTTGGCGCCCCGGCATCGCCGTGCGATCGGCGTTGTCCACGGTGGCCAGGTAGTAGTCCAAGATGCGCCGTTCCACCTCCCACCGCTGTCGCTCGGACATCGTCCGAGCCGCACGTTGGCGGGCGAATCGCCTCACGGAATCGTGCATCCGGTAACGCCCTGGGCTGACCTCGTCCAGGAAATGGACGTCGATCAGCTCATCCAGGGCCTTCTCCGTCTCGTCCCAATCACCTACGGATGCCGCCGCCGCGTGGTCCGGAACCACCGTCGTGGGGTGCAGACCCACACAAAGAAAGACCTGTCGGGCCCACACGTCCAGAGTTTCGTAGGTGTCGATGAAGACCGCCAAAGCCTCCGAATCCGCACCTTGCTCGGACGCCCTCGTATGCCTCTCAAGGTGATCTGCGAGACGGTCCAGGCTCCACGTGAACCGGCGCCTCAGCTGAGCCGAAGCGATCCACAACCCGAGCGGCAACCGATCGGCCAAGGCCACGACCCGGCTCACGCCCTCTTCCTCGACGTCACGCCCGCTGAAGGCGGCGAACATCCGTACAGCGTCTTCTTCGTCCAAAGGTCGTAGCCACAGCCGACGAGCGCCGTGGAGTCCGGCGAGGCTGCGTCTGCTGGTCACGAGTACGACGCTCCCAGCGGCCCCCGGAATCACCGGCACCACCTGGTCGTGGTGGTCCGCGTTGTCCAGGAGAAGGAGCACCCGCCGACCCGCGACCTGATTGCGCCACAGCGCCACACGCGCCTCGGGTTCTGTGGGGATACCGCTGCCCGAAACCCCGAGCATCTGTAACAGGCGGAAGAGGACCTGGTCCGAACTCGCTCCGGTCAAATCGGTCTGCAATCTGACGTCGAAGGCGTCTCGCAGGCGATGAGCGGCGTGCACGGCCAGGCTCGTCTTACCGACTCCGCCCAGGCCATGAATCAAGTGCACCGTCGATCGGCCATCGGAAGCACGCACTGAGGTGAGCAGGGTTTCGAGTTCCTCGTCCCGTCCCAGGAAGTCGGAGACGTCGGCTCGAAGAGTGTCCACTACCTCTCGACGGGGCTCCGCGAGGGGAACGGGTTCGGCCCATCGGCCTTCGTCGCCGTCGGCCTCGGTAAGGATCCGTTGGAAGAGCACTCGTGTTCGGGGACTGGGCTGGATGCCCAACTCGGCGACCGTGTGCTCCCGTAGCTCGGTGTAACACTCGATCGCCTCGGTGTGCCGACCGCACATCTCCAGGGCCTTCATGTGCAGGTACGCCAAGGTCTCGTCACGAGGGTGGTCCTCCAGCCGGAGGAGGGCCTCTTCGGGACCACCGAGGACGAGCCCCACCTCCGCCCACTGGCCGAGCAGACGGCGGTGCCCATGGGCCATGCGCCGCCGTAGGGAATCCGCCCACACCCCGGCGAACTCGGTGAGGGGTTCGCCGTCCCACAACTCCAGGGCCTCTTCCAGGAGCGCGAATGCCGCCGCGTGCTCTCCCCGTTGGGTGAGCTTGCGTGCTTGGTCGGAGAGGTTCCGGGCCCGATGCCAGTCGACCGCGTCGGGGTCGACCTCCAGGGTGTAGGTACTGGACCGACGTTTGATGTCGGTCGGCACGCCCGCGTCCTTGAGGCTTCTCCGGATCCGGCTGCAATAGGAGTAGACACTCGTGTGCACCGAGTCGGGCGGTGCTTCGCCCCAGACGCGGTCGATGAGGGTCGAGGTCGGTACGGGACGACCGACGGACTCTGTCAGTACCGCGAGGACGAGGCGGGCCTTGGGGGAACCCACGTCGACCGATCGGTTCTCGACCAGAATCTGTGGGACCGGGGTGAGGATTCGTATTTCCAACTTGTCACCACCCAACACGAACCATCATGACATCCGAATTACGGATTGCCAAGATTATTGATTCGGTCATCTTCAAAGAGTCCAGAATAAGACCCCATGAACAGGCAGGATACCCGCCAGGCAGGCGACAAACCTCGATGCTCGCATTCACACAGGTCGCGCGGTGTACATTCCGGCCCAATGGCGCTAGCATTCTCGAAACCGTGCACGTGAATTGCGCACGTTCCGCCGCACGTCATTCTGCACATTCCTCGGCACGTGCATATGTTCGGGCATACGAAAGGTGCCGTGTCGAACCCCGCTCGACACGGCACCTCGCTCACGGCCTTGAGCCGTGGCTCCCCGGCCTCAGGCGGCCAGGGTGTGGGAGCGCGGTGTCCGAATCCGCGCCCACAGCCTGCGCAGCCCCGGCCCGCGAGTCTTCACCGAGGCGACGAGACGATCGTGACGGGCCACACGCTCGGCCTCGGCACGGTAGAGGTCGGCGGCCTGGGCGCTGAGGTCGGCGTGCATGGTGATCTCCTCCGGGGTCTGTGCCGGGGCTGTTCTCCCGACTGATTCCAGATTCGCTCTAAGGCCCCCGGCCGCACATCGGAAGAGTGCAGCGGATCCGCCTCTCGGGGATGCCTTAGGTCGAACCGCAGACCGCCTTAGAGATCGTCTCGCCCGGTCGACACGAGGACGTGCTCAGTCGTCCGCCCAGGTGGTCAGTCCATGGCGATAGGCGTAGACGGCCGCCTGCACCCGGCTCTCCAGCCCCAGCTTGGCCAGGATCCGGGTCACATGGACCTTGGCCGTGCCGTGGGTGATGCTCAGCTCCCCGGCGATCCGGGCGTTGCTGCGTCCCTTGGCCACCAGCACCAGCACCTCCCGTTCTCGGGGCGTCAGCTCTTCGACCAGCAGTGGGGGCCTGCGCGGCGAGGTCCTCGCGAAGCGCTTCACCAGGCGCGGTGTGACCCGTGGATCGATCACCCCTTGACCTGAGGCCGCTGCTCGCACCGCCTCCACGTACAGTTCCGGGTCGCTCTCCTTGAGCAAAAAGCCCACCGCCCCCGCTTGAAGAGCCCCGAACAGGTAGTCGTCGGTATCGAAGGTGGTCAGCATGACCGTCGACGGCGAGGGCGAGAGCCCCGATAGCTCCCGGGCCGCCTCGACACCGTCAGTGCCGGGCATCCGGATGTCGGTGAGGACCACGTCCGGGCTCAGTCGGCGCGCCATGGCCACCAACTCCCGGCCGTTGGCCGCCGCGCCCAGCACGTCGATGTCCTCGACCGGCCGGAAGAGCAGCCGCAGCCCCTCGCGGGCGGCCGGCTGGTCGTCGGCGATCAGCAGTCGGATCATTCGTCCCCTCTCACGGGGAGTACGGCCCGCACCCGCCAGCCCCGGCCCGGGCCACTCCCCGCATCCAAGACACCGCCCAGTTCCCCGACACGGTCCCGCATTCCCGCCAGGCCGCGCCCGCCCGATCCCTTGTCCCCCGTCACGCGCCGTCCGTCGTCCTCCACCGTGACCGTCAGCGTGTTCGCCGTGCGGCTCAATTCCACCCGGACCCGCCGTGCCGACGAGTGCCGCAGCACGTTGCCCAGGGACTCCTGGACGATCCGGTACACGTCTACTCCCACCCGCTCCGGCAGCCCCTCCCCGATTCTCTCGGGCATCATCAATTCCACGTGCACTCCCGTGTTCTCCAGAGCCGCCACCAGGGGCGGAAGGTCCGCCGGCCCCATGCCCGAGGCCGATCCGGTGAGCCGGTCCCCGTGTAGGGAGTCCAGCAGTTCGCGCACCTCCCGCACCGCGCGGCCGGACATCTGCGCGACCGACTCCAGCACCGCGACCGCCTCTGGGTCCCTGCCTCCCAAAGCCTGCCGACCACCGACCGCCAACAGCCGGATCGCACTGAGATGGTGACCCGCGATGTCATGCACCTCGCGGGCGATCCGCTCCCTCTCGTGCAGCCGTTCGCGCTCGAACTCGTTGCGCGTCGCGCGCCGGACCCCCTCGGCGCGGTCGGCCCTGAGCCGCCACACGTAGCCCACCAGGACGGACACGAGGATGGGGATCGCGGCCATGGAGAAGTCCACACCGTCCCCGTGCACGGACGCGGCCGGCGCGAAGGGATCCCCCGACCATTCGACCAGCGAGTTGGCGTCGGGGTAGACGACCACCAGGTAGGCGAACCACCACGCGACCGCCACCGGTACCAGCACCGGCACCGCGCCGGGGCGCTGGTGGGCGAGGGTCGCCACGGCGAACACGGCGGCGACAACGGAGCCGTCCTGGCCCACGAGCGCGAACGAGACGAACAGGAGGGATCCGGTGGCCAGAGCCACGGCGGCCGGGAACCGCCGCCGTAGCACCAGGGGAGCACAAGCGAGCAGCACGACCAGGTCGCTGAGCCGCCCCGGGGTGCCGGACTCGACGTTGGGCAGTCCCAGGGCCGCCAGTCCCACCAGTACCGTCACCACGATGTCGCGCACCGGAACGGGGAGCCACCGCCATCGCCGCATCCGCGCGACCACTCCGACACCCGTTCTCGCACCCATCCGTCCATAGTGCGGTACGTGGACGGTGTCCGCGTCCGCCGAAAGGTATACGGCCGGCGGGTGGAAAACGAGCTATGTCCTTTGGCAGATGCCCCGGCGGGCACCCACCCGCGACCATGCGCCCATGCACACGACCACACGCCCCTTCGAACCCGCTCGCATACCTCTTCTGGACGTGCTGCGCGGTTTCGCCATCCTGGGCACCCTCGCCATGAACATCTGGCTCTTCGGCTACCCCCGGACCGGCAGCTTCGGCCCCGTCGCCGAGGGGCTGCAAACCCTGTTCCTCAACGGCAAGTTCTTCGCGATGCTCACCCTGCTGTTCGGCGTGGGCCTGGCCATCCAGTACAGGGCCGCCACGGAGCGCGGTCGCCCTTGGGCGGGCCGACAGCGTCGTCGTGCCTTCCTCCTGCTGATCGAGGGGGCGCTGCACGGCGTCCTCCTCTTCAGCTGGGACATCCTCATGGGCTACGCGCTTACGGCACTCGTGGTGGTCTACGTGCTCGGTCTCTCCGAGCGGACGCGTTCGGCCATCATGTGGTCCGTCCTGGGCCTGCACCTCACCTTCGTGGGCGGGATGACGGCGATAATGCTCCTGTTCTTCCCCATCGTCCACGTGACTGAGCCCCCGGAGTCCACCGAGTCGGGCCGGCTGTACCTGGAAGGAAGCTACGCCGACCAGGTTCTATACCGGATGGCGAACTTTCTGGACGACCGGACGGAGATGATCACCAGTTTCCCGCTGATGGTGTTCCTCTTCTTGTTGGGAGCGCGCCTGTACCGGTCCGGAGCGTTCGGGGCCGACCTGGTCGGTCGGACCATGCGGGCCCGCATGGCGGTCTGGGGACTGGGGTTGGGTCTGCCGCTCAACGCTCTGGCCGTCATCTGGAACGAGCACCTCGCCTTTGCGGGACGTCTCGTCTTCTCCGTGGTGCTGATGCTGGGCTACCTGGGGCTCGTAGGAGTGCTGTTCGACCGGGTACGACGCCCCGGGCCCGTGACGGCCGCTTTGAGCTCGGTGGGCAGGACCGCGCTCAGCTGCTACATCCTCCAGAACATCCTGGCCTCGGTGCTCTTCTACGGCTGGGGAGTCGGTTTGGCCGCTCACGCGCACCACGCGGGCTGGATGGTGGCCGCCTGGGCGGTGATCGCTCTGATTCTGGTGGCGGGTTCTCGCTGGTGGCTGTCGCGATTCTCGCGAGGGCCCATGGAGACCCTGCAGGTCAAGATCTTGGCTCTGGGCACCGAGGGTAGACGCGCCTCCGGCCCTTCCCCCGTCAAGAGGTGAGACCCGCTTCGACGGGGCCGCTCGCTACTTCTGCCGTCCGCATAAGGCCACGGACACCTCTCCCCTTGGAGCGTTCGGCGGCGTAGTGTCGAGAAATCGGAGATCTCGACGGGGGAGGCATCAGATGAGCGAGAGCGTCCTACGCTCCCTGGAACAGGCGCGCAGGGGCCCGTCCCCCGCCGAGTCGACGAGCGAGCCGCTCATGCGCGACCTCATCGGTGATCTGCTGCGTCGCACCCGGGTCGAACAGGGCCGAACCCTGCGCGAGGTCGCCGAGGACGCCCAGGTGTCACTCCCCTACCTGTCCGAGATCGAACGCGGGCGCAAGGAGGCCTCCTCCGAGCTCCTCGCCGCCGTGTACCGGTCACTGGGCCTGAGCATCACCGAGGTGCTCGGCGAGCTGTACCAGCGCACCACGCTGTTCCGCATGGAGCGGGCCGGTTCCCACCAACCCCGCCTGGCCACGGTTCCCACCGCCCCGACCCACCAGGCCCGTGTGCTCTCCCTCGCGGCCTGACCTGCCGTATCCCCCCACACCAGACGGCACCGCGTTTCAGCTCATCCCAAGGCGCGCGGCGCCCGGCGGTGGTTCCGGGGCGCTCTGCCCGGAACCACCGCACCCCCGACCTCGAATCACACCGCGAGAGGTGCGAGCTCCCTCGTCGTGATCACGTTGTCCACCAGCCCGTACTCCTTCGCCTGCTCGGCGGTGAAGATCTTGTCCCGGTCGGTGTCGGCCCTCAACCGCTCCTGGGTCTGGCCGGTGTGCCGGGACAGGATGTCCTCCACCTGCGCCCGAACACGCAGGATCTCCGCCGCCTGGATCTCCAGGTCGGCCGCCTGCCCCTGCCCCTCCGTGGAGGGCTGGTGCAGCAGTACCCGGGAGTGCTCCAGCGCGGAACGCTTGCCGGCCGTCCCCGCCGCCAGGAGCACCGCCGCCGCGGAGGCCGCCTGGCCCATGCACACGGTCGCCACGTCCGCCTTGACGAACCGCATCGTGTCGTAGATGGCGGTCAGCGCGGTGTTCGAGCCCCCGGGCGAGTTGATGTACAGCTGGATCTCGGTCTCGTGGCTCTCATAGTCCAGGTGCAACATCTGAGCCATGATCACGTTGGCGACGTCGTCGTCGATGGGCGTGCCCAGGAAGATGATCCGTTCGGACAACAACCTGCTGAACACGTCGAACGAGCGTTCCCCGTTCGGGGTGCGTTCGACCACCATCGGCACCGTGTAGCGCCCGCTCATCGCTTTCCTCCCCTCGGACCGGCGAACCCGGGCGTGGCACCGCCCAGGCGCATGCCGCCCTCCATCTGGTCGGCGGTCTCCACGACGTGATCGACGAACCCGTACTCCCGTGCCTCCTCGGCGGTGAACCAGGCGTCCCGGTGCTGGTCCTTGGCGATGGTCTCCTCGCTCTTGCCCGTGTGTTGGGCGATGAGCCGCACCATGGTGCTCTTGGTGTGCGCGAGGTTCTCGGCCTGGATGGCGATGTCCGCGGCGGTCCCGCCCAGCCCACCGGAGGGCTGGTGCATCATGATCCGCGCGTGCGGCATGCTGTACCGCTTGCCCGGAGCCCCGGTGCAGGCCAGGAACTGCCCCATGCTGGCGGCGAACCCCATGACCAGGGTGGAAACGTCGTTGGGCACGAAGTTCATGGTGTCGTAGATGGCCAGGCCGGCACTGATCACTCCGCCGGGGCTGTTGATCGCCAGGGTGATGTCCCTGTGCGGATCCTCGTCGGCCAGCAACAGGATCTGCGCGCACACACGGTTGGCGCTCTCCTCGTCGACCTGGGTCCCCAACAGCACGATCCGGCTGCGCAGCAGGCGCGCGGCCAGTTGGTCGTCAAACCCACCACCGGGCGCGTACTCGGTGACGAGCGTGGGTCGTATCGGCATCGGTCCTCCTCATCGCCGGTGTTCGTACCGGTGATCCCAGCCTGCGCCGGGCGGGACCTCGACCGCCACGATTTCGCCCGGGAGCAGATCTGCCAACGGCAGAGCCACCCCCGGCCCACCCCCGAACATGACGAAAGGCCCCGGGTGGGGGCCTTGGAGATGCTCGGACTCGGGGCCTGGGAGTCCTTGGCGGCGGGGGGTGGAGGGAGGGAAGGGGGATGAGGTTCGTCGATCAGGTGTCGTCTATGGCGGCGCGCAGGTCACGGAGAACGTCGAGCACCAAAGGCCGAAGGGAGGGCCTTATGGCGTCGAAGACCTGCTTCTGTTTTCGCTCCAGGTGCTTGCGGCGCTCGGCGAGGACTCGTTCGCCCTCCGCCGTGATGGTGACCACCGTGCTGCGTTCGTCACGCTCGGACCGGCGTCGGGCCACCATGCCCTTGCGTTCCAGCTGTTGGATCATCCGAGTGGCGGAGGGTGAGGAAACACCCACGATGTGAGCAACCGCACCGACACTCGGATTGTCCATCCCGCGCACCGCCTCCATCAGGAGCGATTGTGTCAGTGTGATCTCCTCCGCACCACGATGCCCATGCCCGCCCCGAGAGCGGGCGTGTAGCGCCGCGTTGATGAGTTCGGTCCAGACGCGCTGGAACTCTTCGAGTTCAGCCGCGTTCGGATGATCGCATTCCTGCTGCTCAGAACAGGAATCGGGGGTCTCTTCGAGCAAGAAACGGTCCTCGCTGGATGGGCTCTGCACACGGGTCCCCGACCCGCGCGGTGGTTTGACGTATGTGTAGTCTAGCTATTAAATAGCTTGCGCACGCAAGTTCAAGTAGATCCATGCCCCACCAAAACGGAAACGACACTCCCGTCCCCTGATCTGTTCCTGGACGGTCTCGTTCTCCACCGGGGTGGTGGACGTCCGCCCGGGCACGTCGGGCGGGCCCGGACCGGTCCGGGAGGGGCGCATTGACGACAGTGCTGGTCGCGCATTTCATAACAGCTGCGGTCGCGCCCTTAGTGATACGCCAGTGGGGCCGTAACGGTTTCTACGCGCTCGCGATCGTCCCCGGCCTGGCGACCGTGTGGACCCTGTTCCAGCTCCCGACCATCCTCAACGGCGGCACGCTGTCGGAGTCGGTGGAGTGGGCCCCCGAGTTCTCCCTCCGGCTCGGCACGCACATGGACGCCCTCGGTCTGGTCATGACGCTCATCGCCGCGGGCGTGGGCACCCTGATCCTGGCCTACTGTGCGCGCTACTTCAGTGACTCCGACGAAGGTCTACCGCGCTTCGCGGGCGTGTTCGTCGCGTTCGCCGGCGCGATGCTGGGCCTCGTCCTCGCCGACGACCTCATCCAGCTCTTCATCTACTGGGAGCTGACCACGGTCTTCTCCTACCTCCTCGTCGGTCACAAGGCCGAGTCGAAGGACAGTAGACGGGCGGCGATGACGGCCCTGGTCGTCACCACGTTCGGCGGCCTGGCGATGCTGGTCGGCATGATCATGCTCGGCGAGACCGCCGGGACCTACGTGATCTCCGAGATCGTCGCGGACCCGCCCACGGGCGGAGCGCTGGTCAACTCGGCGCTCGTGCTGATCATGGTCGGCGCGATGTCCAAGTCGGCGTTGTTCCCCTTCAGCCTGTGGCTGCCCGCGGCCATGCAGGCGCCCACACCGGTCTCCGGTTACCTGCACGCCGCGGCTATGGTCAAGGCCGGTGTCTACCTGGTCGCCCGTCTCACGCCCGCCTTCGGCGACGTGGCCGTGTGGACGACGATGGCGCTGTTCTTCGGTGTCATCACCATGATCTTCGGCGGGTGGAAGGCGCTACGCCAGTTCGACCTCAAGCTCGTCCTGGCCTACGGCACCATCAGCCAGCTCGGTTTCCTCATCGCCCTGCTCGGCACCGGGACCCGCGCCGGCGCCCTCGCCGGTATCGCGATGCTGGTGGCGCACTCCCTCTTCAAAGCTCCCCTGTTCCTCATCGTCGGCATCATCGACCACAGCACGGGAACCCGGGACCTGCGCGAGCTCTCCGGCCTGCGCAAGTCCATGCCGGCCACCTTCTGGACCACGATCGTGGCACTGGCCTCGATGTCCGGTCTGCCGCCCACCGCCGGGTTCGTCGCCAAGGAACTCGCCTTCGGGGCCTATACCGAGGGCGGTGGCGTCGACACCCTGGTCCTGGTCGGCCTGGTCCTGGGATCCACCCTCACCGTGGCCTACAGCCTCCGCTTCCTCTGGGGTGCCTTCCTCGACAAGGAGGGTGTGCAGCCCAACGAGGTCCACTCCCCCGGCCCGCTCTTCCTCGCGCCCGCGGTGGTCCTCGCCGCGCTGAGCCTGATCGGCGGAATCGTCTCCGGGAGGATCGACCGACTCTTCGCCACCTACGCGGACACCGTCCCCCTGGGACCGAGCGAGGAGTACCCCACCTACCTGGCCCTGTGGCACGGCTGGGAACTGCCGCTGCTGCTGTCGGCGGTCTGCGTCGTCGGCGGTCTGGTGCTGTTCTACTTCCGCCACCGGGTCGCCTGGCTCGGCAACCGGCTGGCCTACGTCAACCCCGAGCGCAACTACCGGCGGATGATGGCCGGCCTGGAGACCCTGGCGTTGCAGGTCACCGGTAGCACCCAGCGAGGTTCGCTCCCGGTCTACCTCGGCACCATCCTGGTGTTCCTGGTGGTCACCGCCGGAATCCCGATGATCACGGGACGCCTGTGGGAGGGCGACTACCCGACGCTGCGCGTGTGGGACACCCCGGTGCAGGTCATCCCCGCCCTGATCATCGTGATCACCTGCCTGATGATCCTGTTCGTGCGACGCCGCCTCTTCGCGGTGATCCTCGTCGGCATCGGCGGTTACGGCGTGGGCGCCCTGTTCTACCTGCAGGGCGCGCCCGACATCGCGCTCACCCAGTTCCTCGTCGAGACCGTCAGCCTGGTGGTCTTCGTCCTCGTGCTGCGCCGCTTCCCGTCCCACTTCTCGGCACCCGCGCTCAAGGGCCGCCGGATCTGGAACATGGTGATCGGCGTCGCCACCGGCCTGCTCGTGTCGGCCATGACGTGGTTCGCCCTGGCCGGTCGACAGGAACCCTCCATCGCGGTGGGCGGACCCGACGGGCCCTCCTACGTGGAGGCGGCGGAGGAGGCCGGCGGGGACAACCTCATCTCCGTGCTGCTGGTCGACGTCCGCGCCTGGGACACCATGGGCGAGATCTCGGTGCTGGCCGCCGCCGCCGCGGGTGTGGCCAGCCTGATGTTCGTGCGTCGCCGGGCCCAGCCCCGAAAGGCCCCCGGTGGCGTGATGGCCCTGTCCGTCACCCAGCCGCCCACACCCACCGACGGACACGACCGGCTGGACCTGAGCAACCTGAAGGTCGCACCGCGGAACATGCACGTCAAGCCCCAGTGGAACCGTGCCTGGCTGCCAGGGGCGGAGGCGATGCCCACCGAACGCAGGTCGATCATCTTCGAGGTGGTCTCGCGCTTCCTCTTCCCGGTGATCATGGTGATCTCGGTGTACCTGCTGCTGACCGGGCACACCGACCTCGGCGGTGGTTTCGCCGGTGGCATCGTGGCGGGCCTCGCGTTCATCGTCCGCTACCTCGCGGGTGGTCGCTTCGAGCTGTACGCCACCGCGTGGGTGCAGCCGGGCGCTCTGATCGGTGCCGGTCTGGCGCTGGCGACGGGCACGGCGATCGGCGGGGCGATCTTCCTCGACGACGTGCTCGCCGGGGCGGACTACTACCTGAACTTCGGGATTCTCGGCGAAGCGCACGTCACGGTCTCGATGCTGTTCGACATCGGCGTGTACCTGCTGGTCATCGGACTGATCCTGGACATCCTGCGCAGTCTCGGCGCCCGCATCGACGAACAGATCGAACGAGACGCCGCGCACTCGGAGGCCATCGATCCGGGTACCTCCGCACGAACCGAGGAGGCCACCTCGTGAACGAGTCGCCAAGCCTGACACTCGTCATCGTCGTGGGCGTCCTCGTCGCGGTCGGCGTCGTGCTCATGTTGGAGCGCAGCCTCACCCGTGTGCTGCTGGGCTTCATCGTGTTCAGCAACGGCGTGAACCTGATGATCCTGGCGATGGCCGGAGAACCGGGCGGTCCTCCGATCCGGTGGTTCACCGACGACGTCAACGAGATGACCGACCCGCTACCACAGGCGATGATCCTGACGGCCATCGTCATCACCCTCGGCATCACCGCGTTCCTGTTGGCGTTGGCCTACCGGAGCTGGCAGTTGGAGGGCAACGACGAGGTCCAGGACGACGCCGAGGACCTCCGTATCGTGCAGGGCGAGGGCCGGCGCGCCGTGCGTCAGCGCTTCCTACAGGAACGTCGCCGGCTGCGCGCGGACATCCGCAGGCAGCGGGCCGAGCTCCAGGCCACCATCGCCGCGGCCGACGCCCAAGAGCTGGCCGAACAGGCCCGCATCAAGGCGGAGATCGCGGCCGCCCAGGCCGAGCTCGCCAGGTTCGAGGTCGAGGCCGAGGACGGCGACATCGACGAGCAGTCCCAGGAGACCATGCGTCGTCTGACCCACCGTCGGCAGAGCATGGTCAACCAGGTGACGGAACTGCGCGGCCGGATCCGCATGGGGCGCAAGCGACTGCGGGAGCACAGGCGCGCCGACCGCGCCGCCGAACGCGAGCTGTGGCGCGAGCTGCGCCGCCGCATCCGTTCGCAGCGGCGTCAGGCACGTCAGACCATGCGGGCCGAGCGTGAACGCTTGGCCCGCGCGGAGGACAGCGACCTGCAAGGGAACGACTGACCATGGAATGGGACTACCTCGCCGGAATCCTGCACTACCTCGTTCCCCTGCCGGTGGTGTTGCCGCTCTTCGCGGCCGGTGTCAAGCTCGCGATGGGTATCCGCTGGCCCCGTGTCCAGCAGTGGTTGAGCGTCATCGCGTTGACGCTGGTCCTGCTGATCGGTGCCGCGCTGATGGTGGGCGCCGACATGTTCGGCCCCCAAGCCGTCCAGGTGGGCGGTTGGGAGACCCCGATCGGCATCACGCTGGTGGCCGACCGGTTGTCCGCGCTGTTGGTGACGGTCTCCGCGGCCATCACCCTCGCCGTGCTGATCTACTCGATCGGTCAGGGCATGGCGGGCAAGGGTGAGGTCGCGCCGCTCTCGGTGTACCAGCCGACCTACCTGATCCTGGTGGCCGGTGTCTCCAACGCCTTCCTCGCCGGTGACCTGTTCAACCTGTACGTCGGCTTCGAGATCCTGCTGACCGCCAGCTACGTGCTACTGACGCTCGGCGGTACACAGTCACGGATGCGGGCGGGCGCCATCTACGTGGTGGTGTCGCTGGTCTCGTCGGTGCTGTTCCTGATCGGCATCGCGCTGGTCTTCGGCGCGACCGGCACCGTGAACATGGCGCAGCTGGGCGAGCGACTGCCCGAGATCTCCTCGGAGTTGGCGCTGGTCCTGCAGGTCATCCTGTTGGTCGCCTTCGGCATCAAGGCCGCCGTCTTCCCGCTGGCCGCGTGGCTGCCGGACTCCTATCCCACCGCGCCGGCCCCGGTCACCGCGGTGTTCGCGGGTCTGCTCACCAAGGTGGGCGTGTACGCGATCATCCGGACGCAGACCCTGTTCTTCCCCGGCGAGCAACTCAACGACGCCCTGATGTGGGTGGCCCTGGCGACGATGATCCTGGGCATCCTGGGCGCGGTGGCGCAGACCGACATCAAACGTCTGTTGTCGTTCACCTTGATCAGCCATATCGGCTACATGGTGTTCGGTGTGGCGCTCGGCAGTCAGTTGGGGATGGCGGGCGCCGTGTACTACATCGCCCACCACATCACCGTTCAGACCACGTTGTTCCTGGTGACGGGGTTGATCGAGCGAAGGGGCGGGTCGACGTCGCTGGACCACCTGGGTGGTCTGGCGAAGATGGCGCCGTTCCTGGCCATCCTGTTCTTCATCCCGGCGATGAACCTGGGCGGCATCCCGCCGCTGTCGGGCTTCCTCGGCAAGATCGGGCTGATGCAGGCCGGTGTGGACGCGGGCACCCCGCTGGCGTACACACTGGTCGGTACCTCGGTGCTCACCAGCCTGCTGACGCTGTACGTCATCGCGCGGGTGTGGAACTACGCGTTCTGGCGCACCCCGTCCGAGGGCATGGTCGCCGAGCCCGGCACGATCCTGGAGGACACCGAGGAGGAGGACGACTCCACCGCGGCCCTGGGCCCGGGTGAGGCCGTCGGTCCGAGCTCCCGGCTGAGCGACACCTCGACCGCGGCCACCCCGGTGGTGACCTCGGTGGTCCTGCCCAAGAGCATGGTGGGCGCCACGATCGGCCTGGTCGCCTTCGGTCTGGCCATGACCGTATTCGCCGGACCGCTCATCGGCTACTCGTCGGACGCCGCGACCGACCTGCAGGAACGTACGCCCTACATCGAGGCGGTCCTCGGAGGGTCCCGATGAACGCTCTACAGATCAAGAAGAAGATCGGTGCGCGCGCTCTGCGCAGCCGCATCGGCAAGGTGCAGATCCCCGTCGCCCTCGGGATGACCGTGGTCTGGATGCTGCTGTTCGACGCCTTCCGGCTGCGCCCGGAGACGTTGGGCATCGCCGTCCTGGGTTTCGGGGTGTCGGTGCTCATCATGATGGTCTTCCCACTACCGCCGATCGTTCCGGGCTTCCGGTTCTGGCCGTTGCGGGGGCCCTACATGGTCCTGTACATCCTGGGTCAGATGTTCGTCGCCAGCGTCGAGGTGAGCTCCTGGGTGCTCCGTCCCGGGCCGCCGAAGAGCTCGGTGGTGGCGGTGCGCATGCGCACCGAATCCGACCTGATCATGGTGTGCGTGGCCATCGCCACCTCGATCATCCCGGGCAGTGTGATCGTGGAGGCCTCCCAGCCCGAACGCATCCTGTACGTGCACGTGCTGGGCGCGCAGAACGAAGAGGAGGCGGCCGAGGCGAAGAGGGGCATCCACGTACTGGAGGAACGCATCGCCCGCGGAATCGGCACCCGGGAGAACATCGCCGAGCTGGAGGCCGCCCTGGCCACCGAGCGGAGGAACACGTGAACATCCTGTGGACCGTCATCGCCCTCCTACTCGGTGTGGCCGCGCTGCTGGGCATGATCCGGCTCCTGCTGGGGCCGAGCATCCTCGACCGGGCACTGTCCGTCGACGCACTGTTGGCCTTCGCCGTGACCGGCCTGGGCGCCTACGCGGCGTTCAACCGCGACCCCACGGTGCTGCCCACCTTGTTGGTGCTGTCCCTCCTGGGTTTCGTGGGATCGGTCAGCGTCGCCAAGTTCGTCGCCCGCCGTACCCAGGAGGACGACGACGATGAGCAGATCGTGCTCCCCGTCGTCGAGAACACGGTCGAAGAGGAGGGGAAGAGGTCATGAGCGATCAGGTCGTCCAGATCCTGGACTGGGCCGGAATCCTGTGCATCCTGGCCGGGGCGCTGCTGTCCTTCGTCGCCGGCATCGGCCTGGTCCGCTTCCCCGACCTGTTGTCCCGCATGCACGCGGCCTCCAAACCCCAGGTGTTGGGGTTGCTGCTGGTGTTGGTGGGGATCGGGTTCCGACTCCTTCCCGCGGAGGAGACCGGCGTCTTCAGCCTCGGCACGCTGTTCCTGGTGGGACTGTTCCAGGTGGTGACGGTACCGGTGGCCGGTCACATCGTGGCCCGGGTGGGGTACCGGACCGGTCGGATCCGCCACGACCTGGTGAGCACCGACGAGCTGGCCGAGCGACTGGCCACCCGACGCTCCGCCCCCGACACCTCCGAGGACACGGTTTCCTAGGATTCACGCAGGCATGACCGGGGCCGGTCGGGTCCCCTCCTCCCGACCGGCCCCGGTTCTCTTATTCGGTAGTGGTCTCCGCGTCCAGTCGAATCGCCTCCTCGTCGCTCATCAATCGGGACCGGATCAGGAATCGCTGTCCGGTCGGGGCCTCCACGGAGAACCCCGATCCCCGGCCGGGAACGACGTCGATGGTCAGGTGGGTGTGGCTCCACAGCTCGAACTGCGAGCGGGACATCCACACCGGCACCGGCTCCGGCAGCCCCACGTCCAGGTCTCCGAGGTGCACGTCGGAGGCTCCGGTACGGAACTCCCCCAGCGGATAGCACATCGGTGAACTGCCGTCACAGCAGCCGCCGGACTGGTGGAACATCAGCGGACCATGGTCGGCGGTCAGTTCCCGCAGCAGGGTCGCCGCGGGGTCGGTTACCGCCACCCGTTCCATCAGAAGAACCCCATCGCCTGGTCCGAGTAGCTGACCAGCAGGTTCTTGGTCTGCTGGTAGTGGTCGAGCATCATCTTGTGGTTCTCGCGCCCGATCCCCGACTGCTTGTAGCCACCGAAGGCGGCGTGCGCCGGGTAGGCGTGGTAGTTGTTCACCCACACACGACCGGCCTGGATGTCGCGACCGGCCCGGTAGGCGGTGTTGCCGTTGCGCGACCACACGCCCGAGCCGAGCCCGTACAGGGTGTCGTTGGCGATCTTGATGGCGTCGGCGTAGTCGTCGAACCGGGCCACGGAGACCACGGGGCCGAAGATCTCCTCCTGGAAGATGCGCATGTTGTTCTGGCCCTCGAAGACCGTGGGGGTGACGTAGTAACCGCCCGCCAGGTCGCCCTCCATCTCGGCCCGGCCGCCACCGGTGAGCACCTTGGCGCCCTCCTGACGGCCGATGTCGATGTAGGACAGGATCTTCTCCAGCTGATCGTTACTGGCCTGGGCGCCCATCATGGTGTCGGTGTCCAGCGGGTTGCCCTGCTTGATCCGACCCACCCGCTCCAGGGCGTCGGACATGAACCCGTCGTAGATGGAGTCCTGGATCAGCGCACGGGACGGACAGGTGCACACCTCGCCCTGGTTGAGGGCGAACATCGTGAAGCCCTCCAGCGTCTTGTCGTAGAACGCGTCGCGCTCGGCGGCCACGTCCTCGAAGAAGATGTTGGGGCTCTTGCCACCCAGCTCCAGGGTGACCGGGATGAGGTTCTCCGACGCGTACTGCATGATCAGCCGACCCGTGGTGGTCTCACCGGTGAAGGCGACCTTGCGCACGCGCGGGTTCGAGGCCAGCGGCTTGCCCGCCTCCACGCCGAAGCCGTTGACGACGTTGAGCACGCCCGGCGGCAGCAGGTCACCGATGATGTCCATCAGGAGCAGGATGGACGCGGGCGTCTGTTCGGCGGGTTTGAGGACGATGGCGTTGCCGGCCGCAAGGGCCGGGGCGAGCTTCCAGACCGCCATGAGGATCGGGAAGTTCCAGGGGATGATCTGAC
The DNA here is from genome assembly GCF_053619415.1 of Nocardiopsis sp. NPDC055551. Lineage (NCBI taxonomy): Bacteria > Bacillati > Actinomycetota > Actinomycetes > Streptosporangiales > Nocardiopsidaceae > Nocardiopsis > Nocardiopsis sp. NPDC055551. The sequence continues at coordinate 267,181 of NZ_JBSHJJ010000009.1, read as the reverse complement.
CGACCACACCCAGCGGTTCCTGGAAGTGGTAGGCGACGGTGTCGCCGTCGATCTGGGAGCTGTGGCCCTCCTGGGCCCGGACCGCGCCGGCGAAGTAGCGGAAGTGGTCGATGGCCAGCGGTATGTCGGCGGCCAGGCACTCACGGACCGCCTTGCCGTTCTCCCAGGACTCGGCGACCGCGATCCGTTCGAGGTTCTCCTCCATGCGGTCGGCGATCTTGTTGAGGATCAACGCGCGTTCGGCCGCGCTGGTGCGGCCCCACGCGGGCGCGGCTCCGTGCGCGGCGTCGAGGGCGAGTTCGATGTCGTCGGCACCACTCTGGGCCACCTCGGTGAAGGTGCGCCCGGTGATCGGGGTGGGGTTCTCGAAGTAGCGTCCCTTGACCGGCTTGACCCACTCGCCTCCGATCCAGTTGTCGTAACGCGGCGCGTACTGAACGACGCTGCCGGCCTCACCGGGGGGAGCGTAGATCGCCATGGGTGTGCCTCCTTCGACGTGGGAGCGCCGGTGGTCGCCGCCCCGGCGCGGAATTCCCAGGGACGGTCGAGTGTGACGCTAGTTACGTCGAGGTTGCGACCACGTTGCAACGGTGCGCCGACCCGCCTTCAGTAGCCCGACCTGCGCAGACGAACCCGGAGTGTGGCGTGCCGGGGCGACCCCGGGTCGGTGGCGCGCAACGCGGCGTCGAGCACCCGAGGATCCTCCCGCCACTCCGGCTGTTCCGACCACACCAGCAGGGTCCACGGGTCGGCGTGCGTGGCGAGCACCTCGCACACCTCCGCCTGGAGTTCGTCGCGTTCCTCCACCACGCCCGGTGCCTCCGAACGCGGCAGCACGTGCCCCTCGTAGACGTTGACGGCCTGGCGATAGTCGCCCTTCCCCAGGTGTTCGCGCACCTCGTCCAGGTCGGTGCGTACCGGCCGGAGCAGCCGGTAGGGGCGGGAGGCGAGCAGGTCTTTGCCCAGCAGACGGCGCATCCTCGACATCTCCGCCCGAATCGTCACCGGGGAGGTGTCGCGTTCGTTCAGCAGGACGCCGAGGGCATCACCGGTCAGACCCCGTGGGTGGCGCGTCAACAGCAGGAGGATCTCGGAGTGACGGGTACTGAGCTCGACGGAGCGACCGTCCACTTCGAGGAGCCCCTGGTCACGGCCGAGCACCCGGAACCGGGCCGGGGCGCGCGGGTCACGTGGAGTAGGTAGCAGCCCGCTGAGTCGACGGGCCCGGATCTCCATCTCGGCTGCGGCCGCCGCGGCTCGGACCAGTGCCAACGCCTGCGGCGAGGCCAGGTGGTCGCCGCCGGTGAGGTCCAGGACTCCCAGGAGCCCGCCGGTGTCGGGGTCGTGCAGGGGCGCGGCGGAACAGCTCCAGTGCTGTACTCCCCGACTGAAGTGCTCGCTGGCGAAGACCTGCACCTCGTGGTCCAGGGCCAGGGCGACCCCGGGGGCGTTGGTGCCGGCCGAACGTTCGTGCCAGTTCGCGCCCGGCATGAAGTGCATGTCCTCGGCCCGGGTACGCAGCCCGTAGTCGCCCTCCACCCACAGCAGGCGCCCGGACACGTCGCCGACCGCGAGGATCTGTGGTCCCGGGGCGCCTTCGAGCAGCAGCCGTCGCAGCAACGGCATGGTGGCGGCGAGCGGGTGCGCGTCGCGCTGGTCGTCCAAGGCGGGTCCGGTGACTTCGAGCCGGGGAAGCGTCCGGTCCGGATCGACCCCGTGCCGGGCGCTGCGCCGCCAGGAGTCACCGACCACCGAGCGCACGCGCCCGCTGAGTCGGCCGGAGTCGGTGAAGCGTTCGTGCGCGACGGCCACGTCCCGGCGCACGCTGTCCGGATCGGTCTCCCATGACCACGCGTTCCATGCCCTGGACATCGGTGGATCCCTCCGTCGCGGTGGCTGCGCTCCCAGCGTCCATTCGCCTCTGGACCCTGATTGAATCCCCAGGTGAGGGTCTTGACAAGGGGTTCACCGGAACTACTGAAGAGTTGCCCCACTCACGACATGTATGTACCCGCGAGGCCCCACGTCTCACGGAGACCAAGGTGCTCGATTCCGCTTATGTCAGGGCGTTCTGCCACACTTCGTGTATGCCCAATCCCCCTCAGCACCCACATGGGAACCCCGTACCACCCGCGCCTTTCGCCGGCCCTGGTCACCCGGGTGGCCCCTCAGAGGTACCGGCATCGGCGCAGAAGAAGACGTCCGTTGCACGCGACTACCGGTGGTCCATCGGCCTCACGATCGCCGCGGTACTGTTGTTCGTCCCAGCTCTCTCGTTCGGTCTGAATCCAGCGTTTCCCACACCGGACATCGAGGAGCGCATCAGCGGCACCGATCGCATCACCTTCGAAGTCATCGAGGGAGAAACCAGAGCCTGGGGCGTCTATTCCGACTCCGAAACAACCGTCCTCCCTTGCCGCGTCTTCCCTCCCGAAGAGGACTGGGAATACACCTATCCGGAGTGGGACAAGGCCTCCCACCTCACTTTCGGGGACTGGCGCGGCGAGGGCATCTTGGACACCCCGGAGCCAGGGACCTACACGCTGGCGTGCGTAGGCGACGACGAATACGCTCTCGGCGCCTCCGGGCCTTTGCGAATGGTCCATCCCATCTACAACATCCTCGCGATGGTCATTCTCGGTGTCGTGCCGTCCCTCACCTTCGCGGCGATAGTGGTCGCGGTGGTGACCACCGTGCGTCGCCGTTCCGCCGTCCGACAGTCCTGATCCGACCCAACCAGGTACCCCCATGTCGCAACCACTCGAACCGTCGCCTTCCCCCAATTCCGGAGAGGAACGGGGGTCGGTCCAGCCGTGACGCTCCTTTTGGAAACCACCGAGACCTCCGAGGCCCTCGCTCCGGCCCTGGCCGGCCCTCCTCCCGGGTCGCCGCCGCCGGCACCACCCACCGGACCACCCGGACCCCCTGATCCCCCCGGCCCTCCCGACCCTCCCGGTCCGCCGCCTCCTCTTCCGCCGGGCCCGCCACCCCGGCCGACTCCGCCGATCCCTCCGGAGCCGGACCCGAAGTCGATCCGTCCGAGTCGGCGCTGGTACTGGGTCGGGGGCTCCCTGATGCCCGCGGCGATCGTCTTCATGGTCGTGGTGCTGACCCTCACCGAGTGGTTCGAGGTGCCCGCTTGGGTGGGCGTGCTGACCGTCCTGGTGCTGGTCCTCGCCATCTTCGCCACGTTCGGCATCGTCCTTGGTGTGTTCATCACCAGGTCCACCCGTCTGGCGCGGCTGAACGCCGTGCGGAACCAGGCGATCATCGCCGCCGAGCAGGCGCGGTTCGGCTTCCGCCCCATGCCCGCGCCACCGCCGCGAGCACCCGCGACCCCGGCCAAGGACCGCCGTCCCCGACGCAGGTGGTTCTTCCTCGTCCCGCTCATCCCGCCCGCCTTCGTCGGCGTCGGATTGCTGCTCTTCCACCTGTTCGGCGGCGGGCTCCCAGGCCCCGACAAGACCCCCGAACTCGTCTCCGACGTGGTGGAGGGGAGCGGGTCCACCGAGTTCTACGTCCAGCCCGAGAACGTCGGAGAGCTCGGCCTGTACGCCTCCCCCTCGGAGCTCCACGTGGGGAACTGCGCCATCGACGGCCCCGAGTACCCCCGGATCACCGAACGCGAGGTCGGCCACAGCTGGGACGACTGGCGACTGGAGTACTCGGTGAACGTCCACACATCGGGCCTCTATACACTGACCTGCGACGGAGCACTCGAACAGTCGCACGTGATCGCGGAGACCCGAACCGCCCACGAAGCCGATCAGCGGGGCATGTTCCTGGCGTTGACCATCCTCGGGACCATTTTCCTCGGAGTCGTCGCGATGATCGCGACGTTCATCACCCTCGCGATCCGGCGGGCGACCTACACGGAGCGAATGGCGAGACGGGCACGCGGGGCGGCCGGCCGAAACGGTTGACCGGGTTCGTGCAACGAAGTCCGACCGGCGCGCGTCTCAACGAACAACCGCCGGCGGACCGCCCACCGGCACTTTCACACCCGGTCGAGGTAGAACTGCGATGAGTCAGCACCCGCCTTACGGTCACCCCGGCCCCCACGGCCGACCGAACATCCACGTCGACGCGCGCGAGGTCCGGCCCGGGAGGGGCTGGTTCGTCATCGGCGCCCTCGTCATCGTCGGCGGTATCGCGACCGCGATCGTGGGTTTCGTGCTCTCCCTGGTCTCCACGGTGAGCATCCCCGACTTCGAGGCCCGGGTGACCTCGGGTCAAGAAGGCTCCTTCACCGTGGCGGACCCCGGGTTCCAGCTCGGTCTGTACTCGTCCTCGGGCAGTGGCCGACAAGCGTGCGTCCTGCTGCTGCCCGACGGCGGCAGGGCCGACTTCGACAGCCCCGGGTACAGCCACAACGTCGACACCGGCGGCGAGAGCTGGTCCCTGGTGGGAACGTACGAGCTCAGCGAGGCGGGCGAGTACACCCTGTCCTGTTCCGACGACTCAACCACCACCGAGTTCGCGGTGACGAACAACGGGGACGGTGGCGTCGAGATCGTGCGAGGCGTGGGCTCGACCCTCCTGTGGGCGCTCGTCCCCTCCTTCCTGGGCCTGGTGCTCGGACTGACGATCATCATCACCACGGCGGTGCGGCGCGGCCGGTTCCAGCGTCGCCTGATCGCCGAACGACAGCAGCGGTACCACGGTCACGGGCCCCGCTAGGGCACACCCGCTCGCGCCGCGCACACCTTCGCATCCGCATCCCCCGGGAGTGCCCGTGACCGCCGACCTTCCGTCCTTTCCTCCCCTGAAGCCCCGCGATCCCGTCGAGATCGGCGGGTACCGGACCGTGGGTCGCCTCGGCGCCGGCGGCATGGGCGCCGTGTACGCCGCTCGGTCCCCCGCCGGTGAGTTGGTCGCCGTCAAGCTCGTCCACGGTGACCTGGCCATCGATCCCGAGTTCCGGGCGCGGTTCCGACGTGAGGCCGACCTGGTCGGTCGGGTCGTCGGCCCGTGCGTGCCGAGGTTCCTGGCCCAGGACACCGCCGCGGACCAACCCTGGTTGGCCACCGAGTACGTGTCGGGGCCGACCCTGCGTCAGCACGTCCGCGAACACGGTCCCCTCATGGGGACGTCCCTGCACGCCTTCGCGACCGGTGTCGCCGAGGCGTTGCGGGCCATCCACACCGCCGGGATCGTGCACCGCGACCTCAAACCGGGCAACGTCATCCTCGCGCCCGACGGACCCAAGGTGCTGGACTTCGGCATCGCCCGGGCCATCGACGAAACCGCCATCACCCGCACCGGTGGGCTGTTCGGCACACCGGGTTGGGTGGCCCCCGAACTCCTCAAGGGCGGCCCGCCATCGGTCGCCGCGGACGTCTTCGCGTGGGGTGGGTTGGTCGCCTACGCGGCCACCGGGCGTTCCCCCTTCGGGACGGGGTCGGCCGAGACGATGGCGGTGCGGGTACTGGACGGGAAACCGGACCTGGCGGGAATCCCGGACTCGCTGATGCCCTTGGTTCGGGCCGCGACCGGGGGTGATCCCGCCCGGCGGCCGACCGTGGAGCAGGCGCTCGCGGAGCTGCTCGGCGCGGACCGGGCCACGATCGTCGGTCCGGGACCGGAGGCCACCGAACTCGTCACCCGGGTGCTGCGGCAGGGGTGGGAGGCGCCGCCCCCGCCCACCGTGTTCACCGGGGATCCGGCCCCGCGCCGGCGTCCGAGACGGCGTCGGCCCCGGCTCCTGGTGGGGGCCGCCGTGTCCGCGCTGGTGTTGGTGGCGTCGGTCGCGTGGGTGGCGGGTGATCGGTTCGCACAGGAGCCGGTGGAGACGGACGTGGGGGCCGGTGGAGGGGCCGGTGGAGGATCCACCGAAGAAGTCGGCGACGGGGCCGGCGAACAGGTGGCGGTGGAGATCGCCTCGAACGGTCTGTTCATGGTGCACTCCGATCCCGACGGGACCCTCGACCTCACCCCCGGCTTCGACGGGGCCGGTTCCGCCCTGCCGAAGGGGGTGGATCGGGCGGAGTTCGTGGTGGCGAGCGTCGACGTCAACACCGTGTACGCCGACGTCCAAGAACAGAGCGGCATCCGGGTGTTCGGTGAACTGGAGTACCTGGCGGACGAGGGCGAGTTCACCCTGCGGGCCGGCGACTTCGTCCTCCTCGAAGTGGGCGACGAGTGGGCTCCGCTGCCGGATGACCCCACCGCCGACGGACGTCCCGCGCACACCGCCCCTGGTGAAGAAGTGGTCGCCACGGTCTCCGCGGACGCGCCGAACGCGGAGTTCGCGGTGGACTTCGCCGACGCCCCGCAGAGCGGGCTGCTGACCTACCTGCCGGCCGCGAACGTCGTCGGCGGTGCGGCCGAGGTGGCCGGTGTCTACACCTGCTACATGAACTGGCACCCCTATCCCCCGGTCGACATGACCGATGTGGAGTACGTGCCCTGTCCCGCGGAGCGACCCGAATGAGCGGCCACACGACCACGGGTTTCTCCCCGTTGCGCCCCGACGACCCGGATACCGTCGGCGGCATGCGCGTCGTCGGGCGGATCGGTACCGGCGGCATGGGCACCGTCTACGCCGGGATCGGGCGGCGGGGCCGGTACACGGCGATCAAGGTCATCCGCGAGGAACTGACCGAGGACCCCGGACTGCGCGAACGGTTCACCCGGGAGATCCGACTGCTCGGGCAGGTCGAGAGTCGGTGCGTACCGGCGCTGCTCGGGTCCGGTCGGGACGGCGGCGTGCCGTGGCTGGTCACCGAGTTCGTGCCCGGGTTGTCGCTCTCCGCCCATGTGCGAGAACACGGACCGCTGCCGCCGAACCTACTGCGCGGGTTGGCCGGTGGTGTGGCGGAGGCCCTGGTCGCCGCGCACACCGCGGGGATCGTGCACCGCGACCTCAAACCGGGCAACGTCATCCTGGCACCCGATGGGCCCAAGGTGCTGGACTTCGGCATCGCACGGGCCATCGACGAGACGGCCCTGACCCGTACCGGTGGGCTCGTGGGCACACCCGGATGGATCGCCCCGGAGGTGCTTCGGGGAGCGGCGGCCACGCCCGCCGCCGACCTGTTCGGTTGGGGTGCCTTGATGGCCTTCGCCGCGACCGGCCGGCCGCCCTTCGGCGCGGGTTCCACCGATTCCCTGGCACACCGGGTCCTGGACCGAGCGCCCGACCTGGCGGGTGTCCCGGAGGCGCTGTGGCCCCTGGTGACGGCCGCCCTGGGCAAGGACCCGGCGCGCAGGCCCACGGCGGCGTGGCTCGCGGCGACACTGACCGGCCACCCGGGTGGGGATGGGCTTTCGGACGCGGTGGGCGCGCTGCTGGACCGGGAATGGGTGGGGGTGGCCGCCGAGCCGCCGGCTCCCCCCACGGGTGGAGGTCGAAAGGTCTTACCGGCCGTGGGCGCGGCCGTGCTCGTGCTCGGCGTGGCGGGCGGTGGGCTCCTGGCCGCCCGAGCGCTCACCGATGAGGGAAGCGAAGTCGCGGCGGGGAACGAGGCCGCAGAAGGGACCGAGGCCGTGGAAGGGACCGAGGGCGGCGGCGAGGAGGCGTCCGAGGAACCCGAGTGGGACCCGCCCGCGCCGACCCCCTTCGGCGCCAACGCGGAGTGGGAGGCCCAGACGTTCGTCTCCCCCGACGGGTACACGACCTTCCAGGCGACACCGGACCGGTTCGAGACACTCACCTATGTGTCGGTGACCTCGGTGGAGGACGTCGCCGAGGGAGTCCGGTTCTCGGTGCGCGTGCTCAACCTGGTGGAGGGGCACGACGTTCCCTCGATGCTCACCGTCACCACTCCGCAGGCTCCACTCGCGCCGCTGGAGTCACCCGGGCCGGTGGGGATCGGCGACGAACTCGACCTGACCTTCCCCGACGCACCCGACCAGGGACAACTCACCTTCTCCGACGCCGACCACGTTCCCGGGGTGTCCGGATTCCCGCCGATCAGCCTCTGCTACGACGCCTCGGCCGGCGCCCTATCGCCCGACGCGCGGGACTGCGCCTAGGGTTCGGCGACCGGATACGGGGAGACGGTGCCGGCGTTCTCGTTGACCAGCAGCGCCCGGCCCGCCGGCGGGAAGGCCCGCTGTGGGCAGGCGGGGCGTTCGCAGACCTTGCAGCCCAGGCCGATCGGGGTGGCGGCCGATGGGTCCTCCAGGTTCAGGCCGGTGGAATAGACGAGACGGTGGGCGTGGCGCAGCTCGCAGCCCAGGCCCACCGCGAAGGTCTTGCCGGGTGCGCCGTAACCGCCATAACCCCGGGTGACGGTACGCGCGACCCAGAAGTAGGTGCGTCCGTCGGGCATCTGCGCGATCTGCCTCTGGATGACACCCGGGGCGGAGAACGCGGCGTAGACGTTCCACAACGGGCACGTGCCGCCCGAGCGGGAGAAGTGGAAGCCGGTGGCGGACTGACGCTTGGACATGTTGCCGGCGCGGTCCACCCGGACGAACGAGAACGGGACGCCCTTCAGGCCGGGGCGCTGCAACGTGGACAGGCGGTGGCAGACCGTCTCGAAGCCCACCCCGAACCGGTCGGCGAGCAGCTCGACGTCGTAGCGTTCCTGTTCGGCGGTCATCCGAAAGTCCCTGTAGGGCAGGATGAACGCGCCCGCGAAGTAGTTGGCCAGCCCGATCCGTGCCAGCCGGACCGCCTGTTCGGTGGTGAGTTCCTCGCCGCGGGCGAGTTCGTCCAACAGGTCGCCGTGCTCCAGGAAGGCGAGCTGGGTGCCGAGCTGGAAGGCCCGCTGGCCGGGGCGCAGGTGCCCCGCCAGTGACAACACGCGTCGTTCGGGGTCGAACGTCCGGTTCTTGGACGATTGATCGACGGTCTCCACCCTGACCCCGTACCGTTCGGCCAGGAGCCGGGTGAGGACCAGGTGCGCTTTGCCCGGTTCGGCGCCTTCCCGGTGGGCCAGGTCCTCGGCGAGCTCGTCCAGTTCGCCGATGTAGTTGTGGCGTTCGTAGAAGAAGTCCCGGACCTGTTCGTAGGCCATGGGAGCCACGGATGTGGCGCCCCCGTCCCTGCCCTCCGCCAGCGCGGCGGCCTGACCGGCGACGTCCCGGTAGCGACGGTGCAGATCCACGAGGGCTCGGGCGACCGAGGGCATGGCGGAGGCGAGTTCGTCGAGTTCCTCCGTGCCCACCTGGTCCCCGGTGGGCACGTCGGTGAGGGCTTCGCGGAGTTCGGCGATCAGACGCGAGGTGTCGCCGGTCGCGAAAAAGCTCGGGTCCACCCCGAAGGCTTCGGTGATGCGGAGGAGGACGGGCACGCTGAGCGGACGCTGGTTGTGCTCCATCTGGTTGAGGTAACCGGCGGAGATGCCCAGCTCACGGGCGAGTTCGGCCTGTTTGAGCGAGTGTTCCTGCCGCAACCTGCGCAGCCGCGGCCCCGCGAAGACCTTGCGCACGGCGATCGCCCCCTTCCATCCCCGCCAGACTAACCCGAAGGTGTCTCACCAGGTGTTAGCAGGCTTAGCTGGAACGAGAGGAAGCCTTAGCCGAACTCAGCAGGGAGTGGAATCGAGTTATCCACAGGCGAGTGGGAGTGGGATAGCGGTTGGTGGGCGGATTGGTGTCTTCTTGTATTGGGGGAGCCTTTGGTTCCGCCGGCTCCGTGCTGCCTGAAGGTGGGGTCAAAGGAGGGGGTGGGGAGGGGGAGGAGGGGAGGTGGGAGATGGGAGGTGGGAGATGGGAGGTGGGGTTCAGGTGGCTAATGCTGCGGGAGAAAGCTTCCGAGAGACCTACGTTGCTTGCGTGAGTGCATGGGGCGCCGGAGATCTCTGGTCTTTGAATTGTTGGGCGTTACTCGGGTGGCTGGTGGAGCGCCTGGAGTGGGGAGTCTTGGGGTTGTAGGGCGTTGTGTGGGGCGGGTTGGTGGGGCGCCTCGGGTCGAGGTCCTACCGGTTGTTGGGCGGGGCGGGGGTGGGTTGGTGGGGCGCCTCGGGTCGAGGTCCTACCGGTTGTTGGGCGGGGCGGGGGTGGGTTCTCCCTCCTTCCCCGCCGCGTGATTGTTGCCGCCCGCACCGTACGCGTCAAGGCAATGTTGAGTGCTGTAGCGATCGGGCTGGTGGCCTTGACCCGTACGGCACGGGCGGCGGTTTGGCGGCTATCGGGGAAGGGGGGAGAGTGGTTGAGGTCCCAACGGCCCCGGGCTTCGCCCGGTCCGGCCGTAGCCGGCCGGATTCCTTCCCCCGTCTGGCTTTCTCGTGGGGCGCGTCGCCACTACGTGACCGGCCCGGTCACGAAGAGCCCGCTACAGGCCAGGCACGGGGCCGGGCGCGTCCCCGCGGTAGCCGGCACCGGCGCCCCTTTGGCGATGATCTTGCTCCTAGCGCCCATTTGGGCGCCCAACATGGCGCTACGGACAAGATCGTTTCCATTCAGAGCCCCTTCCCTCGAATTCGCCAGGAGTATCTCCGCGATAGACGGATCCGACCATAGCGAAAAGGGGTTGCGGGTAACCCGGAACGGGGGTCCTCGTATGGTAGGCATGCCGGTCCAAGAGTTCGGTTAATATACCCACCGGTAAGCCTGCCATTTTCTGGGGTGTTCGCATATAATCAGAGTATGATCTTTCCTCCCCACACTCCGCGCCCGACCGGGAACACCCCGGTCGATAAGGCGATGGCGGGTGCGCGGGAGATGGCGGTGGAATTCTCCGGACGGGATATCCCGTTCGGGTGTGAAGCCGATGTGCTCGCCCAGTTCGGCCGGATCAACCAGGAAACAGACCGCATCCGCTACGGGATGCTGCCCGCCCTGGCCCGCATGGAGACCACCGGCGCCCTGTTGGAAGAGGGTGGCCAGCGCAGCATCCAAGCGTGGATCACCCACCAGTGGGGCACCTCCCCGGCCGAGGCCAAGAGCTTTGCCACCCTCGCCCGAGCCCTACACCGGCAGCAGCTGCCCCTGGTGGAAGAAGCCTTCCAGAACAAGGTCTTGTCGTTGGGTGAAGCGTGCGCCATCGCGACCTCCACCGAAAAAGCCACCACCGAGTGGGCCAAGGTCCTCGAAACGGCGGATGAGGAATTCCGTGCCCAGCGCCCTTCGGTGGAGGGGTTTCGGGCCCGGTTGGAATTCGGGCTGATCGGCTTCAAGGCCGAGTGCCCGCAGGCTTCGGTGCGCCAACTGCGGGACGCGACGAAATGGTTCGTCGCCCGTCTGGACCCCGACAAAGCCGACCGGGACTACGACGAAACGTTCGAGAACCGGGGCGCCCAATTCTCACCCACGTTCGAGTCCGGGTTTTTGCTGCGGATGTGGGGGCCTGGGGCCGACCACGAGCTCATCCAGGCCGCCCTAGAGGCCTACGCCGAACCGTACGGGCCCGAGAACGCCGCTACCCCGAAGCATCAGCGCACCTATGACGCGATGATGCGCATCTTCGAGACCGCCCTGACCCACCGGGGTTGCTCCAGCCTGAGCCGCCAACCGTTGGCCACGTTGAACATCACCGTCCCCCTCAAACGCTTCCTCGGAGACGGCACCGCAGAGCCGGCGGTGACCGAGGACGGTGTGGTCATCCCCGACCAGATGGTGGCCCGCCTGACCCCGCAGAGTTGGCTGCGCCGGTTCGTGACCGACGCCCAGGGTCGGACCCTGTTGGATGTGGGGCGCAAGCAGCGGTGCGCCCCGGACCCGGTCCGCCAAGCGGCCGGGTTCAAGAAGCCCTACTGCGAGTGGCACCAGGGCTGCGACATGCCGCGTAGCTGGTCGCAGTACGACCACATCGTCCCCTTCTCCCACGGCGGAGCCACCAGCGCCGAGAACATGCAGGTGCTCTGCTCGACCCATAACCGGCTCAAGCACCGGTTGCAGGCCAAGGTGAACCGGCAGATCTGGGAACACCACCACGCCCAGAACCACCAAGAAGCGGGAAAGGACAGCGGGTCCGGGGATGGGGAAGGCGAGCCAGCCCCAGCCACCGCCCCCTAACCACCACCCGCTTCTACCAGGTGGAACACCACCCCGACGAGATCACCCCCGGTTGGGTGTCAGACCCCAAGGGCCCTGTGTCCTGTGGGGATATCGGCATGTCCCCACCCTGAACCCCCGCCCGGAGTCATATCCCGGGGCCGGAGTGGCTCCCGTTGGGGGTCTCGGCGCCACTGCCACCATAGGTACCGGCCCACCGGCACCATCAACCCCGTGTTGTCTCTTCATCATGATGATCTTGTCCGTAGCGCCATGTTGGGCGCCCAACATGGCGCTACGAGCAAGATCATCAGGGAGAGAGCTTCACCAGAGCCGGCTACCGCGGGGACGCGGCCCGCCACCCGTCCCACCTGTAGCGGGCACTTCGTTACCCCACCGGTCACGTAGTGGCGACGCGCTCAACGAGGACACCAGAGGGAAGGGAAGGGATCCGGCCGGCCACGGCCGGAGTGGGCCGAAGGGCCCGCAGGGCCGTTGGGACCTCAACCACTCTCCCCCCTTCCCCGATAGCCGCCAAACCGCCGCCCGCACCGCACGGGTCAAGGCCACCAGCCCGATCGCTACAGCACACACCATCGCCTTGACGCGTGCGGTGCGGGCGGCAACAATCACGCGGCGGGGAAGGAGGGAGAACCCACCCCCACCCCGCCAGGCCACCCGCAGGATCACTAGCCGAGGCGCCCCACCAACACACCCGAACAACGCCCGACAACCCCAAGACTCCCCCACCCCAGGCGCCCCATCCCTCCACCCCCACCCCACACCCGTCACTCACCCTCAACATCACTTGCCCACCCACCACCCACCCGCCCACCCGCCCACCCGCCCACCCGCGACACCCAAACTCGAAAACACTCGTTCCACAGGAACATCGGGACTCGCGGATTCTGCTGGCTTAGCGGTCTCTGCACACCCTGCACGCCCTACACACCCCGCACGCTCTGCGAACTTGGCGAACTTAGCGGAATCACCCTTCTCCCTTAGCCGAACTCAGCAGCTTTAGGGCCTTCCACCTGCCCTTTCACCCATGCCAATCTCGGCTGCACAACAACCGCGTCGAGGGGATGAACATGGTGCAGCACCACGTCCGGGTCCACCGGAGCTCCGAGGGGCCCGCCAAGGAGGATCAGCTGGCCCACCGGATCGCGTCCGTGGCGACCGACCCGGTCAAGGTCGAACCCGCCGTGGTGGAGATGGTCGGTAACCGGATCATCGACAACGCCGCCGTGGCCGCGGCCTCCCTGCGCCGACGCCCCGTCCGCAGCGCGCGGGCGCAGGCCACCCGGCATCCGCTGGACCCGGGTGCCTCGATCATGGGCACCCCGACCTCCACCCGGGTCTCACCGGAGTGGGCGGCCTGGGCGAACGGGGTCGCGGTTCGCGAACTGGACTTCCACGACACGTTCCTGGCCGCCGACTACTCGCACCCCGGCGACAACATCCCGCCGATCCTGGCCGTGGCCCAGCACCTGGGCAAGGACGGCCGCTCCCTGGTCCGGGGCATCGCCACCGGCTACGAGATCCAGGTGGCGCTGGTCAAGGGCATCTGCCTGCACGAGCACAAGATCGACCACATCGCCCACCTGGGCCCGTCGGCCGCCGCGGGCATCGGCACGCTGCTGGAACTGGACACCGAGATCGTCTATCAGGCGGTCCAGCAGGCCCTGCACGTCACCACCACCACGCGTCAGTCCCGCAAGGGCGAGATCTCCAGTTGGAAGGCCTACGCGCCCGCGTTCGCCGGGAAGATGGCCGTGGAGTCCGTGGACCGGGCGATGCGCGGAGAGGGCGCTCCCTCACCCGCGTACGAGGGCGAGGACGGCTTCATCGCCTACCTGCTCGGCGGTCCCGACATCGAGTACGTCGTGGAACTTCCCGCTCCGGGCGAGGCCAAGCGCGGCATCCTGGAGACCTACACCAAGGAGCACTCCGCCGAGTACCAGAGCCAGGCCCTCATCGACCTGGCCCGCCGGCTCGGCCCGAGGGTCGGCGACACCTCGAAGGTCCGCGCGGTCACCATCCACACCAGCCACCACACGCACTATGTGATCGGCACCGGCTCGGGCGACCCGCAGAAGATGGACCCGCGGGCGAGTCGGGAGACCCTCGACCACTCCATTCCCTACATCTTCGCCGTGGCCTTGCAGGACGGCGAATGGCACCACGAGCGCTCCTACGCCCCCGAGCGGGCGCAGCGCCCCGACACCGTCGAGCTGTGGCACAAGATCTCCACGGTCGAGGACCCGGAGTGGACCGAGCGTTACCACGCCACCGACCCGAGCAAGAAGGCCTTCGGCGGCCGGGTGGTCGTGGAGATGGCGGACGGAACCGTCATCGAGGACGAGATCGCCATGGCCGACGCCCACCCGCTGGGCGCCCGTCCCTTCACCCGCCCGGACTACGTCGCCAAGTTCCGCGCGTTGGCGGACGGCGTGGTCTCCCTTGAGGAACAGGATCGTTTCCTGGGGCTGGTGGAGCGACTCCCCGAGCTCACCGCCGAGGAGGTCCGTCAGTTGTCCTTCACCGAGGACGCGGCCACCGTTCCGCGCGACCTGCCGACCTCGAAGGGGATCTTCTGATGTTGAACGCCACCGCCACACCGAACGCCAAGCGCCGCCGCCTGCGCGAGGACTTGGCCTCGGGCCGGTTGCTTCGGGTCCCCGGTGCGATGAACCCGCTCACCGCGGTCCTCGTCCAGGAGCTCGGCTTCGACGCCACGTACGTGTCGGGCGCGGTGATCGCCGCCGACCTGGCCCTGCCCGACATCGGCCTGACCACCCTGTCCGAGGTCGCCGGTCGCGGGCACCAGATCGCCCGGGTCACCGACCTGCCCACGATCATCGACGCCGACACCGGTTTCGGTGAGCCGATGAACGCGGCTCGCACCGTCCAGTCCCTGGAGGACGCGGGGATCGCCGGCTGCCATCTGGAAGACCAGGTCAACCCCAAGCGCTGCGGCCATCTAGACGGCAAGACCGTCACCGATACCGACACCATGGTCCGTCGGATCCGCGCCGCCGTCAGCGCCCGTCGCGACGGGGACTTCGTGATCTGCGCCCGCACCGACGCCGCGGGGGTGGAGGGCTTGGACGCCGCCATCGAACGCGCCAAGGCCTACGTGGACGCGGGCGCCGACATGGTCTTCCCCGAGGCGATGCGCGGGCCGGCCGACTTCGAGGCGTTCCGCAAGGCCGTGGACGTTCCGCTGCTGGCCAACATGACCGAGTTCGGCAAGAGCGAGCTGCTCACCGCCGAACAGCTCGAATCGCTCGGGTTGAACCTGGTGATCTATCCGGTCACGACGTTGCGTCTGGCCATGGGCGCCGTCGAGGACGGGCTGCGCACCATCCGCGACGAGGGTACCCAGGCGGGTCTCGTCGACCGGATGCAGACCCGCAAGCGCCTCTACGAGCTGCTCGACTACCCCTCCTACAACGCCTTCGACGGCGACGTCTTCAACTTCACGATCTGAACGGATGTGGTGAGCATGACCGACACGGCGATTCGCAAGGGACTGGCCGGGGTGGTGGTCGACACCACCGAGATCTCCATGGTCGACGAGGCCTCCAACTCGTTGACCTATCGGGGGTACCCGGTGCAGGATCTGGCCGACTCGTGCACCTTCGAGGAGGTCGCCCACCTGCTCTGGTACGGGGAGCTGCCCACGGCCGGGCAGCTGCGCGAGTTCACCGCGCGTGAGCGCGCCAACCGCGCCCTGGACCGGCACACGCTGGAGCTGCTGCGGAAGCTGCCCGAGACCGCGCACCCCATGGACGTGCTGCGCACCGCCATCAGCTACCTGGGCGCGGACGACCCCACGGAGGACGACGGCTCGGTCGCCGCCAACCGGGTCAAGGCCGAGACGATGCTGGCCAAGCTGCCCACGGTCGTGGCCGCCGACCATCGACGACGCCGGGGTCTGGAGCCGATCCAGCCGGATGCGGGGCTGGGCTACGCGGAGAACTTCTTCCACATGTGCTTCGGGAAGGTGCCCGAGGCCGAGGTGGTGCGCTGCTTCGAGGTCTCGATGATCCTCTACGCCGAGCACAGCTTCAACGCCTCCACGTTCACCGCCCGGGTGGTGACGTCGACGCTGTCGGACATCTACAGTTCGGTGACGGCGGCGATCGGCGCGTTGAAGGGGTCCCTGCACGGGGGTGCCAACGAGGCCGTCATGCACATGCTCGACGAGATCGGTTCCGCGGACCGCGCCGCCGACTGGCTCGACACCGCCTTGGCCGAGAAGCGCAAGATCATGGGTTTCGGGCACCGCGTGTACAAGCACGGGGATTCCCGGGTTCCCACCATGCGCGACGCACTGGACAAGATGGCCGCGCTCAAGGGTGCCGACGAGCTCATGGAGCTGTACGAGGCCCTGGAGAAGGCGATGGTGGAACGCAAGGGCATCCATCCGAACCTGGACTATCCGGCGGGCCCGGCCTACCACCTGATGGGCTTCGAGGTCCCGACCTTCACGCCGCTGTTCGTGATGGCCCGGATCACCGGGTGGACGGCGCACGTCCTGGAGCAACAGGCGGCGAACGCGCTCATCCGTCCGCTGAGCAGCTACACGGGTCGTGATCGCCGCCCGGTGCCGCTGCCCGCGCGGCGTCTCGCCGGCTGACCGACGGTGTGTGCGGGGTCGCGTACCGGGTCTCCAGGGGGGACCGTCGGGATCACGAGTATTGACCGGAAACGGTCACCCTTCGCCGGTAGTCCGCCACGGGCCGGGGCCGCCGGATAGCCTCCCCGGAGAGTCGCAGCGGCATCACGAGGAGGTACCGATGGGTGAGGGACGAGAGGGCACCGAGGCGGCGCGGGAGGCGGCCGGGCGGCTCTGGGACCTGGCCAGTCCGGTGACTCCGATGGCGATCCGGGCCGTGGCCACGCTGCGGGTCGCCGACCACCTGGCCGAGGGACCCCGCACCGCGGAGGAGCTCGGCGTGAAGGTGGGCGCCGATCCGGACGGTCTGGACCGGGTACTGCGGTACCTGGCCCGGCGGGGGCTGTTCGACCTGAAGGGCGACCGTTTCGCCCTCACCGAGGTGGGCTCGGCCCTGCGCGCGGACCACCCGTACTCGCGGCTCGGCTGGTTCGCGGGGGACGGCGCGCACGGACGGGCCGACGAGTGTCTGTCCGAGCTGGCCGAAGCACTGCGCACGGGCAGGAGCGCCTACTCACTGCACTTCGAGGGGTCGGACTTCTGGTCCGACCTGTCCGCCGATCCGGCGCGGTCCCGCTCCTTCGACGAGCTGATGGGGACCCGCATGGTGGAGAAGGCCCACACCCTGGCCGGCATGTTCGAGTGGAACGCCTTGGACCATCTGGTGGACGTCGGTGGTGGGGACGGCACCCTGCTGCGCACCCTGATGGAGCGTTTCCCTCGCCCTCGCGGGACCGTCCTGGACCTGGCCGGCCCTGCCGAGGCCGCCCGCGCGAACTTCCGTGCGGCCGGTCTGGACGGGCGGGCCGACGCGGTCCAGGGCAGCTTCTTCGATCCCCTGCCCGAGGGCGGGGACGCCTACCTGCTGTGCTGGATCCTGCACGACTGGGACGACGCTTCGGCCGTGCGGATCCTGCGCCGCTGCGCGGAGGTGACGGGGGCGGACGGTCGGGTCCTGGTCGCCGAGTACACGGGCGGGGACGAGGTGAGCGAACTCGACCTTCGTATGCTCGCCTACTTCAACGGCCGGGAGCGGGACACCTCGGCACTGGTGCACCTCGCTGAACAGGCGGGACTCGGTCTCGCGGGGAACCATGTCTCAGAAGGCGTCTCCTTGTTGGAGTTCACGAGGCGCCTGCCAACGTGATCTACGTCACACACCACCCTCGTCACCATTGGTAACGCGCACACCACCCGAACGACCGCACTCCACCCATTGACGCGCACTCGCCTCCCCTGGCTCCATGGGTCCACCTCTTCAACCCGCTACTGAGGAGAAGTACGACTCATGATCAATCGCAGGCTCTTCCTGGGCGGGGCGTCGATCGCCGCCGCCACTCCCCTGCTGAGCACCGTCGGCTGCGCCGGACAGCCCCAGGCGGCCAGACCGGTCAACAACGCCTCCAATGTGGGAGCGCTCCCGGTCAGCGTGACCAACAACAGCGGTCGATACGGAGACGACGAGGTCCTCCTGTACATCGTCGGCACAGACCTGACGACCGACCAGCACTGCTGGGTCGACTCCTCCGGCACGCCCCACCCCGTCAGCCTCGACGACAACACCGACGACGGCTTCACGGACTACTCGATCCCCCTGGGCGCCCTCCCCGCCGACATGACGCTCCCGTACATGTCCGGCCGGATCTACCTGGCCCTGGGCGGCAAGCTCGGCATCCGCATCGTGGAGGACGGCAACGGAAACCCCGCCCTCCAACTGCCCGCCGGCTGGGTCGAGGAGGACGACTCCTTCGACGTCCTGCACGACACCGTGGAGTTCACCCACAACGAGGACGGGATGTTCTGCAACACCTCGATGGTGGACCAGTTCAGCGTGCCGATCGGCATCCGTCTGACCGGTGACGACGACCAGAGCACCGGGTTCCTCCTGCCCGGTGGTCGCGACGCGATCTTCGAGACGCTCGCCGCCGACCCGGAATTCTCCCCGCTGGTCTTCGAGGACCGCATCATCGCTCCGGGGCACGGTCTGGACAGCGGTCACTTCCCGACCGATTACTTCGATCCCTACATCGACCAGGTGTGGTCGCACTACGCGGGCACGGACCTGAGCGTGACCACCAACGCCGGCACCTTCACCGGGCGGGTGGAGGGCGACGAGCTGCTGTTCGACGGCGGGGTCTCGCCCATCGCCAGGCCCAGCACCCGGGACGTGCTGTTCTGCGACGGCGCCCTGGCCGCCCCCAACGACGGGATCACCGGACCGGTCGCCGCCATCGTCGGTGCCGCGCTCAACCGTTCCACCCTGCTGGACTCCGCCCAGCAGCCCACGAACGACCCGGCCGAGTTCTACCTGAACGAGATCGCCAACCACTACGCCGCCGTCTTCCACGAGCACACCGAGGACGGCAAGGCGTACGGGTTCGCCTTCGACGACGTGGAGGACTTCGCGTCCTACGTCCAAGATCACGGAGCCACCGGCCTGGAGATCACCCTCACCCCGTTCTGACCAGGGACGGAACGGAAAGGAGAGGCGTCCCGCCACCCACGTCGAGTCCACGTGGGCGGCGGGGCGCCTTTCGCCTATGTCTCCGGCCGCGACCGTTCGCGCACGGTCTCCACGATGGCGGAGAAGTCCCTCGGCTCACCGTCCAAGGCGTCGGCGAAGGCACGATAGACCTCGGCGGCCCGACCGCCGATCCGCGCGTCCACCCCGGTCTGTTCCAACGCGCTCATGGCCAGCCCCAGGTCCTTGGCCATGAGCGTGGCCGCGAACCCCGGCTCGTAGTCGTTGTTGGCCGGACTGGTGGGCACCGGACCGGGAACCGGACAGTAGGTGGTCAGCGACCAGCACTGTCCGGACGCGGTGGACATGACGTCGTACAACGCCTGGTGGGTCAGGCCCAGACGTTCCCCCAGCACGAACGCCTCGCTCACCGCGAGCATGGACGCGCCCAGGACCATGTTGTTGCAGATCTTCGCGGCCTGGCCGCCACCGGGGCCGCCGCAGTGCACGACCCGCCCGGCCATCGCCGACAGCAACGGTTCGGCACCGGGCAGGTCCTCCGCCTCGGCCCCCACCATGAACGTGAGGGTCCCGGCCTCGGCACCGGACACGCCCCCGGAGACGGGGGCGTCCACGGCCCGATGCCCCGCCTCGACGGCGGCCGCGTTGGCCGCACGGGCGTCGGCGACGTCCACCGTGGAGCAGTCCACGAAGAGCGTGCCGGGGCGGGCGGCGGCCAGCAGCCCACCGTCGGCCCCTTCGGTGCCTCGGTAGGCGTCGAGCAGGTGGCGCCCGCCCGGCAGCATCGTGATGACCACGTCGACCCTGGACACCGCCTCGGCGGCCGATGAGGCGACCCGGACCCCGCTCCGCTCGGCACGGGTCAGGGCGTCGGGGACCAGGTCGAACCCGATCACCTCGTGCCCGGCGGCCACCAGGTTGGCGGCCATCGGGCCGCCCATGTTGCCCAGTCCCACGAAGGCGACGGCGCTCATACGCGGCCTCCGGGGTCCTTCAGACCGAGTGGACCGTCCGGCGCGGGCGCGAACGCCGACTCGACGACGGCCGCGTCGACCTCCGCCAGAGTGGCCGGGGACCACTTCGGCGAACGGTCCTTGTCGATGACCTGCGCCCGGATGCCCTCCACCAGGTCCGGCCAGGTCAGCGTGGCGCAGGAGACCCGGTACTCCTGTTCCAGGACCTCCTCCAGCGAGCCCAGGGCCCGGGCGCGGCGCAGCGCGGACAGGGTGGTCTTCACCGAGGTCGGCGACTTGCCCTCGATGGTGTCGGCCGCCTTGGCCGCCTCAGGGTCCCCGTGGGCGCGCAGCCGTTCGACGATCTCCTCGGCGGTGTCGGCGGAGTAGCAGGAGTCGATCCACGAGCGGCGGTCGGCGAGGGTGCCCGCCGGGGCGATCTCCGCGAACCGACCCACCGCCTCGGTGACCGCGCTCTGTGAGTCCGGGCCGGCGAGCGTGGCGGTCAGCTCGGGCAGCCGTTCGGAGGGCACGAAGTGGTCGGCCAGGCCGACGTACAGGGCGTCGGCGGCCCCGATCGGCGTGCCGGTCAGCGCCAGGTGGGTACCGGTCTCCCCCGGCGCCCGCGACAACAGGAAGGTGCCGCCCACGTCCGGGACGAACCCGATGGTGGTCTCCGGCATGCCCACCTTGGAGCGCTCGGTGACCACACGGACTCCGCCATGCGCGGACACCCCGACACCGCCGCCCATGACGACGCCGTCCATGAAGGCGACGTAGGGCTTGGTGTAGTGGGCGATGTGGGCGTTGAGGTGGTACTCGTCCCGCCAGAAGCGGGCGGCTCCGTCGTCGCCGTCGATGGCGCTGGAGCGGATGGCGCGGATGTCGCCGCCCGCGCACAGGCCGCGGTCGCCGGCGCCGTCGACGAGCACCACGGAGACGGACTCGTCCTTCTCCCAGGAGTCGAGTGTGTCGGCGAGCGTCCGGACCATGTCGTGGTCGAGGGCGTTGATGGCGCGTGGCCGGTTGAGGGTGGCGTGGGCCAGCCCCTTGTCGACGCGCAGGAGCACCGTGTCTTCAATGGCGTTGGACATCAGGCGGCCCCGGTCAGTCCGCGAGCGATGATCAGGCTCATGATCTCGTTGGTTCCTTCCAGGATTCGGTGCACCCTCAGGTCGCGCACGATCTTCTCAATTCCGTATTCGGCGAGGTAGCCGTACCCCCCGTGCAATTGGAGGGCGTGGTCGGCGACGGTGTAGCCGGCCTCCGTGGCGAACCGCTTGGCCATGGCGCACAGGTGCGCGGCGTCGGCGTCACCGGCGTCCAGAGCCGCGGCGGCCCGCCACAGCAGGGAGCGCGCGGCCTCCAGTTCGGTGGCCATCTCCGCCAACCGGAAACGCAGCGCCTGGGCGTTGATGAGGGGGACCCCGAAGGCCTCACGGTCACCCAGATAGGACACGGTGTCCTCCAGGGCTCGCCGGGCGCCGCCCAGTGAGCAGGCGGCGATGCCGAGACGGCCGCCGTTGAGGCCGTTCATGGCGATACGGAACCCGTCGCCCTCCGCGCCCAACCTCCGGTCGGCGGGCAGGCGAACCCCGTCCAAGAGGACCTGTCGGGTGGGTTGGGCGTTCCAGCCCATCTTCGCCTCGTCGGCCCCGAAGGACAGCCCGGGGTCGTCGCGGTGCACGATGAACGCGGAGACGCCGGTGGCCCCGTTGCCGCCGGTGCGGGCCATGACCACGTACACCTCGGAGGCGCCCGCCCCGGAGATGAACTGTTTGGTGCCGGACAGAACGTAGTGGTCGCCGTCGCGGACCGCCCGGGTGGTGAGGGACGCGGCGTCGGAACCGGCTTCGGGTTCGGTCAGGCAGTAGCTGCCCAGGGCCTGCATGGTGCACAGGTTCGGCAGCCACCGGACGCGCTGGGCGTCGTCGCCGTAGCGGTCGATCATCCAGGCGACCATGTTGTGGATCGACAGGTACCCGGCCACGGACGGACAGCCGGTGGCCAGCGCCTCGAAGGCGAGGACACCGTCCATCCTGGTCAAGCCGGTGCCCCCGAACTCCTCGGAGACGTAGAGACCGCCCATACCGAGTTCGGCGGCCTTGCGGAGCACGTCGACGGGAAAGTGCCTGGCCTGGTCCCACTCGACGGCGTGCGGTGCGAGGTGTTCGTCGGCGAACGCGCGGGCGGTCTCGGTGAGGGCGCGCTGTTCGTCGGTGAGGGCGGCGTTCATCGCACGACCGGAATCGTGAACTCCGCGCCCTCCTTGACCCCGGAGGGCCAACGCGAGGTGACCGTCTTGGTCCGGGTGTAGAAACGGATCGAGTCCGGTCCGTGCTGGTTGAGGTCGCCGAAGCCGGACCGCTTCCAGCCACCGAAGGTGTGGTAGGCGATCGGCACCGGGATGGGCACGTTCACGCCGACCATTCCGGTGTTCACCCGGTGCGAGAAGTCACGAGCGGTGTCCCCGTCACGGGTGAAGATGGCGACTCCGTTGCCGTACTCGTGTTCGCTGGGCAGACGCAGGGCCTCCTCGTAGTCGGCGGCGCGCACCACCGACAGCACGGGTCCGAAGATCTCCTCCTGGTGGATCCGCATGTCGGGGGTGACCCGGTCGAACAGCGACGGACCGGCGAAGAAGCCCTCCTCGTGGCCGGGCACGGTGTGGCCGCGACCGTCCACGACCAGGTCGGCACCCTCCTCCACGCCCAACGCGACGTATTCGTCGACCCGTTGGAGGGCTTCCCGCGAGACCAACGGGCCGAAGTCCGCGTCGGGGTCGTCGGAGGCACCCACCCGGAGCCCCGCGATGCGGTCCTTGAGCTTGGCGACCAGCGCGTCGGCGGTCTCCTCACCCACCGGGACCGCGACGGAGATCGCCATGCAGCGTTCACCGGCCGACCCGTATCCGGCTCCGATCAGGGCATCCGTGACCTGGTCCAGGTCGGCGTCGGGCATGACGATCATGTGGTTCTTGGCGCCGCCGAAGCACTGGGCGCGCTTACCGTGGGCGGTGGCCGTGGAGTACACGTATTGCGCGATGGGGGTGGAGCCCACGAACCCGACGGCGGCGATCCGCGGGTCGGTGAGCAGGGTGTCCACGGCCTCCTTGCCACCGTTGACCACGTTGAACACACCCGGGGGCAGCCCGGCCTCGACGAACAGTTCCGCCAACATCAACGGCACGGAGGGGTCGCGCTCGGACGGTTTGAGCACGAAGGCGTTACCGCAGGCCAGCGCGGGCGCGGCCTTCCACAGCGGGATCATGGCGGGGAAGTTGAACGGGGTGATGCCCGCGACCACGCCCAGGGGTTGGCGCAGGGAGTGCACGTCGATGCCGGTGCCGGCGTTGTCGGTGAACTCGCCCTTGGACAGGTGCGGAATGCCGGCGGCGAACTCCACCACTTCCAGGCCCCGTTGCAGGTCACCGTGGGCGTCGGCGATGGTCTTGCCGTGTTCGGCGGACAGGGCCTTGGCGATGTTCGCCCGCTCGTCCTCGACCAGTTGCAGGAAGCGGAGCAGGACCCGGGCCCTGCGCTGCGGGCTCCAGGAACCCCATTCGACCTGTGCCCGCTCGGCGTCGGTGATGATCTGCTCGGTCTCGGTCCGGTCCGCGAGCGGCACCCGCGCCTGGACCCTTCCGGTGTTGGGATCGTAGACGTCGCCGAAGACGCCCGACCGGCCGTGGACCTTCTCGCCCTGCACGAAATGCGTCAGCTCGCTGACCATACGTGTTCGCTCCATCCTCGTGGATCACACGGTTCCTTGGCCGCGGGCGGTGACCTGACTTCCGAGGAGTTCCCCCGGTCACAGTGGCGGGACCGCGCCGGACTCGCACCGGCTTCCCCGCTCCGCGGTGGGGCCACCATATAGTTGGACGTCCTAATAAATCCAGACCCCTCGACCCGGTACTTGGTGTCACCCCACTCGCGCCCGGTAGGCTCTGCGACTTGTGACCGCCAAGGACGACACCCCCGCCGGCAGACCCCTCGCCCTCACCCCCGCGTGGCGCACCGCCCGCGCCGACCTGCACGTTCTCCTGGTGATCCACAGCCTCACCGCCGCCACCCGCATCGCCGACGTGCTTCCGGCCCTGTACGACCCGCGCGTGCAGCTCTACTGCACCCGGACCACCGGCGGTGTCTTCGCCAACGGTCTCGACGAATACCTCCGAGAAACGCAGATCCGGCACATCTCCTGGGAAAAGGCGAAGGAAACGGAATTCGATCTCGCGATCACCGCGAGCCTCGGGGACGACCTTCATGAATTAAAAACAAAAATCCTGCGCATTCCCCATGGCAACGGTTATAATAAAAAATGGTCGCAGGAGTCAGGAGTCAGGAGTCAGGAGTCAGGAGTCAGGAGTCAGGAGTCAGGAGTCAGGAGTCAGGAGTCAGGAGGTCTTCGGGCTCTCCGACGACACCCTCAAACACCAGGGACGGCTGGTCCCCAGCTCCATCGCCCTCTCGCACGGCGAACAGTTCGACCGCCTCGCCCAAGGCTGCCCCGACGCGCTCCCGCTCGCCTTCCTCTCCGGTGATCCCTGCTACGACCGGCTGCTCGCCGGAGTGCCCCACCGACTCACCTACCGAAAGGCCCTCGGCCTACGCCACGGCCAGAAACTCATCACCGTCAATTCCACTTGGAACGACGAATCCCTCTACGGAAGCCACCCGGGCGTCATCACCGAATTGCTCGCCCGGCTTCCCTACGACCACTACCGGGTCGCGCTCGTCCTGCACCCGAACGTCTGGTCCTCCCACGGGCCGCGCCAGATCAGAATCTGGCAGGACGAGGCCCTCCGTTCCGGCCTCCTCCTGATCCCACCCCACGAGGGCTGGCGGGCCGCCGTCATCGCCGCCGACCTCGTGCTCTCCGACCACGGATCCGTGAGCGTCTACGCCGCCGCCCTCGGCCGGCCCGTCCTCCTCAGCGCCGACGGCCGGGACTCCGTCGACCCGGACTCCGCTCTGGGACGGCTCTACGAGGTCGCCCACCCGCTCGATCCCCACGCCACCCTCGTGCCCCAGTTCAAGCAGGCCGAGAAACTACGCGAACTCACCCACGAGACCGCCCTCACCTGGGTGAGTTCCGCCCCGGGTCGGGCCCTCGACCTCATCCGCGCCGAGGCCTACCGCCTCATGGGCGCCGCTCCCCCACCCGGCCGGCCACGCCTCCTGGCCCCACCGGAGCCCGAGGTCCAGAGCCCGGAGCCGACCTCCCTCTGGGTCCGGGTACGGCCTACCGACGACGGCCTGGCCGTGTATCGCGGCCCCGCACCGGAACCCGGTGGTGTCCTCATCTGCTCCGACGCCGAGATGGACCACCGACTCGCCGCGGCGGCCGACGTCCTCACCATCGCCGAGGACGCGTTGCCCGCCGACGAACGCCTGTGGTCCGAGACGGTGTTCGCGCACCGGCCCGGCGCCCTGCTCACCACCGTGTACTCGGCCGAAGAGGTCCGCCTGCGCACTCGCGACGGGTCGCTCCTGCGGGTTCGCTTCACCGGCCCCGTCGACGACCCCGGCCTGGTCACCGGTGTGCTCGCCGAACGTCTGGTCACCTCCGGCCACGCACCCGCTCCGAAGATGCTCGCCGCCCTCACCCCGCTCCACCTGCGAGTTTCCGAGGAACGAACCCTCACGATCCCCTTCGAGACGGCCAAGGGCTGAGTTCTCCGTTTTACCGGACACGGGCCGGTCACTTTCTGTAGTTTCCTGTCATGCCCGGATTCGAACACGAGCTCCAGGTACGCCTGCTCCAGAGTCGAAGCTGAACGCTGCGGCACGGAAAATGTGGGAGGACCTGATGGCGACCGGTACCTACGAGTGGCAGAGCGACTTCGCCCGCAAGTACGTCGGCCAAGGCCGTGAAGAGGGTCGTCAAGAAGGCCGCGAAGAAGCCCGTGCGGAAGGCAAGCAGGAAACGCTGATCCGTTTCCTGGAAGCCACCTCGGCGACCATCAGTCTCGACTCACGGCGACGCATCGAGGAGTGCGACGACATCGGCCGGCTCGATGACTGGCTGGACAAGGCCTTCAAGTCCCGCATCACCGACGCCGACGAACTCTTCGACTGACCTGGCGCGGCCGGGTCCGTTCAGGCCCGGCCGTCGATCTTGTCCCGAACACGGCCGGCGGCAGCGGCGGCACCGACCAGCTCGAAGACCTCCACCGCCCGTTCCCACCGCTCCCCCGATCCCCGACCGAGGTCGCCGAGGCGCTCCAGGACCTTGCCGACCTGGTAGGCGCGGTTGGCGGACACGAAACGGTCCAGGGCCTCCTCCAACAATCCGATCGCCTGGTCGGGGTGCTCCTCTGCGATGATGCGGGCCTGGTTGACGAGGAGCTTGCCCTCGTTGGCCTGGTCCCGTCTCCGGGTGGCGGCGTGCTCGCGGAAGAACGACAGCGAAGTCCGGTAGCACTCCAGGGCCCGTCGAGGCTCCTCGGCCAGAAGCGCCACGTCGCCCATGTGCATGTGGTGCAATCCGAGCGCTTTGGGGCGCGTGTGGTCGAGTAGCGGCAACGATTCCTCCAGGAGGGCGCGGGCGGCTCCGGCGTCGCCTTCACGACGCTCCAGGATCCCCAGCCATTCCAGGGCCGCTCCCTGGCCGCGCGGGTCCGCCCCACGACCGCGAGCGGCCGCCAAGGAGCGTTCCAGGTACGTGCGCGCCTCGGCCAGGCGTCCCTGCCCGAGCATCGCCTCGCCGCGCTGGGCCAGGACCCGGGCCAGGGCGTCGTCGTTCCCCTCGGCGTCGCGTTCGGCCAGGGCCAGCAGGGTGAGCCGCTCGTCGACACGCCCGTTGGCGGTGAAGTAGCCGTTGGTGGCCTCGGCCATGACGCCGGCGTATCCGGCTGCCGGGCGGGTGCCCCGCCAGATCCGTCCGGAGCGGTGGACGAAGGCCAGGATGGCGTCCATGTTCGCCTCGAACCACTCGTCGGGGCTCGGAACGCCCGGCGCCTGTCGGGCACTGCGTTCACGGACGTGGCGCCGGCGTTCGAGCCAGGCGTCGAAGCCCACCGTGTCGGCTTCGCGCTTGGTGGCTGTGAAGTCCGGCAGGGAGCAGGGCGCCTGTGCCTCGTAGAGATCACTGACCCGCCAGCGGTCGGTGCGCACCCGGTCCGCGGCGACGGCACCGTACAGGTAGTAGTCGGCGAAGCGTCGGTGGACCTCGCGGCGTTCGGCCGGCTCCTCGCGCTCGGCGACCAGCCGCGCGTGTTCGTAGGTGAGGTCCTCCATGACGTAGCGGCCCGCCCGGTCCACCTTGACCAGACCGCGGCGCAGGAGCACGTCCAAGACCTGGTCGCCCTTGTCGGTGTCTCCGGGGAAGACCGCCCGGGCGAGCCAACGGTCGAAGTCCCGGGTGGGGTGCGCTCCCAGGGCCCGGTACAGCAGTCGGGCGTCGGAGGCGAGCTCCCGGTAGAACACGTCGAAGACGGCGGCCGGGCGGGTGGCGGTCCGGGCGGCCTCCTCCAGGTGGGCCAGTCGGCCCGCGTCCTCCATCCGGGAGACCAGGTCGGCGATGGCGAGCCTGGATTCGTCGCTGAGCAGTCCACCGGTGTGGCCGGCCAGCAGCGGCACCCCGGCGCACAGTCGGACCAGCCGGGCGAAGGCCTCGGGTTCACGGGCCGGGCGTTCGTCTGCGATCAGGTCCTGAAGCAGCGCGGCGACGGCTTCGTCCGCGAGGGGGCCCAGGGGTACGACCACGGGTCGGCGTTGGGCCAGCCCGGGCACGGGTTCGCGGCTGGTGACGACCACCACCATGCCCGCCAGGTCGGACAGGAACGGCTGTACCTGGGCGGCGGTGCGCACGTCGTCGAGGAGCACCACCACGGGCTGTTCGGCGATCTCCTGGTGGAACCGGTTGAGCTTGCCCTGGAAGGTGCCGAGTCCGGGGGCGTCGGTATCCACCCCGACCGCGTGCAGGTACTGGTCGCACAGTTCCTCGATACCGCGCCCCTGACCCTCGCCGGGGTCTCCGCCGCAGGCCGCGGCGAGCTGGGCGTGGCCGAAACGGCGGCGGTTCCGCAGGATCCAGGTGAGCGCGGTGGTGGTCTTGCCGATGCCGGGCGGTCCGACCAGGTTGAGCAGCAGGCTCTGTTCGGACTCCAGGGCGTGGTCGAGGTGGGCGTCGAGCGCGGCCAGTTCGTCGTTTCGGTTCTGAAAGAGAGTGGTCTCGCGCTGGGGGACGATCCGGATGGCCTTCGCGGTGCTCTGTCGGAGGTCCATGGAGGCATGGACCACGCCCGCCTGGATGTGGACGCCTCGGTTCTGGCCATGGGAGGTGTTGTATGTGCCGCTCACAGCGCCCCATCCTGGCCGAGAAGACCGACGCCCACCAGCCCCACAGGTCGGAACGGGTTGTCCGGTACCGGTCACGGTGTGTTCCCGGTCCCCGACCACCCGTTGGATCGGGTGAACGCCGCCATGCGCACGGTGGGCCGGGGTATGAGCGCCGTGGGCATGGCGGCCGGTGGTGTCGTGTCCTTCGGTCGTCGGCTCACCGGTCTGGTGCGCGGGCACCACGTCTGAGGCGATGGCCCTCCGGCGGCTCAGCTCCCCAAGGTGCGGAGCATCCGGTGTGCCTCGTCCATGCGGTGCGGGAAGGCGTCCGGGCTGTCGGCGAGCTTCATGGCGGTCAGTTCGCAGGCCATGGCGGTGTGCGCGGCCAGGACCGCGGTGCTCTCCTCCGTTCCCGCCTCGACCAGGGCTCCGGCGAGACGGAGCGCCCGTTGCTGCCGGGTGAGCAGGTAACGGGAACGCAGGTCCACGCTCTCCCGGAGCAGGCGGACCAACACCGCCGAGTGCGCCGGGGACAGTGACGCGTAGGGCCGGGCGACCGCGCCGGCCTCCCGGATCAGGCCGATCGCCGCGGCGAGGTCGGTGCCGGGCGAGCGCCCGGACTTGTCCCGAACATAGGCGCACATGTGGTCCACCTCGGCGGCGTCGTCGGCGAAGAGGACCTGCTGCTTGTCGCCGAAGTACCGGAAGAAGGTGGTACGGCCGACCTCGGCCCGCTCGGCGATGGCCGCGACGGTCACGTTGTCGAATCCGTGTTCGGAGAAGAGTTGGAAGGCGGCTGACACGATCGTGGCCCGCGCCTTACGTCGTTTGCGCGCGTGGAGCGTGTCCGGGGGGTGTTGCATGAGGCGACCCTATCGATGGGAACTCGGTGCTTCTTGGTACGCGGGACCGTCCATAGGGACAGTGGTCCCGAAACGAACCGCGAGTCCGAGAGAGCGGGAAATCGTCCGGGCTGTTGAAGTGGTGGGATACGACCGGCGACCGTGGGCCTGGGGGAGCTTCGGGTAACCACCGGTTGGCCCGGGATTTTATTGCAAAGAGGCATGGGAGTGGCAACCGCCTTCCGCTGACCGGGGAACCCCTGCCCGGAAAGGGTTCCCCCCTGACGGAAGTTATGCCTCTCAGGGGCGCCCTTTTCCCGTGAGCTCCCCGAAACCTCGTATAAAACATCGAGGGTAAACCGTTCGGGATCCTAACTATTAACTTTCCGAGACGTCCGGAAACCCTCCACACGGCGCGATCGGTCGCCTATCGGCACGTACCGGACACCTGTTCTTCACTTTCCGATGACCTCCCTCCGGCCGGCACCTCCGGATTGTCGGAGCCCTGTGCGACAGTGGAGATCTCCATCACACTACGGAGCTCCACATGACATATCTCCTGCTCATAGGCACACGCAAGGGGCTGTTCACCGCGCGCAGCGAGGATCGGCGCACGTGGGAGCTGGACGGTCCGCACCGACTCGACGAGGCCAACGACGCCGGGATGAGCCCGGTGTACTCCGTCGGCATCAACCCGCATTCAGGACGCCTGCTCGCCGGTACCGAGAGCTGGCATTTCGGGCCCAGTGTCTGGCACAGCGACGACCTCGGCACGACCTGGACCGAACCCGCCGAAGCGCCGATCCGCTTCCCCGAGGACACCGAGGCCTCACTCACCCGCGCCTGGCAGTTCGCGTTCACCGACGACGCCGACACCGTCTACGCCGGCGTGGAACCGCACGCGTTGTTCCGCTCCACCGACGGTGGCGACAGCTTCAGCCTGGTCAGGGCCTTGTGGGAGCACCCCCACCGGGCGGAATGGTTCCCCGGCGCGGGTGGCGGAGCGATCCACACGATCCTGCCGGGCACACTCGGTACCAGCGAACGCTCACCCGAGGCCATCACCGTGGCCATGTCCACGGGTGGTGTCTACCAGAGCGCCGACTCGGGCGCGAGCTGGGCACCGACCAACCGGGGCATCTCCGCCGGTTTCCTCCCGGACGAGGAACCCGAGTTCGGCCAGTGCGTGCACAGGGTGGCGGCGGCCTCCGACGGCTCGTTCTACGCGCAGAACCACCACGGGGTCTACCGCAGCTCCGCGCCCGCCACCGAGGGATGGAGCCGGATCGAGACCGGGCTGCCCACCGACTTCGGTTTCGCCGTGGTCGCCCACCCGCACCGTCCGGAGTCGGCGTGGAACTTCCCGGTGGTGAGCCAGGAGGTGCACCTGCCACCGGACAACCGGCTGGGCGCCTACCGCACCGACGACTCCGGGGCCACGTGGCGGGCGGTCGACGACGGTCTGCCACAGGACCCCTACTTCGGGATCGTGTTGCGCGACGCGGCCTGCACCGACGGCGCGGACGTGCCCGGCTTCTACTTCGGCACCCGCAACGGCGACGTGTACGCGACCACGGACGACACCGATCGCTGGCACCAGGTCACCGCGCACCTTCCCGACGTGTTGTCCGTACGCGCGGCGGAGGTGTGAGATGCGGGTGACCGTACACCTGCCGGGGCTGTTGCGCGCGGACGCCGACGGGGCCGCGCACGTGCCCTTGGAGGTCGGTGACGCCGCCGTGCTGCGCGGGGTGCTGGACGCGCTGACCGACCGCCATCCGGGGTTGGACCGGCGGATCCGGGACGATCGCGGGGAGCTACGCCGGTACGTGAACGTTTTCGTGGACGAAGACGAGTGCCGGGCACTGGGTGGTCTGGACGCCCCGGTCCACGAGGGCGCCGACGTTCGGCTGCTGCCCTCCGTGGCCGGGGGCTGAACTCCTACGCCGGGAGCCGCTCCTCCCTGCGCAGTTCCTGTGGGCGAAGGTGGGTGACGCTACGCCAGACCCATTCCAGGGGACCCAACCGAAGCCGGCTCAGCCACCAGCGGGCGGCCAGGGCCATCACCACGAAGTAACCGGTGGCCAGCGCGTACTGCGCGAGCATGGGCACCTCGCCTTCGAAGGGCTTCATCAGCAGGAACACCGCGGTGCTGCCCAGGTAGACGGTGAGCGTCATGCGACCCAGCGGCGCCAGCGCGCCCAGGGCCTTGGCCACGGCACCGTTACGGCCCAACAGCCACCACACCAGTCCCAGGTAGAACAGGCCCCCGCCCAGGCCGGTCAGCGTGGACGCGAGGTTCACCATCATCTCGGCCGGCAGCGGGGTCACCGGGACACCATCGGGGCCCAGGACCGGGATGCCGTCGGCATCGAACTCCCTCGGGAAGAGCAGGTCGGAGCCGGCCATCAGCGCCATGCCCAGGACCTGTGCGACCAGTCCGCCCCAGATCATCGGCGCGATGAGTCGGTTCGGTCCCGTGAAGTCCGGGGAGAGTTCGGGGCGCCGGGCCAGCCACACACCCACGCAGAAGAACCCCAGGGTCTGCGGGATCGGTCCGATCACCATGCCCTGGATCAACCCCGAACCCATGAAGGGCTCGAACACCGGCGAGAGGAGGAACGCCCCGATCGCGAACCACAGCGGCCGGTTCTGCGACCCCGCCGTCATCAGCGGCAGCAGCGGGGCGAGGAACAGCGCGGCGAGCGCGTAGTGGGTGAGGATGTCCCCGCTGAACACCAGCAGGTGCGGGATCCCGAAGAGCACACCGAGGGCGACGTACCGGCGGAGCATGGTCACCAGGGGACGCCCGCCACGTCGGGCCACCGAGCCCCAGGCCAGGACCGCTCCCACCCCGAGCAGCACCATCAACATGGCGCGGGCGTTACCGGACATGAGCAGGTTCAGCCCGGTGTCCAGGACCGACGTGAGAACGCTCGACTCACGTTCACCGGCCATCTCCGCCGGGAAGACGACGTAGGTCGCGTTCATCAGGACGACGCCGATCATCGCGATCGCGCGGGCGACGTCGAGGAACGCCACCCGTCGACCGCGGTCCGACACGACCGGCGCGGAATCACCGCCGGCCGGCGCGGCGTCCGGGTTCGTGGCTGTGGTCAAGGTGGCGCCCCCTTCGGTTTCGACGAGGGGTCCAGCGTCGCCCGCGCACCACTTCGCGCACATCCACCGAAAAGCCGAGACGACCGCCGGCCCACCTCATACCTTCGGCCGACGCCCGGAGGGGGGCCGGCGACCTAGCCTTGGGCACCATGAACCTTGCCACCCTCACGAACGGGCTGTTCGCCTTCGTCGAGCGCAGGTCCCGGTCCCTGTCGCGATTGGCGGCGGCGGGGCTGGGGGGCGCGTTGCTCGTGGCCTCGGTGCATGATCTGCGCTACGTCCTCCACGCGCGGGCGATGGACGACTGGCCGGGGCCGCCACACTCATCGATGGACTTCGTGCCGTGGGCCTCCGGGGTCGTGTGCGCGCTGGTGGTCGCCCTGGCCGTATGGCCACGGGTCGGTCCATGGGCCACCATGGCCGCCGGGGTGACCGTTCCCACGGTGGTGCTGGTCGCCTCGGCGCTGCTCTGGCCATTGCCCATGGGCGTGTTCGGGTATTCCATCCAGGGGGCGGAGACACTCGCCCTCCTGATCGTGCTCTCCCTGGTCGCCCTGCGCTGCCACCCCTGGCAGATCCTGCCGGTGTCGGTCCTGTGCTTCTTCGCGGTGCTGTCCGACTATCTGCGGGAGTCCTTCAGTCTCCAACCGCAAGCCGCGTTGTTACTGGTGCTGGTGGGGTCGGCACCCGGTGCGTACCTGCGCTGGCGGGCGATGGAACGGCGGACCCGGGTACACCGGGTCCGTGCCGAGGAACGGTTGGCCATCGCTCGGGACCTGCACGACGTGGTGGCGCACGAGGTGACCGGGATCGTGGTGCGGGTCCAGGCGCTACGGCACGTGGCCGACCGTAGGCCGGAGCTGGTCGGTGAGGCCCTACCGGAGATCGAGGAGGCGGGCGCCCGGGCGTTGGATTCGATGCGCGGTATGGTCTCTCGGCTGCGTGATCCGGAGGAGGAGGCCCCCTTGACGTCCGACCCGGTCGACGGACTGCGGTCGCTCGCCACCCCCGCCGGGCCCGGGCATCCGGAGGTTTCGGTGCGGTTGGAGGGACCGGTGCCGGAACTGCCCGCGGCGGTCGGCACCGCGGTCTGGCGGATCGCGCAGGAGTCGGTGACGAACGCGCTGCGCCATGCCCGTGGCGCGTCACGGGTGGACATCGAGGTGCGAGACGACGCCGACGAGGTGACGCTGCGGGTGGTGGACGATGGCCGGGGCGGGGCCCGGAGCGGTGCTCCCTCCGGGGGCGGCCACGGTCTGGTCGGGATGGCGGAACGGGCCCGGGTGCTCGGCGGAGAACTGTCCGCCGGCCCCAGCGGAGGGGGGTGGACGGTGTCGGCGACGATCCCGGTCCCCAGGAGAGGAACACGTTGACGATTCGGGTGCTGCTCGCCGACGACCAGAGCATGGTGCGGACGGGTTTTCGCTACATGCTCGACGCCGAGGACGACATCGCGGTGGTGGGCGAGGCCGGGGACGGAGTGGAGGCGGTCCGCCTGGCCGGGGAACTCCGGCCGGACGTGGTCCTCATGGACATCCGAATGCCCGGGATCGACGGGTTGGAGGCCACCCGTCGGCTTGCCGGGCCGGGGCTCGACGACCCGGTGAAGGTGGTCGTGGTGACCACCTTCGACCTGGATGAATACGTGCACGCCGCGTTGACCGGCGGCGCCGTGGGCTTCCTACTCAAGGACGCGGGGCCGGCGTTGCTGATCGAGTCGGTGCGGGCCGCGGCGCGCGGCGACGCCCTGGTGTCGCCACGGATCACCGTGCGACTGCTGCGGCACTTCACTCGGCCGACGGCACGGAGGGCCGAACCCGACCCGGGAGGGTTGACCGCCCGCGAACTGGACATCGTGCGCGAGGTGGCGCGTGGTCTCACCAACACCGAGGTCGCCGCGGAACTGTACGTCACCGTGAGCACGGTCAAGACCCACCTGGCCCGGGTGCAGGAGAAGCTCGGCGCCCGCAACCGGGTGGAGATCGCCATCTGGGCGCATCGCAACGGTCTGGTCGCCTGAGTCGCCTGAACTGTCCCGCTTGACAAAAAAGTGAGCGGGTTCTGACCCTTATGACCCGTGTCGCCCCCGTACGGACTCATGTGCGGAGCGTGATGATCGTGGGGAATCGCGTTACGACGACACGTCTGCGAGGAATACCCCATGGCCACCATGCGTGCGGCCCGGTTGAACATCACCGACCGGACCCTGAAGGTCACCGACGTCCCCAAACCGGTACCTGGTCGAGGACAGGTGCTGATCCGGGTGAGGGCCGCGGGGATCTGCCCGTCCGACGTACACCTGGTCGAGGGCGATCTGTCCCCGCTCTACCTTCGGGGGGATACCGTCACCCCGGGTCACGAGGTGTCCGGCGAGATCGTGGAGGTCGGCACGGAGGTCCTGGGCCACGAGGTCGGCGGCAGGGTGGCGCTCCGGACCGACGAACACGACCACCGTGGCCGGCTGCTCACCCGCGGGGTGGACTACGACGGAGGATGGGCCGAGTACGTGTTGGCCAACGAGGACACCCTCGTTCCGATCCCCGACGCCCTGCCGTTCGAACAGGGGGCGATCATCCCGGGCGCGGTGGCCACGGCCTGGGCCGCGGTCTCCGCCACCGGCGACGTGCGCGCCGCGGAGGCGGTGTGCGTGTGGGGCGCGGGCAGTCTGGGCGTCCACGCGGTCCAGCTGCTGCGGATGGTCGGCGCGGCCCCGATCATCGTCGCCGATCCCGACGAGATCGCGCGCAAGCGTTCCCTCGACCATGGCGCCGACGAAGCCCTCGATCCCACGGCCCCGGACTTCCTCACTCGGATCGGACAGCTCACCCACGGGCGCGGGCTGGACGTCGCCTTCGACTTCGCCGGGGCACCGACCGTCCGGGAACAGGCCACCCGTGTCCTGGGCGAACACGGGCGGCTCGTGCTGGTCGGACTGGCCGACAAGCCGTTGGAGGTCTCCGGCGGCACCCGCTTCGGTTACCTGCGCCAACGGATCCTGGGCCACCACGGTTCCGAGCCCGCGCACGTGGTGGAGCTGGTGGACCTGGTGCGCGCCGGACGGGTGGAGTTCTCCCGGTCCATCAGCGACACGTTCCCGCTGGAACGGGCCCCGGGCGCGGTGGAACGACTGGCCGGACGGTTCGGATCACCGGTCCGCCTGATCCTGCTGCCCTGAGCCCGCGACCTACCAGTCGCCGGTCCTGTAGTCCTTGAGGAAGCAGCCGTACAGGTCCTCGCCCAGCTCCCCGCGGACGATCGGGTCGTAGACGCGCGCCGCCCCGTCCTCCAGGTCGAGCGGAGCGTGGAACCCGGCCTCGGCGAGGCGCTCCCGGTCCGGGTGCGGGCGTTCGTCGGTGATCCATCCGGTGTCGACGCTGGTCATGAGGATGCCGTCGGACTCCAACATCTCCTCGGCGCTGGTCCGGGTGAGCTGGTTCAGCGCGGACTTGGCCATGTTGGTGTGCGGGTGCCCGGGCCCCTTGTAACCGCGACCGAACACGCCCTCCATCGCGGAAACGTTGACCACGTAGGTACGACGGGCCGGGGAGGCGGCCAGCGCAGGGCGCAGCCGGTTCACCAGGAGGAACGGGGCACTGACGTTGCACAGCTGGACTTCGAGCATCTCCACGGGGTCGATCTCCCCGGCCGTTCGGGTCCAGCTGTTGACCGGGGCCAGGTCGGGGACGAGACCGCCGGCGTCGATCGCGCCGCCCGCACGGACCCGGTCGGGGTGGGCGGCGCCGGTGGTCAGCGCCAGCGAGGTGAGCATCTCCGGGGTGAGGGTGTGCGGTGCGACGCGGGCGATGTCCGTCTCCCCGGCGCCCTCCAGGGCTTGTGGGCGCACACCGCCGAGCACCAGGGGTTCGGGCAGGCCGTCGCCGGTGAGCGGTCGGGCCTCCGCGGCGATGAGCGGCGCGTAGGAGTCGGGCGAGCGCCGTACGGTCTGCGCGGCGTTGTTGATGAGGATGTCCAGGTGCCCGCGCCCGCTCACCGAGTCGGCCAACCGCAGGACCTGGCCGGGGTCACGCAGGTCGATCCCGACGACGTCGAGCCGGTGCAGCCACCGGTCGCTGTCGGGCATCGCGGCGAAGCGGCGCACGGCGTCGTTGGGGAAGCGCGTGGTGATGGTGGTGTGGGCACCGTCGCGCAGCAACCGCAGCGCGATGTACATGCCGATCTTGGCGCGGCCGCCGGTCAGCAGGGCGCGGCGACCGGTGAGATCGGTCCGGGCGTTGCGGCGTTCTCGATTGAAGGCCGCGCACTCCGGACACAGCTGGTGGTAGAAGGCGTCGACCTCGCGGTACTTCTGCTTGCACACGTAACAGGGGCGGGCCTTGCGCAGCACCCCGGCGAGTGCTCCGGTGCTGCCGCTGGTGAGCGCGCGACCGTTGGTCTCGTCGTCGATTCGGTCCGGCGCCGCGGTGGCCGTGGCGGCCATGACGGAGCTGTCGTGGAGCTTCTCGGCGGCTCGACGCTCCTTGCGGCGGCGTTCCTTGACGGCCTTGAAGAGACCGGAGGTGGCCCGTTGCAGGGTGAGCGAGTCCTCGTGGTCAGGGGGCAGGGTCTCGGCCTTCGCGAGGACCTCCAGGCACCTCCGAAGCTCCTCCGGGTCGATCCCGTCGGCCGTCACCCTGGTCATCGTCTCCGTCATCACCACACCCGCCGCTGTTCCTGGTGCCCGCTTGGCCGGGCCAACAGGAACCTTATGCGCAGATTCGGACCGGGACGCCCGGCTCCTCCGACCACCTGATTCGTATTCGCCCCCGTGAGAGGCGACCATGAGGGACCATGGGGGAGTCAGCGTCGACACGTGCGGCACGAGAGGTGTCCGCCAACGAGGGAGGAACCATGTCCCGGCCCGTTTCCGGACCGAGTACGGCGGAGCGCGAATTCGTGGTGCTGCTGGACGAGGAGCACCGCCCCACCGGTTCGGCGGACAAGGCCGTGGTGCACACCGAGGACACCCCTCTGCACCTGGCGTTCTCCAGCTACATCTTCGGCCCGGACGGCCGGGTGCTCTTCACCCGTCGCGCGCTGGGCAAGACCACCTGGCCGGGGGTGTGGACCAACAGCTGCTGTGGCCACCCGGCCCCGGAGGAGTCGATTCCGGACGCGATCCGCCGCAGGGCGCGACAGGAACTGGGGATCGGGTTGACCGAGATCACCGACGCCCTGCCGGACTTCCGATACCGGGCGATCTCGGCCGAGGGCATCGTGGAGAACGAGTTCTGCCCGGTGTTCTGGGCGCGCACCGAGGACGAGCCCGCCCCGAACCCCGACGAGGTGGCCGAATACGCGTGGGCGGATTGGGAGGGCGTGGTCGCCCTCGCCGAAGGCGCCCCCTGGGCGATCAGTCCGTGGGCCGTCGAACAGATCCCGCGCTTGAACGCGGTACGGAGGGGTTGACGCCCGCCTTCAGTCCTCCCAGGTGGGGTCGTAGAGGGGGTGGCCCCGGTAGACGGCGGCGAGGTACTTCACCGCGAGCCGCCAGGCCAGCAGTTCCGACCAGGGATCGCCCTTGACCTTCACGGCCGTTCCGGACGCGTCCAGGATGCGCATGCTCGCGGCGTGCGCCTCGGTGTAGCCCTGGACGATCTTGCGTTTGGCCGCGACTTCGGCCAGGGCTCTCTCCCGACCGCGCGAACCCACGGGCACGGCTTTGGACGCGCGTTCGTCCTCATCGAGACGTTCCTTCAGGAACTCGACGATGGTCAACGGCCAACTCCTCCTCTGTCCCCCAATTCGCTACATAAGGTTCAGTATCTGCCATAAGACCCATTCGGGCCACCCCGGTAGACCCCCGTCGACCGATGTTCCCCGAGTGCTCTTCCCGGCTCGAAGCGCCTTAGTCACACCCCTCGAATTGGGGCACGCTGCGGACCACTTCGAGGCCGGTCTCGCCGAACCACTTGTCGAGCAGTTCGGACGCCGTCCCGTCCTGGTACATCTCCCCGACCGCCTTGTTCACGGCCTCGCAGGCGGCCACGTCGCCATAGGGCAACCCGACCCCGTACTTCTCGTCGGTGAAGGGATTGTTGACCAATCGGAACCCGTCCGGGTTCTCGGCGAGGTAGCCGGCGAGAATCAGATTGTCGGTGGACACCGCGTCCACCTCTCCCTCGGCGAGACGCTCTATGCAGGCGCTGTAACTCTCCGCCTCCTGTAGTTCGGACACGTCGATCCCGAGTCCGTCGGTGATCCGCCGCGCCGAGTTGGAGCCCTCCCCCTGGCAGACACTGCGCCCCTCCAGGTCACGGACCCCGGACACCTCGCTCTCGTCGGCGTGCACCAGGATGTCCTGCTTGGCCACGTAGTACGGACCGCCGAAGATCACCTCGGTCTTGCGGGCCGGAGTGATGGAGTAGGTCGCCACGACCATGTCCACCTCGCCACTGACCAGCTTGTCCTCGCGTTCGGCCGAGGTGACCCCGACCAGCTCCACGTCGGTGACACCCAACCGTTCGGCGATCTCGTGGGCCACGTCCACGTCGAACCCGACCAGCTCCCCCTCCACGTCCAGGCCCAACCCGGGCTGGTCGGCCTTGACCCCGATGGTCAACGACTCCGCGTCCACCAGGGACTCCCGTCCCTCCGCCGAGCAGGCGGGCGAAACCAGCGTCGCCGTGGCGAGCAGGGCCGCCACGGACCACGCGCGACGACGTCCGAACCACATGTGCGTGTTCACCTCGATCCGACTGTTCATCCCGAACAGTCCCTCAGCGGTACTCGGCGAGCCGGGGACGGACCCCGATCACCACCAGGGTCAACAGGATCAGCGCACCGACCGGAAGACCCCAGGTCCACGGTGCGAGCGCCGTGTTGCCCCGTTCGATGCCGTCGGCGAACTCCTCCTGGTGCAGGTCGATCAGTCCGTCCAGGGCGTCCATGTAGGCGGGGAAGACCCCGTCCTCGGTGTGGGAGACCCCCATCCGGACGTCGATCGCGGTCTCTCGGTCGCCCTCCCCCACGGCGGCGCGCAGGCTCTGGTCCTCGACCTGCAGGTCGTTGTAGGCCGTCAGCACCTCGGCGAGCGCGTCCTCGTGTCCCGGAAGCAGCGCGTCCCGGGCGTCCTCCCCCAGGTAGCCCAACGTTCCGGGGTCCTCGGGGTCGGAGCCGTCCGATCCGGGCAGGTTCGGGAACGCCTCAGGTACCTCGGCGACCTGCGCGTAGTAGTCGTCCAGGGTGCTCGCCGGGCGGAACAGCACCTGCTGGGATCGTTCCAGGTAGACCTGCTGGTAGTTGTCGGCGAACGAGTCGTCGATCAGGTATCGGCTCTGGTCGGCCTGCATGTCCGTGGTGATGGCGCCCGCTCGCGCCAACGCCATCGCGGCGTCCAACCCCTCGTCCTTGGCCTCTCCCTGGTGGCCGCCGCTGCTGTTGAGCGCGAGCGTGACCCCGACGGTCAGGACGACGGTGCCGACGGTCGCGGCCAGGAGCGGGGCGTTGAACCGACGGCGGAACCGCACCCGCAGGTACAGCTGAAGGGCGATGAGGGAGGCGACGGTGGCCACCCCGACTCCTCCGACCCACACCAGCCCCAGCGCGACCGAGGACTGTCCCTCCTCGTGGTTGGCGCGCACGATCGCCGAGGAGTCCAGTCCCAGGTTGAACGCCTTGGGCAGGAGTTCGGTGTGCATCAGCTGTGTTGCCTGCCGATAGCTTCGCAGGGCCTCGGGGTCGACCTCCCCCGGCGGGGCTTCGGCCTCGTCGTTGAGCAGCCGGGCCTGCGCGGCCAACTGTTCGTAGGCACCGATCCCGTCCAGGACCGCCTGGACGTTGTACTCCTCGACCGTCTGCTCATCGGTCGGCTCGCTCGACTCGGTCAACGAGGCCGCGTGGAGCAGGGCCCGACCGGCCTGGGTCCGGCTGGTCTCATAACCGTTCTCGGCCTCCGCACGCCCCGACCCGAGGTCGTGGTCGGTACCCATGAGGAGGATGTCGGTGACTCGGGCGTCCATGTCGGCCAGGGCCAGGTACAGCTCGGTGGTGGCCATGGCCTGGGGGCCGGCGTCCCGGCCCAGGACGTCGAGTCCGTCTCGGGCCTGGCCGAGGGTGACGGTCGCGGACCCGAACAGGCCCGCGATGGTCGCCACGCACAGCAGGGACAGCATCCACACCCGGGCCGGGGTGGTGCCCAAGGTCGATCGGATCCTCGGCCCCCAGGAGCGCGACCGTGGTGTGGGGCGCTCCCTCCCGGGTGACGAGGCGACCGCCGTTCCTTTGGGGCGCGGCGCACCGGGTGCCGGGCCGCCGGGGGTCCGTGGCGGTGGTCCCGGCGGTAGGGAGGGGGCTCCCGGCTCGGGTCGCCCTGCCACTTGTTCGGGGTTCGGGGGCATCAACGGGGTTCACCCCTTCTGGAGGAGGATGGAGGTCCACGCGCCGACGTAGATCCGGTCGCTGTCGTTCAGGGGGACCTCCACGTTGCGCGCTATGGGGTTGGCGGTCCCGTTGATCGTGGTCCCGTTGGTCGAGCCCGGGTCCACCAACGACCAGGTGTCGCCGGGGCGGGCCAACAGAACCGCGTGGATGTGGGAGATGGCGGGGTCTCCCCCGGGCCCGCCCAGGTCGATCTCGGGGAAGAACTCGCGCGAGCGACTCCCCCGACCGATGTGCACGCGATCGCCCTTGAGGGTCACCCGACGTTGCCTTTGGCCGGTGGGGAAGTCGATCCGGTCGGGATCGAGCATCCCCTGGTCGACCATGTACTGGTAGTAGGCCGGATCGGCGGCGACGATCGCCCGCCAGCGCACTCCCCTCGACGCGCTCCCAGGATCCGACATCCGGCGTTGGTGGCTGCCGGACTGTGACGCGAAGTCGTAGCCGCACTCCTCGCAGAAACGACCGGCCCGGGACGTGCCGCACTCCGGGCAGGGGCCACCGCGTTGCGCCGGTACGGGTCTGGGCGGTGGTGGAGGTGGCGGGTCGGGGGCGGGGGTGGGGGGTCGGGGCGGTTCCGGACGACGCCGTCCGGAGGCGACCCGTGTGGCGGACCACGCTTGGAGTCGCAGCCCGCAGATGTCGCAGAAGTCGTCGGCCGTGGAGTGGTGCCCTGAAGGGCAACTCGGCATGGGTCCCTCCTACCCGGGTCCGGGGGCACCGCCGGTTCCCGGCCCGTGCTGGCGGGGGCGGGTCCGTACGGTCCGGGTCGAGTTGGTGTCGAGGGTCATCTCGTCGATCTTGTCGACGCCGGGCTTGAGTCGGACGGTTCCGGTGACCGGGTCGATCACGTCGACGACCCGGTCGAGCAGCCTCGCCGTCTCCTCATCGCCCGACTCGTGTGCGAGCGCGACGGCCCGACCCAATCGTGTGGTGGCGGTGGCCTCGTCGCCCCCTCGACGGGCCGTGAGCCCGTCCTGGATCGCCCGGGCCAGTTCCACCTGACCCGTGTAGTGGGCCACCCGGGGGTTGATCTCGGTGGCCCTGGCCTCGTCCGGTGTCCACTCGGCGAGGATGTTCCCCGAGGCCAGGACCTCGTCCCGGTCCGGGGTCCGGCCGGGCATCACCACGCGCACCCATCCGGCGCGCAGTTGTCGTCCGGGGTCGCCCGCGGGCACCTCGACGCACACGTGGTAGTCGCGGCCCTCGGTGCCCCAGGACCCGGTCGGGTAGTCGTTGGCCTGCGGTACCCGTTGGACGGCGCGGTCGGTGAGGTCCTGGACCGTGGGCGCGACCTGTTTGACGAAACGCACCACGGAGTTCTGCGGGGCCCACAGGCGCAACGCCACGTCGGCCACGGTCTTGCCCATGGACGCCTGGGCCATGGCCCGGAAGTCGGCGGTCATGTCGGCGGGGTCGGCGATGATGCCGGGGCCGCCGCCCAGGAGCGCCGCGTCGACGCGGCGCAGTTCCTCGACCTTCCAGTCGGTGCCGACCCCGCGACAGTCGCAGACGAACCTGCCCGCGATCCGTCGGAGCACCTCCTCGAAGACATCGGACATCTCGTTGTTCTGACCGTCGGTGAGAAGGATGGCGTGCTTGATGCCCTCGCCACCGGATTCGAACAACTCCGCGGCCTTGAGCAGCCAGGCACCCATCCGGGTGCCGCCGTCGGCGCGCAACCGGCCCACGGCTTCCAGGGCCTGCGCGCGGGTCCGGTCGTCCACCTCGGCCAACCGATCGGCGGCGGGGTAGATCATCTCGGCCTCGCGGTGTCCGGCGACGATCGCGAAGCGCACACCCTCGCGCAGGGTCTCGATCGCCGCGCGGGCCGCCTGCTTGGCCGCGTTGATCTTCTCGCCGTACATGGACCCGGAGGTGTCGATGATGATCACCTCGGAGGCGCGTACCGAGGTCCCCACCAGGACGGGGCTGTGGGAGGTCACGCTCACCACGGCGTGCACCTCCGTACCGCCCAGCGGCAGGTAGGGGTTCTGGTCCACCTGGATCCGGAACTCGGGCCCCCCGGCCCGGTCAGACGTGTTCGGCACGGCGACCCCCTGTGGGTACGGGTATGACGACGACGGTGATGTTGTCCTTACCGCCGGCTCTCAGCGCCAGCCCGACGTAGGTTCTGGCCGCTTCCAAGGGCGCGGTGCCGGTGCCCGGTACGGCGTCGGCCAGGGCCTCGGCCTCC
The DNA here is from genome assembly GCF_053619415.1 of Nocardiopsis sp. NPDC055551. Taxonomy (NCBI): domain Bacteria; kingdom Bacillati; phylum Actinomycetota; class Actinomycetes; order Streptosporangiales; family Nocardiopsidaceae; genus Nocardiopsis; species Nocardiopsis sp. NPDC055551. Next base: position 224,356 of record NZ_JBSHJJ010000009.1, on the reverse strand, counting down.
GGGTAGTAGTTCCACAGGCCGTCGCTGCACAGCACGACGGCGCCGGGTCCGGTGGGGGTCACGGTGGAGATGTGCGCGTCGATCTCGCCGGAGTCCGCGCCCATCCAGGCGATGAGCGCGTGGGCGTTGGCCGAGCGCATGGCCTCCTCCCGGGTCAGCGCGCCCATCTGCACCATCGCCTCGCTCCAGGAGTCGTCCCTGGTGAGCAGGGTGGAGGTACTGGAGGTGGGCCCACCGGAGAGCCAGTAGGCACGGCTGTCGCCGACCCACCCGACGGTCACCGCCCCCGTCTTCGGGCAGGTCACGGCCGACACGAAGGTGCAGGCGGGCGCGAATTCGGGTGATTCGGCGATGGCCGCGACGGCCCGGGCGGCCTGGGTCATCGCCTCCCCGGTGGCCTCACGGGGGTCTGCGCCCTGGCGCAGACGTTCGGCGAGCACGGTCGCGCCCGTCTCCGCGGTGACCCTGGAGGCCTCGTCCGAGCGGGGCGAGCTGGACACTCCGTCGCAGACCACCGCGACGACGGCGCCCGCCGCGTGCGGGGCGTCGTCCTCGATCACCCGGATGGCCATGGCGTCCTCGTTGCGCTTGTGGCGCAGCCCGCGATCGCTGACCCCGAAGACCGTCCCGGCGCGTACCTCGACGTGGTCGCGGCCGGTGGGCTGGAGGAATCCGCACTTCTCGCAGTAGCCGTCCACCACCCGCCCGGGGCACCACACGCACTGGCCGGGGTCGGCGGCCACGACCGGTTCACCGCCGGGGGTGGGAGGGCGCCACTCGGGGGCCACCTTCGGCGAGACCGGTGCCGGACCGGTCCGCGGGATCACCGCGTCGCGGCGGATGGGTTGCGTGGCCTGCGCGTCGACCTCGTCCACGTCGGTGCCCGGGGAGACCCCGGCCATGCTCTCCTGGGGCGCGGTCGGTACCGAGTCGGGTGCCGTGGCCTCCGGGTTCGGCACGGGGGTGTGCGCCTCCACGGGCAGGTTCCGGCCGCAACCCTCACAGAAGGCGTCGCTCGTCGACACCGTTTCGGCGCAGGTGGGGCAGGTCCGGACCATCGTCATCGCCGTTCCTTCTATCCTCACAGCAGGGTCACGGGACGTAGGGAGTTCGCCTTGTCGATGAGCTCGTAACGCTCCATGACGTGACCGGTCCGTTGGGCCAGGGACCGGTAGCGGCGTTCCAGGTTGGCGCGCACCCCGTCCTCGGTGAGCTCGTCTTCGAGAAGTAGGCTCCCCCGTGGTGGGGCCCCGCCGCCCCGGAGCCATTCCAGGGCGGACTCCAGGACCCGTACGGCCAGTCGGTCGACGGACTCGCTGTCCAGACCGATCCGGCCGAGCCTCTCCCCCGCCCTGACCAGGCCCATGCCGTCGCCGGTGCCCCCGGCCAGCACGGAGATCAGCGCGGTCTGGGCGTGGACGTACATGCTGGACAGTTCGGGGACGGTGTCCAGCACCTCGATGGCGCCGGTCCGGTCGTCCTGGGCGAGCCGGATCCTGGCCAGGCCGAACGCGGCGCTCACGTAGGAGTGGTCGGTGGTCCACACCGTGGCGTACCGGCGGGCGGCGACGTCGTGTTCACCGGTGCGCTCGCAGGCCAGGGCGAGCCCGAGCTTGGGCGCGGCCTCCCCGGGCAGGTGGGCGTACAGCTCGGCGAAGTGGTCTCGGGCCTCGTGGAACCGGCCGGTGCTCAGCTCGGCGACCGCGAGGTACCACATGGTGCGCCAGTCACCGGGGACCGCGAGGCTGAACCGTTCCAGTACGTCCAGCGACTCCTTGTAGCGGCCGACCGTCATCAGCGACCGGGACAGCATGAGCAGGGTCTCCGGCGAGGGTGCCCTGGCCGACCGCAGGATCGGGATGAGTTCGTTCGGGGCCATGCCCACGTGGTTGCGCAGGTGTTGGGCCGCGGGGTCGAGCTGGTCGATGAGCGGTGAGGGCAACAGCGCCGCGGCCTCGATGGGGCCGGGCGGGGACAGCATCCGGTCGGCGTCGTGTGCGCCGGACTCGGGCAGCCCGGTGAAGGTCTCTCCGCCGAAGAGCGCGGAGGCCGCCGGGTGGGGCGTCCCCTCGATCTCCGCGAGCACCTCGCGCAACACACCGGTGAGCTGGTCGGCCATGTCACCGGCGTCGTGGAAGCGCGCCTCCGGGTCGTGGTGGGTCGCCCTGCGCAGTAAGCGGTCGTAGGACTCGAACCTCCGCAGCAACGGCACCTCGTGCCGGGGCGGAAGGTCGTGCGGGTGTTTGCGGATGAAGCCGAAGTGGAAGCTGAGCACCGCCAGGGCCCGCCCCACCGAGTACAGGTCGGCGCTGACACTGGGGCCGGGGCCGCGCAGCTCTTCCTCGGGAACCCGGTACCCGGGTGTGGTGTAGACGGGGCTGAGTCCGTCGTCCATGCGTCGGACGCCGCCCAGGTCGATGAGCTTGATCTGCTCCTCGCTCTGGATGACGTTGTCCGGTTTGAAGTCGCAGTACAGCAGCCCCTTGGAGTGCAGGTAGCCGAGGGCCCTCAGGCACTCCAGCCCGTAGGCGATGACCTGTTCCAGGGGCAGGACGTCCTCGCTCGTCCCCTGCTCCCGGCGCTCGATGAGCAGCTCCCGCAGCGACTTGCCGCCCACGTACTCCATGACGATGTGGCCGCCGGGGATCCCGGTGCGCGGGTCGGGATGCTGAGAGAAGTTGATGATCTTGACGATGTTGGGGTGCTCGACCTCGGAGAGGAAGGCGCGTTCGGCCGCGGCCGCCTTGTGCGCCTCGGCGTCACCCGCGTTGAGCAGGCCCTTCAGCACCACCCAGCGGTTGTTGACGTTGCGGTCCCTGGCCAGGTAGATCCAGCCCAGCCCGCCGTGGGCCAGACAGCCGAGCACCTCGTACTGGTCGCCGACCACCTCGCGTTCGACCAGTTTGGGGGTGAAGGAGAACTGGGTGCCGCACTGGCGGCAGAAACCCTCGGTGCGGCCCGGTTGGTCGCCTCTGGTCCGACCGACCCTCTCCGAGCAGTTGCCGCAGAAGCGGTTCTTCTCCGACACGACCGGGGCGGTCATGATCGCCTCGGAGGGGTCCTTCGCCGGCACCAGCGGCACCTGGACCATGCCCAACCCGAGCATGCCGCGTCGGGAGCCGGCGCTGGAGGTGCGTCCGCTGCGCGAACCACCGCTGGAACCCGAGATGCTGCCCGGGCCGGAGCGCCCCGAGATGCGGACGTTGCCGGAGCTGATCGGGTGTGAGTGGACGGCCCCCTCGATGTCCGCGGGGCTCCCGCCCGAGGGGCCGTTCCACGGGGGAACGGAGGGCCCCGGTCCCGGGGTGCGGGTGGTCGGCGCGTCCATGGGCGCCAGACCGCACACACCGCAGAAGCCGTCCTCGATCAGCCCCGAGCAGCCGGGGGAGGCGCACTCGTTCATCTGTTCACACCGCCGTCCTGGGTTCCGACCGAGGGGGTCTCGGTCCCCACGAGTTCCTGAAGCGCCCTCTGGTAGGCGGACAGCGCCACCGTGGCGGCCCGCAGGTCGCAGGGGGCCTTCCACAACTCCCAGTGCGCACGCCCATGGGGTTCGACAAGTCGTTCGTGTTCGGCCAGGCCCAGGCGCACCGCCCGGGCGCGGAAGGCGTCCAGGCGCCCTCTCAGTTCGGCCCTGCGTTGGAGGAGGCCGCCGAGGTTGCGTTCCCGGTCGCGCGCGTCGTCCCCGGACTCGTGCACGGAGCGCTGTAGTTCCCCCAGGCGCGCGCCCAGGGCCCGCCACCGTCGCCGGGACCGCAGTTCGTCCATCTCGGCGATGGCCGCGCGCAGCTCCGGGACCGGGTCGGGGACGTCGATGGCCGCCGGGGAGGAGATCTTCGCGACCACACGGACACGCAGGTCACGGGAGCGCAGCACCACCTTCTCGACGTCGTCGATGGCCGAATCGAGCCGGCTCACGCTCTCGTCGTAGGCGTCGCGCATGCGCAGGGCGTCCCGGAGTTCACCCCGGGTCCGGTCCAGGATCGAACGCATACGGTCCAGGTCGAGGGTGTCCACGCCACCGTCGGCGACCAGCGACAACGGGTCGCGGCGCACGGTGTTCCCGACCCGTTCCAGTTCGGCGCGCAGGTCCTCGTACTCGTCGTCGGGAACCTCGACCATGTCCGCGAGCGTGCCGACCTCCCGCCACATCGCGTCGAGTTCGTCGAGCCGCGGGTGGAGGGCGTCCCAGGCGGTCTCCACCGCGGAGACGACCTCCGTGATCGCCTCGTAGTCGGCGGTCATCCGGGCGATGGCCTCGGCCAGGGTGATGTTCTCGGTGCCCGGGTCGAGCAGGCCGCGTTCGCGCAGGGGGACCTCGGCCAGGGGCAGGGTCACGGACTCGCCCATGAGCAGTCGGGTGAGCTCGGCCTGGGAGTCGGCGACTCCGGACTCGCGCAGGCGCGCGGCGTGTTCGACCACCGATTCGAAGGCGGCGTGGGTCGGCCACAACCGGTGGGCGTGTACGTCCGCGGCCTCCCAGCGACCGCGGGTCCCACCGTTCAGTTCGGCGCCACGGAGCAGGCGGTACACCGTGTGCCGGTCGAGATCGGCCAGGTTGAGGGAGATCCGATCGACCTCACCACGGACACGATTGAGCGCGTGGTCGATCCCTTCCCAGCTCATCGGCGGCATGCCGAACCCCGACGCGTGCGCCACCTGCCGAATCACCCCCACCCTGTGTATAGAAAGAGTGTGGCGGCGACCACCCCGATCCACAAGGGACTTCGCGTTATACGGCCACGTACGGCCACAACCACGGCACGGACGTCCTCACGAGCATCACAGCGGCCGACTCGCCGCGTCCGTTTCGAGGGTCTCCAGGACGAAACGGGCACGATCGACGACCGACGCGCGGGGCAACAGAACCGTCTCGTACCCGCACGAGGGGTAACCCTCCCGCATCGCGGCGAAGGTGCGTTCGGCCTCCTCCGGCGACTGGTGTCGTTCGGTGTCCCCGGCGTAGATCTCCGGCCAGGGCGGGGCGAGGAAGACGCGGTGGTGGTAGCGGAACAGTCGGGCCGCCTCACGCACGTGTTCGGGGACGCGCCGACCCCGTTGGAGGAAGTAGCCGACCATGTCGGGCACTCCCCGGTCACAGAAGACCAGGCCCTCCCGGCCGGCCGCCTCCCGGTGCGAACGCATGTCCCACGAGAGCATCAGCTCGACGAACAGGTCCTCGTCACGCCAGGACAGGCCTGGACCACCGATCGCCCGCTGGTCGCGGATGATCGCCCGCCCGGCCTCCACGGTGCGTCCGTGGCCGAGCCCGGCGAGGTGGTCGATCAGCGTCGTCTTGCCCGAACCCGGTCCTCCTGTGACGACGACGAGGTGGTCCATGGGCACTGCCCCTTTCGATGGGTACGGACACGGCCGGTGCGCCGCCCGCGAGGACGGCGCACCGGTCGGTGTGGGGTCGGGTCCGATCAGGTCGGACCTAAGGAATCGCGGCTTCGATGAGGTCGGCCGCGTAGGGGCTACCGCTGCGCTGGAGTCGGCCGCTGATGTCGGCCAGTCGGCGCGCGACCTCGGGATCGCGGGTGAGGTCGAGCAGCGCGTCGCGCAGTACCTCGGCGGTGGCCGCCTCGGTGTCGATCCGGCGGGCCACCCCCAGTTCCTGGAGGCGGTCGGCGTTGTCGAACTGGTCCACCGCCTGCGGCACCGCGATCATCGGGGTACCGGTGTGGAGACCCTCACTAGAGCCTCCCATACCCGCGTGGGTGACGAAGGCGTCCGCCTGCCGCAGGATGTCCAGTTGCGGAACCCATCGGCGGACCTCGACGGTGTCGGGGACCTCCCCCAACACGGACGGGTCGACGTACTCACCGATCTGGAGGACGGTGCGCCACCCGGGCAGGTCGCCGAAGGCCCGCACGCATTCGCGGTAGAAGTCCGGTCGTTCCGTGTAGGCCGAACCCAGCGACACCAGGACGACCTTCTCCGCGTCGGCCGGTCGGGTCCAGGTTCCCTGGTCCGCACGCTCGCCCAGGCAGGGCCCGACGAAGGTGACCGTGTCGGCCACCGTGTCGGCGAAGGGCTGCATCTCGCGTGGGATCATCGCCAACGCCCGATCGGGTTCGCCCGCGAAGCCGGCGTGGTCCAGCCCCTCCACCCCGTTCTCGACCAGCCAGGCGTCGAACTTGGCGAAGTGTTCCTCGGCCCCCGGTTGTTCGCGCAGCCAGACCATGACGGTGTCGGCGTGGTCGGCCCAGCCGACGTAGGTCGGAGACAGCTGGATGGTGGGGATCCCCCACTCGATCCCCATGACGCGGGCGGTGTACCCACCGATGTCGTAGAGGAACAGGTCGGGACGGTCCTCCTCATAGGCCTTCCGAAGCACGGGCAGGCTGTTGATGGCGTCGTCGAGGAAGATGTCCATCCCCTCGATCGGATCGTCGCTCCACTCCTCGTCCCCCGTGGGCAGGGTGGTGGTGAAGGGGACGAGCTCGGCGCCGGTGGACTCGATGAGCTCACCGATCCGACCGACGGGGTCGTTGGCGTAGGTGACGCGGTGGCCCCTACGGACCAGTTCGCGGATGATCTCCAGGCTTGGCAGGACGTGGCTCACCGCGGGGACGCCGACCATGGCGATATGGGCACGACGGGTCATGGTTCTCTCCTGAGACTGTCTACGGGTAGGACTATGAGGCGCCGGTCCTCGGAAGGGGCGGCGCGGAGGCGTCGAGGACGCGGGGTCCTACTGGTAGAACAGCTGCTGGAAGGCCATGGCCCCACTGTAGGGGACTCCCCTCCGTCCCGTCCTCCCGTTTTTCCGGGCCCGCGTGGAACTGGTCGGCGGCGCGAAGGGGCCGAGTCGGTCGTCCCCGAGAATCAGGTCGGCCGACTCGGCCCTCTCCCGGCCGGCGCGGACCGACCTGGGATCCTTCACGTTACGGAGTACCGGTGTCCTCCGGCGGGTCCTTGGGCGCGCGGTGTTTGCCCACTCGCGGGGCGGCGGTCTCGTCCTCGTACACGGAGGCCTCGGTGGCGCCGGCCGGATCACCCCGGTAACCGTCGCGGTAGCCGTCCGTGTAACCGTCGTCGAAGGCGCTGACATCGTGCTCGTCCCCCTCTGCGGTGGGGCCGTCGGCGAGCAGGTCACCGCCCTCGGGCTCCCCGGCGTGCCGCGGCCCGGACTCGTAGGTGGTGTCCCCCTCGGCGAACGCCTCATCCTCCTCCGACGAAGCGGTCGCGGTGCCCGCGCCCCTGAGCCGCAGGCCCGCGATCACCAGGGCGATCCCGAACACGATCGCGTAGACGCCGACCACGGCGACCATCGCCAACGCGCCCAGCCCGGGCCAGAGCCACAGCAGCAGACCGAAGATCACCGACAGCGCCCCGGCGAAGATCAGCAGCCACTCAGAGGTCATCTGCGCGCGCAGTCGTATCGCGGTGATGATCTCGGCGATACCGGTGACGATCGCCCATGCCCCGATGACGAAGACCAGGGCGACCACCGCGACGGTCGGCCAGATCAGGGCGGCCACACCCAGCAGGATGCCGAGCACCGACTGGATCACCAACGGAAGACGGGTGCCGGAGGCCGCCCGGAAGGCTGCGAACCCCAGAACGACCCCGTCCACCAGCGCGAAGGCACCGAAGACGAAGGCCAGGGCCACCGTGGTGACCCCGGGCCAGATGAGCGCCACCAAGCCGAAGATCACGGCGGCGGCACCGCGAACGACCACGACCCACCAGCTTCGGCTCAGCTCACCGAGCATGTCACCGGCCGACTCGTACCGGACCATAGCCGGGCCCCCTCCCTCGCGCGGCCCGCGCCGTCCGGGGCCGCTTCGTTGCCACTTCTCTCAACGTCGCATACCGATGACAGAAGGTACGCAAAGCGCAAGGAAAGGGAGGTTCTACACCGTTCCTTCTTCGTGGCGCGCACATGGGAACGCCCGCCCTCGTCGGTGACGTGGGCGGGCGGTCGAGGTGCTCTCGGGCGGGTGTCAGCCCTGGCCGGGGTATCGGCGCTCGTTCGAGCCGATGTAGTGCTGGCGCGGGCGCGCGATCCGGAAGGCCGGGTCGTGCAGCTGCTCGCGGTAGTGGGCGATCCAGCCGGGCAGGCGGCCGAGGGCGAACAACACGGTGAACATGTTGGTCGGGAAGCCCATGGTGCGGTAGATGACGCCGGTGTAGAAGTCGACGTTCGGGTACAGCTTGCGCTCGGTGAAGTACGGGTCCTGCAGCGCGGCGGCCTCAAGCTTGAGGGCGAGTGCGAAGAGCTCGTCCGGGCTGTCGTGCCGGTCCAGGATCTGGCTCGCCAGAACCTTGATCTCCTTGCTGCGCGGGTCGAAGTTCTTGTAGACCCGGTGCCCGAAGCCCATGAGACGCATCTCGCGGGCCTTGACCTTCTCCAGGAAGTCCTCGATGGAGATGCCCGAGTCGCGGATCTCCTCCAGCATCTCCAGCACGGCCTGGTTGGCACCGCCGTGGGACGGGCCGGACAGGGCGTTGATGCCGGAGGCGACGCTGGCGAAGATGTCGGCCTTGGCGGAACCGACCACGCGCACGGTGGCGGTGGAGCAGTTCAGCTCGTGGTCGGCGTGCAGCACCAGCAGCATGCCGACGGCCTTGTTGAACAGGTCGCCCAGCTCACCGGTGGGGGCCTTGTCACCGAAGGTCATCCGGATGAAGTTGTCGACGTAGTCGAGCGAGTCGTCCGGGGCGATCGGGGTCTCACCGATCGAGTTGCGGTAGATGCGGGCCGCGATCGTCGGCAGCTTGGCCAACAGCCGGATCGTGGCGAGCTCTACCTGGTTCTCGTCCTCAGGGTCCGCGCTGTCCTCGTAGTACGCGGCCAGAGTGTTCACGGCGCCGGCGATCAGTGCCATGGGGTGGCCGTTGCGGGGCATCGCGTCGATGAGCGTGCCCATGTCGGCCGGGATGTCGGCGTTGTCGCGCAGCTTGTCCGAGAACTCCTTGAGCTGTCCGGGCTCCGGAAGCTCCCCGTAGATCACGAGGTAGGCGGTCTCAAGGAAGGTGCTGTGGACGGCGAGGTCCTCGATCGGGTATCCGCGGTAACGCAGGATCCCGGCGGCCCCGTCGATGTAGGTGATCTTCGAGCTACACGAAGCGGTGTTGCCGAACCCCGGGTCCAGGGTCGTCATACCGGTCGACCCCAGCAGGGTCTTCAGCTCGATGGTGCTCTCACCCTCGGTACCGGTGAAAACCGGCAGCTTCAGCACGCCGCCCTCGTAGTGGAGCTCCACCGTGCGCTCTTTGTCATCGCTCATGCCCGAGGTCAACCTTTCCAGGCGGGGGATACGTGAGGTACGTCGAACGCAGGGCGATCCGCCGCCGCGTTCTTGATTCACTCGTTATTGTTCTGTTTTGTTAAACGCCAGTTAAGCAAAATCATATAAGTTTCACCGATTCACGAACAGGTGACATGCAACACATACCCAGACGTGCACAGAATTATCAGAGAGTGAAGATTTACAGACTTTGCCGAATGTCGTTAACAGCGTGATCGCCCTGAGACCTCTACGGGAGACGGCGGGGTTCTCCCATCCGTCTTCCGTCGGCCTCCTGGACAGGTCCCCTGGGCACTCCGAAACCCACCCGAACCGGTCCAACGGGGGTGCCCTTCACAGATCCGGACAGACCCGAACAGAACTCGGTGCGGCCAGGTGTTCGAACGCGCCCTAGTGGCCTGAGATCAGGGTACCTTCGCCCTGATCACAGGGGTTGACGCGGGGTGCCTCCGACTCGGTGATCTTGGCCTCTGTCACCGACTCCGGCGGCACCGACCACCCTCCAGGGTCTGTGTCCCTACCCCTGAAGGGGTCGGAGTATGTGCCCCGGGAACGAGACTTCACAGACAGTCCGCGGCGCCCGCTCCCGACCGGGACGAACGCCCCTCGGAGAAGCCCGCCGAGGGCCCGATACGGAAAGCCGATGGAGCCGGAACACGGGACCGAAGTCAACAAAGGGTGACCAAGATTAACCCGGGGTAAACGAAACAAACGCTCTTTGTGGGAAAAGCGGCCTCCTGTTGGAAACCGGTACTCCGGCGATCGACGGTGGTCCTAACCTTCGTCGACGCCGCCGGCCAGCAAAGGCTCCATGAACAGCGACGGGTGGTCGCGCTCGATGACCTTCAATCGCCACTTGTTGTGCACCAGCACCAACAGCTCACCATCGGAGCGGCGACGCAGCACCTCGGCCCCGGAGAGCCCGTGCAGGGTCGGCCCGGACACGGCGTCGGTGCGTCGAGCCACGGAGTACTCCAGCGGCGAGGCCTCGATGGGGCTGCGGAACTCCTGCTCCATGCGGTGCTTGACCACGTCGAACTGCAGTGGTCCGACCGCCGCCAGCACCGGGGCCTGCTCACCGCGCACGTCCGAGGTGAGCACCTGCACCACGCCCTCGGCGTCGAGCTGGGCGATCCCCCGCTGGAACTGCTTGTACTTGCTCGCGTCCAAGGCCCGCGCCACCACGAAGTGCTCCGGCGCGAAGCTGGGGATCGGCGGGTAGGACACCTTGGGACCGTCGTAGAGGGTGTCCCCCACCGCCAACGCCTGGGCGTTGACCAGGGCGATCACGTCGCCCGGGTAGGCCGTGTCGATGGTGGAGCGATCCGAACCGAAGACCGCCTGGGTGTACTTGGTGGCGAAGGGACGGCCGGTGGAAGCGTGGGTGAGCACCATGCCGCGCTCGAACCGACCCGAGCTGACCCGGACGAACGCCATCCGGTCGCGGTGGTTCTTGTCCATGTTGGCCTGCATCTTGAAGACCTGGCCGGAGAAGGGACGCTCCACCTGGCGGGGCCGATCCTGGTCGTCGACCTTGGCCGACGGCGCCGGGGCCAGGCCCACGACCGCCTCCAGCAACTGACCGACACCGAAGTTGGACAGCGCCGCGCCGAACAGCACCGGGGAGGACTCGCCCGCCATGAAGGACTCGTGGTCGAAGTCGGCGCCCAGCGCCTCCAACAACTCGATCTCCTCCTTGGCCTGGACCCAGGCGTCCTGTTCGACCTCGGCGGCCCGGTCGTCGTCCATGACCTCCTCGATGGCCTTCTGAGCACCACCGGGGGTCCGGGTCAACTTGGTGTAGGTACCCGAGGCGCGGTCGATCAGGCCACGGAAGTCACCGGCGATGCCGACCGGCCAGTTCAGCGGGGTGGGGCGCAGTCCGATGCGCTGCTCGATCTCGTCGAGGAGTTCGAGGGGTTCGCGCCCGGGCCGGTCCCACTTGTTGACGAACGTGAGGACCGGCATCTTGCGGGCCCGGCACACGTCGAAGAGCTTGAGGGTCTGCGGCTCCAGGCCCTTGGCCGAGTCCAGCAGCATGATGGCGCAGTCGACGGCGGAGAGCACCCGGTAGGTGTCCTCGGAGAAGTCTGCGTGGCCGGGGGTGTCCAACAGGTTGAGGACGTGGTCCCGGTAGTCGATGCGCAGGGCGGCCGAGGTGATGGAGATCCCGCGGTCCTGCTCCATCGACATCCAGTCGGAGGTGACGCCCTTGCGGTCGCCCTTGCCGTGCACGGCTCCGGCGGACGAGATGGCCGCGGCGTGCAGCGCCAGGGCCTCGGTGGTCGTCGACTTACCGGCGTCGGGGTGGGAGATGACCGCGAAGGTCCGCCGACGTTCCGCCTCGTGTGCGACCTCGGACCCCTGTTTGTCCGTGCCCGCCGTGTCCACGCTCATTCCCGTCGTCGCCTCGCCTCGTCTGATCTCCCGTTTTTCGGCCCCATACAGCCTATGCCCGCATGGGCGTGCCGAGGACAGCGGTCGAGGTGCCCCGGGTTCCTACCCGCGCTCTCGGACCGCCTCCGTCACCCGGCGCGCCAGTTCGGCGGGATCGGTGCCCCCCGGGTAGACGGCCACCACGATCCGGTCCCGATCGGAGGTGACCTCGCCCGGCTCCTCGAAGAGGGGGGCTGCCAGGGCGCGGACCCGTTCCATGGCCTCGTCGAACCGCCGCCACGCACCCTCGTCGTCCGGATCGCGAAGCCAGCCGCGCAGGACGTGGTTGTGCGCCGCGATGACGGCGGAGGCCACCACCTCCACCTCCAACGAGGGGCGTCCGCCGCCGGTGGCCTCGGCCAGGTGACGGCTGAAGGCCGCCTGGTAGCGGGCCGTCATGGCCACCTCCCGGTCGCGCAGCCGCGGGTGGGCGCGCACCAGTCGGTAGCGGGGCACGGTGATCTCGGGGTCGCGCACGTACCCCTGGAAGACCAGGCGCGCGGCGGCCAGCACGGAGTCCGTCGGCGACTCCGGGGAGGCCTCCATGTAGCGCACCACCGTCTCGAACAGTTCGTCGTGTTCGGCGAAGAGGACGTCCTCCTTGGAGCCGAAGCGGCGGAAGAGGCTACGTCGGCTCACCCCGGTCGCCTCGGCTATCCCCGCCATCGTGGTGGCGTCGTATCCGGCTTCGGTGAACAGGCGTACCGCCGCCAGCACCACGGCCCGGGTACCGCCACCATTGCGTTCGACCATCATCCGTCTCCTCTTCGCCGAGGACGACCCCCTTCCGGAGGATCACCGCCACCGGTCGGTGTACTTCATCGCCTCTACCCCCTACTCTGGCACTGAATGCCAGACATCGGCACCTAGTGCCGCGTCGGCCAAGGTTCACCCCGTCACGGCGTTCAGCACGGCACCTCGCCGCGTTGGCGAAAAGCCCACATAGGAACCACTATGAGGGCTTCCCGCCGCCTTGCGATGCACCATCCTGAACGCCGCTCCGTAACGGGCGAACCCCGACCGACGCGGCACTGGTGCCAGACACCGGGGAAGATCATGAGCGACTTCGACCTTTTCAAGACCAGCGAGGAGCACGAGGAGCTGCGTGAGGCGGTGCGCTCCGTCGCGGAGGACAAGATCGCTCCGCACGCCGCCGAGGTGGACGAGAAGTCGGCCTTCCCGCAGGACGCCCTCGACGCCCTCACCGCGACGGACTTCCACGCCGCGCACATCTCCGAGGACTACGAGGGCATGGGCGCCGACGCGCTGGCGACCTGCGTCATCATCGAGGAGGTCGCCCGTGTGTGCGCCTCCTCCTCGCTGATCCCCGCGGTGAACAAGCTCGGCACCATGCCGCTGATCCTGGGTGCCTCCGAGGACGTCAAGCGTCGCTACCTGACCCCCGTGGCCCGTGGCGAGGCGATGTTCTCCTACGGCCTGTCCGAGCGCGAGGCCGGTTCCGACACCGCCTCCATGCGCACCCAGGCCACCCCCAAGGGCGACGACTGGATCCTCAACGGCCAGAAGTCGTGGATCACCAACGCCGGGGTGAGCGAGTACTACACGGTGCTCGCCGTCACCGACCCCGAGGGCAAGCGCGGCAGCAACATCTCCGCGTTCGTCGTCCACGCCGACGACGCCGGCTTCACCCTGGGCGAGCCCGAGCGCAAGCTCGGCATCAAGGGCTCCCCCACCCGCGAGCTGTTCTTCGACGACGTGCACATCCCCGGTGACCGCATCGTCGGCGCGCCGGGCGAGGGCCTCAAGATCGCGCTGCGCACCCTGGACCACACCCGCGTCACCATCGGCGCACAGGCCGTCGGCATCGCCCAGGGCGCTCTGGACCACGCCGTGGCCTACGTCAAGGAGCGCAAGCAGTTCGGCAAGTCCATCGCCGACTTCCAGGGCATCCAGTTCATGCTGGCCGACATGGCCATGAAGCTGGAGACCGCCCGCCAGATGGTCTACGTGGCCGCCGCCAAGTCCGAGCGGGGCGACGAGGACCTGCCGTTCTACGGCGCGGCCGCCAAGTGCTACGCCTCCGACGCCGCCATGGAGATCACCACCGACGCCGTGCAGCTGCTGGGCGGCGCCGGCTACGTGAAGGACTTCCCGCTGGAGCGCATGATGCGCGACGCCAAGATCACCCAGATCTACGAGGGCACCAACCAGATCCAGCGCATGGTCATGGCCCGCCAGCTCCTGAAGTAGGCAGGACCCGAACCCTCGGAGCCCCGGACGGCCGACCGTCCGGGGCTCCGGTGTCAGTTGACCGCCTCGCGGACGAACTTGGCCATGGGGACGGCGTCGCGGCCCAGGGCCCGACGGACGTCCTCGGTCACCTTGGCGGCCCGGCCGTCGGCGATGGCGCGGAAGCGCTCGTTGAGGGTGTCCACGTACCGCTCCGACCAGCCCATGTCCGTCGCGCGGAAGTAGAAGCCGGCCTCGTCGACCTTCTTGTACCGCCACACCGGGCTCTCGGTTCCCTTCGTCCCCTTCACCACCTCGCGGAAGGTGACCGGGACGGGACCGGTGAGCGTGTACTCGCGCTCGTGGTGCGCGTCGTCGGTGAGGGCGGCCACGACGGTGTCGGCGACGTCCCGGGCGTCCACGAAGCTGACGGCGGCGCGCTTGGACACCGGCAGTTCCAGCCGGCCGTTACGGGAGCGTGCCAGACGGGCGAACACGCCCTCGGTGAAGTCCTGGTCCAGCCAGTTGGGACGCACGATGGTCCATCGACCGAACAGTTCGCGGACCTTGGACTCCAGGCGACGCTGCTCGGAGTCGGGCGGACCGTCCTCCACGCCCATGGCGGTGACCAGGACGGCGGTGCCCACCCCCGACTCGGACGCCTGCTGAAGGAAGGCCTCCGCCCGCTCGGTCAACCCACTGGCCATGGGCACGGACACGAACAGGCTCTCCACGTCCTCCAGTGCCGGTTTCCAGCTACCGGTGTCCGTCCAGTCCAGACGGACCTCCCCGTCCCTGGAGGCTCCCACGGCGGGCAGGCCGCGTCTGCGAAGCTCGGTCAGGACACGTCGGCCCACCTGTCCGGTGGCTCCGGTGACCAAAGTGCTCATCGGGTGTTCTCCCAGCTTCACGCGCGGGTGCTCCGCCTGTTGACGCTACCTAGTCGCGCGCGTGAAACGAGCGTGAAACCACGTGATCGATGGGATTCACGTGGCTCTTCGGGGCCGGGAGAGCGCTTCGGTCACCACGATGAGCAGGATCCCGACGGCGGACAGCCCCAGGTTGGCCAGGATCGCGTTCTCTTGGAACCCGGGAACCTGTTCCACGACGAACCGGTTGAACGCGTTGAGCACGATGCCCAGGATCGGTTGGGTCCAGAGGTGGTCGATCACCCCGCTGATCCCCATGACGGTGAGCAGGAGGCCGACGCCCTGCAGTGACTTGCGCATGGTCCGAATCTAGGCGCGGTGTCCCCGCCGGAGGATCGGGCACGGGCATGGAACCGGGGAACCAAGGTCTTGGCCGTGGCCCGAGGCGTTCGACCAAAGTATCGCTCGGCCGATCTTCGGTACCGAGTCCGCTCGGCGACGCCCGACCCGCGCTCGCGCGCTCGTAGACTCCGGAGGCGATGAACGACACGACCCCGTCCCGGCAGCGGCACCGGCGCAGCGCGCGCGACTGGATCGTGGACTCCCTGATGTTCCTGATCGCCCTGGGCTTCGGGCTGCTCGGCGCGGTGACCCTCCCCGAGGACCCGACACCGCCTTCGGTCCCGGAGCCGTTCCGGGTGGCCGACCAACTCATCGCCCTGGCGTCCTGTACGGCCCTGTGGTGGCGACGCCGGTGGCCGATCCGGCTCGCGGTGGTCCTCGTGGTGCTGTCGGCCATCTTCCCCCTGGTGGGCGGGGCCATGCTCGCGGCCCTGTTCTCCCTGTGCGTGCATCGGCCGCCCAAGGTGGGCCTGTGCGTGCTGGGCCTGAGCTTCGTGGCCTCCTTCGTCAACGTGTCCCTGCACCCCGAGCCCCACGCCCCGTTCCTGTTGATGTTCCTGCTCAGCGCGGTCTTCCAGGGAGCCGTCGCCGGGTGGGGGCTCTCCGTGCAACACCGACGTCAACTCTTCGAATCGCTGCGGGAGCGAGCCGTGCACGCCGAGGCGGAGGCGGAGCTTCGGGCCGAACACGCCCAGCACCGGGTCCGTGAGTCCATGGCCCGCGAGATCCACGACGTGCTCGGGCACCGACTGTCCCTGCTGAGCGTGCACGCCGGCGCCCTGGAGTACCGGCCGGACGCCCCCGCCGAGGAGGTCGCTCGTTCGGCCAAGGTCATCCGAGAGAGCGCCCACCAGGCCCTCCAGGACCTGCGCGAGGTGATCGGGGTGCTGCGCGCACCGGTGGGCGAGCTGCCCCAGCCCACCCTGGCGGACCTGGCGCAGCTGGTGGAGGAGGCCCGCGACGCCGGGGTCGTGGTGGAGTTCGTCGACGAGCACACCGGCCAGGTACCGGAGCGCACCGGGCGCACGGCCTACCGGATCGTCCAGGAGGCGCTCACCAACGCCCGCAAGCACGCTCCGGGGGCCGACACCTCCGTGCGGATCTCCGGGGCACCGGGAGAAGGCCTGAGCGTGTCGGTGACCAATGGACCATCCGCCCCGGCCTCCGAGGACGGAGCGTCCACCGCGGCGGGCTCCGGCCAGGGGTTGATCGGTCTGTCCGAACGGGTCTCGTTGGCGTTGGGAGACCTGGAGTACGGAACCACCGAGAACGGCGGTTGGAACCTCACCGCCTGGCTACCGTGGACGGTATGAGCGAACGGGACGAACAGCGACGGATCGGCGTGGTGATCGTCGACGACGACGCCCTGGTGCGGGTCGGACTGGTGATGATGATGGGCGGCGCCCCCGACGTGCGGGTGCTGGCCGAGGCCGAGGACGGCGGTCAGGTGGAGGAGCTGGTCCGCGAGCACTCTCCCGACGTGGTGCTCATGGACATCCGGATGCCCACCGTGGACGGGCTCACCGCCACCGAACGGCTCCGGGCCGTGCCGGACGCGCCGGAGGTGCTGGTGCTCACCACCTTCGACGCCGACGAACACGTGCTGCGGGCCCTGCGCGCGGGTGCTGCCGGGTTCCTGCTCAAGGACACCCCACCGGAGGAGATCGTGGAGTCGGTCCGTCGGGTGGCCCGTGGTATTCCGGTGCTCTCCCCCGCCGTGACGCGACGGCTCATACACCGGGTGGCGCACGGCGACCACAGCGAACGGGCGGACCGGGCCCGACGCCGCCTGGCCCTGCTGAACGCCCGCGAGACCGACGTGGCGGTGGCGGTCGGCGAGGGCCGCTCCAACGCCGACATCGCCGCGCGCCTGTTCCTGAGCGTGCCGACGGTCAAGACCCACGTGTCGAGCGTCCTCACCAAGCTGAAACTCAACAACCGGGTGCAGATCGCGCTGTTGGTGCACGAGGCGGAACTGCTGGACTCCGACGGCGAGCGAGACCGGGACTGAGGCTCGGGTTCAGCCGGCGGGTTCGAAGGTCTCGGACACGCGGTCCAAGAGCGCGTGGTTGATCGCCGGGTCCTCCGGGCTCACCAGGAACAGCGCGTAGCCCTTGTCCTCGGTGTGGAAGCCCCGGTTGATGGCGTGCATCTCCCCGTTGCGCCCCTGAAAGGTGAACTCCCAGTCGGCGGCGCTGACGTAGTCGTCGACCCAGCCGCCTTCCAGGTCCTCGATCCCGATCAGCGAGTAACCGGAGAAGTTCCGGCTACCGGTCGGCTCGAAGTCGCGCCAGTCGTCGCCGGCGTCCGGGTTGGGGTTGTCGGTCTGGTCGACCAGCAGGTACCCGCCGTCGGGGTTGCGGAAGTAGACCATGTGCCCGTCGCGGTCGATCTCCCAGTCCTCGGGGACGTCGACGGCGAATCCGCTGGAGTCCTCGTGCCGGGTGAGGAAGTCCCAATCGTCCTCTTCCCCCTCTTCGGCTTCCCCTTCCTCCGAGGCCTCCGCGTCGGCCGCCGAGGGTTCCTCCTCCGGCTCGCCCTCCTCGTCGCCCCCGGCGGCGGCCCCATCGGCCTGGTCGGAACCCGGGTCCTCCCCGGCCTCCGATCCCCCGGTGGTCGCGGCGACGTCGCCGGGCCGGTTCGCGCTGACGTAGACGGTGGTGATCGCCGCTCCGACCAGCAGGACGAACGCGAGCGCCGCGGCCACCAGCACTCCGGCGCGGGAGCGTTTCCTCCCGTCACCACGCGGCCTGTTCGACACCGCACCCGACGCGGCCGGGGCCGCGGGCTCCTTCGTGGGGGTGGACGCGGCGGCGTTGACCGTCCGGTCGACCGTGCCCGAGCTCGTCACCGGGTTCCACTCCGGCTCCTCCTCGTTGGCGGTCTCGGAGGGAGCGTCGTCCGCCGGCACGGGCGCGACCAGGGCGGTGGCGGCGAGCGAGGGAGAGGCCCTCTCTCCGTCGCGGACGCCGAGCAGCAGGGAACGGACCTCGGTGACCGTCGGGCGGTCCTCGGGTCGCTTCTCGCACAGGGCCTCCAGGATCGGCCGCAGCGCCCCCGCGTTGGGGGTCTCCGGGAGGTCCTGGGTGACGATGGCCGTCAGGGTGGCCATCGGGGTGGGCCGGTCGAAGGGCAGGGTTCCCTCCACCGCCTGGTAGAGGGTGATGCCCAGGGCCCACATGTCCGAGGCGGGGGTGGCGGAGCGACCGTGCGCGATCTCCGGCGCGAGGTAGCTCGGCGAACCGATGAGCAGGCCCGTGCTGGTCAGGTGGGTGGAGCCGTCCAGGTGCGCGATACCGAAGTCGGTCAGGACGGCCCGGTCGTTGCCCGCGATGAGCACGTTTCCGGGCTTGATGTCGCGGTGCACGATGCCGTGGCCGTGCGCCTCGGCCAGGCCGGCGGCCATCTGCTCGCCGATGCTCGCGGCCCGCTCGATCGAGATCGGCCCCCGGTCCCGGATGACGTCACCCAGGGACGGGCCGTCGACGAGTTCCATGACGATCCACGGGCGGCCGTCCTCCTCGGCCACGTCGAACACCGTGATGATGGTCGGGTGGCTGAGCTGGGCGGCGCTGCGCGCCTCGCGGAGCATGCGGGTGCGCAGGACCTCCACCTCGTGCGCGGGGAGGTTGGGCGGGGTGGTCAGCTCCTTGACCGCGACCGGTCGGTCGAGCAGGGTGTCCGTCCCACGCCAGACGCGTCCCATTCCACCCTCGCCGATGACCTCGTCCAGACGGTAGCGGTTGACCAGGACACGGCCGGGGTCGGCTTCCGAACTGTTCATGTTTCGCATTCCTCGGGAGGGTCCGTGCGGGACGGGCAGGAGCGTGAGCGGGGGTGGGGCGCGGGTGTGGGGGACCAAGACGAGTGTAGGAGCCGCAGGGCCCGTTCGTGTGCTTCCCCGAAGGTGCGAACAGTGTCCCCACCAGGCGACAGATCCGGCCAAATCACCCTTGACGTGCGAAGGACCCGCCGGGATCCACTTGGCCGAATCCCGGCGGACGAGGAGTCCTCGGACGTGTTATCGCAGGTCGTGAGCCGCCCCGGGGCGGCGGCGAAGCCGTACCGGCAGGGCCTCGACCCCGGCGCCGATGATGGACGGCGACGCGGTCAGCTCCGCCTCGTCGACCGCGAGGTCGAGTTCGGGGAAACGCTCGAACAGGCGCGGCAGGACCTCGTTGACCTCCACGCGGGCCAGGTTCGCGCCCAGGCAGTAGTGCCTCCCATGGGAAAAGGTCAGGTGCGAGGAATCCTCGCGTGTGATGTCGAACTCCCCGGCGGTGGCGCCGTAGCGTTCCTCGTCCCTACCGGCCGAGGCGTAGCCGATCAGCAGCGGTTCCCCCGCGGGGACCTGGACGCCCGCCAGGTCGATGTCCTCGGTGGTGTAGCGCATCGGCACGAACTCGCCCGGTCCGTCCCAGCGCAGGACCTCCTCGATCGCCTTGGGCCACTCGACCTCACCCCTGCGCAGTAGTTCGAGTTGGCCGCGGTGGGTGGTCAGGGCCCGCACGGCGTTGGTGATGAGGTTCATCGTGGTCTCGTAACCGGCGCTGATGAACAGCACCAGGTTCCAGATGAGCTCGTCCTCGGTGAGACGGTCCTCCTCGTCCCGGGCCGCGATCAGGGCCGTGGTGAGGTCGTCCCCGGGTTCGGTGCGCTTGGCCGCGACCAGGTCGGTGAGGACCCCCCACATCTCGAAGAAGACGCCCATCGCCTCTTCGGGGGTGACGCTCTGGTCGAAGAACACCCCGGCCAGCCGGTGCAGCTTGGGCCGGGTCTCCTCGTCCACCCCGAACAGGTCGCTGATCACGGTCAGCGGCAGGGGCCGGGAAACCAGGGACTTGAGGTCGACGGTCCCGTCCTCGGACTCGGCCGCCGCGCGTTCGAGGTCGTCGAGCAGGGACTCGACGATGCCCACGATCGCCGGTCGCAACCTCTCGACCCGGCGCGGGGTGAACGCCTTCGACACCAACCTGCGCAGCCGGGTGTGGTCCTCCCCGTCCTTGGACAGCATGTTCTCGTTGATGATCCAGGAGATCAGCGGCCAGTCGGTGGGGATCTCACCGGCGTTGAACGCCTTCCAGTACTCCTTGTTCTTCTGGACGCGCGGGTCGGCCAGTGCTTCACCGACCGCCTTGTGGGTGGTCACGACCCACGCGTCAACCTCACCAGGAAGCTCGACAGGGACGACAGGGGCGACCTTCCGGAGGTGGGCCGCCTGGGCTCGGAGGTTTCCGGGGGCGAGTCGGACTCGTTCCAAGGTGTTCCTTCCACTCGGGGGGTGAGAGGGGCTTTCGGAGGGAAACTCACGGGAAGTCGGACGGGCGCCCAGGACAGGGCGGACAGTCGCCAACGCAGATCCTCCGAGGGCACGGCCTGGCGCAGCCCGGGGAGTCGGTCGAAGAGGGTGCGCAGGGCGATCATCGTCATGGTGATCGCCTCCTCGCGGGCCGGACAGCGATGGGCGCCGGCACCCCAGGCCACGTGGGCCCGGTTGCTCGTGTCCACCATCTCCGCCGCGTTCTCCTCCACGTAGAAGCGGTTGGCGGCCGCGAAGCCCAACAGGATCGGCGATCCCTCCTCGATCACACGGCCGGCGCCCAGCGGAACGTCCACCCGTGGATAGATGACCGGGTAGTTGGTGATCGGGGGGTCCTGCCACAGGACACGGTCGATGGTGTCGGTCAGGACGGTGGGTGAGGGGGCGCGGTCGCCCGCCAGGTTGGGGTCGGCCAGGAGGGCGCGCACACCCGAGTCGATGAGGTCGGCGGTCGGCTCGTTGGCCGCGGCCACCACCAGGAGGAGCTGCATGATCACCTCCTCGTCGCTGAGCGCGGCGCGGTGCTGGATCAGCCTCGTGGTGAAGTCGTCGCCTGGTTCGCGGTGCTTGGCGGTGACCACCTCGGACAGGGCGCGCTCGGCCTCGGCGTTGGACCTCTCGGCGTCGACGCCCAGCCAGAGGTTGCGCATGGCCTCGACGAAACGCACCCCTTGGTCGTGGTCGAAGCCGAAGAGGTCGTTGATGACCAGGAGCGGCAGCATCCGCGCGTACTCGTTGAGGACGTCGGCCTCACCGCGTTCGCAGAACTCGTCGATGAGTCCGTTCGCGTACCGTTCGGTGGCCTCGGCGAACCGCCGGGAGGTGATGGCGCCGAGCCCGTCGGTGATGGCTCTCCGGTAGCGCTGGTGCTCACTGCCGTCGACGAAGAGGGCGTTGGGCCGCGGGGCCATCATGGGCAGCACCGAGGCGTCGACGCCGACGCGGCCCTCCTTGAAGTCCTTCCACAGGCGGGCGTCGTGCCCGAACCTGGTCTCGTCCCTGGACCAGGAGATGAGGGTGGCGTAGTCGGTGACCAACCACCCGTGCACACCGGGTTCCAGTTCCACCGGGACGACGGGTCCGTGGTCGTCCCGCATCGCCGCGTACACGGAGTACGGGTCCGGGTGGGGTTCGTCTTGGTACAGCTTGGCTCGTGGGCATCCGGAAGACACGGCGGACCTCTGCTGGGGGGTAGACAGCGGAGCACGACCGCGTCGTCACGCTCCAGGGTTCCGCGTGAACACTAACCTCTCTCCTCACGGGTGACGAGGAGGTGGGTGCGCCCGCCTCGGGCGCACCCCACGTCATCAGCCGTTACGCGGTCGGCTCTCGTCCGGGTCGAGCGTGTCGTCGCTCAGCGGACGGAAGCGGCGCAGCCTTCCGCTGTTGCTCACCACGAACACGCTGGACAGGGCCATCGCCGCGCCCGCGAGCATCGGGTTGAGCAGACCCGCGGCGGCCAGCGGCAGCGCGGCGGTGTTGTAGGCGAACGCCCAGAACAGGTTGCCCTTGATGATCCCGAGCGTGCGGCGGGACAACCGGACCGCGTCGGCGGCGGCCCGAAGGTCGCCACGGACCAGGGTCAGGTCACCGGCCTCGATCGCCACGTCCGTGCCGGTGCCCATCGACAGTCCCAGGTCGGCCTGGGCGAGGGCGGCGGCGTCGTTGATCCCGTCGCCGACCATCGCCACGACGCGTCCCTCCGACTGGAGTCGGCGGACCTCCGCGACCTTGTCCTCGGGCATCACCTCGGAGATGACCTCCTGGATGCCGACCTCGGCGGCGACGGTGCGGGCCACGGCCGCGTTGTCACCGGTGAGGAGGATCGGGTCCAAACCCAGGTCACGGAAGCGTCGGACCGCCTCGGCGCTGGTGGGCTTGACCGTGTCGGTCACGGTGAGGACCCCCCGTGCCCTGCCGTCCCAACCCACGGCGACGGCGGTGCGCCCCTGCGACTCGGCCTCCTTGAAGGCCTGTTCCAGCTCGTCGGGCAGCTCTTGGGACCACTCGGCCAGCAGGGCGGCCCTGCCCACCAGGACGGCGTGGCCGTCCACGGTCCCCTGGACGCCCCGGCCCTCGATGTTGGCGAAGTCCTCGGGGGTGGGCAGGTCGCCCACGCGCACGGTGGCGCCGGTGGCGATGGCCCGGGCGATGGGGTGTTCGGAGGCCGATTCCAGGGCTCCGGCCAGTCGCAGCACCTCGGCCTCGTCCTCGCCGTCGCCGACGGTGACGTCGGTCAGGGCCATCTTCCCGGTGGTGACGGTGCCGGTCTTGTCCAGCACCACGGTGTCGACCCGTCGGGTGCTCTCCAGTACCTCCGGGCCCTTGATGAGGATGCCCAGTTGGGCGCCGCGACCGGTGCCCACCATGAGGGCCATCGGGGTGGCCAGGCCCAGCGCGCACGGGCAGGCGATGATGAGCACGGCGACGGCGGCGGTGAAGGCGGCGCCCACGGAACCCCCGGTACCGAGCCAGAAGCCCAGGGTGGCGACCGCGATCATGATGGCCACCGGAACGAACACCCCGGAGACCCGGTCGGCGAGGCGCTGCACCTCGGCCTTGCCGTTCTGTGCGTCCTCGACCAGACGCGCCATCTGCGCGAGCCGGGTGTCCGAACCGACCCGCGAGGCGCGCACGACCAGTCGGCCGCCGGCGTTGACGGTGGCGCCCACGACGGCGGACCCGGGCGAGACCTCCATCGGCACGGACTCGCCGGTGAGCATGCTCATGTCGACGGCCGAGGTGCCCTCTTCGACCTCGCCGTCGGTGGCGATCTTCTCGCCGGGACGGACCACGAAGCGGTCGCCGACGGCGAGCCGGTCGACCGGGACGAGTTCCTCACGTGCCGCGGCGCCCTGGCCGCGCAGCACGGTGACCTCCTTGGCGCCCAGTTCCATCAGGGCGCGCAGGGCGGCGCCGGCGCGGCGCTTGGAGCGCGCCTCGAAGTACTTCCCGAGAAGGATGAAGGAGGTGACGCCCGCCGCGACCTCCAGATAGATGTTGGCCGCTCCGTCGGTACGGGCGATGGTGAACTCGAAGGGGTGTGTCATCCCCGGGACCCCGGCGGTACCGAGGAAGAGTGCGTACAGGGACCACAGGAAGGCGGCGGCCACACCCAGGGAGACAAGGGTGTCCATGGTCGCGGTGCCCAGCCTGAGGTTCTTCCAGGCGGCCACGTGGAAGGGCAGGGCGCCCCACACCACCACCGGGGCGGCCAGCGCGAGGGAGGCCCACTGCCAGTACGTGAACTGGAGCGCGGGGATCATCGCCATGAGGATGACCGGGACGGAGAGCAGCATGGAGACCAGCGCGCGATCGCGCAGGGCGCGCGTGGGGTCGTCCGGTTCGGCCGCTTCCCGTCCCGGTTCCGCGGTGGGCGCCGTGGCGGTGTAGCCGGCCTTCTCGACCTGGGCGACCAGGTCGTCCAGCGAGGTCGGCTCGCCCTCGAAGGTCACCCGGGCCTTCTCGGTGGCGAAGTTGACGGTGGCGGTGACGCCCTCCATCTTGTTGAGCCGCTTCTCCACCCGGTTGGCGCAGGCCGCACAGGTCATCCCACCGATGGCCAGTTCGACCGGCGCGGATCCGGTGGACGTCGTTCCACCCTTGTTCATGTCCCGCTCCAGGTCATCTCTGCTGTTCCTCGTCGACGTGGTCCCGTGCGTCGTCGGGCGCGTGCTCCACGCTCTGGCTCGGAGGGCCCTCGCCCTCGGGCAGCACGGGACCGACGATGGAGCCGGCCCCGAAGGCCGCCGCGAACACGACCACGAGGCCCACGGTGTAGAGCCCGAGTTTCGTGGTCACGCCCATGTCAGCTCGCCACCTCGTAGCCGGCCTCGTCGATCGCGGCGCGCACGGCGGCGTCGTCGATCGGCCCCTCTCCCGTGACGGTCACCTTCTTGCTCTCCAGGTCGACCTCGACACCGGTGACGCCGGGGACGGCGCCGACCTCCTCGGTGACCGAGCCGACGCAGTGTCCGCAGCTCATTCCCTCGACGGTGTAGACGGCGGTGCCGGCCATGTGTGCCTCCTCGTGTGTTCGTACGTGAGTCGCTCCAACTGAGACCAAGATACCCCCCTGGGGTATACGATTGTCAAACGTCCATGACGTCCCCGCCGGCACGCGGTCGCCAGGTTACCCCAGGGGGGTACCAAGAAAAGGCAAAGCCCCACCTCGAAAAGGACAGGCCCCCCGGGTGGCCGGACGACACATCATCCGACACCCGAGGGGCCCGTCGCACTCGCTCGGCGCATACCCTCCCCCGGTTCCCCGAGGCGGGTCGCCGGAGCTAATCGGCCTTCAGCTCCAGGCGGGCCACCACCCGCTCGCTCAGGTGATGTGGGGCCAACGTGAACCCGGATCGACGGAACATCTCCACGGTGCCGGTGTAGACCTCGGCGCTGGGGGCGCGGCCGCCGGCGGTGTCGACCGGATAGGCCTCCAGCACTCGGGCGCCGTTGGCGCGCGCGTACTCGATGGCCCCGTCCAGAAGACGACTGCCCTGCCCACGTCTACGGCGGCGCGGCGGCAGCCAGAAGCAGACCAGGGACCACACCCCCGGCTCCTCCGGGTCGGCGGGGCGCAGGGTCCGGGAACGAGACAGTCGGATGAAGTCCTCCCGCGGGGCCACGGACACCCAGCCGCAGGGGCCGTCCTCGTCGTAGGCCAGCAGCCCGGGCACCCGCCCGTCCAAGGTGAGCCGCTGCAACTCTTCCTTGTTGTCGCGACCACGCATGGACCGCTCACAGGAGACGCTCGCCGTGTGATCCTTGGCCCGCCTCCGAAAGAACGTGCACCAGCAGTGCCCGTAGGCTCCCGTCGGACCGAACAGGTTCTCCAGGTCGTTCCACCGCTCGGCGGTGGCGGGCTCGATTGAGACGATGGACATCGGACTCCCTCGCGAGACACAACTCTGACCGCCACATGTGATGAAGCACACTAGCGGTGATCCGCTGTGACCGAAAGAACACAGATGCCCGATAACGCCTACTGTTAGGGGTTTATGCGCATTTTCAACAGAATCGAATGGCAACCAGAACGCCGTGGGGCGCATCCAAGACATCTCGGATGCGCCCCACGGAACGTCGCACCGGCGTTTCGAGGTCCGGTGGGCGTCAGGAGTCGACGGGCTCCTGTTCGCGCCGAGCCGTTCCCTCCTCGGGTGCCCAGCACTCCACGCCCCGCACGTCCGGCAACCGGTCCCGAGTGAAGACCGGGTCGATCCCCTGGCGACGCTGCTCGTTGTAGTCCTTGAGCAGGCGGCAGGCGATCACCGTCAGCGGGGTGATCGCGATCAGGTTGACCAGCGCCATCAGACCCATGGTCGTGTCCGCCAGGGTCCAGATCAGGTCGATCGAGCCCAGGCAGCCCAGGAAGGTGGCGACCAGGAAGACCACCTTGTACACGAACAGGACGGTCCTGTTCTCGCTGAGGTACTCGATGTTGGACTCGCCGTAGTAGTAGTTGCCGAGCACCGAGGTGAACGCCACCAGGAAGATGATGAGCGTCATCAGGTGCAGCGCCCACGGGCCCAGCATCGACATCAGGGCCATCTGGGTCATGTCACCCTCCAGCACACCGTCGAAGGTGCCCTGGTAGCCCAGCAGGACGATGAAGGCGGTCACCGAGCAGACCACCAGGGTGTCCACGTAGACGCCGAGGGTCTGCACCAGGCCCTGCTTGACCGGGTGGGTGACCGAGGCGCTGGCCGCGGCGTTGGGCGCCGAACCCAGACCGGCCTCGTTGGAGAACATTCCTCGCCGCACGCCTTGGATGATGACCACGCCCAGCGCCGCCGCCGCGAACTCGCCCAAGCCGAAGGCGTTCTCGATGATCGACATGAACATGCCCGGCACCAGCTGCCAGTTCATCACCATGATGATCAGGCCGATGACGACGTAGATGGCGGCGAAGACCGGGATGAGGGCCTGCGCGGTGTTCGCGATGCGGCGGACGCCACCGAAGATCACCAGGCCGGTGAGGAACACCAGCAGCACACCGATGATGGCGGAGAGGACCGGACCGGTCGCCACACCCAGTTCCCCGGCCGAGTTGGCGACAGTGTTGGTGATGGTGTTGCTCTGCACCGCGTTGAACACCATCGGGAAGGTGATGATGAGGATGACCGCGAACACGATGGCCAGCCAACGCTGTCCGAGGCCGCGTTCGATGTAGTAGGCGGGGCCACCTCGGTACCCCGCGGGGTGGCGGACCTTGTACAGCTGCGCGAGCGTGGACTCCACGAAACTGGCGCCGCACACCACGATGGCCATCGCCCACATCCAGAAGACGGCGCCGGGACCGCCCAGGGAGATGGCGATGGAGACGCCGATGATGTTGCCCGTACCGATCCGGGCGGCGGCGGAGATGAAGAAGGCCTGGAGTGAGGAGACCGCCTTCTTCCCGTCCGGCGCGACCTCGGGCTTGCTCTTCAGTACCCGGAACATCTCCGGGAACATACGGAACTGCACGAGGCCGGACCGGATGGTGATGTAGAGGCTCACCAGGATCAGGAGCGGGATGAGGATCCACGCCCAGAGGAAGTCGTCGTTGAAAACGCCGACCATCTCGGTGAGCCGAGCGTCCAGGGCGGGCGCTGCGTCTGCGAGTATCACGAGGGTGGGGCTCCTTTGCTCCAAAGAACGGACAACCGAAACCCCATGCCCGCACAGTGGGACAGAACACCGCACCACGCGCAATGACGCACGATGGTGACCGTTCCGTTACCGACGTCGGGAACCCCGGGTTCAGCCCTCGTGCACCAGGTCCGCGTAGTCCGGGTTGCGCTCGAAGAAGGTCTGAGCGAACGGGCAGATCGGCACGACCTTCAGGTGGCGCCCACGGATGTGGTCCAAGGACTCCCTCATCAGCGTGCTGGCCACGCCCCGCCCCTCGAACGCGGACTCCACCTCCACGTGCGGCAGGGCCAGCACCCCTTCGGCGATCAGGTGGTAGGCGGAGAACCCGACCACCTCGCCGTCCGCGCTCACCTCGTACCGCGAGCGCTCCGGCACGTCGACGACGGTCAGTTCCATTGCCACTACCCCAAGTTCGCGCGTTCGTCGCGCACCTGTCGTGCGCGTGATGGGTCCCACAGGAGAACACGTTCCCATACCCACCACACGCCCACACATCGGGTCACCGAACGGGTCGGTGACCTCCCGGGCCCGCCTCGGTGCCCCCACCGGGGCGGGCCGGAGCGTCGGTGCGCGCCCGTGGCGACCCTGCCCGATCACCAACCGCGTCGGGTGGCCCGCTCGGCCTGACCGGCGGCGGCCGGGTGCGGGTCCCGCGTGCGGTAGACGACGTAGGGACGGAACAGGTAGCCCACGGGTGCGCTGAAGGCGTGCACCAGGCGGGTGAAGGGCAACAGCGCGAAGAGCCCCAGCCCCACGAGCGCGTGCAACTTGTAGGGAGCGTCGGCGGCGGCCATGGCGTCCACGTTCGGCCGCAGGATCCAGATCGACCGGAACCACGGCGACACCGTTTGTCGGTAGTCACCGGTGTGCCCGCCCGAGAGCTCCACGCCCGCGAAGTACAGGGTCATCCCCAGACCGGTCACGATCGCCGACACCAGCACCACGTACATGAGCTTGTCGTTGCGGGTGGTCGCGCTGAACACCGGCCCGCTGGTGCGCCTGCGCCAGATCAACAGGGCGATCCCGGAGAGCGTGCAGAACCCGGCGATCGCCCCGAGCGACAGCGCGCTCACGTGGTAGAGCCCGTCGGAGATGCCGATCGCCCGGGTCCAGGACTCCGGGATCACCAGCCCGACCACGTGCCCGACGATCACCACCAGCAGCCCGAAGTGGAACAACGGGCTGCCGATCCGCAGCAACCGGGACTCGTACAGTTCCGAGGAGCGCGTGGTCCAGCCGAACCGGTCGTAGCGGTAGCGCCAGATCAGTCCACCCACGACGAGCACCAGCACCACGTAGGGCAGCACGCCCCACAGCAACAGGTCCACGGAATCGTTCACCGCTTCCTCCCGCTCACGTCCGTCAACGGAAGCGGGACCCGTGGCCGCGCGCCGTAGGGCTCCATGCCCACGTCCTCCGCGGGCGGCCCCTCCATGGCCAACCGGCGGGCCCGTTCGGCGTCGGCCCGGCGGGGCGCCGGGAGCGTGTGCCGGATCGCCTCCACCACACGTACGTAGGGCGTTCCGTGTTCGCGCAACGCCTCGAACAACAGGTCGAGACCGGCCCGGTGGTTCACCAACAGTTCCTGTCCCACGTCGGAGTCGCCCCTGGCCGTGAACTCCAGCATCACGGCGAGGTGGTCGGGCAGCTCACGGGCGTGCACCCGCCAGCCGCACTCCGCGTAAGCCCGTTTGATCTCCGCCAGGGCGTGGCCGCGGCGTCGGGTGTCCCCGTCGGTGTAGTAGGTCATGTGCAGGGCCCTGCGGCGGCGCAGGTCGAACACGTCCACGTAGTGCGCGCACAGGTCGAGTTCCGGCGTGCTGGAGGCGTGTTCGCAGAACTCCAGCAGTTCGGTCCGGGCGGGGCCCTTGGGCAACTCGGCGACGGCGCGCGCCACCAGCGGAAGCCGTTCGAAGAATTCCTGGTCCGGGTAGCCGAGCAGGACCGAGGCGGACTGGTGGGTCACCGCCCGCCTGTGGGTCCGGCGCGCCTCACGTCCCGCGCCCAGCCAGCCGGCCCGCGCCCCGTCGTCGTTGTTCGTACCGTCGGTGGTGGTGCTCATGATCGACCCCTTACACGGGACCGGGGTTCCCGCCCCGCCCGTTGTCGGTACCGTCGTCCTTCTGGGGTGGAAAGAGTCCGTCGGGGCGGCCGTTGCCGTCCCAGTTCAGCAGGTTGACGCGTCCGTCGGTGACGGAGTGGTGTTCCCCGGTCTGCCGGTCCCGGAGCGCGTGGAAGGTCTCCACCGTCGCCTCGTTCGGACGTCCCGACGCCTCGCCGAAGGGCACCTCGCCCATCCCGCCCATGCCGGGGCCGCCGTCGAAGTCCAGACTGCAACCGACCTCGTCGATGACTCCGCGGTCGGCCTCGTTCACCCCGTAGGCGGTAGGGATGACATAGCGCTCGTCGTACTTGGCCAGGGCCAGTAGTCGGTACATGTCCTCGATCTCGGTGCCGGTCATCCCGACCGCGGTGGCGATGGACTCGTCGCGTTCCTGACCGAGGTTGATCCTGCGCATGTAGGAACGCATGGCGGCGAGCCTGCGCAGGACCAGGTCGACCGGGGCCGTGTCTCCGGCGGTGAACAGTTCGGCGAGGTACTCGACGGGGATGCGCAACGCGTCGATGGCGCCGAACAGGTTGCCGTGCTCCTCCGCGTCGTGCCCGGTCCGGGTGAGGGTGTCCACCACCGGCGACAACGGCGGGATGTACCAGACCATCGGCATCGTGCGGTACTCCGGATGCAGCGGCAGCGCCACCCGGAACCGCTTGGCCAGCGCGTAGATGGGCGAGCGGGCCGCGGAGTCCATCCAGCGGTCCGGGATGCCGTCGCGGCGGGCCGCGGAGCGCACGGCCGGGTCGTTCGGGTCGAGGAAGACCCCCAGTTGTGCCTCGTAGAGGTCCTTCTCGTCCTCGACCGCGGCGGCCTCACCGACCCGGTCGGCGTCGTAGAGGACGACCCCCAGGTAGCGCAGCCGGCCCACACAGGTCTCGGAGCAGATGGTGGGCATACCCACCTCCACGCGCGGGTAGCAGAAGGTGCACTTCTCGGCCTTGCCCGTCTTGTGGTTGAAGTAGATCTTCTTGTACGGGCAGCCGGTCACGCACATGCGCCAGCCCCGGCAGCGGTCCTGGTCGACGAGGACGATGCCGTCCTCGGCCCGCTTGTACAGGGCGCCGCTCGGGCAGGTGGCCACGCACGTCGGGTTGAGGCAGTGCTCGCAGATGCGCGGCAGGTAGAACATGAAGGTGTCCTCGAAGGACAGCTTCACCTTGTCGCCGAGTCTGCGCACGATCGGGTCCTGCGCGGCGAGTTCGGGACCACCGCCCAGGTCGTCGTCCCAGTTGGCGCTCCACTCCACCTTCATCGGTCTGCCGGTGAGCGCCGAACGCGGGGACGCCACCGGGAAGTCGTCGCCCAGGGGCGCGTTGATCAGGGTTTCGTAGTCGTAGGTCCAGGGCTCGTAGTAGTCCTGGATCGACGGCATCAGCGGGTTGGCGAAGATCGTCGCCAGGCGCTTGATGCGCCCACCGGAGCGCGGGACCAGTTTGCCGTTGGGCCTCCGTTCCCAGCCGCCCTTCCACCGTTCCTGGTCCTGGTAGGTGCGCGGGTATCCCTGCCCGGGTCGGGTCTCGACGTTGTTGAACCACGCGTACTCGACCCCGCTCCGGTTGGTCCACGCCTGCTTGCAGGTGACCGAGCAGGTGTGACAGCCGATGCACTTGTCGAGGTTCATCACCATGGCGACCTGCGCCATGACCCGGCCGATCGGCCGCTTCCCCTCGTGTCCCGTCTCCGCCCGGGCAGAGACCCCCGCCGGTCGGGGTGGTCGGGTGTCCGCCATCAGTAACGCACCTCCGTCGTCCGTTTCCGCACGACCGTGACCTCGTCGCGCTGGTTGCCCGTCGGGCCGAGGTAGTTGAAGGCGTAGGTGAACTGCGCGTACCCGCCGATGAGGTGTGTCGGCTTCACGAGCAGTCGGGTGAGCGAGTTGTGGATGCCACCGCGCCTACCGGTGGTCTCCGTCTTGGGCACGTCGATGGTGCGTTCCTGGGCGTGGTACATGTACACCGTCCCGGTCGGCATCCGGTGCGAGACCACCAGACGTGCGGCCACCACACCGTTGCGGTTGATCGCCTCGACCCAGTCGTTGTCGACGGCCTCGATGGCCTTGGCGTCGGCCACGCTCATCCAGATGGTGGGACCACCCCGGGACAGGGTCTGCATGAGCAGGTTGTCCTGGTACTCGGAGTGGATCGACCACTTGGAGTGCGGCGTCAGGTAACGCACCACCACCCCCAACCGCCCGGTCGGGCCGATCCGTGGTTCCCCGAAGAGACGGCCGACGTCGAGCGGCGGCCGGTAGACCGGCAGGGCCTCGCCGAACTCGTGCATCCAGTCGTGGTCGAGGTAGAAGTGCTGGCGCCCGGTGAAGGTGTGCCAGGGCTTGTCGTGTTCGAGGTTGATGGTGAAGGGCGAGTAGCGGCGGTCCGACGACTCCTTGCCCGACCACTCCGGGCTGGTGCCCACCGACGTGGGCCCGCGCTTGGCGTCGTCGAAGACGACCCGGCGACCGGCGGCGTGGTCGATCAACTCGTCCATGTCGGTGCCGGTGCGCGCCGCCAGACGCTCGAAGCCCTGGGCGGCCAGACGACCGTTGCTGGTGCCCGACAGCGCCAGGATCATCTCGCAGACCTTGACGTCGGTGTCCAGGGAGGGCCGCCCGTCGGCGACACCGCCGCGCACGACGCCGTTGCGTTCTCGCAGCCACTCCACCTCCTTGTCGGGGGTGAAGGACACCCCCTTGACCGGGAGCCCCTTGCCCTCGGCGAGTGGTCCGAGCGAGGCGAGCTTCTGCGCGATCGCCGAGTAGTTGCGGCGGACCGGCACGATCCCCGGCATCGTGCTCCCCGGGACCGGGCGCTCCCCCGTGACCTTCCAGTCCCTGGGCACCCCGTGCGCCTGGGCCAGCTCGCCCGGGGTGTCGTGCTGGTGGGGCACGGCCACCAGGTCGGTGACCTCACCGAGGTGGTCGGCGGCCATCGCGCTGAAGACCTTCGCCAGGGCGTGGAAGGTGTCGAAGTCGGTGCGCGTCTCCCACGGTGGGTCGATCGCCGGGTTGAAGGCGTGCACGTAGGGGTGCATGTCCGTGGTGGACAGGTCGTGCTTCTCGTACCAGGTGGCGGCCGGCAACACGAGGTCCGACAACAGGGTGGAGCTGGTCATCCGGAAGTCCAAGGTGAGCAGCAGGTCCAGCTTGCCCTCGGGGATCTCCTCCCGCCAGGTGACGTCCGCGGGCCGGTGTTCGGGACCGGCCGGTTCCGCCTGAAGGTTGGAATGGGTACCGAGCAGGTGCTTGAGGAAGTACTCGTCGCCCTTGGCCGACGAACCGAACAGGTTGGAGCGCCACAGGGTGAGGGTGCGCGGCCAGTTCGCCGGGTCGTCCGGGTCTTCGACGGCGAACCGGAGGGTGCCGTCGACGAGCTGGTCGGCGACGTACTCCGCGGGGTCCCTGCCCAGTTCGACGGCCTCCTTGCCGAGCTGGATCGGGTTGCGGTCGAACGTCGGGAAGGACGGCATCCACCCCATTCGGGCCGAAGCCGCCACGAGGTCCGCGGTGTGCTGTCCGCGCACCCTGCCCGGACCGAGCGGCGACATGAGCGCGTCGGCCCGGTAGGTGTCGTAACGCCACTGGTCGGTGTGCGAGTACCAGTAGGAGGTTCCGGCCATGAACCTCGGCGGGCGCGCCCAGTCGTTCCCGGACGCGTACGTCGCCCAGCCGGTGGCGGTGCGGCACTTCTCCTGACCCACGTAGTGCGCCCAACCACCGCCGTTGACCCCCTGGCAGCCGGTGAACAGCAACAACGCCAGGAAGGCGCGGTAGGAGTTCTCACCGTGGAACCACTGGTTGGTGCCGGCGCCCAGCACGATCATGGCGCGGCCACCGCTGGCCTCGGCGGTGTCGGCGAACTCGCGTGCGATGCGCACCGCGCGGTCCGCGGGCACCGAGGTCAGTGTCTCCTGCCAGGCCGGGGTGTAGGCGGCGTCGGGATCGTCGTAGCCGGTGGGCCAGGTGCCGGGCAGCCCCGGGCGGGACACCCCGTACTGGGCCAGGACCAGGTCGAACACGGTGGTGACCAGGCGTCCGGCGACCCGACGGATCGGAACGCCCCGGATGTCGACCTCGGCCGAACCGTCCGGGGTGTCGAACCGGGGCAGCGCCAACTCGGCCACCTCCCCGCCCTCGCCGTAGAAGGTGAGTTCGGGGATCCGGCCCTCCAGGTCCAGGTTCCACCTGCCCTCGCCGTCCTCGCCCCAGCGATCGCCGATCGTGCCGTTGGGGACCACCGGGGCGTCCTCGCCCTCGGGCCACAGGAGCGGCTTCCAGTCCGCGTTCGTGGTGGCGTCGCCACCCGGTAGGTCAGCGGCGGTGAGGAACTTGCCGGGCACCCGGCGACCGTCGCGTTGTTCCAGGGCCACCAGGAAGGGCAGGTCCGTGTAGGCGCGCGCGTAGTCCAGGAAGCCCGGCGTGGTCCGCTCCACGAAGCGTTCGCGCAGGATGACGTGGCCCATCGCCATGGCGAGGGCGCCGTCGGTGCCGGGGTGCGGGGCCAACCACTCGTCGGCGAACTTCGCCGCGTCGTTGTAGTCCGGGGAGACCACGACGACCTTCTGCCCTCGGTAGCGGGCCTCGGCCATCCAGTGGGCGTCCGGGGTGCGGGTGACCGGGACGTTGGAACCCCACAGCATCAGGTAGGCGGCGTCCCACCAGTCCCCCGACTCGGGCACGTCGGTCTGGTCGCCGAACACCTGGGGAGAGGCGACGGGAAGGTCGGCGTACCAGTCATAGAAGGACAGCATGGAGCCGCCCAGCAGGTTCACGAAGCGCGCGCCGACACCATGGGAGACCATCGACATCGCCGGGATGGGCGAGAAGCCGGCGATGCGGTCCGGGCCGTACTTCTTGATGGTGAGCACGTGGGCGGCGGCCGCGATCTCCAGGGCCTCTTCCCAGGTGACGCGGATCAATCCGCCCTTGCCACGCGCCCGCTGGTAGCGGCGGCGTTTCTCCGGGTCGGTGGTGATCTCCTCCCACGCGAGCACGGGATCGCCTAGGCGTCGCTTCGCCTCGCGGAACATCTCGACCAGGACACCGCGCGCGTACGGATAACGGACCCGGGTCGGCGAATAGGTGTACCAGGAGAACGCGGCGCCGCGCGGACAACCCCGGGGTTCGTACTCGGGCCGGTCCGGACCCACCGAGGGATAATCGGTCGCCTGGGTTTCCCAAGTGATGATTCCGTCTTTGACGTACACGTCCCAAGAACAAGAACCGGTGCAGTTCACACCGTGCGTGGAACGGACCACCTTGTCGTGGCTCCAACGATCGCGGTAGAACACATCGCCTTCGCGTCCACCATGCCTGACCTGCGCACGATTGCCGTCGAGAGGCTCGGAACGGGTCAGATAGTTCCCCATCCGCAGGAGCGCGTCACCCGCCCCGCCATTTTTGCCCTGCGTCGCCATAAGGAAGACACTCCATTTGCCGGCCCGTTACCGCAGCGATGAGGAAATCCCGGAAAATCACTTCCAGCATCGACCACATTCCGTTAATAAATATGCCTGCCACGGGAGTGAAGTCACGTTTCCCACACCGATTCGGGCGACAATCGCAGAATCCGATACTTGGAGGGGCCGCAATGCGCGCGGAAGCCGATGAGACGACCGCCCGTTCCGGGACAGCGGGTACCAACCTCGCGCTGGCGACGGCGGCGTTCGCCCTGACGTTCTGGGCCTGGAACCTGATCGGCCCGCTGTCGCGGACCTACAGCGAGGAGCTGGGACTCTCACCGACCCAGACGTCGATCCTGGTCGCCTTCCCCGTGCTGGTGGGTTCGCTCGGGCGTATCCCGGTCGGCACCCTGACCGACCGCTACGGCGGTCGGCTGATGTTCACGATCCTCTGTTTCCTGAGCATCGTTCCGACGTTCCTCGTCGGGCTCTCCTCCCACTCCTACGGCATGCTGTTGGTGTGGGGATTCTTCCTCGGTATCGCGGGAACCTCGTTCGCGGCCGGCATCCCGTTCGTCAACGCCTGGTACCGGCCGAACCGGCGCGGGTTCGCCACCGGTGTGTTCGGGGCGGGCATGGGTGGCACGGCGCTGTCCGCCTTCCTGACGCCCCGCCTGGTGGAGGCCCTGGGGCTGTTCACCACCCACCTGCTGATGTGCGTGGCTCTCGCGGCCATGGGCGTCGTGATGTGGGTCTTCGTCCGTGACGCGCCGGAATGGCGACCGCAGACCGCGCCGGCGCTACCGCGCATGCGCGAGGCCCTGAGACTGAAGGCGACCTGGCAGGCGTCCGGCCTGTACGCACTGGTCTTCGGTGGTTTCGTGGCCTTCTCCACCTACCTGCCGACCCTGCTCACCACCGCCTACGACTACGCGCAGACCGACGCGGGCATGCGCACCGCCGGATTCGCGTTGGCGGCGGTGATCGCCCGTCCCGTCGGCGGCATTCTGTCGGACCGGATCGGCCCGGTGAAGGTCTGCCTGATCTCGTTCTTCGGCACCTGCGTGTTCGCCGTGGCGCTGGCCCTGCACCCGCCCGCGGAGTTCCCGGCCGGGTTCACGTTCGTGCTGATCGCCGTGTCGTTGGGGCTGGGTACCGGTTCGGTGTTCGCCCTGGTCGCCAAACTGGTGGAGCCCACCCGGGTGGGCACGGTCACCGGCCTGGTCGGCGCGGCCGGCGGGCTGGGAGGTTACTTCCCGCCATTGCTCATGGGCGTGGTCTTCCAGGCCACCGGCGCCTACACGCTGGGTTTCGTCCTCCTGGCCGTGGTCGCGCTCCTGGTCGCCCTGTACACCACACGCGCCTTTCGCGACGTGTCTTGACGGGCCCCGCGTCATCGGGGCGGGTTCAGATCCCGGTGAGGTCGCGGGCACGGACCAGGACCGCCGAACGGTTGCCGACCTTGACCCGTTCCAGCGCGCGCACGCCCTCGGGCAACCGCACCCGGCGCGTGCGCGCGGTCAGCACTACCACGGAGCGTTCCGGCAGTACCCGCCCCATCGAGGAGAGCAGCCCGTGGACCGGGTCCTGCGGGATGTCGCCCTCCCACCGGGTCATCTCGCCGTAGGGGACGTCGGTGACCACGAGGTCGGCGTCCACCGGCTCGGTGAGGGTGAACACGTCGGCCACGGCCGACTCGTGCGGGAGGTCGCCCCCGGTGACGGCCAGCCCCGCGGCGAGGTCGCGGGCGGCCTCGGCGCGTTCCACGTAGGCGACACGGCCGAAGTCGAGGGCCGAACGGCGTAGCTCGCGCTCGCGTTCGGCCATCCCTTCGGCGGTGAGGAGTTCGAGATTGCGCGCGGCGATGGCGACGGCGTCGGGGTCCACGTCCGAGGCTCGTACGTGGACCAGCAGGTCGCGGTGGAGTAGGCCCAGGACCGTGACCAGGTAACCGCTGCCACAGCAGGGGTCCCACAGGCGGGCCCGCTCGTGGCCGAGGTGCACCATCGCGCGTTGGAGGAGTTCGCTGGCCAATCGGACGGGGAAGCCGGGGAAACCCGGCGCCGACCGCAGAACCTGTCCACTCGCCAGCGCGGAGTGGTCCGTACGCTCGGTGGCGTACCGGTAACTCACAAACGTCCCCCGTCCAGACGACAACGTCCCCACAACGCCGAAGGCCCGGTGTCTGAGGGACACCGGGCCTTCGATGATGCGGTCCTGACGGGATTTGAACCCGCGGCCTCCACCTTGACAGGGTGGCGAGCACTCCTAACTGCTCCACAGGACCTCGTTGCGTTCACAACTCTAGCGCGACTTCGGAGTACTTCGTACCGCCGTCGCCCTAAAGTGGTTCGAAAGTACCCGCGACCGACGAGAGGACCTTGCGTGAGCGAGCAGTCCGCCCCCCTTCCCACCGGCCCCGACTCCACTCGGGTGGACCGTTGGCTGTGGACGGTGCGCCTCACCAAGACCCGCTCCGATTCGGCGCAGGCCTGCCGTGGCGGGCACGTTCGTGTCAACGACCGGCCGGCCAAACCGTCCACGATGGTCAAGGCCGGCGATGAGGTGCGGGTACGCCTGCACGGCACCACCCGGATCGTCGATGTGACACACGTCATCGTCAAGCGGGTCGGGGCGTCCGTCGCGGTCCGCTGCTACGAGGACCGCACCCCCGCCCCGCCGCCGGAGGCCCGAGGGCCGGTGATCCGGCGCGATCGCGGCGCCGGTCGACCCACCAAGAAGGACCGTCGCATGCTGGACCGGTTGCGGTCCGACTTCCCCCCGCCCGCCTGAGCCCTCAGGAGCCCCCTTGTCCGGTATCTCCCCCGCCCTCTTGGCGTCCGGACGCGACGCCGCCCTGCCCCGCGCCCTCACCCTGGTCCGCTCTCTCCGTTGAGCCCGGGGAGCGGGTGTTCGGCGAGGAAGTCGCGGACGGCATCGGTCGCCTTGGGCGCCGCCTCGTGCAGGTAGCCGTGGCGGACGCCGGGCAGGACCAACAGCCGGGCGTTCGGGACGCGTTCGGCGAGCAGTTCGGCGTTGGCCACGGGGGTGAGCTCGTCGTCCTCACCGTGCACGACCAGGGTGGGCGCCTGGATACGCGGCAGCAACTCCCCACCGTCGTGCCTCATGCTCGCCTCGTAGTGCCGGCGCTGG
Source organism: Nocardiopsis sp. NPDC055551 (assembly GCF_053619415.1). Taxonomy (NCBI): domain Bacteria; kingdom Bacillati; phylum Actinomycetota; class Actinomycetes; order Streptosporangiales; family Nocardiopsidaceae; genus Nocardiopsis; species Nocardiopsis sp. NPDC055551. The sequence goes on along the minus strand of NZ_JBSHJJ010000009.1, from coordinate 186,577 downwards.
GCGCGCAGCGGGTTGCGCGGCACGATCCTGGCCACCGTCTCGGGGTTCGCGTCGGCCCACGAGGGTGAGTAGAACAGGTACGCGATGAGGTCGCGCCCCTCCTCGGTGTTGGCCTTGCGCAGGGCGATCGACGCGTGGTGCGGGCGCTCGACCTCGTTGCTCCCGCCCGGCGCGGTCGCGCCCAGGATCAGGGCGCCGATCCGATCGGGGGCCATCGCGGCGAGTGTCTGGGCGATCTTGCCGCCCATGGAGAAGCCGTACACGTGGGCGCGTTCCACGCCCTCCTCGTCCAGGACGGCCAAGGCGTCATGGGCCAGCAGTTCCATGCTGTAGGGACGGTCGAGGGGAACGTCGCTGCCGCCGCTGCCGCGCATGTCCATCCGGATCACCCGGTGGCTCTCGGCCAGGTCGGCGTACACCCCTTCCCACATGGTGCGGTCGAGGGACTGTCCGTGGATGAGCAGCAGCGGCTCACCCGCTCCGTGGACGTCGTATCCGATACGGGTTCCGTCAGCGGCGGTCGCGTGGTTCACGCCAACGGACACTACCCGACAAAGCACGCCTCACGGGCGACGCGAGGACCGCGAGACCACGTGGTCCTCGTGCCAGGAACGGTAGGCCGCCCAGCCGAGTACGGCACTGGCCACCAGCATGACGAACACCCCGGACGCCGGCGCCACATCCTCCCCCGGGACGCCCGCCCAGAACCAGGCCACGAAGGACAGGAACGGGACCAGGCCGCACAGCACCATCAGCGTCACGAGCCGGAAGCCGTTCTGCTCGAAGTGACAGCCCACCGCGAACCCGATCTGGAGCAGGAGGAGGGCGAGGCTCAGGAAGAAGAGGCCGTGCCCCTCGGCGAGCGCTCCCCACAACACGTCCCAGCCCGTCGCGTAGCCGGACGGATCCAGCGCGCCAACTCCTGCGTCGTTGTAGACGCGAAACCCCCCTCCCTCACGGATCCAGGGCAGGGCCGGCGACAGGAACAGGGCGACGGTGCCACCGAGGAGCGCGGCGGCCGTCGTCCGATCCGACGGGGCGTCACCGTTCAGCCTCTGCAAACGCATCTCCAAGCGGTTGACCCGAACGCGCAGGCGCTCGGTCTCGCTCGGCTGATCCTGGCCGTTGGATCTCACGGAGGGGTCTCCTCGAATCGTCGGAAATGGTCCGTCCACGATCTCGTGTCCGGTGACCGCGAACCAAACCACCCCGGACGAGCATCTCCCCGGATCCCACCATCGGGAGAGGAGCGCGAATGCACACACCCGTCATCGCCGCCGACTCCGACCAGGGGCCTCGGGAACACCAACAGGACGCGTACGCGCACCAGGTAGCCGACGCCTCCGGCGGCTGGCGCGCGTCCCTGGCCGACGGCTTCGGCGAACACCCTCGCACCCGTGAGGCCGCCGTACTCGCCGCCGTCACCGCCACAGAGGCCGGCGGCGAGGCACTGGACGCCGTTCTCGCCGCCACGAGTGCGATCTCCGACGCCCATCCCGGAGCCGACTGTGTGATGGTGCACGCGCGCCAGGACGCCCCCGACGACCCCATCGACGTCGCCTGGGTCGGCGACTGCAGACTCTGGACCTGGTCCCCCGGCGACGGGTTGCGCCGGCACACCCACGACCACACCTTCGGGCAGCGGTTGCGGGACCGGTGGGTGGCGGACGACCTGGCGCGGGCCGGCGACAACGCGCTCACCACCTCGGTCGCCACCGCGGCCCTCGCCGACATCGGCACCTCGACCGCTCCCCCCGCGGAACTGGTGCTGTTCACCACCGACGGGGTCCATGACTACGTCGACGAACTCCTGCTGGCCGAACTGGTCACCGACCACGCACACACCCCGGACGTCCTGGCCCAGGTGTTGGTGGACGCCGCCCGGGAGGCCGAGAGCGGCGACAACGCCACCGCCATGGTCATCCGACTGCCGCTCCCGGAGTCGCCCTACCTGTCCCGACAAGAGGTGCTGCTGGACGGCCTGGCCCACGTCGACGGGTTCGACGACGACCAACCCGTCCTGCGCCGGCTCGCCGAGGACCGCGCCGTGGGCATCGCCTGCGACCGGTTTCTGCTGCGCGACGGCAGCACCTACTGGTGCACGAAGGACTCCGACCACACCGACCACCACGTCAGCTGGCACGGAGTCACCTGGACCTAGTCGTCCGGTTTGGCCAAGGCCGCGCCCGTTCCGACCATCAGGCAGGCCAGGAAGGCCACCACCGCGCCCGGCCCGGTGACGACCGAGCTCTCGGAGTCGGTCGGCCAGAAGATCAGCAGCAGGAACGGCGTCGGGAACGCGCACACCTGAACGACGACGTGGAGGCGTCCGTCGTCCATGACCAACGCGTACAGGGTCAGCGCCAGGATCAGCACGACCGCGACGAAGACGGCGAGGATCGCCCTGGTGTCGGTGATGGCGGACCCGAACATCTCCCATCCGGTCATCAGGCCCCGGGGCTCCAGCCGCAAGGGAAGATCCTCAGAGCCCAGGGTCGGTGAAACGTCGAACCCGGACCCGTCCTTGCGCGGACCGCGCAGCCACGGCAACGCGAGCGAAACGAACAGCACCACGGCACCGACCGCCATGGCGACCGTGCCCAAGCGGAGTCTGCGTTCGTCCGCGTCGAGCCGCCACGTCAGTCGTTCCAACCGATCCAGCCGCTCGCGGAGCTCTCGGAGTTCGTCGGGGCCTTCCCGTTTCGCCATGGGACCTCCCGAGGTCAAGGGTCTTCGATCAGGAGATCCCCCATCGGAGCATTTGGTTCCCGGCCGTGGGTTTTCGACCTCACGCCTCCCAGCGCTCGCCGGTGATCCGCTCGTAGACCTCGATGTACCGGGCCCGGGTCGCTTCCACGACCTCGTCCGGGATCTCGGGGCCGGGCGGCGTGCGATCCCAATCGGTCACCGTGCTCGACCAGTCCCGCACGAACTGCTTGTCGAAAGCGTGCTGGGGCCCGCCCGGCGCCCAGTCGTCGGCGGGCCAGAACCGCGAGGAGTCGGAGGTCAGCACCTCGTCGGCGAGCACGAGGGTGCCGTCCGCCGCGCGACCGAACTCCAGCTTGGTGTCGGCGATGATGATCCCGCGCTCGGCGGCGATCTCGGCACCACGCTTGTACACGTCCAGGGTCACCGCGCGTAGGCGATCGGCGGTCTCCTGTCCGATCTCCTCGACGACGTCCGCGAACGTGATGAACTCGTCGTGTCCTTCGGTCGCCTTGGTCGTGGGGGTGAAGATCGGTTCGGGGAGCTTGGACGCCTCCACCAGGCCCTCGGGAAGCTTGATCCCCGAGACCGTGCCCTGCTTCTCGTACTCCTTGAGCCCTAGGCCCGCGAGGTAGCCGCGAGCGATCCACTCCACGGGAAGCATGGTGAGCCTCTGGCAGCGCACCGCGCGGCCCGCCCACTCGGCGGGCACGTCGGTGGCGGAGATGACGTGGTTGGGCACCACGTCGGCGAGCTGCTCGAACCACCACAGCGAGAGTCGAGTGAGGATCTTGCCCTTGTCGGGGACGGGGGTGGGCAACACGACGTCGTAGACGCTGACGCGGTCCGAGGCCACCAGGATGAGGTCGTCACCGTCGGCGTAGACGTCGCGCACCTTGCCCGAGTGCAGCAGTTCCATGTGTTCCTACCTGGAGATCTCGTAGTTGTAGGTGGTCCAGCGGCGGGCCACGGAGACGGACCGGCCGAACTCGATCACGTCGCCCTCGGCGTCGAGCACCCAGTTCTGTTTACGCAGCACCGGGGAACCCAGCGGGATGTTCAGGGCCGCGGAATCCTCTTCCGAGGCGATGTCGGCACGGAGTTGGTCCTTGCCGGCGACGGGAGTGAGTCCCACGTTCTCCTCCACGTACTTCGGGGTGCCCTGGGGCAGTCGCTCGGCCTCCAACAGCAGCGGGGCCGATTCGGCCAGCTCGCCCTTGAACCAGGACGTGCTCGCCGAGGAGGGCCGGTCGTCTCGAAGGGTGACCCGCCTGCGTCGGATGACGTTGGTCCCGACAGGAACGCCCATGGCGTTCGCGATGTCCTCGGGTGCCGGCACCAGTTCGGCCGCCCGGATCTCGGCGCGCTCGTCGGCCGCGTAGATCCTGCCCTCAAGACTGCGCACCACGCGATCCTTGGCGCTGGCCGCCGACTGGTCGCGAGTGACGATGCTGCCCCTGCCCGGCTCACTGCGCACCAGGCCTTCGGCCTTGAGCACCCCGACGACCTTGGTCGCGGTCGCGAGCGAGATCGTCCACTTCGCGGCGATGGTGCGCACCGAGTCGATCCTTTCCCCCTCGGGGAGGGCCCCGGACTCGATCTCGGCCTTGATGTGCTTGGCGACCTGCAAGTAGGGCGGGTCGGTGCGCTGGACCTGAGGTGACACGGGTGACTCCTTCGCGGTGAACAAGACCAGCGTACTGGAACGCATACTGATTGCGTACTAGAACGGATACACGATCTCGGGCCTCGACATGGAGGGGATGCCGGGCGGCCGACCCGTTGATCGAGCGGCGCTCCGATCTGAAAACCCTCGCCCACCGGTCCAAGGTGGGGAAGAACCGGCGAACCCGCCACGTGGCGACCCCGGACGCCAAAAAAGCCCGGAGCCAAAGGACTTCCGGGCTTTGATGCTGGTCGTGATGTGTGGCTAGGGGCGGGGTCGAACCGCCGACCTTCCGCTTTTCAGGCGGACGCTCGTACCAACTGAGCTACCTAGCCGCGGCGCCGATCGGCGACGCTTGCGGTCCTGACGGGATTTGAACCCGCGGCCTCCACCTTGACAGGGTGGCGAGCACTCCTAACTGCTCCACAGGACCTTGTTCAGTTGTCACACCGAGCTGATCGGGCCCGGTGTCTCGCTGCGGTTTCCATTCTGCCAGATGCCCGGCAGTGGTCTGACCGCTTCGTACCCCCAACGGGATTCGAACCCGCGCTACCGCCTTGAAAGGGCGGCGTCCTGGGCCGCTAGACGATGGGGGCCCGTGTAGACGTCCCAAGCATAGGGGAGAATTCCACCAACGCCAAAGTGAATGTCCCGGCCGGTCGACACCATCGCCGCCCGGGGCTTCCGGGTCAGGGTGTGGCCTCCTCCTCTTCGGCTTCCTCCTCCTCACCGACGACCCGGTCGGGGTCCTCCTCGATGTGCCGCTCGACCTGCGCGGAAGTGAGTCCGACACCGCCGAGGTCGATGTCGTCGCGCGCCTGGAGGCGGCCGGTCTCGGCGTCGAAGTACAGCACGGACGCCTGGTAGGGCGTGGGCCGGTCCGTGCCGTGATCGAGCCCACTCAACCCGGCACCACCCGTCGAACCCTGGACCAGGAACCTGGTGCCCTCCTGTGTGAGCTCGGTGGACCGCATGTGCTCGTTGCCCGCCAGGGCGAGGGGCACCACCCCGTCGAACGGCCGCGCTTGGACCTGGGTGTGCAGGACCGCGACGTCGACGTCGGTGTCGCCGCCCTCGACCGAGGCCGCCTGCTTCTCCCCGAGCTCCCTCACGTCGGCGTCGTCGGGGTTGAGCCGGGTGGCGTCCGGAACGAACCTGGGGTCGCCGGCGCCGAAGAAGGTGAGTCCGCCGACCTCCTCGGTGTCCCCGTCCAGGACCACCGCGTTGGGCTGGGCCTCCACCGCCCGTTGGGTGCCCACCGAGTCGTGCTGGCCGCGCACCCACACGTAGGGCACGTCGAGCCTGCCGATCTCGTCGGCGAAGACGTCCTCCGCCGCGCTGCCGCGTTCGGTGAGGTCGCCGGAGTCCACGATCACGTCCACCCCGTACTGCTCCCGCAGGGTGCCGATGATGCTCCACGAGGCCGGGTTCAGCTGGATGTCGGACACGTGCAGCACCCGGATGACCGATTCGTCCTCCTCATAGACCGGCAGTGACGAGGTGGCCTGGTAGATCATCGCCACGTTGCCGACGAGTCCGGCGAGCTGTTCCTGGTACTCGGTGAACTGCCCGACGACGTCGTCGACGCTGCCGACCACGGCCGGGGCCTCCCCGATGAGGCCCGTGAATCGCGGTTGGACGATGGCGCTGGGGTTGAACGTCAGAGCCGCCACGCCCCCGAGCCCCGCCAGGACGACGACGGAGGTCACGGTGCTCGCCAGGGCCCGCCAGGCGTTACGGAACAGCAGCAACCCCATCAAGGCCGCGCCGAGGGCCGCCGCGAGGAGCGAGCGCAACACCAGGGCGGTCACGCCGCTGGTGAGGTCGGCTCCGATGCCCGCGGCCATCCTGTCGATGGCCTCCGGGTCGGTGAACATCTCCTGGGCCGCGGAGCTGCGGATCTCGGTGATGGCCGCCTCGATCCGCAGCGGAGCGGCGTGGGTGTCGAAGGCCAACTGCCCGAGGGGGGCGACGTTGACCACCGTCTCCCCGTGCCACTGGGGGCTCAGCGAGAACGTGACGTCCGCGGGGCCGATGGGGGTGACCACCTGTCCGCCCAGCGCCAGGCCGAGCCAACCGCCGAGGAGGCCCGCCACGACGACGCAGCCCCAGCGCCACAGACGCCCGGTGCGCCATCGCGCGAAGGCGGCGCGTGAACGTCCGAGGCTCGCACGGGAGCGGTCGAGGGCACCACGGAGGTCGAATGCGCGGATCTGTGACAACACACCCCCATCATGCCGTCGTCACGGGCCGTTCCCAATGCTTCATCCCGACCAGAGTGTTATGTCTCTTCCTCGCGGCCACCCGAAGGCGCCACAATGACGTGTGTGGTTGAACTGACGCGCAGGGACTTCGAGGAACTGGTGGCCGACGCCCTGGACCAGATCCCGCCCGAGCTCTCCCGACTGATGGACAACGTGGTCATCACGGTCGAGGACGAGTCTCCGGAGGGGCTGCTCGGGTTGTACGAGGGGATCCCGCTCACCGAGCGGGGCGACTCCTACTTCGGGGTGTTGCCGGATCAGATCTTCATCTACCGACGCAACATCTGCGCGATCGCCGAGACACCGGACGAGGTGGTCCACGAGGTGCTGGTGACAGTGGTCCACGAGATCGCGCACCACTTCGGCATCGACGACTCGCGTCTGACCGACCTCGGCTGGGGGTGATCGGTCGGCGCTACGTCGGAACGCCGTTCCAGGGGGACCACAGACCGTCGACGGAAAGGCCCCCGGGAAAACTCCACTCGCCTCCGAATCGGCGTTCCAGCACACCCTTTCCCACCCCATTTCACATGGAGCGACCTGGGAGAACAATCCGCGCGTAGACTCGCCGGCACATCGCCGAATCCCATTCGGTGGCATTACCCGGAGCAACGAATCAGATACGAATTTCCCCGAACGACTTGCCAGGCCGCCCACCATCCGGAACCGTTGGTCATTGGGACACGACACAGCGTGATTTCAACCCTGTAACAGTAGGGAGTGCCCCGTGGGCAATCCGAGCATCGACGATGCCCCCGACAACGAGGACCACGAGTCCTCGGCGGCTCAGGAAGCCCGGGAAGACGACTGGCGGAGCAGTTACCGCGACGTCATGGCCATCGGTGAGTTCCGCTCCATGTGGCTCGCCCATGCCCTGTCCGTGGTCGGCACCAACCTGCTGAACATCGCCACCTCGCTGCTGGTCTACCACGTGACCGAGTCCGCGTTCGCGGCCGGAATCACCCTCGCGCTGAACTTCCTGCCACCGCTGATCGGCGGCCCGCTGCTGTCCGGACTCGCCGACATCCTGCCCCGTCGCCGGGTGATGATCGCCTGCGACGTCCTCAGGGCGGCGGTCATCGTCCTCATCGGTGTCCCGGGCATGCCGGTCTGGGCGATCTGGGCACTGATGTTCTTCGTGGTGCTGCCGGGGATCCCCTTCGCCGCCGCACGCGCAGCGCTGCTCACCCAGATCATCCAGGGCGAGCGCTACGTCGCCAGCACCACGATCATCCAGCTGACCGCCCAGCTCGGTATGCTCCTCGGCCTCATCGCGGGCGGCGTGATCGTCTCGTTCATCGGCCCCAACATCACCGTGATGGGCACCGGCCTGTTGTTCGCGCTGTCCGCGCTCATCGTGCTGTTCGGCGTCCGGGCCCGTTCCCTGCCCGAACCGGAGGGGGACGCCGGTGGCGCGGAGGCGCCCAAGCGTCCCGGCCTGCTGTCGATGTTCAGGGACGGCGCGAAGCTGGTCTTCACCGACGCCAAGTTGCGCACACTCGTCCTGCTCGCCTGGCTCGCCGGACTGTACGGAATCCCCTACGGTCTGGCCACACCCATGGCCGACGAGGCGGGTGCCGGCGCGACGGCGACCGGGTTCATCATGGCCGGCGCGTCGATCGGCGCCCTGTTCGGTGGTCTGATCCTCACCCGTCTGGTGCCACCACCGACGCGGATGAGGCTGCTCGGACCGCTCGCCGTATTGACGTCGGTGCCGCTACTGCTGTGGTTCTTCGAGGCGCCACTGTGGCTGATGGTGGTCGCCCTGGCCGTGTGCGGAGCGGCGGGTTCCTACCAGTTCGTCGCCAACGCCGCGTTCGTGCTGTGCGTGCCGCAGGAGGGGCGCGCACAGGCGTTCGGGCTCGCCGCCTCCGGACTTCAGGTGGTCCAGGGGATCGGCATCCTGCTCGCCAGCTACTTCGTGGAGTCCTTCGGCACCGGTCCGGTCATCGCCTGGGCGGGTGTGCTCGGTGTTCTGAGCGCCGCGGTCCTGGCGGCCCGGTGGTCCCGGATGGCCGGGCAGACGATCGCCCGCATGGAGGCGACCGAGTCGGAACGCTCCCCCTAGGAGGAGCGCCCGCCTCCGTCGTCCCCGGCCGTGTCGATCACTGTTCCCCCGAACCGTGGTCCGAGGCGTGGTCACGAACCTCCTCGGTCTCGTGCTCCTCGCGCGGGCACCGGGGGTCCCTCCGGTGCCAGTCCGGGTGTGCCCTCAAGGTCCACATCATCAGTTCTGGCTCTCCTTTCCCTGGAAGTTACGGACGATCTGCTCCAGCAGCGAACGCTGCTCGCTCTGCGACGGCATGATCAGCCAGGCCACGATGTAGACGAACACACCGCTGAAGCCGAGCAGGGTGAAGACGGCGAAGAGGACGCGGATCAGGGTGGAGTCGATCCCCGTGTAGGCGGCGATACCGCCACAGACGCCGGTCAGGAAACGGTCGGATTCGCTGCGTTGGAGTCGCTTGCTCCCGAAGTTCTCGCTCATGGTTCCAGCGTGCCCGTTCCTTGCGACAGTTCCCATCGGGGACAGCCCTGGGCGTCCCCTGACTTCCACCCCCGGCCCTCAGGGGGAGGGTCCTCACCGGAGCGAAAACCCCATAAATGGGACGAAACGTGACGCAAGGGCGTTCCATGACTTGAGCCACACCCCCGGAAAAGAGGGGGCCGGGATCAGTCCGTCGGCCCGAAGGCCTCGCCCAGGTTCACGAACGCCTTCCGGAACAGGTCGCGCGCCGCCTCGATGTCCCCGGCGTCCCCGTAGGGGACCCGCTTCACGGTGTGCCGGGTGACGGACATGGCCGCGCCGGCGATCACCTGGGAACGGAAGTCGTCCTCGGGCGCCCCGGTGCGCTGGGCGACCGCGGTGGCCAGCCCCTGTTCGGCGCTATGGAGGCGACCGAGGAAGACGGGCAGCAGTTGGGGCTCCCGGTCCAGGAGTTCCTTGCGCTGGGTCGCCTCGGCCCGGTGGGCGGCGAGGCCGCCGGGGCCGGCCAGGGAGTTGATGAGGAGGTGGACGAGGTCCTCGGAGAAGTCGCCCGTGGGGCCGCCCGCGATGAACTCCTCCCGGTCCGCCTCGTCCGGGCTGATGGGGGCGTCGCCGATGAGGGCGTCCTCTTTGGTGGCGAAGTAGTTGAAGAAGGTACGGGCGGAGACGTCGGCCGCGGCCGCGATCTCCTCGACCGTCACCTTCTCCAGTCCGCGCTCCAGGGTGAGCCGGACCGCGGCGCCCTGGAGGGCACGCCTCGTGGCCTGCTTCTTTCGCTCCCGCAGCCCCATCGGACCTCCTTGCACACTGCTGATTTTTTCAGGACGCGCAAATATTCTCAACGTGTATTTTTTCACTCGGTCCGACACACGTCGATGAACGTACACGACCCCGCCACCACCCCACCGTCACCGACGCCGACGTGGTCCACCCTGATCGCCCTGGACCGGGCGATCCACGTCGACGAGGACGCCACCGTCCACGGCCGCGCCCACCCCGACGTCCCCTCCCTGGGCTCCGATCGAGGTCAGTCGTCCGACACGTCGAGCAGACCTCGGCGGAAGCCCGCGGCGACCGCGGCCGCGCGGTCGTTGACCCCGAGCTTGGCGTAGATGTGGAGCACGTGCGTCTTTACGGTGGCCTCGCTGACGAACAGGCGGGCCGCGGCCTCCCGGTTGGTGGACCCATCGGCGATGAGCCGGAGGATCTCCAACTCACGGTCGCTCAGGGACACCGAAGGCGAGCGGACCCGACCGACGAGTCGGGTCGCCACCGATGGGGAGAGGACCGTCTCCCCACGCGCGGCCGAACGGACGGCGCGGGTCAGTTCCTCGGGCAGCGCGTCCTTGAGGAGGTAGCCGGTGGCCCCGGCCTCGATGGCCGGGCCGACGTCGCCGTCGGTGGCATAGGTGGTCAGCACCAGCACACGGGACGGAACGCCCAGTCGGGCCAGTTCCCGGATGGCCTCGACACCGCTCGTGCCGGGCATGCGCAGGTCCATGAGGATCACGTCGGGCTCCAGCGACCGGGCCAGTTCGACCGCCCGCGCCCCGTCGGAGGCCTCTCCGACCACGTCGAACCCCGGGTCCGCGGCGAACATCCCCCGGATGCCATCGCGGACCACGGGATGGTCGTCGGTGATGAGAAGGCGGATGGGTCGGTCGGTCACCAGGGTTCTCCTTCGGAAGCGGCCGGAACGACCACGGAGATCGCCGTCCCGACACCGGATTCGGACTCGACCTCCAGGATCCCGGACAGGCCGGACACGCGCTGCCGCATGGACGTCAGACCGAACCCGCCGCGCGCGTGGTCGGACGCGCCGTCGAGACGCGGCGAAGGACACCGCTCGGGATCGAAGCCCACGCCGTCGTCGCGCACGTCCAAGGCGACCACGTCCTCCATGTACGACAGGGTCACCCCGACGCGTTCGGCGTCGGCGTGCTTGGCCACGTTGGCCAGTGCCTCCTGCACCATGCGGAGCAGGGCGGCCTCCACCTCGTCACGCAGGGGCCGGGTCTCCCCGGTGGCGGTGAAGTCCGCGCGCACCCCGTACAGGCGCGACCAGCGGGCGGTGAGGTCGGACAGGGCCTCGGGCAACGCCGCCGACTCCAGGGGCGCGGGGCCGAGCGCGTCCACGGACCTGCGCGCCTCCGTCAGGTTCTCGCGGGCCAGCCGCAGGGCGTTGTCGACGCGGGGCCGCCACTCCCCCGGTTCCCCCGCCCGCTCGGCGGACTGGAGCTGGGTGATGATCCCGACGAACCCTTGGGCGAGGGTGTCGTGGATCTCCCGGGCGATGCGTCGGCGTTCGTCGAGCACACCGGCCTCGCGCGCCTGGACCACCAGTTGAGCGTGCAGCCCCTCGTTCTCCCGGATGGTCTCGCGCAGTCGTCGCACCATCTGCTCGCGTTCGGCGCTGCGTTGCTCGGTGACCTCGCCCAGGTGGCTGAACACCACGACCATCACGACGATGGTCACCACGAACGACAGGCGCAGGAGGAGCGGGCCAGGGGCGAGGGTCAGGGGCCCGCCCATGTACGCGTCGACGGTCACCAGAGCGGTGGCGAGCACCCCCAGGTACCGCCAGGCGTCCTTGAGGAGCCACCAGGAGTACACGTAACCGATGAAGCCGAAGAACCCCGCGAACCAGACGCTGACCACACCGAGCACCGCGATCATCACGATCAGCGCGGCGACGAAGGCGGTCACCACACCCGGTCGGTCGACCCACCCGTGCCGGCGACCGCTCAGCATCCACACCAGCAGGGCGGCGAGCGCCACCAGAGCGAGTGTCCGCGGGCTCGGCCACCGTACGTCGCCGGTGGTGAACGCCAGCACCGTGGAGGCGGTCAACAGGGCGAACGGAGCGACGGCGATGAGCCGCCCCAACCGACGCTCCCGCAGGTCGAGATCGCGCTCCGAGGTGTTCTCCATGCTCACTCCCAGCGGAAGTACCTGGCCGCGAGGGCGCTGAGGACCACCGCGTACGCCGCCATGGTGATCAGGGGCAGCGGTTCGAGGGTCCCATTCGACCAGGCCGAGTGGAAACTCTCCCGCATCGCGCCCAACGGGGTGAACCGTCCGGCGACCGCCAACGGTTCCGGCATGTACTCGGGGGGCTGCATGAGGCCGGCGAGGTAGGTCATGGGGAAGAAGAGCAGCACGCCGAACCCGTTGGCCGACCGCCCGTTCGGGGCGAGCGCCGCGAGGAGCAGACCGATGGCGAAGGTCGACGCCACACCCAGGGCGAACGCCACGGTGAAGGCGGTGCCCGAGGGAGCGACCGCCCCCAGGAACCCCGTTCCCACCACCAGCAGGAGCACGACCGCCAGCACCGTGAGGACGAGCTGGAGCAGGATCTGCACGATGAGCAGGTTCCCCGGGCGCACCGGGGTGACCGAGAGCCGGCGCAGGATCCCGTGTTCGCGGTAGGTGGCCAGGGTGGTGGGCAGCAGGTACACGCCCACCATGGCGATCGCCATGGTGACCGCCATCGGCAGCAGGACCGTGTCCCCCTCGGTGATGGAACCGCCGAACGCCAACAGGATGAACAGGGGGATGAGCAGGCTGAACACGGCGCCGGGTTCGCGGACCAACAGCTTGGTCTCGACGGTGGTGAGCTTGGTGAGGCTCTTCATGATCCGTCCCCGTTCTCCGCGTTCTCCGCGACGCGGAAGGAGTGCCCGGTCAGGGCGATGAAGGCGTCGTCGAGGCTGCGGCCGTCGATGCGCAGATCGGCGACGAGGAAGCGTTCGCGGGCCAGGGTGGCGGTGACCTCGGTGGCGAAGTCGCCGCGGCCCACCAGTTCGACCCGGTCACCGGAACGGGAGACCGAGCCCACCCCCGGCAGGTTCCCGAGCAGGGCCTCCGGTTCCGAGGCCCGTGAAGCTCCCACGTCCATCAGCCGGAACCCCATCCGGTACTCGGGGTCGACCCCCTCGATCAGCCCCGCGAGGGTGTCGAGGGCGACGACGCGGCCACGGTCGAAGACCGCCACCCGGTCGCACAGTTCCTCCACCTCGTCCATGAAGTGGCTGACGAGTACGACCGTCACCCCCTCGGCACGCACCCGTTTGACCAGCTCCCAGGTGGTGCGGCGGGCCTGCGGGTCGAGTCCGGTGGTGAGTTCGTCCAGGAACGCGACCTCGGGGTCACCGACCAACGCCAGGGCGATGAACAAGCGCTGCTTCTGGCCACCGGAGAGTCTGCCGAAGCGTGTGTGGCGCTGCTCGACGAGTCCCCACCGTTCCAGCAGCTCCCGCCAGTCCCTGGGGCGGGAGTAGAAGGAGGCGTACAGATCCAGCGCCTCCCACACCTTGATGGTCTCCGGGAGTCGAGTGTGCTGCAGCTGCACACCGATGCGTTCGCGCAGCTCCCGACTCTGTTCGAAGGGGTCGGATCCGAGCAGCCGGATCGTGCCGGAGTCGGGGCGGCGCAGGCCTTCCACACACTCCACGGCGGTGGTCTTGCCCGCGCCGTTGGGGCCGAGGATCCCGAACACCTCTCCTTCCTCCACGGAGAAGGAGACCCGGTCCAGGACCACGTGATCTTCGTACTTCTTGACGAGTTCGTCGACTTCGATGACTGCCATGCCCACAAGCCTGGTCGGCGCGGGCCTCTCGTGGATCGCCCGCGCGGCCCCTGTTCGGCGCCGATACGGCGGATCCCCGGCATCCACCGTTCGGTGGATGCCCACGAACACGATCGAATGTCGTGGCCCCGCCGTACCCTGGCCCCAGGCAGTGGCTCAGCGATCGGGTCGGGGTGTTCGATGGCAGGCAAGACCGACTTCAAGAAGACCTTCGACGGTTACCGCGCGCGACGGGACCGGTTCAGGATCCTCGACCTTCCGGACCTGAGCTACCTCATGGTCGACGGCCATGGTGATCCGAACACCTCCCCCGCCTTCGCCGAAGCGATCGAGGCTCTCTACCCGGTGGCGTACAAACTGAAGTTCGCGAGCAAGCGCGACCTCGAACGCGACTACGTAGTCCCGCCCTTGGAGGGCCTGTGGTGGGCGGAGGACATGGACGCGTTCACCACCGAACGGGACAAGTCACGCTGGAGCTGGACCCTGATGATCATGGTCCCGGACTGGCTCGACTCGGACGCCTTCACCACCGCCGTCGCACTGGCCGGGGCCAAGACCCCGCCGGCACGCCTCGACGACGTCCGGTTGGAGCCCCTCTCCGAGGGCCGCTGCGTCCAGACCCTGCACGTCGGCCCCTTCGACGACGAGGCGGAGGTGCTCCACCGGATGCACCACGAGTTCGTCCCCGAACAGGGCCTGCGCATGGTGGGCAGGCACCACGAGGTCTACCTGGGTGATTTCCGTCGGGTCGCTCCGGAGAAACGGCGCACCATCCTTCGACAGCCGGTGACCACCTCAGCACCAGGAGCCACCGGAGAATAGGGCTTCGCTGGAGCCCTCAGCGGATCCTTCGGGCCTCGCTACAACATCCGAGGAAATTCGGCCATGGGGGCAACCGGTGAATTCTCTGACCGGAACCGGTCACCGGAATTCACGGCTCGACCCTTTGCGCGTCAAGCTTCTCCATGTTCTTTTATGAACTGGTAAGTAATTAACGACGATCGCGAAGGACACCCATGACCAACATCCCCCGGTCCGGTCTGAACAGGCGTTCCCTCCTGCGCGGGGCCGCCCTCACCTCGGGCGCGGCCATCCTCGGAGGCTCCCTCGGCACACTGGGCGCCACCGCCGCCTCCGCTCAACCGGGCAACCCCATCCAGGCCGCCGCCCCGGAGCTCTACTGGCGCGGCGCCTGGAACGCCCGCGCACCTCGCTCACCCATCCAGGTGCTGGCCAACGCGCCGACCTACATCGTGGTCCACCACACCGCCACGCCCAACAGCACGGACTACTCGCTCGACCACGGACTGAACCTGTCCAAGTCGATTCAGAACTACCACATGGACTCCAACGGCTGGATCGACGCCGGCCAGCAGCTCACCATCAGCCGCGGTGGGTACGTGATGGAAGGACGCGACCGCACCCCGGAGGCCATCGCGGCCGGTCAGCACGTCGTGGGCACCCACGTGGCCAACTACAACAGCTCGGCCATCGGCATCGAGAACGAGGGCACCTACACGAGCGCGAGCCCGACCCAGGCCCTGACCGACTCCCTGGTGGAGACCCTGGCCTGGCTGTGCGGCGCCTACGGGCTCAACCCGAGCGCGATCGTCGGCCACCGGGACTTCAACGCCACCGCCTGCCCCGGTGACGTGCTGTACGCCATGCTCCCCGACCTGCGCAACCGGGTCACCCAGACCATGGGGGCGCTCGACATCCCCATCGCCGCCGCTCGTGCCCCGGGCGAGGACGGCCCCACCTACCCGACGGTGCCCGACGACGAGCCGAGCCACGAGTTCTACCACGGTCCCCTCCGAGGCGCGGACGACATCTCCCACTAGCCGACACCCCATGTCGGGGACGTAGAGGACATCACCCCGTTCGGTGTCGCTCTCGCCCATCCCACGGTGCCCACCGTCCCCCGGTGGGCACCGTTTCCCTTCCCACCCGGTTCCGCTGTACGCACGGACTCTGCGCGGCGCCCCGCGCCCACCGACCGCCTGTCCCCCATGAGAGCCACACGCAAGTGTCCACCGCGTGGTGACGACCCCGAAAGCCCGCATCCGTAGCGTTTTCCCCACAGCCGCGGTGATCCGTCCGTGGACTCGGTGAAGGGGAAGAACATGAAGCTGTTCCTACAGCTACTGGCCGTCATGGTGGCCGGTGTCGTCGGTGGTCAGGCCGTCATGCTGGTCGAGGGCGACCCATGGCTCACCCTCGGGCTGGGCCTGCTGACAGCGGTGCTCACGCTGGCCCTCTACCGGTGGGTGCTCCGCCTGACCAAGGATGTGACCGTCACGGACGTGACCCGCGAGGGTGTCTTCGCGGGTCTTGGCGGGGGGACGCTGGTCGGTGTCCTGCTGTTCGCGTGCGTCATCGTCAACATCGCCTTCCTCGGCCACTACAAGGTCGACGGCATGGGGTCACCGACCGGCGCGGTGGGCTTGTTCGGTTTCATGGCCGCCGCCGCGGTGACCGAGGAGGTGCTGTTCCGCGGCGTCCTGTTCCGGTTCATCGAGAGGGGCGCCGGAACGTGGATCGCGGTGGTGGCGTCCTCGGTGTTGTTCGGCCTGTGGCACCTGCCCAACCCGAACGCGAGCCTGTTGGGCATCGCCATCATCACGGTCGGGGCCGGTGGCCTGCTCGCCGTCGCGTACGTGGCCACCCGCAGCCTGTGGCTGCCCATCGGCATCCACTTCGGCTGGAACTTCGCGGCCTCGGCGATCTTCAGCACCGAGGTCTCCGGAAACGGCACCCCCGCGGGCCTGCTGGACGCCACCACCTCGGGGCCACTGCTCATCACCGGCGGCGACTTCGGGCCGGAGGCGAGCCTGTACTCGCTGGTGTTCCTCGTACTCGCGACGGTGGTGTACCTGTGGGTCGCCCGTCGGCGCCGGAACCTGGTGCCCATGCGTCGTTCCGATCGCGTGGCCGCCGCTACACTCACCGGATGAGCGCTCTTCTGCGCGTCCCCGAGCTGTGGCGCCGGCTCGACGTCACCATCCGGGACCTCCCCCTGGTCCTCCTTCTCTTCGTCCCCTCGTTCATGCCGATGTTCTTCAACTACGGCACGCAGGTCGGAGGGGTGCCGGACCGGCCCTTCGACGCCATCGCCGTCGTGGTGATCGCCCTACAGAGCTTCCCGCTCGCCCTTCGTCGGCGGTGGCCCACGCTCTGTCTGACACTGATCGCGGTCGGCTTCGCCGTCGACCAGCTCCTCGGCTACCACACGGTCGCCGGCACCGGCCTGGCCATCGCCGTGCTGAGCGCGGGGGTGCACCTGGAGCGGCGGCGACGCCTCACCGCGCTGCTGTTCTCCCTGGCGTACCTGCCGTTGGCGGTCGTGCTGTACCAGATCGGCACCGGTGAGCCGGTGAGCGAGTTCGTGGTGTTCTACCTGGCGGTGGCCCTGGTGTGGGGCATCGGTTCGTGGGTGCGCTCCACCCGGATCGCCGAGGCCGAGCGCCGTCGCCGGGTCGCCCAGGACGCCTTGGCCGCCGAGCGGGCCCGCATCGCCCGCGAACTGCATGACGTGGTGACCCACCACGTGACGGCCATGGTGGTGCAGACGGAGGCGGCCCGGTACCTGACCGCCGCTCCCGACCGTCTCGACCAGGCTCTCTCCTCGGTCACCGACACCGGCCGTCGAGCCACCTCCGACCTGCGGCGCCTGCTCGAACTGATCGACCCCGACCACGGCACCGATCAGGGCGCCGAGACTCGCATGCCGCATACCGGTGTTCTGTCGGAGCTCGTGGAGCACACCCGCGAGGCAGGTCAGCCGGTGGAGTTCTCCGAGGAGGGCACCCCCGCCGAGTCGTCGGGCAGCGCCGACTTCGTGGCCTTCAGGGTCGTGCAGGAGGCCCTGACCAACGCGCTCAAGTACGCACACGGCACCCCCACCTCGGTTCGGGTGCGCCACGGAAAGAAGGAGATCACGGTGCGGATCGACACGGACGGGTCCGGGACTCAGGTCTCGTCCACGGGTGGGAGCGGACGGGGTCTGACCGGCCTGCGCGAACGCGTCGAGGTGCTGGGCGGCGACTTCAGCGCGGGTGAACGTGACGGTGGCGGTTTCGCCGTGGAGGCTCGCGTGCCCGTGGGAGGCCGCTCATGAGCGAGACCATCCGGGTCCTGGTCTGCGACGACCAGATGCTGATCCGTACCGGTCTGACCACCGTCATCGACGCCCAGCCGGACATGGAGGTGGTCGCCGAGTGCGGTAACGGCAAGGAGGCGGTCGACCTCTGTGCCAGGTCGAAGCCGGACGTGGTCGTGATGGACGTGCGCATGCCGGTGCTCGACGGCATCGAGGCCACCCGTCTGTTGGCCGGGGTCGGGGTGGCCGAGCCGACCAAGGTGCTCGTGGTGACCACGTTCAACCTGGACGAGTACGTGTACGAGGCACTGCGCGCGGGGGCCAGCGGTTTCCTGCTGAAGGAGGCGCCACCGGCGCAGCTGCTGCACGGGATCCGGACCGTGTCCACCGGCGCGGCGCTGCTGGACCCCGAAGTGACCCGGAGGCTCGTGGGCACGTACGCCGCCCGAGTCCGACCGGTCGATCGGGATCAGAAGGACACCCCGTTGACCCCCCGCGAGCTGGAGGTGCTGCGCCTGATGGCGGAGGGTCTGTCCAATCGGGAGGTCGCCTCCGCGCTCACCCTGAGCCAGGAGACGGTGAAGACCTTCGTGTCACGGATCCTCACCAAGCTGAACCTTCGTGATCGTGTGCAGGCGGTCATCTACGCCTACCGTCAGGGTCTGGTGGCCTGACCCGTTCGGGCACGGTGACCGCTCCCCGAGAAAAACGACGGGGGCGCGACTGTACGCGTGCGGCACCGGGTAGTCGAACAGGCCCGGAGCGCAGGAGGTCACCCGTGAAGATCGGCATGGTCACCGACGGCGTCCACGTCGTCTCCCACGCACACGTCAACTGCTACCTCGTGGAGGACGACGACGGGGTCACCCTCGTCGACGCGGGTCTTCCCTCCATGTGGCCCATGGTCCTGCGGACCCTGGAGCGATGCGGCCGCACACCGAAAGACGTGCGCGCCCTGGTCCTCACCCACGGCCACTTCGACCACGTGGGGTTCGCCGACCGGGTACGGCGGGAGTTGAGGGTGCCCGTGTTCGTCCACACCCGGGACGAACGTCTGGCCGCCCACCCGTACAGGTACACACCTCAGCGGAATCGCTTTCTCTACCCCCTCACCCATCCCCGGTCCCTGCCGGTGTTGGCGCGGATGAGCCTGGCGGGAGCCCTGAACGTGCGAGGGGTGGAACGGGTCGAGCCGATGACGACCGGCACCGCCCTGCCGGTACCCGGGCGGCCGGTGCCCATCCACACCCCCGGCCACACCGACGGTCACTGCTCGCTGCACCTTCCGGGTCGCGGCACCGTCATCAGTGGCGACGCCCTGGTCACGCTCGACCCCTACACCGGTCGTTCGGGCCCCCAGATCGTGGCGTCCGCGGCGACCAAGGACACCCACCAGGCGCTGGCGTCCCTGGACGCTTTGGTCGCCACGGACGCGACCCTCGTCCTGCCGGGCCACGGCCTTCCCTGGGCCCGGGGGATCAGGGCGGCGGTGAGCCGAGCCGTGGACGTGGGCGAGCACTGATCAGGAGGGATCGGCACCGAGCCGGCGCAGGAAGTCGAGGTTGTCGTACTGGACCCATTCCTCGGCCAGCAGACCGTCCTCGTCGTAGCGGAAGAAGTTGATCAGTTCGAGCCGCATCGGCTTTCCCGTCGGCTCGATGGGTCCGATGGGCGAAGCGTCGAAGCGGGCGGTGAACACGCCCGACATCGACGTGCGAGCGGCGATGAACGCGCCTTCGGCGACGAGTTCCCTGCGCTCACAGGCGAACCCCTCGAAGGCGCCCCGCATCGCCGCGAAGAACGACCTGAGCTCCACGTACCCCATGTCGCCGTCCGGTCCGTGGAAGACGAAGTCCTCGGCGAAGTACCGGTCGAGCTTCTCGTCGTCGGCCACCGCGATGGCCTCGCGACCGATGCGGACCAACGCCCGAGAGCGGGCGTCGTACCTGGTGTCGTCGGGCGAGATGAATTCACTCATGGCGGGTGTCCCTGTCTCTGGTGCTTCTACCGTCGATGGTTCCAACACCTCCCCGCCATAGGGCTAGTCCCTAACGGATATGCAGGTCTTCGCCGATATCCATAACCTTTCCGCATGGCTAGGCTGGGACGATGCCCGACATCTCGATGAGTTCACTCCGTGTCGTACGCGCCGTGGCGACGCACAAGTCCCTGAGCGAGGCCGCCCGGGTCCTCGGGTACTCCCAACCGGCGGTCTCTCGACAGGTGGCCGCGGCGGAGGCCGCCGTGGGCAAACGGCTCTTCGTCCGCCACCCGCGCGGTGTGTCCCTGACCCGTGCGGGCACCGTGGTCGCTCGATTCGCCACCGAGACCCTCACCCGACTCGAACACCTCGAACAGAGCATCGACGAACCGGCCTCCGACCGGGAACTGCGGTTGCGGGCGGGGGCCTTCCCGGCCGCGAACGCCGCCCTGCTCCCACAGGCCCTGGCCCGTCTGACGGAACAGCATCCGAGGGTGGCCTTCACGTTGGCCGAGGCGTCGTCCCCGGCCCTCGTTCAACAGGTCTCCGCCGGGCGCCTCGACGTCGCGGTCGTCGCCATGGGACAGGGCCTGCCTCAGGCGGCCTTGGAAGGCCTGCGGACGACCCCTTTGGAGACCGGCGAACTCTGCGTCGGTGTACCGACCGGGCACCGACTCCATGGCACGGCCCGCGTCCCCCTCGCAGAGATCGCGAACGAGCCGTGGATCGTCGGGCGGGGATCCCGCGACGAACCACGCTTCGGAGCCTGGCCGACACTCGCGGACCCCGTCGTCCGATGCCGTGCCCGCAGCTGGACCGCCCGGCTCGGCCTGGTCTCCGCGGGGCTCGGGATCTGTCTCCTGCCGGAGATGCTCGCGCCCTCGGTACCCGCGGGCGTCGGCGTCGTGCGGGTCGAGGACCCCACGTGGCTGGGTCGGTCGGTGTTCGCCGTCACCCCGTGGGAGACCACCGAACTCCACGAGCTGGTCACCGGCTCACTTCGCGAGGCGGCCTCGGCCATACGCGAGGAGACGCCCTGACCCGCCCCCATGCGTGGTGGCGTGGATCAGTGGTCGGCGCGGCCCTTCGCGGCGGTGGTGACCAGGTCGCCCTTGGGGAGCTCCTGCCCACCGGAGACGGCCTCGGCCCACGCCTCGGTGTCGGCGACCGCGGCCCAGTTCGAGTGCAGCAGGACCATGAGGGTCTCGTGCACCTGCCGGGCGTTGACGCTACCGGCCTCGTTGGACATGTGGATGGCGCCGGTCGCGTCGGAGAGGACCTCGATCGCGAACCCGAGCCGTTCGGCGTCGGCGGCGCTGCCGAGGACGCAGTTGTTGGTCATGTAACCGACCAGGGTGACCGTGTCGATGTCCTTCGTGCGCAGCCAGTCCGTCAGGTCGGTGTCGGCGAAGACGCTGGAGAGGTTCTTGGTGATGTGTTTGGCCGCGTTGCCGGTGCGGGCCTTCACCTCGGGCTGGAGTTCGTATCCGGGGGTACCGGCCACGAACGCCGGGGCGCCCTCGGGGTACTGGTGACGGACGACGACCACCGGCACGTCGGCCCGCTCTGCCACGTCCAGGCTCTGGAGGATCCGGGCGAAGGACTCCTCACGGGGCGGGTACTCGATGTTCAGCGGGCCGTCGAAGTACTCCTGCTGGACGTCGATGAGGACGAGGGCTCGGCGCGGAGCGGACATGGTGCTCTCCTTCACGTTCGGGTCGAGGCGAGGTGGACGACGCCTCCGATTCCGATCCTCGCCCTCCATGACGGGGTAGCGTGAGTGGCATAGATGCACATCTTCGATGGAATCAGGACAACCCATGCGGATCGCCATTCGCGTCTTCGACGGGATCACCACGTTCCACCTCGCCGCGCCGCTGCTGGTGTTCGGGGAGCTGTCCCGTCGGTACCCGGACACGGGCTGGAGCATGGAGGTGTGGAGCGACGACGGGCGCCCCGTTCGCTCCGAGGAGGGGGTCGGCGTGGGCGACCTGCACGGACCGGCCGTCGCCGAGCACGCCGACCTGCTCGTCTTCCCCTCCTGGCCGGTCCACCTCCCAGAACCCGAGCCCGGGTTGAGAGATCTGATCCGCGCCGCGCACTCACGTGGAGCCGGGATCGTCGGGCTGTGCCTGGGGTCCTTTCCGGTGGTGGGCAGCGGGATCCTCGACGGACGTACCGCGGCCACGCACTGGACGGCGGCGGAGGAACTGGCCGCGCGTCATCCCGCCGTCCGGGTGAGCCCGAACGCGCTGTACCTGGACCACGGGGACGTGCTCACCTCGGCGGGCACGGCCTCCGCCCTGGACGCCTGCCTGCACATCGTCCGTTCCCGGCTCGGTTCTGAGGTCGCCGCCACCGTCGCCCGACACCTCGTGATCGCGCCTCATCGAGAGGGTGACCAGGCCCAGTACATCGATCGTCCGGTCCTCGACGATCCCGAGGAGGGGGCGATCGGCGAAACCATGGCGTGGGCGTTGGAGAACCTGGACGAGCGTCTGTCCGTGGAGGTGTTGGCCGGGCGCGCGAGCATGAGTCCCCGCAACTTCTCGCGCCGCTTCCGCGAGACCACGGGGGTGAGTCCGGCCCGCTGGGTCCTGACCCGTCGGCTGGACGAGGCCCGCAGGTTGTTGGAGACGACCGACCGGCCCATCGCCCAGATCGCCGCCGCGTGCGGGTTCGCCAGCCCCGTCACCTTCCGGCAGAACTTCATCGCGCGCTACGCGACCACGCCCACGTCCTACCGGAACCGCTTCACCGACCACGCCGAAGCCCTCGTCGAGCATTCCGTGTAGTCGATGCCCCGGCCTCCGAGGTGGGGCTCGCACGTGTCCCTCCTCATTGTCGCGCCCCCGCGCACATGTCGAACGCGCCGGGTTTCCGGACGCTAGGGAGCCCCCTCACCCCAAAATGGGAGGAAACCCTACATTCTGGGACATTATGAGGAAAATGGTCCTTGCTTTTGCCGAAGTCGCGCCAGGAGAAAAACAGGAAAAAGGGGGAAACCCTCTGGTCAGGTCGAGATCAGGTGCCTACCATCCCAACCCAGAAGGAAATTTTCCCTGAGTTCCCCCTCACAAGTAGATAGCTTTCCTTTCGGAGGTCCCCCATGTGCGACTCCTGCTCGGCTTCAACCCCCGCTCCGAGCGGAGCCGAGAAGTCCCCCAACCCTCTGAGCCGCCGCGCCCTGTTCGGCACCGGTGTGGGTGCCGCGATCGCGGTCGCCGGTATCGCCGGTGCCACGCCGGCACACGCCTCGGCAATGAACGGCGCCTGGTGCAACCCCGCCCTCGGCTACTTCCCCAACGGAGGCCACTACGGCGCGCCGCGCGGCAATGTCACCCACGCCGGGCAAGACGTCACCAACTCCAGTGGCACGGCCGTCTACGCGGCGGCGGCCGGAACCGTGATCCGCCGTTCCTGGGGCGGTGGCCTTCCCGGCCGCACCGGCAACGGCATCGTCATCTCCCACGGCGGCAACGTCTACACCTACTACGGTCACTTCGACGCCTACCGGGTCGCGCTCAACGCCTCGGTCTCGGCCGGGCAGCGCATCGGCGACATGGGCACCACCGGCAACGTCACCGGACCCCACCTGCACTTCGAGACCCACACGGGTGGGTTGGGGCCGACGACCAACCCGGTGCCGTTCATGACCGCGCGAGGCGTCGACCTGGGTGGTGGCTGGCCGAAGATCGACCCGGAGTCCAACGGGGCTCGGGTCCGGGCCATTCAGTACCTGATGAACCAGCGGGGAAGCTCGCTGGAGATCGACGGCTACTACGGGCCCGTGTCGGTCAACGAGGTCAAGGCCTTCCAACGTGGCCAAGGGTTGGTCGACGACGGTCAGGTGGGCCCCCTCACCTGGCCTCACCTGATCTACACGCTCGACCAGAGCTCGGCCGATGGATCCCACGTGCGCGGGCTCCAGCAGGTGATGAACAAGCGAAGCGCCGGGTTGTTGGTCGATGGCAACTTCGGCCCGGTCATGCACTCCGCGGTGCGCACCTACCAGAGCCTGAACCGTCTGGTCGTCGATGGTGAGGGCGGACCCATCACCTGGAGAGCGTTGGTGGGCTGACCGGCTCTTGCCAAGCGTCGGTCGATTCCGTGAGTGATCGGGCCGGCGGCACCTCGAACACGTTCGAGGTGCCGCCGGCCGCGGTTCTGGTGCCCGTGGTCAGAGCAAGAACCCGACCGCCTCGACTACCGCTTGGCCTATTGCCGCCACAACCGCCGCTCCCGGGAGCAAAACCACGTTGATGGCCAGAGCGGGCACGCTCCGCCTCCGGCGCGGGGCCCGATGACGGCCCCGGGGCTTGGCTGAGGCCATGCCGGGGAGATCGGTGAGGAATGCCTCGTCGGCGGCCCTTGCCTCCCTGCTCTCGCGGGCTTCCCTCTCGGCTTGTCCCCTCCGTTCACGAGCCACGATCATCCAGTGCGGGAGCGGGCCGTGTTCAAGCATGTAGGCGACCCGGGGGTTGTCGGGCATCTGCCGGAGCAGCCGTTCCTGCCGGGCCTGGTGCGATTCCGGCCGGGGGTTCACGGGGCGGAAGGGGCCAGGTCGTGGGGTGGTCGGGCGGGCAGATCCCGGCCGGGAGAATCGCTGCCCCCGAGGTGCGGCCAGGACGGAGCGCACCCTGTTATTCGCCGCTGTCATGCCCGGCCCGTCGCGTAAGGGGGCCGAAGATGTGGTGAAGGTGTGACTCTGAGTCCGGGCATGCGGCACAATGGCCATGTCGGCAACTTTCTCTTCGAATCCGGGTTGGTTGACGGCCTGCTCTGGGGGTGTTCATGCACCCGCCAGAGCTTTTTCGTTGGGGGCCTCAGGCCGCGTCCGGCGGCTCGGGGTCGAACCGGGTGGAGGTGCCCAGGTGGCGGTGGGCGAGCCGACGCAGGAGTTCGGTGCGGCTAGGAGCGGTGATGCTTTCGAAGCGGTCACCCTCCCCGGCCCAAGTGAGCGGGCGGCGGGCCACGTATTTCTCCTGGGGCGGCCGGCCCTCGATGGTCAGGTCCCAATGCCGGTAGATCAGGGCGCAGAGAACTCGTTCGGGGATGGGCAGTTCGCCGTCCGTTGAGTCCTGGGCCGGTGCTGGACGTGGAACGACCATCCGAGGGCCGGCCGTGTCGACGCGGCCGGGCGTGGGGTGGTCGGCGACGGCCTGGTCGATCAACCGCGTGGCCAGCTCGGCATCCCCTTCCTGGTGGGCGATGCGCAGCGCGTCGCCAATGAGCGGAAGCCGGTTGCGCAGGGTGTGGGAGTACCAGTCACCGAGCTGCCCGGGGGTCAGGTGCGGCGGCGGGCGCAAGGCGTCTTCGACGGTGGACAGCAGGTTTCCGGTGTGGGCGTCGAGCATCAGATCGCCACCTCCAGCCGGTGGAGTCCGACGAGCGCGGCGGGAAGGACTTCCGAGGGCACGGCCTCCAGCGGCCGACGAGGAGCCGGGATCAGTGGCGGACGAGGCGAACGCGGTTGGTTTGTCTCGGCAAGGGTTCGAGGAGACGAGGCGTAGATACGCACCCGTCCGGCCTTACGGGGGCAACGGTGGTGGATCGGCTCGGCGGCACGATGGCGTACGTACGTCGGCTCGGACAGGTTCAGGTAACGCGACATGGCGCGGCTCCTGGCGCTCAGGGTTCCGGGCGGTTGGTCCGACCGGGATTTCAAGTTAGCCTCATCATGGAACCTGAATTTCCGATTTTCGAGACTAAGCTGAAATCCGGTCCGGGAAATCCCGGAATGTCTAGTTCAAGACAACCAGGATCTAGGATTCGAATCGCGACCAGCTACTTGGAGAGAGATGACGACGCAGCGCTACAGCCCTACTGTCCGCCGCCGACGCCTATCCGATGAGCTTCGACGCCGTCGCGACGCCGCGAGGATGACCCTTGACGAGGCTGCTCCAGCTGCTGAGATGTCACGGACCACGATCAGCAACATCGAATCGGGTGTGAAGAAGCGCCCTCAAGTTCACGAAGTCAGGGCCTTGTTGGACGCCTACAAGGTGACCGAGCAGCAGGAACGTGAGGAGATCCTGAACCTGGTCAGGCAGTCGCGCGAGAGTGGCTGGTGGTCCAGGTACCGGGACGTTCTCAGTGGAAAGTTCATCGGGTTCGAGGCTGAGGCACACGTGATCAGTACTTGGGAACCATTGGTGATCCCTGGCCTGCTTCAAGTCCCCGAGTACTCCCGCGTCCTGGCCAGAGCGGCGAGAGTCGGAGACGAACACAGCATTCAGCGCGCTGTTGATGCCCGACTCGAACGGCAGCGCATCCTCAACAGCGACCCACCAGAGTTGTGGTCGGTGTTTTCCGAGGCGTCACTACTCGCGTTGTCAGACCACCCTGAGGTACTGGAAAGACAAGTCTCCTACCTGCTGGATGCGGCGCAGGCTCCGACGACCACCATCCAGATGACTCCTGCTTACCGGCTGACACCAGGACTCGGCGGACCCTTCGTCATCATGGATTTCCCCGAGGCAGTCGACCCGACGATCGTCTTTCTGGAGACTGACACCGACGGGTTGTACCTGGAGGAACCGGACGAGGTGGCGCGTTACCGCAACACCTTCGGCCATCTGCGCATCGCGGCCCTCACCCCGGATGAGACCGTGGCACGCCTGACAGAAATGATCACCTAGGGACGATGATGAACTCGACTATCCCCGCCTCCGCTTTCCGTAAGTCTTCCTACAGTCAGCCCCAGGGGCAGAACTGCGTTGAGGTCGCAGACCTGCCAGGTGCCTCAGCGATGCGGGATACCCAGAACCGGCAACTTGGCCACTTGGCGTTCTCTTCCTCGGAGTGGGCTGCGCTTTTGAGCGCTACGGTCAAGGAGTAGCAGGGCAGCCGAATCCCCGGAGAGGGCACCCATGAGCCTAATTCCCACCCTCGACACCCTCGACTTCCGCACCTCCAGCTACAGCGACCGCAGTGACTGTGTCTCCGTTGCCGACGTCCCCGGAGGCGCTGTGGTCCGCGACTCCAAGCACCCTGAGCGCGGCCACCTTCCGTTCCCAGGGACGGAGTGGATCGCGCTGCTGCGCATCACTCGACCCTAGAAAAGAGGGAGCCCCACAAGAGTGAGGGCTCCCTTCGCTTGTTCCCGCGAACACTACGCCCTGCCTATAACTCGTTCTTCGACGAGTGCGAGCTCTTCCGTGCAGAGTGGCAGGGAGCAGGATTCGCCGACTCTTTGGTGGCCACAGCTGGTCAGGGGTTCGGGACGTTGTCCTTCTGAACCTGGGACGTAAGCGCGAGCAAGGTTGGGTACGAGCCGAAAGGCGCCCCTACCTCCAGCGAAGGACTCACACGTGCGCACCCACACCGAAGAACTCACGTTCCACAAGAGCATCTACAGCACTACTGCGCAGGAGTGTGTCGAGGTCGCTTGCTTCCGGAAGTCGTCCTACGGCGGCTCAGGCGACAACTGTGTAGAGGTCGCCGATCTCCCGGTCGGCGCAGCCGTGCGCGATACCCAGAACAGGCATCTCGGACACCTCTACTTCGGGAACAGCCACGAGTGGCAGGCCCTCTTGGCCGTGGCCCGCTCCAGCGGGCAGTAGGGCTGAACAGCACCTGACCGACCGCACCTTGGATCGGATCGCCTGTTCGGCCCCGATCCACCACGGAGACGACGAACACCGCGCCACCCACCGTTCGATGGATGGCGCGGTGTTCGTCAGGTCGGCCCTGCGCGCTGGTCTATGCACTGGTCGGTGCGGTGGCGGTCTCGGCGGTGTCGTTCTTGCGCAGACGCTTGGTGGAGCGACGGAACGCCCACACGATCACCACCGCGCCCACCGCCGTCAACGGAAAGCCCGTCACCGTGTCGGCGACCGCGAGCCAGGTCGTGGAATCAGCCATGTAGAGCCACTGCCGCACGACGAACCGGCCGGCGAGCATCACCATCACCGCGAAGGTCGCCAGATCGTGCACCAGAAGCACGCCCCGCTCCTCACGCCAGGGGTTCTCACCACCATGGACGGCGTTCCAGATGACCCCGGTCAACGGCCGACGAACCACCAACGTCACCAGCAGGATCACCGCCCCCACCAGCGACGCCCAGATCCCGATCAGGAAGAAGTCGTTGGCCGACCCGGTCGCGGCCGACACACCACCGGCCACAGCCACACCGAAGACCCCGCCCAACGCGGCCATCACCTGCTCACCACGCCACAGCCGATACACGGCCAACAGCAGGGCCACAGCGATCGCGGCCCCGATCGCGGCCAACAGTGAAAGGAAGGGGACTGCCATCGCGAAGACCACGACCGGCAGAACGGAGTAGATCATCCCCGAGGTACCACCCAGGCCCTTGAGCACTTCCTGCTTGATGTCCACCGGCTGCTCGGAGTGCGCGTCCCGCACCTCCTGCGCGTTCCGGTCTTCCTGCTCGAAGTTCGTGATCGCGGTCTGGTGACTCATGGGGGCTTCTCCTGCCTTCGAAAGTTTTGAAAGGGGCGGTTCGGCCTTTAAGCGGTTGCTCCTCTGTTCTCCTTCTCTTGTATTCAAGCCGTTGGGGCGTTGGCCCGGCAGTGCCCTCACGTCAACACCCGCGCATGACATTCCTGGGGGCGCACCCATGACGTGGTGTCACTGGTCTTGGCTCCGCCCCTGGTCATCACGCTCCGCCCACACGCGAACACCCGGACGGGTGGAGCCGTCCGGGTGTTCGGTTCTTCGCGGGCGCTCAGCCCTGATCGGCTAGCCCTGTTCGGTCCGTCCTCCCAGGTGCTCGGCGAGGAAGCGCTCCGCGGAGTCGAACATGGTGATCAGGTTCTTCGGGTGCACGAACCCGTGCCCCTCGTCGTCGAAGACGATGTACTCGATGTCCACCCCGCGAGCGCGCAGCCCTTCGGCGATCTGGTCGGACTCGGCCCGCACGACGCGGGAGTCGTTCGCGCCCTGGACCAGCATCAGCGGTGTGCGGATCTCGTCGATCCGGCTGATCGGCGAGCGGGCGAGCATGTCCGCCTCCTGCTCCGGGACGTCGGGGTCGCCGACGTAGCGGTACCAGTTGTTGGCCAGCGCGGGACGGACGAACTCGGGCTGGGTCCGCATGTAGTTCGCCAGGTTCGAGACGCCGACGTAACCGACGGCCGCGGCGAAGCGGTCCGGAGTGAAGGTGACCCCCACCAGCGTCGCGTAGCCGCCGTAGGAACCACCGAAGATCGCCACCCGCTCCGGGTCGGCGTAGCCCTGCGCCACCGCCCAGTCCACGCCGTCGATCAGGTCGTCGTGCATCTTGCCCGCGAACTCGCCGATCGCGGCCTCCATGTGGGCCTTGCCGAACCCGGTCGATCCACGGAAGTTGACCTGGAGCACCGCGTAGCCACGGTTGGCGAGCAGTTGCACGGAGTGGTCGAACCCCCAGCTGTCCCGGGCCCACGGCCCGCCATGGACCAGCAGCACCATGGGCAGCCCTACGGGGTCCAGCCCTACGGGAAGTGTGAGGTAGGACGGCAACTCCAGTCCGTCGCGCGCGGTGATCGTGACCGGCCGCATCGGTGCCAACGCCTCGGGGTCCAGGTGCGGGTAGGGCCGGAACAGCAGCCGGCTCTCACCGGTGGCGTGGTCGTAGAACCAGGTCACCCCGGGGTCGCGGTCGTGCGTGAAGGTGACGACCCACCGCTGTCCGCTCTCGTCGGTGGACACGGCGGAGAGGTCTCCCTCGGACAGCTTCTCCAGGTTCTCCAGGACCTCGGCGAAGTGCGGGTCCAGTGCGTGGATCACCTGCCGTTCCCCGAGGTAGCGCACCCCGAGCAACTCTCCCCGCCGGCCCTTGATCAGCGGTGGGGGGAGTGTGGGGAAGACCAGGGACCGGGTGTCGATGTCGAGGGTGGGGTGGCTGTCGACCTCGGTCCCCTCTCCGGTGGCCAAGTCGACCCGCACCAGCCGGGTACGGTCGGTGCCCAGGTGGGAACCGATCCACATCCCGGTGCCGTCCGGCGTGATCGTGGTCGGGAAGACGCCCAGGGGGTAGTCGGTGCCGTCGAGCCACTCGCTCTCCTCGGCCATTTTGAGGGCCGCCAGGTGCTCGGGGTCCTCCTCCATCGACACGATCTCCCCGGAGGCGATGTCCAGCTCGTGGGTCTCGATGCCCCCGGCCGCCCTGCCGATCACCAGCTTCCTCTTACCGGGGCGCCCGGCGACGGGCTCGAAACCGATAACCCTGTCTCCGGGGAACGGTGTGAGGTCGACCGTGTCAACATCCGGAGAATCCAGGTCCACGCGGTACAGGTGCCAGTTCTCGTCACCGCCGACGTCCTGGAGGTAGAGCAGCCAACGGGGGTCGTCGGCCCACTCGTAGCGGATCACGCTGCGGGTCTCGTCGTTGGTCACGCAGCGCGGCTCGGTGTCGGTGTCCAGGTCCTGGAGCCAGACGTTGAGTTGGTTCCTCCACGGGGCCAGAAAGGCGACCTGGGTGCCGTCCGGCGAGATCAGGGGCCGGGTGCGCTCCGGTGAGCCGAACATGTCCTCGACCGAGATCAGGGTCGGCAGTGCCATGTCGTTCCTCTCGTTGGTGTCTGGAAGTCGCGGTCCGGAGCCGGCGGCGCCGGGCCGACCTCGGGCCCGGGACGCTCCGGCTCGACCACCGCGTCCACGACACAGTCTTTTGCGCGTCGCGTGTGTCCAAAAGTGATGCCGCGTCATGACTTGGACTCCACGAATGTCACGGGCGGGAGATGACACACCGCTACTGGGCGACGCACGGGTCGAGACGGGAGAATCGTGGGGGCGGGGCACCACCGCGGGCACCCTTGGTTCGCGGTCGGTCTGATCTGGACAGGCCCTCCGTGCCAGGACCATGCCGTCCCCTGCGGGAGTACCGCTTCGGCGCCGACTCGGGAGATGCTTCAGCGCCGCTATGTGTACGGCTCCGCGACCACCGACGCCCTGCTCGGTGAACCCGACCATGTATCCATAGGCCCGCTAGGAGCACGCATAGAGGTGCGGCGAAGCCCCTGGCACGCGAAAACCCCAGGTCGAGAGCGCGTTGAACACGCACTGACCTGGGGTTTTTCTGGCGCCCCCGGGGAGCGAACCCTGAACCCACGGACGAGAAGTCCACGGGACCGGGGGATTTCGCGCCGCTATGTGGCGGTTTGTTCCAGCCTGGCCGGGCCCTGTCGTGTTACCGGAGACCCACCGGCGAGGGCCGGTCTCCACTGAGCCCGGCCCCGTCCGCGGACGCGCACGGCTACGCTCCCGCGTTCCGTTCGACGGCGTCCATGTGGTGCCCGTATCGGGAGAGCCCTCTGTTGCACACCGCTCCCAGAACACACATGGCCACCAGGTAGCCCACGACCGACCACGCCGAACCGGTCAGGGCCAGCAGACCCGTGGCGACCAGCGCCGACATGGAACCGAAGATCATGGCGCACAGCTGGTAGGTCAGCGAGATACCCGTGTAGCGGGTGCGGGCGGGGAAGGATTCGGCCAGGACCGAGCCCACGAGACCGTAGGAGCCCGCCATGCCGATGCGGACGACGCACATCACGCCCCAGATGAGCACGACGCTACCGGTGGCCATGAGTCCGAACAGAGGAATCGACGCGACCGCCACCAGAAGCATGCTCCAGCCGATCACCCGGCGCGCGCCCACCCGATCTCCCAGCAGAGCCAGGACGGGGACGGAGAGGAACTCCGCGAGCGAGGCCACGGTGATGGCGTTGAGGAGCATGCTCTCGGACAGGCCGAGGTCCACGGTGCCGTAGGTGATCACGAAACTGGTGACCACGTAGTAGCCCCCCACGCCGACCGAGAGAAGGCCGATACCCATCAGGATCTGGCGCCAGGAACCACGGACGGCCTCGACCGCGGGACGCTGTGAGACGCCCTCGGTGCGCTGGAGTTCGGTCATGACCGGTGACTCGTCGACCTTCATCCGGATGGCCAGGCCGATGACGACCATCACCGCGCTCAAGAGGAAGGGGATGCGCCAGCCACCGTTGATCAGGAAGTCCTGCCCGATCAGGCTCAGCAGGGCGAACGAACCGGTCGCCAACAGGGAGCCGGCGGAGGAACCGAGCTGGGCGAACGAGCCCAGGAAGGTGCGACGTCGCGCGGGGGCGTGCTCGACGGCCACCAGCACCGCGCCACCCCACTCGCCGCCGACGGCGAACCCCTGGAGCAGTCGCAGGAGCACCAGGATCACGGGCGCGGCAATGCCGATCTGCTCGTAGGTGGGCAGCAGACCGATGAAGAAGGTGGCCACACCCATCAGGAGCAGCG
Organism: Nocardiopsis sp. NPDC055551; assembly: GCF_053619415.1. Taxonomy (NCBI): domain Bacteria; kingdom Bacillati; phylum Actinomycetota; class Actinomycetes; order Streptosporangiales; family Nocardiopsidaceae; genus Nocardiopsis; species Nocardiopsis sp. NPDC055551. The sequence continues at coordinate 154,548 of NZ_JBSHJJ010000009.1, read as the reverse complement.
TGGTGACCAGGATCTTCTTGCGTCCGACCCGGTCACCCATGTGCCCGAAGACCAGAGCGCCCAGGGGCCGGACGAAGAACCCGACCGCGTGCGTGGCGAAGGCCGCCATGACCCCGATGAACGGGTTCTCGCTGAGGGGAAAGAAGAGGGGGCCCATCAGGAAGGCCGCGGCGATGGTGAAGACGTAGAAGTCGTACCACTCGACCGTGCTGCCGATGAAGGACCCGATGGCGGCCCGGCGCGAGGAGCCGGTGACCTTGGCGGAGGATGTGGTGGCGGTCATCGACTCTGCACCGTCCGTCCGTGGTCGTCGGTCTCGAAGGAGACCGCGGGGGACCAGGCACCGGTACCGCTGTCGTAGTCGGGCCAAGGCAGCTCGGTGGGCGGGAGGAAGTCCGCGGGCAGCAGGGCCGGGGTGTCGCCGCGCTCGGCGCAACGCTGGTCGAACTCCTCCTTGGCCCGGGCCAGGGTCTCGGGGTCGCGCATCAGATCCAGCAGGGTGCCGGCCACGGTACGGCCGGCGGTGTCGATGGTGGGGTCGATGGCCTCGGGCATGCCGCCCAGGGCGTTCATCACCCAGGACGGGTATCCGGGCGACCCCTGGGGCACCTTGAGCGCGGGGCGGGCCACGTAGAAGCGCACCGTGGGGGCGTACCAGGTCATCTCGACGTAGTCGTCGCTGGTCCAGTTGGTCTGCCAGGACGGCATGTGCTCACGCAGCGCCCGCTCGGCCTCCCTCGGCTCGATCAGGCTCTGGCACTCGTCCAGGAAGGGGTCTTCCATGGGTTCGAAGCCCAGGCTCTTCTGGATCATGCGCGCCGCCTCGACGGCCTCGGGGCCGTAGGTCGGGGCGCCGACCTCCGCCAGGTTGCGGTACGTGGCCTCCGCGAGGGTGTGGTTGGTGATGCCCGGACGGTTGCGGGCCACCCAGCGCGTGGCCAGGCGTGCGTGGGAGGCCTGGGCGGCGTGCTCGGCGTTGCGGTCCAAAACGGTGAGCACGCGTTCGGCCATGTCCAGGTCCGGGCAGCGCCACGAGTACTGGATGGAGGCCACTCGTGCGGGGAGGTTGTCGGCGGTGGCCTGGCCTCCGGGGAGCAGAGCCTCGGTCAGGGACCAGCCGCCGTGCGAGGGCAGCATGGACTCCTGGGTGGTCTTGGTCAGTGAGTACATCGTGAACAGGGCGGCGTTGGCGCCCGGAGCGCGTGCGGAGGAGTGCGAGGCCGGGATGGGACTGGCTTCGTCGGCCGCCAGCCAGGTCTCGGGTTCATCGCAGATGAAGGTGTACACGCGGCTGTAGTAGGAGCCGCACTGGGTGTCCCACCGCGTGGTGTTGCACAGGGGGAGCATGTAGAAGGGGTGGAAACTGATGATCGCGTCGACGTCGTCGTAGTAGCCGCGTAGACCGTGGACGACCTTGGATCCCTGCACCTTCTCCGCGGGCTCGCCGGTGTAGCGCAGGGTGCCGCCGATTCCGTTGCGCTTCATCGCGTCCTGGGCCGCGAGCAGCCCCGCCAGGGTCGACATGCCCAGGGCGGAGTGGGGGTCGGTGTGCCCCGGCGCGAACTCGCTCTGCCCCTCGCGCGGCTCACGGTTGGCCACCGGCGCCTGGGAGTTACCGGGAACCGCGTCGTACTCGGCGTAGGTCAGCAGGGTGGGGCCGGGGCCGTTGCTCCAGGTGGCGGAGAAGGCCGTCGGCATGCCGCCGCTGCCCTCCTCGACCTCGAAGCCGTGTTCGCGCAGGGTCCGCACGTACCAGGCGCTCGAACGGTACTCACGCCAGGCGGGTTCGGCGTAGTCCCAGATGGTGCGGTGCCACTGTGACAGGTGGTCCTTGTGGGCATCCATCCAGGCATGCGCGTCGCGTTTGGCGGTGTCCATAGGTGTTCTCCTCCGATGTGTCGAGCAGCACAAATAACGCGTCGACACATTGGAAGGTATCTAGTGGATGAAAAGTTTGGCAAGACCTATCTCTACAAAGTTTTCAGCTACCAAAGTCGGTTTCATAGGTTTCTTTGGCCAGGTGTAGGTGCATCCACGACTCGATCAGCCTCACTCCGGGCGTCGATCGGAGCCGATCCAACTCTTGGAGCACCTGATCCAGGGAGGCGCCCACCACGGTGCCCACCGCGTCTCCGCGCCCCATGCACCGCGCCAGGAACACCGTCGACTCCGACCTGGCGATACCCGAAAGGGCCTCGCCCTCGGGATCGTCGACCGCCAGCAGGAAACCGCAGAGGAACTCCACGCCCAGGGCGCCGGGCACGACCATGGCGCCCACGTGCACAACGCCCGCCTCCACGAGCCTGAGCACACGAGCACGCGCGGCGGGCGCGGACAGACCGGCGCGCACGGCCAGTTCGGAGAAGGGCATCCTGCCGTCCTGCTGGAGTTCCCTCAGCAGTACGTGGTCGGTCGTGTCCAGCTCCGTGGGCGTGTAGGGGCGTTCCGCCTGGAAGCGGTCACGCAGGATCGCGCTGTAGACCAGGGTGTCGACGTCACGCACCATCGGTAGCGCACGTATCCGCCCCACCACGTCGGCGAGCCGTTCCATCCCCGTGGTGCGCAGTTCCGCGGTCAGGGGATACCGGCCCGCCGCCACCGCCAGGTAGACCACGTCCGGGACCTGCGACAGGGCGCTCGCGGCCTTTTCGGCGGAGCCCTCGATGGCCACCGACACATGTCCGACCGTGGTGATGTCGGTGACCTCGGGCCTGACGACTCCGCGGACCCGGATCCGGCCACTGTCGAGCAGCTTGTTCGTGCGCATCCGGGCCGCGGTGCGGGAGAGTCCGACCTCCCGCGCCAGGGCCTCGTAGCTGGCGCGTCCGTCGCGCTGGAGCAGGCGCAGCAATCTCAGGTCCGTGTCGTCGAGCACCATGGTGTCCCATCCAGCCTCATGTCGGTCTTACGGGCTCCACAGTGCCGGCCCGAAGCGTTCACCGCGTGCCCTCGACCTCCCTCGAACCCGTATACGGGCCGCCATCACCGGCGAGACGGCCACGAAAACGCTCTGGCCCCACCTCCTCGCGATCGTTCTCACGTTCGCGGTGCTCTTGGTCGGCCGGCCGATCGGTTCCTCCCAGAGCGAGGAGCAAGGGGCCGTCGATGTGGTCCTCTACGCGGGTGGGGCCGTGGCCCTGGGCCTCGTCTGTGCCGCGAGCAGGGCGGAGCGATAGGAGGCGGTCGCCGAACGAGCCGAAGAGGAGCGCTGAGCCGGATCTCTCTCCGATCTCCGGCCGAAGCATCCGCCGACCGGGCACCCCGTTGGCGCGTTATCGGAGACATCTCGCGCTTCCTACGGGTTCCCACCGGCCGAGTAACAACGAAGGGCGTCCCTCGAAGATGAGGAACGCCCGGTTCGGGAAGAGTGAGCCCCCGGGGGATCGAACCCCGAACCCACGGATTAAAAGTCCGTTGCTCTGCCGATTGAGCTAGAGGCCCGTGACCGTGGTCCTGGATCCTTGGCCAGACCACAACCGCAGACAACTGTACCGCAGCGCGGAGGGTTCCCGATGTCCTGCCAACGCCGACGGAGCAACGGATTCGCTCCGGCTCGGAACCCGAGCGCCATCGCCTTCGCCTTCCCTGGCCCGCCTGACGTCGACCTCTCGTACGTACGACCCCCGCGGGACCGAGGCCCCGCGCCCCGCCGAGGGAAGAGCGTGTACGGGGCCGGTGATCCGGGCGGGTGGCCGCGGTGCCTTTGGGGGTCGGCCTCCAGGAGTTCGGGGGTCGATTCCTCCCGTCCCCTGACCGGCACCAATACCCTTGAGGCATGCCCGAAGACCGGCGACGGGCACCCCTGAGCAGCGAGCTCGCCCAGCGGGTGGTCGACCTCATCGCACCCACGATCAGCCACAACATCAACGTGATGGACGAGCACGGGACGATCATCGCCTGCCTCGACCCCTCCCGCGTGGGCAGCCTGCATCGGGGCGCCCAACGTGCCATCTCCGAGCGGCGCAGGGTCCTGGTCACCACGCCCGAACCCGACACCTCCGACCGTCCCGGCGCCAACGAACCCCTCTTCATCAACGGAGAGCTACGCGGCGTGGTGGGGGTGACCGGCAGCCCGCACGAAGTCGAACCCCTGGCCCGGGTGGTCGCGCTGACCGTCCAACTCCTCATCGCCCAGGAGCTCGAACAGGACGCGGTGAGCCGGCGGCACACCGAGGCCCGGGACCTCATCGCGTCCTTGAGCTCCGGCACCACCCGCGGCGAAGACGCCCTGGCCCGCCTCATGGCCGCCGGGCTCAAACCACCGTGGTCGCTGGCCCTGTGGACGGCGCACACCCCACGGCAGGACGGCGGCGCCTCCCCACCATCACCGGCCGAGACCGCCGTGACCAGGGTGAACGGCAAAGGATCCCGACGAGCCGCGGTACTGCACGGCGCCCTGTGGGTGATCGGTTCGGGCCGCACGCCGGCACCGAACGGTCTGGGACTGTCCTCCAACAGCCGCCACACACAGACCCCGTTGACCGACGACGTCGAGACCCTCCTGTCCTACGCCGAGGAATCCCGGGCACTGTGCCGGTACGCCGCCCTACTCCCGAGCCTGGAGGAGCCCGAAAGCTGGTCCCGGGAGGTCGCGGTGGCGGTGGCCCACCTGCCCCGCCGTTCCCTGACCCGGATGGCCGCGACGGCCACCCCACTGACGAAGGGCCAGCGCCGCACGGTCGAGGCCATGGCGTCCTCCGCCTCCATGCGCGAGGCCGCCGACACGATGTACGTCCACCGCAACACCCTGCTGCAACGAGTGGAGCGGATCCGGACCACGACGGGGTTGGACATCCGTCGCCCGGATCACCTGACCACACTGCACATGTGTCTCTACGCGGAGACGGCACTGGGCATTTAGCACATAGACCCCGAACAAAGGCGCAGGAAGACTGGGCGCTACGCCGTCGAAATGCACCGAACGGGATTCTATGATCTGCGTCATGTCCAAGGAGTTGCACGAACATGACGAGTCGGCCGTCGCACGCGTCGCGGTGATCCCCGACTCGTTCAAGGGCAGTGCGTCCGCCGTCGAGGTGGCCGAGGCCATGGCCCAAGGTGCCCGTGAGGCGTTCGCCGAGCAGGACCTGGCCGTGACCGTCCACACCCTGCCCTTCGCCGACGGCGGCGAAGGCACCCTCGACGCCCTGCTCGGCGCCTGGGGCACCGACGCCCTCACGGTGGAGACCACCGACGCGCTCGGTCGCCCCACCCGCGCCCGATTCGGCGTCTCCGACGACGGCCGGACCGGCGTGATCGAGGCGGCGGAGGCCAACGGCCTGCCCGGTGTCTCCGACGTCGAGCTCCGACCGCGCGAGGCGAGCAGCCGGGGCGTGGGCCGCCTGGCCACCGAACTCCTCGACCGCGAGGTCGAGGAGATCCTGCTGTGCATCGGCGGTTCCGCGTCCACCGACGGCGGCACCGGCATGCTCGGCGCACTCGGGGCGCGCTTCCTGGACGCTGAGGGCTCTGAACTCCCCGACGGGGGCGGCCACCTCCAGAACCTGGCCGACGTGGACCTGTCCGGGCTCGACCCGCGCGCCCGCGAGGTCCGGTGGCGGATCGCCTGCGACGTCACCAACCCGCTGGTCGGAGAACGGGGCGCCGCCGCCGTCTTCGGACCGCAGAAGGGCGCCGGCCTGGAGGACGTCGAGGTGCTCGACGCCGGGCTCGGCCGGCTGGCCGACGTGCTGGCCGATGTCACCGGCTCGTGCCTGCGAGACGTGGAAGGCATGGGCGCCGCCGGCGGTATGCCCGCGACCCTTTCCTCGATCCTGGGCGCCGAACTCCTCCCGGGTTCTCGGATGGTGGCCGAGGTGCTCGACGCCGAACGGCTGCTGGGCGCGGCCGACCTGGTCCTGACCGGTGAGGGCCGGTTCGACAGTCAGTCCCTCGGCGGGAAGGTGGTCGACGCGGTGCGCCGACTCACCCCCGCCCACGTGCCCGTCGTGGTGATCGCGGGCAGCGTGTCGGTCACGGCGGACGAGCTCCGCCGTTCAGGGGTCACCGCGGCCCTCTCCATCGCTCCGGGCCCCCGGACGCTGGAGGAAATGCGGGACGAGGCCCTCCCGGAGATCACCTCGACGGCCTACCAGTGCTGTCGTCTCCTCACCCACCCCGGACCCCCGAGCACCGTGCGACCCGTGCCGGGCACCACTAAGGAACCACGACCGTGACCGATCTCCTCATCCTCGTTCTCCTGGTGGCGGGCATCGTGCTCGTCACCGCTCGTTGGAAGGTCAGCCCCTTCCTCGCCCTGATGGGCGCCGCCATCCTCGGTGCCTTCGCCTTCCGTCTGCCGCTGGCGGACATCGTCACGACGGTGACGGAGGCGTTCGGCGGCACGCTCGGCAACATCGGCCTGGTCATCCTGTTCGGCACCATGATCGGTGTGATCCTGGAGCGCTCCGGCGCCGCGATCGCGATGGCCGAGGCGTTGATCAAGGTGATCGGCACCCGGTTCCCGAACCTGACGATGTCCCTGATCGGTTACATCGTCTCCATCCCGGTGTTCTGCGACTCCGGTTACGTCATCCTGAACTCGCTGCGCAAGGCCATCACCGTGCGCACCGGGGTCTCCGCGCTGGCCACCTCGATCGCGCTGATGACCGGTCTGTACGCCACGCACACGCTGGTGCCGCCGACCCCGGGTCCGCTGGCCGCCGCGGAGAACATCGGCGTCACCGACAGTCTCGGGCTGATCATCGCCCTCGGTCTTCCGGTGGCGGCCGTGGCCGCGATCGCCGGTCTGATCTACGCGAGCACCTTCGCCCGCAAGGAGTTCACCCCGATCCCCGCCTCCAGCGAGGAGGAGATCGACACCCGCTCCTACGACGAGCTGCGTGAGAGCTACGGCAAGCTGCCGAACGCCTTCCTCGCGTTCCTGCCGATCCTGCTGCCGCTGCTCCTGATCTGCTTCGGTTCGTTCGTCAAGCTCCCCTCGCAGCCGCTCGGCGGCGGCACCCTGTTCGAGGTGGCCTCCTTCCTGAGCACCCCGGTGATCGCGCTGATCATCGGCTTGGCCGCCGCGTTGACGCTACTGCGCGGCAACGGGAAGCTGACGAGCTTCAACGAGCAGATCAACGACTCGGTGACCATCGCCGCCCCGATCCTGCTGATCACCGGTGCCGGCGCGGCCTTCGGTGCGGTGCTGGCCGCCTCCCCGCTGACCGACTTCCTCGCGGACAACCTCAGTGGCCTGGGCATCGGCCTGGCCGTGCCGTTCCTGATCGCTGCGGCGCTCAAGACCGCACAGGGTTCGTCCACGGTGGCGATCGTCAGCACCTCGGCGCTGCTCGCCCCCATGCTCGGTTCGCTGGGCCTGGACTCCACGATGGGCATGGTGCTGTCCGTGCTCGCGGTGGGCGCGGGCGCGATGGTGGTCTCGCACGCCAACGACTCCTACTTCTGGGTCGTCTCGCAGCTCAGCCGCATCCCGGTGGCGACCGCCTACCGGACCCTCACGGTGGCGACGGCCATCGAGGGCCTGGCGGCCTTCGCGACGATCATGCTCCTGAGCGTCTTCCTGTTGTAGGAGAGAGGACCGTGGGGCCCGGGTGGTGATCCACCCGGGCCCCTTTCGCTTGTCCGCATGCGGTCACGCCGATGGTCTTGAAGGTGTTCCATCCACCGACCTATAATCCTGAACAGCGTTCAAAGATACATGCGAGAGTCGGGGGACCGGGATGACAGTGGGTAGCGCGGCAGGAACCGCCACCAAGAAACGACTACTGGCGCCGGACTTCGCCCGGGGCTCGATGCTGCTGATGATCGTGCTGTCGAACACGGCGCTCTTCCTCTACGGGGGCACCCACGAAGGATCCGTCAACTTCCCCGACCCCACCACGGCGGCGGACAGCGTCACCCAGTTCCTGATGATCGCGCTGCTGGACGTGCGCTCCTACCCGCTCTTCGCCTTCCTCGTCGGGTACGGGCTCGTGCAGGCCCTCAACGGCCGCTTGGCCCGCGGCGCCTCGAACTCGGAGGCGCACGCCGTCATCCGGAGCCGCAACCGGTGGCTGCTCCTGTTCGGGTTCGTGCACGCGTCCCTGTTCCTGGGCTCGGAGGTGCTGGCCGCCTACGGGATCATCGGCCTGGTCCTGTGCTCCCTGTTCCTCGGCGGAAGCGAACGGCGGCTGCGCGGCGGGATCATCGTCGGCGTCACCCTGCTGTCGTCGGTGTTCGTCCTGGCGGTCGCCACCCTGGTCACGCTCCTGGTGGTGGACCCGTCCGGTCCCACCATGGCGACGCCACCGGACGAGTTCGGCGGGCTCAACGGCAGCGGCGAGGAGAACTACCTGGCCTCGATGGTGGTCCGGCTGATGTCGTGGGTGTCGCTGCTCTTCATCAACTCGTTCGGCGTGGTGCTGCCCACCGCGATGCTCATCGGGTTCTGGGCGGCTCGGAACCGCGTCATCGAGGAACCCGAGCGCCACCACCGGCTGCTGCGCAACACCGCCCTCTTCGGTATCACCCTGGGTCTGTCCGGGTCGCTCCCGGCGGCCCTGCACCACGTGGGCGCCTTCGAGGTCGCACCCTTCTACGGGCTCTCCAGCGCCGTCTTCGGCGGGATGGTCTGGACCAGCGGTCTGGCTCAGGGCCTGGGCTACGCCGCGCTGTTCGTCCTGATCTCCACCCGGTTGGAGCGCCGGGGCCGGCCCCCGGTGGTCATCACCTCCGTGGCGGCCCTGGGCAAGCGTTCGCTGAGCGGCTACCTGACCCACTCGATCATCATGGCGCCGATGCTGTCCGCCTGGGGTCTGGGGCTGGGCGGCTGGTTCACCAACTCCACGATGGCGCTGTACGCCATCGCGTTGTGGCTGTTCACGGTGGTGATCGCCACGCTGATGGAGCGCCGGGGAGTGCAGGGACCCTTCGAGCGGCTGCTGCGCCACCTCACCTCCCGAAAGGCGCCGACGCGGGTCACCGTCGGGGGGTGACCGGTGCCGCGTCGGTCGGGGTCCACCCGTGACGAGGCGGTCCTTGGCCGACGCGGCGCTAGATTGGGCTGATGGTCATGACACCTGGAACGGAACCGGCCCGGGGGCCCGAGGGCCCGGGTCGACGCACCCCCGGGCCCCGTCGACGCTTGTCCACCGAGCTCATCGTGGACACCTCCATCGAGTTGGTGAAGGCCGACGGACTGAGCGCGCTCACCATGCGCGCCCTCGGCGAACGTCTGGGGGTGGCTCCCGGGACCCTGTACACCTACGTCAAGGGGCGCCAGGCCCTGGAGTCCCTGATCCTGGACACGGTGGTGGCCCGGGACGGACTCCCCCACGAACACCCCGGCACCTGGTTCGAGAAGCTTCAGGCGTGGGCCCGAAAGGACTGGGTGACCTTCCGGGAGGATCCGTGGGTGCTGGAGTTGCGCCTGTCCGTGCGCGAGTACGGCCCGTCCATGCTGACCTGGCTGGACTCGGCACTGCGGATCTTCGATGGCACCGACCTGGGCGCGCAGGCCCGGCTGGACATGATCGACGCCTTGGACGCCTACGTGCGCGGGGCGGCCACCGTCGCCGTGCAGTCCGCCTTCGCGGAGGGGGTGGGCGACCCGATGAGCGACCGGGGTCAGGAGATCGAGGCGGCCTACCGGAACTCCGAGACCCTTCAGTGGGCCCTGGCCGAAGGGGGGATCCTGTTCGGTGGAACGGGGTTCGAGTTCGGACTGCGTTCCCTGATCGCCGGGTTCCGGGCCATCGCCGAGGAGGAACCGGCCGCCCGAGAGGACCGGTGAGTCTCAGGGCCGCCAGTCCCGGTTGATCCGGTGGAAGAGGTGGTGGTCGCGCCACTTCCCGGCGATGCGCAGGTAATCCGGGGCGACACCGAACCGGGTGAAGCCGTTGCGCTCCAGCACGCGTTGGGACGCGGTGTTCTCCGGGAGCGTCTCGGCCTGGAGTCGGTGCAGGTTCAGCTCGCCGAAGGCCCGTTCGACCGCTTCGGTGACCGCCTTGGTGGCGATGCCGCGCCCGTTGCTGTCGGCCGCCACCCAGTAGCCGATGGCGGCCGATTGCAGTCCCCCGCGGGTGATCCCGCTCAGGTTGAGCCTGCCGACGATACGCCCATCGTCGACGATCACGAGCGGTAGGCGCCGTCCGTTCCCATGGTCGGCGAGGGCGCTCCCCAAGAGTGCGCGCTGCACGGGAAGGGTGAAGTGGTCGTCGTCGTGCAACGGCTCCCAGGGAGCGAGGAACCTCCGGTTGCGGACCAGCAACGCGGTCAGTTCCTCCGCGTCGTTCACCGTCACCAGCCGGGTCGTCTCCACGGGCGCTCCTAGGTCAGATCGCCGGCCCCTGGGTTCCGATGATCTTGCTCGTAGCGCCCATTTGGGCGCCCAACATGGCGCTGCGAGCAAGATCATCGGTAGGGAGCCCGGCGCTTGTCGGAACACCGGACTCTAGCGCTCGCTTGCCTGGACCGCCGGCTCCGATGGCTCCCCGCCCGGAGACGCGTAGAGTTCGGCGACCTCGGCCATGGCCGCCCACGCCTGCCCGGTGGGTCTTCCGTCGACTCCCAACGCCAACGCGTCCAGCATCACGTGCCAACCGGTGGCGAAGTCGGCCGCGGGTTCGGGCCGGAGCTCGCGGTGCGTGAGTGTGAGGTGGGTGCCCCCGTCCACGCCCTCCAGGGTCCAGCGGACCACGGACTCGGGAACGCCCTCCCAATACCAGCCGTGTTCCAAGAACCCGTCCGGCCCGTTCCGTCCAGGCACATGGAAGGCGGCGACCACCCCGGTGGCCACACCCTCCGCACCGAAGTCGAAGCGGACCGCACCGCCCACCCGCGCCTCGATGACACACCCGGGCAACCAACGTTCCCGCAGGTCTTCCTCGGTGAGCCAAGCCCAGACACGATCTGGGGCATGACCCAGGAACCGTTCGAAACGGATACCGAACGTACCGTCGTCGCCGACGCCGAGCGTGCCGCGCAGGGGGTGCGGAATGGTCATGTCTCTCCCTCGTCCATCGCCCGTTCCAAGGCGTCCAGAGCCCGGTTCCAGCGCCCGCGCTGTGCTTCGAGCCAGTCGCCCACCTCGTCCAGGGCGGGTCCGTTGACCGAGTAGAGCCGTCTCCTGCCCTGCTCACGGACGCGCAATACCCCGGCGCCCACGAGAACGGCGAGGTGCTGCGAGACCGCGGGTCGGCTGATGTCGAAATGGGCCGCGACCTCACCGGCGGGGCGTTCACCCTCCACCAGGAGCTCGACCATTCGACGGCGGTTCGGCTCTCCGATCGCCTCCATCACATCCACACCTTCATGTAAGCAATGACTTACGCTTTTGGCAAGACCCAGGCGGTCATTCATCCGAAAGGAGGGCGCGCAGGCCGGCGACGAGATCGGCCCCGCCGGGAGCCGCCCCGGGGGTCACCAGGTGAACCGCCATCGTTCCCGGGATCAACGAGAGCAGCAGTCCGCCCAACCCGGACTCCTGTTCCTCGGTGACCGACTCCGTCGGCACGTCCAACACCAGGGCCACCAATTCACGCCGGGCCTCGGCGTGCGCGGCCACCAGGCGTTCACGGAATCCGGGCTCCTCCATGTGGAGGATGGCCTCGAAGTTGGCCGACAGCAGCGCGTGCGATTCGGGATAGGTGCGGACGATCTGGCTCATCGCCTCCTCGAAGCGTCCCAACGGGTCGGCCCGCTCGATGTGCACCGACCCCAGGGCCCGCTCGGACCACTCGACCACGGACGCGATCAGGGCCTCGGCGAGCAGGGCCTCCTTCGATCCGTAGTGGTAACCGATGGAGGCCAGGTTCGTTCCGGACGCGGCGACGATGTCGCGGGCGGTGGTCTTGGCGTAACCCTTGCCGTAGAGGCATTCCTTGGCGCCTTCGAGCAACTGCTCCTTGTGTCCCATGCGTCGATCCTAGCCACGATCTATACAAACGTCTTGAACGATCGTTCTATACATACGTATGATTACCGACATGGAGATCACACGACTCGCTCCCGAAAACGAGACCGAGGCCGCGGCCCTACTCGCCCACGCCATGCACCACGACCCCTTGTTCGTCTGGCTCTTCCCCGATAGCGACGCCCGTGCGTCGCTGCTCGGGCACGTCATGGCCGGGCTGGTGGCCCAGGGCATGGCCGACGACCGTGTGCTCGTCGACCGCTCCGGCCACTCCGTCTCCGTCTGGACCCTCAGGGCACCGGACGACGAGCTTCCGACCGATGAGCTTCCGGCCGAAGAGGGCTCCACCGAAGACCCACCCGCCGATCGCGACCACGACCATGGCATCGCCGAGGAGCTGTTCGCCCCCTACGCGGAACGACTCGACCTGCTCAAGAAGGAGATCGACGCGCGCACGCCCACCGATCCACACCTGTACCTGTCGGTCGTCGCGACCCTGCCCGTGGCCCGTGGCCGAGGTCTGGGCGGCGCCATGCTCGCCCACCGACTGGCCGACGCCCGCCTGCCCGCGTACCTGGAGGCGAGCACGGAACGGAGCCGGGCCCTGTACCTGCGCCACGGCTTCGAGGACACCGCCGACGCCATCCGACTGCCCGACGGGCCGACCCTGCACCCGATGCTCCGCCCGGCCTGAGGCGCCGACCTCGCGCGACCGTCACCGACCCACCACAGCCTGACCCCAGCGTCGCACCCCTCCCCGACCCGAGGGCCACGTCCACACACCACCAGGGAGCCGACATGAGGGCCTACGTCCACGCCACCGTCATCGACGTCACCGGAACCGCACCGCTGCCCGACCACACCGTGCTGGTCGACGGCGACCGAATCGCCGCGGTGGGACCCACCACCGCGATCACCGTCCCGGAAGGGGTCGAGGTCGTCGACCTCACCGGCCGCTTCCTCCTCCCCGGCCTCACCGACGCGCACACCCACAGCGACGGCGACGAACACGTCGTCCAACCCTCCTACGTCGTCCATGGCGTCACCGCGGTGCGCGAGATGTGGGGCTCCGACGACATCCGCGACGTCCGCGACCGTGTGGAGGCGGGGAAGCTGCTGGGGCCGCGCTCGGTCGGCTCGGGGAACCTGATCGACGGTTCTCCTTCCCTGTGGGAGGACTTCGCCGTCCCGAAACCACCCACCATCGTCGCCGACTCCGCCGAGGCCCGCCGGGCCGTGGCCGAGACCCAGGACGCCGGCGCGGACTTCGTGAAGGTCTACTCCCGGCTGAACCGGGAGAGCCACCGCGCGATCCTCGACGAGGCCCGCCGACGCGACATCCCCGTGGCCGGACACCGCTCCGACCACGTGCCGTTCTCCGAGCAGATCGAATCCGGCCAACGCTCCTTCGAACACGTCCACGGCCTGTGGCCGGCGCTGTGCCAGGACCCGGAGACCCTGGAGGCCGCGTGGGCGCGGATCCGCATCGAACCGGACACGTACTACGCGAGCTGGTTCCGCCAGGTCAACGAGGTGGAGTGGGAGGCGGCCAATACCTACAGTCCCGTCCGGGCCACCGAGGTGTTCCGGCGGCTCGTCGCCAACGACGTCGCCTACTGCCCCACCTTGGTGATGCACCGATACCTCGACCTACCCGAACGGCTCCGCCTGGACGACCGACGCCTGTGCCATACCGAGCCGGACACGGCCCGGATGTGGGAGTTCGTGCTGGAGAACCTGTACCTGAAGGGCCGCACCCACGACGAGTCGGCCAAGCGCCGCGTGCTGTTCGACCTGCGCCGGGCCGTGGTCGGCGCGATGGCCGACGCCGGGGTGCGCATGATCGCCGGGACCGACGTGCACACCCCCGGGGTGCTGCCCGGGTACTCCCTCCACGAGGAGTTGGAGCTGTACGTCGACTCCGGACTCTCGCCACTTCACGCCCTGCGCACCGCCACCATCGAGCCCGCCCGTTTCCTGGGCCGGGAGTCCTGGTCGGGGTCGGTGGAACAGGGCAAGGTCGCCGACCTGCTCGTCCTGGACGCAGACCCGCTGGCCGACATCCGCAACACCACCCGGATCCACGCGGTGGTCGCGCGCGGCCGGCACATCGGTCCGCGCGAGCGCGCCGACCTGTTGACGGAGATCGCGAGCCGCGCCAAGGCTTGAGCACCGCCACTCCACACCCCGAGGGTCCTCCTTGAGGACGACGGTGGTCTCCTCCCACGGGTAGACGACTTCGACCCGGTCGGAGAACCACACTGCGACCGTGTCCAACGCGATCATCACCCATGACCTGAAGAAGACCTACGGAAAGCGGACGGTCGTCCACGATCTGCACCTGCGTGTGCCGCAGGGTTGTGTCTACGGCTTCCTGGGACCCAACGGTTCCGGGAAGTCGACCACGATGAAGATGCTGCTGTCGCTGGTACGCCCCACCGCCGGCGAGGTCCACGTCCTGGGCCGCCCGATGCGACGTTCGACCCGCCGTGAACTCCTGGGCGAGATCGGTTCGCTGATCGAGGCCCCACCGGCCTACGGCCACCTCACAGGCGCCGAGAACATGCGGCTGGTGCGACACCTGCTGGACCTGGACCAGGGACAGGTCCAGCGAGCAGTACAAACCGTCCGCCTACAGGACCACCTCGACAAGCGTGTGCGCGAGTACTCCCTCGGGATGCGACAGCGCCTGGGCATCGCCATGGCGTTGGCCCGAGAGCCGCGCGTGCTGATCCTCGACGAACCCACCAACGGTCTCGACCCCGCCGGGATCGAGGAGGTGCGGGACCTGCTCACCCGGCTGACCGAACGGGGGATCACCGTGATGGTCTCCAGCCACCTCCTGGGCGAGATCGATCGGACCGCGAGCGTCCTGGGGATCCTGGCCGGCGGACGCATGCTCTTCCAAGGGACCCGGGAGCAACTGTTCTCCCGTTCCACCCCCGACGTACTCGTCGACACCCCGGAACCAGAGCGCGCGACCACCCTGGCCGGCCGATGGAACGCGGTCCGAGACGGAGACCGCGTGCGCGTCCCCGGACTCGACCACGCCGCCACCGCATATTTGGTGGATCGGCTGGTCCACGAACGGATCCCCGTCCACGGAGTGCGGCGGGAGGAACAGTCCCTGGAGGACGTGTTCATGGATCTGACCGGGGGGCGGGGTCTGTGACCGGTCGAGTCGTGGTGGCCGAGTTCGCCAAGATGCGACGCCTGCGCACCCTGCCCGTACTCGCCGTCATGGTCGTCGGCGTGGTCGCTTTCTCCTCGTTGACGTTCACCGCCCCCGGTTTCCTGGACGCGATCGACGATCCCCACGCGCGCCCCTGGCAGTGGCTGCTCGGAGGGCCGGCGTTGGCGGTGGCCCTGATCTCTCCCCTCCTCTTGGCGATCGTGGCCGGACGGCAGGTCGACATCGAGCACCAGGGCAACGGCTGGTTCCTCTCCCAGACCTCGGGGGTGACCGCGGGCGGGTTGTGGCGCGCCAAGTTCGTCGCCACGGGTTCACTGGTGGCCGGAGCGACACTGACACAGAGCGCGCTGGTGGCCGCCCTCGGTTGGTCGGTCGGTATCTCCGTCGACTTCCCCACGGGGCAGTGGCTGGGCCACACCGCCTCGGTCCTGGTGATCAACCTGGTGCTGCTCGCCTTGCACATCCTGCTGTCGGCACGCGTCCTCAACCAGCTCGTGAGCCTGGGTGTCGGTGTCCTGGGCACGTTCGTGGCCCTGACCGGAACCGGACTGCCCCCGTGGATCGGCCACCTGCTGCCCCCGTGGAGCTACTACGGGCTGGTCATACCCGTGGACCTGACCGAAGTCGGTGTGGTCGATCTCGACCCGCACCATCCGAGCGTGATCGTCCTGGGTGTGGTGGGCGGGGCCGGGTTTCTCGCCCTCACCCGGCTGTTCGACCGACAGGAGGCCCGATGACGAGAACGATCCGTGCCGAACTCGTCAAACTGCGACGCTCGCTGAGCTGGGCCGTGGTGGTGTTCCTGCCACTGATGGCCGTGGTCACGGGCGTGGTCAACACCCTCGTCTCCGGGCAGCCGCCGGGCGACGGTTGGCACACCCTGTGGATGCGGATCGTGGTCTTCTACGGTCTGTTTCCGTTGGCCGCGGGGGTGGCCGTGCTCGCCGCCCTGGTGTGGCGGGTCGAACACCAGGGCGGCAACTGGAACGCGCTGATGGGGCGCGTCACCTCCAGCCTGGACATCGTGGTCGCCAAGACGGCAGTGACGGCCGCGTTGACGGCGGCCCTTCAGATGGTCCTGGTGATCGGCGTGATCGTGGCCGGGAAGCTGGTGTTCGACCTGCCCGGGGGCCTACCGCCCCGATACCTCGCGGTCAGTGTGGTGATCGTCGTGGCCTGTCTCCCACTGGCCGCCCTACAGTCCGGCCTGTCCATGCTGATGCGGTCCTTCGCGGCCCCCGTCGCCGTGGCGCTGGCGGGGGCGACCGTCGGCACGCTCCTGCTACTGACCCGGTTGGAGACCCCGGCGCTGCTCCTGCCGTACGGCCTGGTGAGCCGGGTGACCCAGGTGGGGACCGGCGCCTTCGTCGACGATGGCTCGGTCGCCCTTCCCACGTTGGGCGTCCTTGTGGCCGTGGCCCTCGCGCTCACGGTCGCGCTGGTGGCCGGTGCGGCGGTTCTCCTGGACCGACGCGACGTCCACTGACCCGTCCCCCTCCACCAGGCTCGATCAGACCGACTTCGTAGGCCAGGACCACGCTCTGGACGCGGTCACGCAGGTCGAGTTTGGTCAGGATCCGGCGCACGTGGGTCTTGACCGTCGTCTCGGACACGTACAGTCGGCCGGCGATCTCGGAGTTGGAGTACCCACGGGCCATCAGCACCAGAACCTCCCGCTCGCGGGGCGTGAGGGAGTCCAGGGACCCGTGACGGTCCTCCTCTCCCCCGGGCAGGTGGTCGGCGAACCGATCGAGGAGCCGTCGCGTGGCGCTGGGGGCGACCACGGCGTCGCCGGAGTGAACGGAGCGGATCGCCGACAACAAGGCGGAGGACGGCGCGTCCTTGAGCAGGAATCCGCTCGCCCCGGCCCGCAGCGCCGCGTAGACGTACTCGTCCAGGTCGAAGGTGGTCAGCATCAGCACCCGCGGGCCGCCGGCCGTGGCACGGAGCCGGCGGGTGGCCTCCACCCCGTCCATGCGGGGCATCCGCACGTCCATGACGACGACGTCGGCCGCGACGGTCTCCAACAGACGCAGGGTCTGAGCCCCGTCCCCGGCCTGGCCCACGACCCGCATGTCGGGTTGGGAATCCAGGACCATCTGGAAACCCGTCCGCACCAACTCCTGGTCATCGACCAGGACGACGCGGATCGTCTCCCGGGGCTGCTCGTCCGGTGCGTTCACTGCTCTCCTTCTCTGCCTCTCGGCTCACCCGGTGTCGGAACGCAGCGGCAGTGACGCCACCACCTCGAAACCTCCGTCGGCGCGGGGCCCCGCGCGCACGCTACCGCCGTACACCGAGACCCGCTCGCCCATACCGATCAGACCGTGACCACCGTCGCCGTCCACCGCCGCGACGGCGGGCTCACCACCCCCTCCGTCGTCGCGGACGCTCAACTCCAGGGCGTCCTCGCCATAGCGCACACGCACCAGGACCCGGCCCACGTCGGGGCCGGCGTGCCTGAGCGTGTTGGTCAGGGCCTCCTGGACCACGCGGTATGCGGCGAGTTCCATCCCGGTCGACAGTTCGCATCTGCGTCCGTCGACGGTGTACTCCACCGGCAGGCCCGCTTCGCGTACCCGTTCGACCGCCTGTGCCACCTGCTCCAGGCCGGGCCGCGGTACGTACTCCTCCTCGTCGTCCTCTCGGAGGACGCCGAGTATCCCGCGGACCTCCGCTAGAGCCGACCTTCCGGTCGCCGCGACGGCCCCCAGGGCGTTCTTGGCACGCGCGGGGTCCTGGTCGATCGCGTACGTCGCGCCCTCGGCCTGGACCACCATCACGCTCAGGTTGTGCGCCACGACGTCGTGCATCTCGCGGGCGATGCGCTCGCGTTCCTCGGCCACCGCGACCCGCGCGCGAGCGTCCCGCTCCCGCTCCAGCCACCGCGCCCGTTCCTCCAGCCCTGCGAAGTGGCGCCGCCGCACCTTCGTGTAGAGCCCCACCACCCAGAAGAGCAGGATGAGACAGGAGTACAGGGCGAAGGCGTCCCAGTCGTCCCAACCGACGTACTCGGACCGCAGGAGGGCCACGAGGAGACCGGCTTCGACCACCACCAGCGCGACGGTCGCCCGGACCGGATCACTGAGTGACGCGACGGTGTACAGGGCCACCAGGAGCGCGAGGTCGGCGACGATCAACCCGACCGGCGAGAGCATCTGCACCGCGGCGACGACGGCGATGACCGTGAACACCGTCATGGGGAGGGTCCGCCGCAGCACCAAGGGCAGCAGGAGCGCGAACGCGAGGGCCGCGTAGACGGACGAGGGATCCGCGTCGCCGGCACCGAGATGGGCGCTCGCGGTCAGCAACAGAAGGGGAGCGACGCTGATCGTGTCGACCAGCACCACGTGTTCTCCCAGCCACTTCCTCACTCTGTCGAACACCCTCGACATTGTAGGTCCCGGTGCTTCGGCCGCCCCGGGGAAAAGGGCTTTCTCGGACCGGTACCGCGTGAGAGGTTGGGCGCATGCCTGATCCTCGACGTGACCTGCTGCGCGACCAGTACGACATGACCTGGGCGCTGTTCGAATACCACCTGGAACGCCTGGATCCGCAGGACCACCTCTGGGAGCCCGCTCCGCTCCGCTGGACCGTGCACCGACAAGCCGACGGCCGGTGGCACCCGGACTGGGCCGAGACCGAACCCGACCCGGTCCCGGTACCGACCATCGCCTGGATCACCTGGCACATCGGCTGGTGGTGGTCGGTCACCCTCGACCACGTCCTGGAACGCCCGGTACGGGAACGCACCGAGGTGACCTGGCCGGGCGAGGAGCGTGCCGTGCCCTGGCTGCGCGAGTTGGGGGCGGAGTGGCGCGAGGCCCTCGAAGGGATCGACCTGGACGCTCCCACGGCCTTCCCCTGGCCGGAGGGACGGACCCGGGCGGACACGGCCTGGTGGGTCAACGCCGAACTCATGAAGAACGCCGCCGAGATCGGGCAGCTGCGGATGCTGCGGGCCGCCCGGGGGTGACTCGTCGGACCCTCGATCCACCTCGGCCCGGGATGGTCGAACACGGCCACGTCGGCCGGGCGACCTCCGGTTTCGCACCCCGCCGCCCCAGGTGAACAAGGGCACAGCGGCGGTACGGAAGAAAACGCGGTGAACTATCGTCACTCAAGTGGGGACCTACCGGCGGGTATGAGGGGCCCTACGGCCCGTCCGTACCCGCCGAGGACGAACACCTGGAGAGTGCACAGTGCGACACCACACCCGGGCCGGGGGCGCCCGGCCGACCGCCGTGGAGCCACGGTGACCGCCGGGATCGAGGTGCGCGGCCTCACCAAGAGTCACCCGGGCGCACGCCCGGATCGCCCCGCGCTCCAGAACATCGACCTGGAGATCCCCCACCGCCAGTTCGTCAGCCTCATCGGCCCCAGCGGCTGCGGCAAGTCCACCCTGTTGCGCATCCTCGCCGGGTTGGATCACCCCGACACCGGACAGGTCTCCCTGCTCGGCCGGAGCCCGAAGCAGGCGAGCCGACGCAAGGCCATCGGCCTGGTCTCCCAGACCCCGGCCCTGCTGCCCTGGCTCACCGTCCGTCAGAACATCGCCCTGCCGGGGAAGGTCAACCGCCGCGCCGGTTCGGAGATCGACTCCCCCGACGAGCTGCTGCGCGCCGTCGGGCTGGAGGAGGCCGCCGGCCAGTACCCGCACGAACTCTCCGGCGGCATGCTCCAACGCGTCGCCGTGGCCCGGGCCCTGGGCCTGCGCCCTGACGTGCTGCTGATGGACGAACCCTTCTCCGCCCTCGACGAGTTCACCCGCGAGGCCCTGCAGTACCAACTCCTGGGCCTGTGGCAGCAGCGGGCCACCACGGTCGTGTTCGTGACGCACTCCGTCCGCGAGGCGGTCGTGCTCTCCGACCGGATCGTCGTGATGTCGGCCCGCCCCGGTCGTATCCACGAGGTCCTCGACGTCGACCTGCCCCGCCCCCGTGACCGGAAGGTCGTGAAGGGGCCGCACATGCACGATCTGGAGGACCGGGTCCGCGCCTCGTTGCAGAGCGCGTGGAAGGCCGGCGCCGCCCCCGACGACCTCGTTCCGCTGTGAGAGAGGAGGCGGGCATCGCCACCCGCGTCACCGACGAGGCCGACGGCACCGGGGACCTCGGTTCGACACCTCCGACCCCGGTTCCGAACGCCACGGTCCCACCCGTCCCGGAGGGCACGCCCGCCGCGCCCGCGCGCGGCGCCCGTCGACGTTCGGTCCTGCACCCCGCCACGTGGCTGCCCGCCACCGTGGTCCTGGTCGTGCTCGGCCTGGCCTGGTCCGCGGTGGCCGAGGCGCACCCCTACATCCTGCCGGGGCTGGGCGAGGTCGGATCCGCCCTGGTCGGCGACCCTCCGCTGTTCCTGGAGAATGCCTGGGCGACGCTGAGCATCGCCCTGGTGGGCGTGGGCGTGGGCGCGGGCAGCGCGTTCGTGCTGGCCCTGCTGATGTCGGAGATCCCGATGGTGCGCCGGGCCGTGATGCCGTTCGCGGTGGTCCTGAACGTGACCCCGGTCGTGGCGATCACGCCGGCGCTGGTGGTCGCGTTCGGGTTCGGAATGGCGCCGAAGGTCATCGTCACCGCGATCATCACGTTCTTCCCCGTGCTGATCAACGTGGCCACCGGCCTGCGTTCGGTGCCCCTCCCGGTCCTGCACGTCTTTCGCACCCTGAACGCCTCCCGCTGGGAGGTGCTGTTGCGACTGCGCGTCCCGAGCAGCCTGCCCTACACGCTGGCCGCGCTGCGCGTGGTGGTTCCGTTGTCCCTGGTGGGAGCGGTGGTCGCCGAGTTCGTGGCCGCCGGTTCCTCGGGCGGCCTCGGCACCATGATCCGCAACTCCGCCTCCACCGCGCGCCTGGACCACGTCTACGCCGGGGTCGCCTGCCTGGCGGCCATGGGCGTGCTCCTGCTCACCCTGGTCACCCTGGTGGAGAAGCGCCTGCTGTTCTGGCACGACTCCCGACGCCCCACCCGTGGATGAAACGAAAGAGAACCAGCCGATGCCCGTCCCCGCTCAGCAGCGGTTCCGCCTCCTCGGACCCGCCGCGGTCCTGACCGCCGCCGCCCTCCTCGCCACGGCCTGCGGCGAGGACGCCGACACCCCCGAGGTGGCCGTCGCCATCGACCAGGAGCGGTGCGACGTCAACCGGGAGTCCGGGCCGATCACCTTCGTCACCGGCTACCACTACCAGGCCTCCGTCACCCAGCTGGAGGTCATCGCCGCCGATGCCCTCGGGTACTTCGACGCCCTGTGCCTGGACGTGGAGATCCAGCCCGGCAACGGCGACCTGATGGGCAACGCCCAACTGGTGTCCGCCGGGACCGCTCGGTTCACCGCGATGAGCAACGAGGCCGAGGTCCTGCAGGCGGACACGCGCGACCACGAGGTCATCGGCGTCGCCACCTACGGGCACGTGCCGATCTCCACGCTGCTCACGGGGACCGGCGTCGACGACCTCACCGAACTGGAGGGGCGGACCCTGGGCCACCAGAGCATGCTGCCCGCACCCGTGGAGGCCATGCTGGTCGAGGCCGGCGTGGATCTCGAAACCATCGAACAGGTCGAGGCCGGATACGACCCCTCCGTGCTCCCGCGCGACCAGGTCCAGGCCCTCACGGGTTTCCGTTCCAACGAACCGCATCGACTCGACGCCCTGGGTAAGGAGTACACCCAGTGGATGCCCGAGGACTTCGGGGTGGTCGGCTCCTTCGGGGTGATGGTGACCGACCCCGTCTGGGCGGAGGAGAACCCCACCGCCACCGAGGACTTCCTCCGGGCCGTCGGCCACGCGTTCGACCACTGTCAGGACGCCGCCGGGGCATGCGTGGGGTACGCGGCCGAACTGGACCGGGCGAGCTACGACACCGAGCACAACCTCAAGGTGTGGGACACCGAGCGCGAACTCGTGGCCTCCTCCACCCCCGATGGTGAGCCTCGGGGCTTCGTGGACCTCGAACTGACCGAACGGGAGGCGCAGACCCTGCTGGCCAACGGCGAACTCGACGAGGTCCCCGATCTGGGACCCCTCTTCGACACCCGTTACCTGGAGGCGGTCCACGAGGGATCCGAGTTGGTCTGGCCCGGGGCGAACTGAGGGTCCGGGCGGCGACGACCCTTACCGGCATACCCCGGGCACCGGCGATTCACATGAACACAAGGGCGACACGGCAAGCTTTCCGTGCACTACCGTCCCACTCATGACAGAACCGACGCAGACCCCCTCCGGCCACCCCACACCGCCCGTCCTGAACATGATCGAGGCGCTCTCCGCCAAGTGTGGAACGCCCCTGACCCCACACCGCTTCACCCTGCCCGACGGCGTCCGGGTCGGCGTCGACGGGGCCGACCGAGACCCGCCCAGGGTGCTGGTCCAGGCCACCCGCGCCGGCGGGCGCGTCAAGTCCGCGCATCGCAACAAGGTCATCGCGGACGCCTTCAAACTCATCTGGTTACGGGACGCCCACTTCCCCGACGCGACGTTGATCCTCGCGCTGAGTCCGGATCTCTCCCACCTCCTCAGCCAGGGAAGCTGGTTGTCCGCGGCCCTCGAACAGAGAAGGATCCATACGGTTCTGGTCGGCGATGATGAAGGAAACTTTCCGCGCGATATCAGTCCGTGATCATCCGTTCACCGAACGGCAATGAAGTACTCCTACCTTTGACGGGTCAACGACCCCGCGGGCCGCTGACGTCCCATGCGCTTCCGCCCGCACTCCCCTTGACGTCCTTGGGACCCCCTACCCGAGCACGCCCCGGAGGGTGCATGGAAACGCATGCCCAGATGAAGAACGCTCCGCCCACCCGGGTGGACGCACTGTGACCAGCGATGACATCGAGATACGCCACCTCACCAAGCGTTACCGGGGTGGAGCGTCCGACCGGCCCGCGCTCCAGGACATCGATCTGGAGATCCCGCACCGCCGCTTCGTCAGCCTCATCGGCCCCAGCGGTTGCGGCAAATCCACCCTGCTGCGGGTGATCGCCGGGCTCACCGTCCCCGACCACGGCCACGTGTCCCTCTTCGGCCGTACGCCCCGCGAGATGTGTCGACGCAAGGCGATCGGCCTGGTCCCCCAGACCCCGGCGCTGCTGCCCTGGCTGAACGTCCGCCAGAACATCGCCCTGCCCACCATGGTCAACCGCCGACGCGGAACACCACCCGAGTCCACCGACGACCTGCTGCGCGCGGTCGGGCTGGAGGACTCCGCCCGCCGCTATCCGCACCAGCTCTCCGGCGGTATGAGCCAGCGGGTGGCCATCGCCCGCGCCCTGGGCCTGCGCCCGGACGTGCTGCTGATGGACGAACCCTTCTCCGCCCTCGACGAGTTCACCCGTGAGGCCCTGCGCATGCAGCTCCTGGAGTTGTGGCAGCGGCGGGCCACCACGGTCGTGTTCGTGACGCACTCCGTGCACGAGGCGGTCGTGCTCTCCGACCGGGTCATCGTGATGTCGGCGCGACCCGGCCGCGTCCACGAGGTCCTCGACGTCGACCTGCCCCGCCCCCGAGACCGGGAGGTCGTCTCGGCCTCGCGCACGCGTGAGGTGGAGGGCCGGGTCCGGGCCTCCTTGCACGGAGCCTGGAGCTCCGGGATCACCGCCACGGAGTCGGTGGCGTCATGAGCACCGAGGTGATCGGCCCCTCCGCCATTTCCCCGTCCCCGGAACCCGCACGGGACACGACCGAACGGCGTCCCCGCGCCCGTTCCGTGTTCCACCCCTTCGTGTGGCTGCCCACGACCGTCCTCCTGCTGATCCTCGGTGCGGTGTGGGCGGCGGTGGCCGAGGCGCACCCCTACATCCTGCCGGGGCTGGGCGAGGTCGGAACGGCCCTGGTGGAGAACCCGGCACTGTTCCTCGGGAACGCCTGGTCCACCCTGGGCATCGCGCTGACCGGTGTGGCCGCGGGCGCGATCTCGGCCTTCGTCCTCGCGGTCGTCATGTCCGAGGTCCCGGTGGTCCGCCGCGCCCTCATGCCGATCGCGGTGGTCCTGAACGTGACCCCGGTCGTGGCGATCACGCCGGCGCTGGTGGTCGCGTTCGGCTTCGGGATGGCCCCCAAGGTCATCGTCACCGCGATCATCACGTTCTTCCCGGTCCTGATCAACGTGACGACCGGCCTGCGTTCGGTCTCCCCGACCGTGTTGCAGGTCTTTCAGACACTGAACGCCTCCCGTTGGGAGGTCCTGCTCCGGCTACGGCTCCCCGGCAGCCTGCCCTACACGCTGGCCGCCCTACGAGTCGTCCTGCCGCTGTCCGTGGTCGGCGCGGTGGTCGCCGAGTTCGTGGCCGCCGGTTCCTCCGGAGGCCTCGGCACCATGATCCGCAACTCCGCCTCCACCGCACGCCTGGACTTCGTCTACGCCGCCGTCACCTGCCTGGCGGCGATGGGACTCACCATGCTCGCGCTGGTCACGGTGATCGAAAGCCGGGTGCTGTTCTGGCACGAGTCCCGACGACATCCCTCCGGATGACCCCCCACAGAGAACGGAAAACCCCCTACATGACCCTCCCGAGCCATCCGATCCGCCCCGGACGTCTCACGGCGGCCCTCCTCACCGGCGCACTCCTGACCTCGGCCTGCGGCCAGGAAGCACCCGAACAGGACGCGGCCGCGGCCGTCATCGACGACGACCGCTGCATGGACAACCAGCGGGCCGGGACGATCACCTTCGTCACCGGATACCACTACCAGGCTTCCGTCAGTCAGCTGGAGGTCATCGCGGCCGACGCCCTGGGACTGTTCGAGACGCTCTGCCTGGACGTGGAGATCCAACCCGGCAACGGCGACGTGATGGGCAACGCCCAGCTGGTGTCGGCCGGAACCGCGCAGTTCACCCCCGCCAGCAACGAGGCCGAGATCGTCCAGGCCAACGAGCGCGACCACGAGGTGGTGGGCATCGCCACCTATGGGCACGTGCCCATCTCCACCCTGCTCACCCAACAGGGCGTGGACGACCTGACCGAGTTGGAGGGACAGACCCTGGGCCACCAGAGCATGCTGCCCGCACCCGTGGAGGCCATGCTGGTCGAGGCCGGGGTCGACGTCGACACCATCGAACAGGTCGAGGCCGGATACGACCCCTCCGTGCTGCCGCGCGACCAGGTCCAGGCGCTCACCGGCTTCCGTTCCAACGAACCGCACCAGCTCGACGCCATGGACGAGAAGTACACCGAGTGGTTGCCCGAGGACTTCGGGGTGGTCGGTTCCTTCGGGGTGATGGCCACGAACCCCGAGTGGGCCGAGGAACACCCCACCGTCGTCGAGGACTTCCTGCGCGCCGTCGCCCGGGCCTTCGACCACTGCTCGGAGAACGGCGAGGAGTGCGTGGGATACGCCGCCGAACTCGACGAGGCCGGATACGACACCGAGCACAACCTCAAGGTGTGGGACACCGAACGCGAACTCGTGGGCGGCTCCACCCCGGACGACCAGGTCAACGGTTACATCGACCTCAGCATGACCGAGGACGAGGTGGAGATCCTCAAGGACAGCGGCGAACTGGACTCGGTCCCGGACCTGGAGCCCATGTTCGACCCCCGTTACCTGGAAGCGGTCCACGTGGCCACCGAGGTCGTCTGGCCCGGCGACGAGTGAACCCGAGAGGAACCGAGGTACCACGATGACGAATCTCAGGGCTCCCGGAACCGAGTACGGGATCTTCCTGCCCATCGGCAGCGGCGGCTGGATCGTGTCCGAGACGGCGCCCCATCCGGAGGCGACCTACGCCTACAACCGCCGCTCCGCGACCCTCGCCGAGGAGCACGGCTTCGACTTCGTCATGTCCATGGGCAAGTGGCGCGGCTACGGCGGCGCCACCGGGCACTGGGACCACACCCTGGAGTCGATGACGATGATGGCGGGGCTGGCCGAGGCCACCGAACGGGTCGGGGTGTGGGCGACCGTCCACACCAACCTCTTCCACCCCGCCCTGGCCGCCAAGATGTTCACCACCCTCCAGGAGATCAGCGGCGGACGCGCCGGCATGAACATCGTCGTCGGTTCCTACGCCGACGAGTTCCGGCAGATGGGGCTGTGGCGTGAGGACCTGGAGCACGCCGACCGCTATCGGTACACCGAGGAGTGGGCCACGGCGCTGCGCCGGCTGTGGACCGAGGACTCGGTGACCCTGGACGGCGAGTTCTTCGACCTGCGGGACTGCCGTTCCCTGCCGCACCCCACCGCGCCGCCGACCATCATCGCCGCCGGTCGGTCCCCGGCCGGGCTGGACTTCCAGGCCCGGCACTGCGACGGGTCGTTCCTCACCGCCCACGACCTGACCGGGCTCCGGGACGCGTGTCGGCGGGTCCGTGCCGGGGCGGCCCGCCTGGGTCGCACCATCCGTACCTACTCGATGCTCACCGTGATCATGGACGACACCGACGCCGCCGCGGAGGCCCGTCGCCGGGAGTACGGCCGAGGCGCCGACATCGAGGCGATCGTCAACATGAAGCGCTCCTGGGGGCTGCCCGCGGACAAGGCACTGTCGCTGACGGCCGAGCGCCCGGAGGACGAGGCCTTCCAGACCCCCTTCGTGACGGGGTCGCCCGGCACGGTGGCCAAGAGGATCAACGAGATGGTCGAGGAGGCCGAGCTGGACGGTCTGATGCTGATCTTCCCCGACTACCACGCGGACCTCGCGGCGTTCGGCGAACGCGTGATGCCGATGCTGCGGTCCACGGCGGGGGCGCCGGCGTGAGTCTCGACGTCGTCGACGTGTCCGGGCGCTCTCGCCCGGTCCCGTCGGCGCGGGAGGAGGCGGCGTTGGTGGTCGTGGACGTCCAGCGGGACTTCGGCGACCCCGAACATCTCCCCTGGTTGGACGAGGAGGCACGGTCCCGGGTGTGGGACGCCGTCACCCGGATCTCCTGGCTGGTCGAACGGGCTCGCGCGGCCGACGTGCGGGTGGTCTGGGTGCGACTGGAACAGGATCCCGAGTCCCCTTGGTGGTCCTCGCTCTGGCTCCGAGGTCTGCTCGACGCGTCCACCGCCACGCGGCTTCCGTTGGAGCCCTGCGTGGCCGGGACCCCCGGCGCGGACTGGTTCCGGGTCTCCCCCGCCGGCGGGGAGGACGTGGTGGTCAAGCGACGCTATTCGGCCTTCCACGGAACCGGCCTGGACGCGCTACTGCGTTCACGGGGGATCACCTGGTTGGCGGTGTGCGGGCTGACCACCGACTGCTGCGTGGACGCCACCGTGCGCGACGGTTTCCAGTCGGGTTACCGCACCTTCCTGGTCGCCGACGCCACCGCCTCCTACCTGCGCGAATCCCAGGAGAGCACCTTCTCCGTACTCGCGAAACACGCGGCGTCGGTGGTCACGGCCGACACCATGGCTCAGGTCTGGGAACGCGCGCGATTGAGCGAAGGTGGCACAGGGTAGCCCCACCCTGCCAGTGCGGGTCCGGTCGATTCCGCTCCTCGGGGCGGCGCGTCCGGGCCCTTCTACCGTTGGGGGCAGTGATGGGTGTCGAACGCGGCCTTGCGGGGCTCCGGAACGTTCTGGAAGGCGTACGGTTCCCGGTGACACGGGACACGGTGGTGAACGCCGCCCTGGACGCGGGAGCGGACGAGGAGATGGTGAGCGCCCTGCGGGCCATGCCGGCCGCCGAGTTCAACGAGGCGAACGAGATCCTGCGCGCGGTGCCGCTGCCGGACGCCGAACCGGACTCGCACACCGAGTCGGCCCGCGCCCGAGAGCGCGACCGACACGATTGAACCGGGTTCCTCGACTTCAGGCGGGGGCGCTCCCGCGCAGGGGGGCGCCCACTCGGTACAGGTGGGTGATCGCCTCCGCGTGCGAGCGGACGAACCCCGTCTCGTGGTACGGGATCCCGATCTCCGCGCAGTAGTCGCGCACGATCGGCTGTGCCTTCGCCAGGTGCGGGCTGGGCATGTTCGGGAACAGGTGGTGCTCGATCTGGTAGTTGAGCCCACCGAGCGCCAGGTCGGTGAAGGCCCCGCCCCGGATGTTGCGCGAGGTCAGCACCTGCTTGCGCAGGAAGTCGAGTTTCTCGCCCTTCTTCAGGGTCGGCATCCCCTTGTGGTTGGGCGCGAAGATGCAGCCGAGGTAGACCCCGAACAGGCCCTGTTGGATCGCGATGAACGCGACCGCCTGTAGCGGGTCGAGGACCACGAAGACCACTCCGAGATAGATCACGAAGTGGGCGCCCAGCAGCACACCCTCCAGAACGCGGTGCTTGGTGGAGGGGCGCAGCAACGCGCGCACGCTCCCGTAGTGGAGGTTGAGCGCCTCCAGCAGCAGGACCGGGTAGAAGAGGAAGGCCTGGTAGCGGCCGAAGAACGCCGGGAGACCCCGGGCCTGTTCCGCCTGGTCCTCGGACCACACGAACAGGTCCGCTTGCACATCGGGGTCGAATTCCTCGTGGTTGGGGTTGGCGTGGTGTCGGGTGTGCTTGTCCTGCCACCACCCGTAGCCCAACCCGATCCCGAGGTTGCCCACGAGTCGGCCCACGCCCTCGCTGAGGCGACGACCGTTGAAGATCTGTCGGTGCGCGAGTTCGTGGGAGACCAGCCCCACCTGGCCGAACACCACCGCCAGGGCGACGGCGGTGACCAGTTGCCACCATGAGGGCCCGATGAGGACGAAGGCCGTCCAACCACCGACGTAGGCCAGGAGGATGAGCGTCAACCGGATCGCGAAGTAGGCGGGCGTGCGTTCCATGAGTCCGGCTTCCCGAACCCGCAGGGAGAGCCGCGAGAAGTCGCTGCCCCTCCGGCTCTTCGTCGGTGCCGTGGTGCCTTCTTGCATGGGACCGCTCTTTTCCTGGTGGAGCCGGAGTCGACCGGTGCCCTCCGACGGTAATCGGTGTGAGGGCGCGAATCCATGGCACCCGTACGTCACACAAGAGGGGTACCTGCACCCCTGATTCTTGGTGGATCGTACTTTGCTACCCGCGAGTTACCCGAACTTCTCCGACGAAGGCACAGGTCAAAGCGGTGCAAAGTGAGGAGAAGGTCTCAAAACTGCACTCCGTTGAGCATTCGATACTGAAGTTAGGTTAGGCTCCCCTACATCAAGAACTCGTAAGGAGACCTCCATGAAGTCCGTCCCCCGTCCGTTCGCGGCGCTCTCCCTCACCCTGGCGTCCGCCCTGGCCCTGACCTCCTGTTCCACCGGTCAGGAAGAGACCGAGGACACCGCCGCCGCGAGCGACACCGTCGAGGTCGAGGACAACAACGGCACGCAGACGGTCGCCGTCCCGCCCGCGTCGGTGGTGGCGCTCGACAACCGCACCTTCGAGACCCTCTCGGACTGGGGCGTGGAGCTCTCCGCCGGTGCCGTGTCCCTCATGCCCGACACCATCGACTACACGCGGAACGACTCGATCATCGACCTCGGCTCGCACCGGGAGCCCGACCTCGAAGCGATCGTCGCCGCCGAACCCGACCTGGTCGTCAACGGGCAGCGCTTCGCCCAGTACCACGACGACATCGCCTCCCTGGTGCCAGACGCGACCATCCTCGAACTGGACCCGCGTGAGGGCGAGCCCTTCGACGCCGAACTCAAGCGCCAGGTCGAGGTCCTGGGCGAGGTCTTCGGCAAGCAGGACGAGGCCGAGCAGACCATCGCCGACTTCGACGCTTCGGTCGAGCGGGTCAACGAGGCCTACGACGGGGGCGACAGCGTCATGGCCGTCACCACCTCCGGCGGCGAGATCGGCTACCTGGCCCCGGGCGTCGGTCGCACCCTCGGCCCGGCCTTCGACATCTTCGAGCTGACCCCGGCACTGGAGGTCGAGGGCTCCAGCGAAGACCACCAGGGCGACGACATCTCCGTCGAGGCGATCGCCGACTCCGACCCCGACTGGATCCTCGTGATGGACCGCGACGCCGCCGTCGCCGCCGACGAGGAGGGCTACGAGACCGCCGAGAACATCCTGGCGAGCTCCGAGGCGCTCTCGAAGGTGACCGCCGTGGAGGACGAGCAGATCGTCCACATGCCCGTCGACACCTACACCAACGAGGGCATCCAGACCTACACCGAGTTCTTCAACGCCTTCGCCGACTCCCTGGAGGCTCAGGCTTGATCCGGCCCACCCGAATGTCTCGCGCCCGCGGTGATGCCTGGAGCACCACCGCCGGCGCGAGCCGCCGCGCGGAGGTCACCGGAACATGACGAACACCGCGACCCCGGCCCCGTCGCGCACACGGGACAAGGGCCGGCTCCTCGACTGGAAGCTGCTCATCGGTGTCGCCGTCGTGGGCGCACTGCTCGTGCTGTCGCTGTTCACCGGCGTGTACGACGTCTTCGGCGCCGACGACGGTGACGAGATGTTCGCGATCACCCGCATCCCGCGCACGATCGCCCTCGTACTGGCCGGCGCCGCCATGGCGATGTCCGGCCTGGTCATGCAGTTGCTGACGCAGAACCGCTTCGTCGAACCGACGACCACCGGCACCACCGAGTGGGCCGGGCTCGGCCTGCTCACCGTGATGATCCTGCTGCCGGGCGCGAGCATCGCCACCCGCATGTTCGGCGCGGTGCTGGCGGCCTTCATCGGCACGATGGTGTTCTTCCTCTTCCTGCGCCGCGTCACCCTGCGGTCCTCGCTCATCGTGCCGATCGTGGGCATCATGTTGGGCGCCGTCGTCAGCGCGGTTTCCACCTTCATCGCGTTGCAGACCGACATGCTGCAGAACCTCGGCGTGTGGTTCGCCGGCAGCTTCACCTCGGTGCTGCGGGGCCAGTACGAGATGCTGTGGATCGTGGCCCTGGTGGCCGTGGCGGTGTTCGTCGTCGCCGACCGGTTCACGGTCGCCGGCCTGGGCGAGGAGATCTCCACCAACGTCGGCCTGAACTACAACCGGGTCATCCTGCTCGGCACCGGGCTGATCGCGGTGGCGACCGGAGTCGTGACCGTGGTGGTGGGCAACCTGCCCTTCCTCGGCCTCATCGTCCCCAACGTCGTCTCGATGTTCCGCGGCGACGACCTGCGCGGCAACCTGCCGTGGGTGTGTCTGTTGGGCGTCGGAATCGTCACGGTCTGCGACCTGATCGGCCGGACCATCATCATGCCCTTCGAGGTACCGGTGTCCCTCATCCTCGGGATCGTCGGTGCCGTCGTGTTCATCCTTCTCCTGTTGAGGCAGCGTCGCCGTGGCTGAGACGACCGTTTCCCGTGTGACCGAACGTCCGCTCACCGCGCCGCCCTCGGAGCGTTCCTCGCGCACCCTGTCCACCCCGCGCGCCCGTCGCCGCTACCTGGTCATCATCGCGGTGCTCTCGGTGCTCGCGGTCGGATTCGCCTTCGGCCAGCTGGCCTGGGACAACCCGATGCCGATCGGCTCGGACGGCTTCTGGCGCATCGCCGAGTTGCGCGCCACGAACCTGGTGATCATGGCCGTGGTCGCGATCTGCCAGGCCGTCGCCACGGTCAGCTTCCAGACCGTCACCAACAACCGCATCATCACCCCGTCGATCATGGGGTTCGAGGCGCTCTACACCGCCATCCAGACCGCCGCCGTGTACTTCCTGGGCGTCGCCGGGATCATGGCGGTCCAGGGCGTCTCGCAGTTCCTGCTGCAGATCACGCTCATGGTCGGCTTCTCGATGCTGTTGTACGGATGGCTGCTGTCCGGCAGGTACGGAAACCTGCAGATCATGCTGCTGATCGGCATCATCATCGGCGGTGGCCTCGCCTCGGTCTCCACGTTCATGCAGCGGCTGCTCACGCCCAGCGAGTTCGACGTGCTGGCCGCGCGGCTGTTCGGCAACATCGCCAACGCCGACGCGTCCTACCTGCCGGTCGCGGTACCGCTGTGCCTGATCGCCACCGTCCTGCTGTGGGCGAGTTCGCGGCGGCTGAACATCGTGGCGCTGGGGCGTGACGCGAGCACGGGACTGGGCCTGAACCACCGCCGCGAGACGATGCGCGTGCTGTTCCTGGTGTCGATCCTGATGGCGGTCTCCACCGCGCTCATCGGCCCGATGACCTTCCTGGGCTTCCTCGTGGCGACGCTGGCCTACCAGTTCGCCGACACCCACGACCACCGGTACGTCTTCCCGGTCGCGGTGCTGACCTGCTTCGTCGTGCTCAGCGGCGCCTACTTCGTCATGCGGAACATCTTCTACGCCAACGGCGTGGTCTCGATCATCATCGAACTCGTCGGTGGACTGGTGTTCCTGTTCGTCATCCTCAGAAAGGGCCGACTGTGATCACCCTGACCGGTGTGCGCAAGGAGTACAGCAGCGAGGTCGCGATCGGCCCCGTCGACCTGCGGATCCCCAAGGGCGGCGTGACCGCGCTGGTCGGTCCGAACGGCGCCGGCAAGTCGACGCTGCTGACGATGATCGGTCGGCTGCTCGGCCTGGACCAGGGCACCATCGATATCGCCGGTCACGACGTGTCGAAGACGGCGTCCAAGGACCTGGCCAGGGTCGTCTCGATCCTGCGCCAGGAGAACCACTTCGTCACCCGGCTGACGGTGCGCCAACTCGTCGCGTTCGGCCGTTTCCCCTACTCCAAGGGGCGGCTGACCGTGACCGACGAGGAGCTCGTCAGCCGGGCCATCGACTTCCTGGCCCTGACCGACCTGGAACACCGCTACCTCGACCAACTGTCGGGCGGGCAGCGTCAGCGCGCCTACGTCGCGATGGTGCTCTGCCAGGACACCGAGTACGTGCTGCTCGACGAGCCGCTCAACAACCTCGACATGCGCCATTCGGTGCAGATGATGAAGCACCTGCGACGCGCGGCGGAGGAACTGGAGCGCACGATCGTGATCGTGCTGCACGACATCAACTTCGCGGGCCACTACGCCGACCACATCTGCGCCGTCAAGGACGGTTCGGTCGTCGAGTTCGGCACACCGGACGAGATCATGACCGACGAGGTGCTCACCCGGGTGTTCGAGACCCCGGTGACCGTCATCGACGGACCCAACGGACCGCTCGCGGTCTACTACTGAGCCCCCGTTCCGGGCACGGGAGGGCGCGCCTCCCGTGCCCCATACTGGAACGATGCGCACCCCCCGAGCCGAAGTCGACGTCACCCCCGACCTCGTCCGCGCGCTCCTGCGCGAGCAGCGCCCCGAGTTGGCCGGGCTCCCCATCGAACCCGTCGCCAACGGGTGGGACAACGCGCTGTTCTCCCTGGGCGATGACCTGTGCGTGCGCATGCCCCGCCGCTCGGTCGCCGCTCACCTGGTCCTCAAGGAACAACGGTGGCTGCCCGAGATCGCCACGCGCGTCGGCGTTCCCGTGCCCGCGCCGATCCACGTGGGCCGCCCCGGCCACGGTTACCCCTGGAGTTGGTCGGTCAACCCGTGGTTCGAGGGCCGTACCGCGGCCGAGGTCCCGCCCGCCGAACGCGGCCCCCTCGTCGAACCCCTGGCGCTCTTCCTCTCCCGGTTGCACGTACCCGCGCCACCGGAGGCCCCGCGCAACCCGGTCCGCGGGGTGCCCCTGCGCGAACGCCACGAGCGCGTCGTCCAACGCCTCGACGACTCCGACCACCCCCGCGCCGCCGACCTCCTCGACCTGTGGCACGAACTGGTCGACACCCCGGCCCGGGAGGGCCCGCCCCTGTGGCTGCACGGTGACCCGCACCCCGCCAACATCGTGGTCGACGACGCGAACGGACTCGCGGCCGTCCTGGACTTCGGCGACCTCACGTGCGGCGACCCGGCCACCGATCTCGGTACCGCCTGGATGACCTTCGTGGCCCCCGACCGCGCCCGCTTCCGGGAGCGCCTCGACGGGCTGGTCTGCGTCGACGAGCCCACCTGGGCCCGCTCCCGCGCCTGGGCCGTCGTCTACGCGTCGGTGCTCGTCACCAGCACCGCCGACAACCCCCTGCTGGCCGGGATCGGCGAACACACCACCGCCCAGGTCCTCAAGGACGACTGAAACCGCGCGACGTGCCGACTCGGCGGGAACGGGTTCTCCGGGAATGTCGTAGGCGGGTGCGAGTATCGGGCCACGAAATCCTCCCCGAAGGAGAAGCCCATGTCGTTCCAGGCCTATTTGGACACCATCGAGGACAAGACCGGTCTGGTCCCGCGTGAGCTGGTCGACCTCGCCAAGGAGAAGGGGTTCGCCGACCCCTCGGTCAAGGCCGGCACCATCATCCAGTGGTTGAGCGACGACTACGGGCTCGGTCGCGGCCACGCGATGGCCTTGGTCCACGTCATCAAGAAGGGGCCGACGATCGACGCCAAGCACGTGGGCACCTCGGGCGGCCACCGTGACGGATCCGCGGAGCTCTGGCTCGACGGCAAGGCGACCGACCCGAACAGGACCTGAACCCGTCAGTCGGTGACGGTGATCGCCCCCGAAGGACAAACGTCGGCCGCCTCGTCCACCCGGTCGAATGATTCGGGCGGGGGCACGGGCTCGGACAGCACGACCCGCCCGTCCTCCGGGTCCTGGTCGAAGACCTCGGGTTCGGTCAACGCGCACATCCCGGCGCCCACGCACACCTCCCGATCCACCCGGACCCTCATGTCGATCCACTCCCCCAGGTGACCGGAAGCCGATGGACGCCGTAGATGGCCATGTCCTCTCGCGTGGGAACCTCGCTCTGGGGCACCGCCATGCGGAGTGTGGGAAACCGGGTGAACAGCGCCGGCAGGGCCACCCGCATCTCGACCCGGGCGAGCTGTTGCCCCAGACACTGGTGGATCCCATGGCCGAAGGCGAGGTGCCCGCCGGTCGATCGGTGCGGATCGAAGGTGTCCGGCTCGGGGAACACCTTCGGGTCGCGGTCGGCCGCGGTGATCGAGACCGTGACGGTCTCCCCCGCCCGGATCCGGTGTCCGCCCAGGTCCAGGTCCTCCAGCGCCGTCCGCAGCGTGTAGGGAACGATGCTCAGGTACCGCAGCAGTTCCTCGACGACTCGGGGGCCGCTGTCCGGTTCCTCGCGCAGGACCGCCGCCTGCTCGGGGTGGGTCAGCAGGTGGAAGGCGCCCAGGCCGATCATGTTGGCCGTGGTGTCCAGCCCGGCCCCGAGAAGCATGAAGGCGATGTTGGTGAGTTCGTCCTCTTCCAGTTCGCCCACCTCGACCAACCCGCCGAGGAGGTCGTCGGTGGGCTCTTCGCGTTTGTCGTCCACCAGTCGCTTCAGGAAACCCCGCATCGCGACGAAGGCGGCCATCTTGTCCTCCCTGGAGGAGTCCACCCGGGACACCGCCGCCACGGTCCGTTGGAACCGGTCCACGTCCGCTTTGGGTACACCGAGGAGCTCGCCGATGACCAGGGCGGGTACCGGTGAGGCGTACGCCTCCACCAGGTCCACCGGCGGGCCCCGGTGTTCCATCCGATCGAGGTGTTCTTCGGCGATCTCCTCCACGCGCGCGGTCAGCCGGCGCATCCGTCGGACGGTGAACTGCCCGGTGAGCAGCCGACGGTAGCGGGTGTGCTCGGGCGGGTCGTGGCTGAGGAAGATCCCACGTGGCGCCGGTCGGGGCGGTGCGGTGACGTCGGCACCCGGTGAGGGGTCGTGCCGGATCTCGTTGCGGGTACTGAACCGGGAGTCGGCCAGGACCTGTCGGACCTGGGCGTGCCCGGTCACCAGCCAACCGGTGTGGCCGTCCGGGTAGGCCAGTCGGCTGACCGGATCCTCGTGGCGCAGCCCGGCCAGCTCCACGGGAGGGTCGAAGGGTGTCGGACGCCGCGTGGGCAGTGGGTCGGCGTCGGTCGTGTTCTCGGTCATCTTCGGATCTCCCCTGGAACTCATCGGTCACCGACTCGGGTCGCGGTCACGACCCGCGGGTTCATGGGCGGAACCTCGTCTCGTGGAGCACGGCGAGGAAGAACTCCTCGGCCTCGCGCACCGTGCCGCCCTTGGGGTGGGTGTTCAGGTGGGTCACGACCGCACCGGCGAGGATCTGCCGAACGATCTCCAGATCGGTGTCCTGCGGGAACCGGCCGCGCTCCTTCTCCTTGTGCAACACCTCGCGGATCACGGCGTTGCGCGGCTCGACGCTGACCTCCCGGAACACCGCGGCGAACTCCGGGTGATCGTGGCCCGCGGGCATCAGGCGCAACGTCAGACTGCGGATCCGCTCGTTCTCGGGCGCCTCCAACGACCGGGCCCACCAACCGAGCAGTTCCTCGATGTCCCGCGGCTGGGGTATCTCCTTCGGTCGGAACCCGAAGGTCCAGTGGATCGCCGCGATGTGCAGTTCGGTCCGATCGCCGTAGCGCCGATAGACCGTCGGCCGGCTCACCCCGGCACGTTTGGCGACCTGGTCGATGCCCGCGCCGTCGATACCCGCCTCGATCAGCAGGTCCGAGGCGGCCTTGAGGATGGCCTCGTCGGCCGCACCGCTTCGGGGACGGCCGACTCTGGATGGGCTCGACTGTGTCATATCAAATAAGTTACATGACACATCTGTAATGGATCAAGGCCGGAAGTCGACCGTGAATGCCTCCCCCACCCCGGTCAGTCGGCCGGGTCGGCTTCCTCCACCGGCGCGTCGGCTCGGGTGACCAGGTCGCGGATCCGCTCGGAGAACTCGTAGGGAGCCAAGTGGCCCGCACCCTCCAACACGTCCACGTCGGCGTCCAGGAACCGTCGGGCCGGACCGTGCAGACGCGCCGGCGAGAAGAACACGTCCTCCGAACCGGTCGCCACGATGACGTTCTTCCTCTGCCAGGCCAGCAGCGACTCGGCCGGCAACGGACCCGGCGCCAGACTGGTCTTGCAGCATTTGCCCACCATCGTCATCCAGGACGCGAACGGGTGGACCGGGTACCGGAAGTCGGGTCCGCTCATGAAGTTCAACAGCCGGGTGCTCTTGTCCTCCCTGGGGCCGATCATCCACGGCAGGGTGACCCGCATGAGTTCGGGGGAGGTCGCCGGTGGGGTCAGCCCCGCCGCACCCACCAAAACCATCCCCTTGACCAGGGAGCTCGGCTCGCCCGCCAGGGCCACGGCGGCACCGAGGGAGTGCCCCAGGATGATCGCGGGCCGGTCCACGAGCCGGGGCAGCACCTCGTCGAGCCAGTCCCCGTAGGCCTGGGCGCGGTGGCCGCGAGGGCGCTTGCCACAGCTCAGACCCGGTTGTCCGGGCAGGTCCACCAGGATCACGTCCCGCTCGGCGGACATGTCGGAGGCTGGCGAGGCGCTCAGGGCGCTGTTGAAGTTGGTCCCGCTGAGCACCACCACCGGAGCACCGGGGCCACCCTCGAAACGGAAGGCCCGGGTGGGTCCGATGGACGTGGAGAGTTCGGGAAGTGACCGGAGCCCGGGCAGTTCGGTGAGTCGTTCCTCACACCAATCGCGCACGGCCCGCTCCGCGAGGTCCGAGCGGTAGATGCGGGCACCGTGGACGGTGGTCTCGGTCATCGGGCACCTGGTTTCGGGTAGGGGTCGGCCATCGCCGACCAGACTTCCCGGCACACCTGATGAGGGACTCTACGCCCACACGCGAACACCGGCCACCACAGTGGCGATCCGAGACCGACTCGTTGGCAAAGGGTTATTTTGCCTGATCAGGGGCTATATTGGCACCTGCACTCATCGGGCACTTCGGTCCACGTTCAGCGAGGGAAAAGCGGCCGGAACTGGACATACTCGTTCGCATCAACGACCATGGGCGCGGCGTCACATGACGCAATAGGTGTGCCGGGAAGACTGGTCGGCGTCCTTACCGACTCATGTCCCCGGAGCCCGACGCCATGACGCCACACCACCCTGAGCTGTCACGCAGCCTGCGCAGAGACCGATTCGCGGAGCGGTCCGAACTACCGGACGAACATGGTCTCCCCCTCGGCACCAACGGTTACACCACCTCTTGGGGCACCAACGCGCACGGTGAACTCAGTGCCTGCCCACCTGGGCCCATTTGACGACACCCCCGTGACCCATCTTCCGCTCCGTCACACCGTGTTCGTCTCCCGGGTCTCTCCGGCCACGCGCACGGTGATCAGCCGTGAAAGGACAGTGGCGTGGTGCTGCTGCTTCTCCTCATCGTGCTCGCCGTGACCGTCGCGAGCACACCTTTACTGAACCGCTTGCTGGGCCGAAACGCGGGTTGGCCCATCGCCACCGTGTTCCTCGCCCTGACCGTGGTGGTCGCCCTACAGGCACCTCAGGTGTTGGGTGAGAGCGCCCCCTTGGAGTACACCCGGCCTTGGATGCCGAGCCTGGGAGTCGACCTGCACCTGCGCATGGACGGCCTGAGCTGGCTGTTCACCATGCTAGTGACCGGTATCGGAACCCTGATCATGGCCTACTCCACCCGGTACTTCCCCCCTGGGCGCAGACTCGGCTTCTACTGCCTGATGAGCGTGTTCGCGTTCGCGATGACCGGTCTGGTCCTGGCCGACGACGTCGTGTTGCTCTTCGTCTTCTGGGAGCTCACCACGATCGCGTCGTTCTACCTGATCGGTCTCTCCGGACTCACCGCCGATCGACCGGCGATCCGCACCTTCCTTCTCACCGCGATGGGTGGGATGGCCCTGTTGGGCGCCGTCGCTCTCCTGGTCATACGTACAGGGACGACCCAGCTGAGCGCGATCCTGGCCGATCCCTCCTGGACCCAGGACAAGGTGTTCGTCTCCGTGGTGGCGCTGCTGGTGATGGTGGCGGTGTTCACCAAGTCGGCCCAGTTCCCGTTCCATTACTGGCTGCCGGACGCCATGGCCGCGAGCACCCCGGTCAGCGCCTACCTGCACGCCGCCGCCATGGTCAAGGCCGGCATCTACCTGGCGATGCGGTTCACCCCGGCGTTCGCGGACGTGTTCCTGTGGAACGCGCTGCTCATCACCGCCGGGCTGACCACCGCCCTGATCGGCGCGTTCTTCGCGATCCAGCAGAACGACCTCAAGCGCCTGGCCGCCTTCTCCACGGTCAGCCAACTGGGGCTGCTGGTCGCGGTGATCGGGGTGGGCACCCCGGAGGCCTTGGTCGCCGCGTCGGTGCACACCGTGGCCCACGCCCTGTTCAAATCGGCCCTGTTCATGGTGGTCGGCCTGGTCGACCATCAGACCGGCACACGCGACATTCGCAGGCTGGGGGGCCTACGCCACCGGATGCCGGTCACGGCGACGATCGCCACGCTGTCCGCCCTGTCCATGGCGGGCATCCCGCCCCTGCTCGGTTTCATCAGCAAGGAGAACCTGTTCGAAGCGTTCCTGCACGCCCCCGGTCCGGGCTGGTTCGGCCCGCTCGCCGGAGTGGTCGCTGTGGGCGCTTCGGTGTTCACGTTCGCCTACTCCTTCCGGTTCGTCTACCGCACCTTCTTCGGTGCTTCCCGAAGCGAAGAGGGAACCAGGGAGGCCACGGCCGGTGAGGCCCGGATCGGCTTTTGGACCCCCGCCATCATCGCCGCGTTCGGCGGCGTGCTGCTGGGTCTGACCGTCCCGGTCCTGGACCCACTGGTCAACACGGTGGCGGCCGACACCACACACACGGTGGTCGACACCCACCTGGTGCTGTGGCACGGCTTCAACGCCGCACTGTTCATGTCGATGGCGGCGGTCGGCCTGGGCGCCTTGGTGGCCTGGAGGTCCCGTGCCGGTGACGCCATGGCCGGACGCGACCTCGTTCCGTTCACCGGGGTAGGGATCTTCGAAGCCCTCTACGGTGGAATCATCCGCGCGGGAAGGCGAGTGGGCGATCTGACACGGTCCGACTCCCCCGCCTTCCACCTGGGCACACCGATGATCGTCATCATCGGGCTGACCTGCGTGATTTCCGTGGTGGGCCTGGAGCTCCCCCCGGTGGCCGGGCAGACCGCGCTCGGTCTCGACTGGTTGTTGGTGGGCCTGATGGCCGTCGCCGTCGGCTCCGCCGTCGTCACCCGGTCCCGAATGGCGGGCCTGGCGCTGGTGGGTGTCGCCGGTTTCACCACCGCCCTGTGGCTGTTCTTCCTCGGCGCCTTCGACGTCGCCCTCACCCAGTTGCTGGTGGAGATCCTGACGGTGGTCGTGGCGGTCCTGGTCCTGCGCCGGCTGCCCCGTCGCTTCCACTCGGTGAAGCGTCGCCGAACCGTACTGACCGCGGCCATCGCGATCGGCGCCGGCCTGTGCGCCGGAGTGGCCGCCTTCGCGCTCACCGGACGCCGTGAACTGTCCCCGGCCGCCGATTACTTCCTCGGCAACGCGCCCGAGGACACCGGCGGCACGAACGTGGTCAACACCATCCTCGTGGACTACCGGGCCCTGGACACCCTCGGCGAACTCACCGTCCTGGGTGTGGCCGGGCTGGTCATCATCGCGGTGCTGCGCTCCAGCGACCTGCTGCCCACCCACGGCTCGCGTCAAATCATCGTCGGCGCGACCAACGCGGCCTACGA
The DNA here is from genome assembly GCF_053619415.1 of Nocardiopsis sp. NPDC055551. NCBI lineage: Bacteria > Bacillati > Actinomycetota > Actinomycetes > Streptosporangiales > Nocardiopsidaceae > Nocardiopsis > Nocardiopsis sp. NPDC055551. The sequence goes on along the minus strand of NZ_JBSHJJ010000009.1, from coordinate 114,238 downwards.
TCCGGCCGACAACACGGTGCTCATGCGCACTGTCGGTAGATTCCTCATGCCGTTGTTGGTCCTGTGGTCCCTTTACCTGCTGTTCCGTGGCCACAACGAACCGGGCGGTGGTTTCATCGCCGGTCTGGTCGGTGGCGCCGGGTTCGCCCTCGCCTACCTGGCCGCACCCAGCGACCGGGACGCGCGCATCCGTCTGGCCTATCCCGCGATCATCGGGGTCGGTGTCCTGGTCGCGGCGCTCTCGGGTGTCCTGGGCTTCGTGGACGGTTCCTTCCTCAAGCCACTGCACGCGGACATCCCGCTGGCCTGGGGCGGTCACTTCCACTTCACGACGGCGTTCGTCTTCGACATCGGTGTCTACCTGGCCGTCGTGGGGGTTCTGCTCACCGCCCTCAACGAACTCGGCCTGGAGCGGGGGTCCGACACGAGCGAGAGTCAGGAAGACCCTCCGACATCACAGGAGGGCGAGAAGCCGGTGAACGACACGAACGGCGCCTCCACCATGGACGGCGCCACCACCGGAGGTAAGCGATGACCCTCGCCATCACCATAGCCATCATGGTCGCCGGCGGTGTCTACCTGATGCTTCAGCGCGGCATGGTGCGCATCGTCCTCGGCCTGATCCTGGTCGGGCACGCGGTCAACCTGCTGATCATGTCGGCGGGCGGGGTGTTCCGCAGGGACCTGCCCCTGTTGCAGTTCGGCACCGCCCTCACGGCGGCCGACCCACTCCCCCAGGCGTTCGTGTTGACCGCGATCGTCATCGCCTTCTCCATCGCGATCTACATGCTCACCCTCGCCGCCTCCGGTAGCGACGACGACACGGAGGGGAACTCATGATCCCTGTGTTGCTTCCCCTCTTCGTAGCGGTCCCGCTGATCGGGGCGGGACTGCTCATCGTGGTACGCGGTCCGCTCTGGTTGCGTCGCGTCCTGCTGCTGGCTCCGAGCACCGCGGGAACGCTGGGCGGCGGTGGGCTGATCTGGCTCACCCGAGACGGCACGGTGTTCGCGCACAACGTGGGTCTGTGGCAGGACGGGATCGCCATCCCGTTCGTCGCCGACGTGTTCAGCGCACTGATGTTGTGGACGACGTCCTTGCTGGCGCTGGTGTGCTCCATGTTCGCGGTGGCCACCGGGGACGACCGGCAGTCCTTCTTCTCCCCGCTGGTGCTGGTGCTCACCGCCGGCGTGTCCGGCGCACTGCTCACCGGCGACATCTTCAACATGTTCGTGTTCATCGAGGTCATGTTGCTGCCCTCGTACGGGCTGTTGGCGATGCTGGGGGCCTTGGGCAGGCTGAAGGCCGGACGCATCTACGTCACCGTCAACCTATTGACGTCCACGATTTTCCTGGCCGGCGTGGCCCTGGTCTACGCCGTCGCCGGAACCGTACACCTGGGCGAGCTCGCCGGAGCGGCCAAGGAGTCGCCGTTGGTGGCGGTCGGCATGGGTGTGGTCATCCTCGCACTGGCGATCAAGGCCGCGGTCGTCCCCGTGCACGGCTGGTTGGCCCGTACCTATCCGGCGGCCTCCCCCGCGATCACGGCCCTGTTCTCCGGGCTGCACACAAAGGTCGCCATCTACGCGATCTACCGTCTGTACGCGGTGGTCTTCGACGGCGACTCCCGGTTCCTGTGGATCGGGGTGGTGGCCTTCACCCTCACCATGGTCATCGGTGTCATGGGAGCGGTCGGTGAGAACACCACCCGCTCCATCCTGGTCTTCCACATGATCAGTCAGATCGGGTACATCCTGCTGGGCGTGGCCCTGTTCACCGAGCTGGGCCTGATGGCGGGCATCTTCTACCTGATCCACCACATGATCGTGAAGGCGTCCCTGTTCCTGTCCACGGGGGCCATCGAGCACACTCACGGAACCGGCGCGTTGGACCGACTCGGCGGCGTCGCCAGACGCCAACCCCTCATCGGATTGGTGTTCATGGGAGCGGCCTTGTCCTTGGCGGGCCTCCCACCGTTCTCGGGGTTCGTCGCCAAGCTTTCCCTGATCCTGGCCGCCGTCGAGGATCAGCAGTGGACCGTGACGGCCGTGATGATCGCGGTCAGCCTCATCACGTTGATGTCCATGCTCAAGATCTGGGGTGGTGTGTTCTGGGGCAAGGAACCCTCCTCCTCGGAGGAAGACGTTCCGATGACCGCCGGGGCCAACGGGGGTTCCGTCCAGACGGTGACGAGGCCGAAGATCCGAATGACACTGATCCTTCCCGGCCTGGTGCTGACCGCGACCACCCTGTGTATCGGACTCGGCGCCGAGTTCCTGCTCGACCTGAGCGCGCAGGCCGCCGCGAACCTCTTGGACACGTCCACCTACGTCGAGGCGGTGCTGGGACGATGAACCACCTGAAGTGGGCGCTTCGGCTGCTCTGGTTCCCTTTCTACGCCGGGGGTGAGATCACCAAGACCTCCTTCCAGGTCATGTGGGACATCGTCACTCCTGGCAGTGCGTCGACACCCGCCTTCGTGGAGGTCCCGATCCGTGGCCGAACCGACTTCGAGGTGACGATGTTGGCCAATCTGATCTCCCTGACCCCGGGCACCGTCACGGTGGCCGTACGACACGAACCCTCCACCCTGTGGGTGCACGGGTTGTACGTGCAGGACCGCGAGTCCTTCCGCGAGGACATCCGTGCCATGGAGGACAGAATCCTCGCGGTCACCCGACCGCCCCGGTCCGCGGAATCGATCACCGCCGAGGGAGGAACCCGCTGATGCACGTCATCGACATCGGTCTGGCCGCGATCGTGGTGGCGATGGTCATCGCCACCTACCGCATTCTCACCGGTCCCTCCGCGGCCGACCGTGGCGCCGCCACCGACGTCATCTTCTTCGGGTTCGTCGGTCTGGTGGCCATGTTGGGCTTTCGCCTGGACACCGCACTGGTCGTGGACATCGTGCTGGTCTGCTCACTGGTCGGGTTCTTGGCCGCACTCTCCATGGCCCGACTGATCACCGGAGGCAAGCGATGAACGTGCTGTACCCGCTCGGAGTCGTCTGCATGATCGCGGGAGCCGTGGTGTTCCTGGTCGGTGCGGTCGGCCTGCTCCGACTCCGGGACTTCTACGCGCGGCTGAGCGGTGTCACCATCGCCGGGGCCCTGGGCACGGCGCTCCTGCTGCTCGGGCTCCTCTTGCACTACCCGACCGTGGAGAACACCATCAAGATCGGCCTCGCCCTGTTGATCCAGCTGTCGACCGCAGCGGTGGGCGGCAACGCCATCGCGCGTGCCGGCTACCTGACCGGGGTGGCACCGGTTGAGGACACGAAGTTCGACGACCTGTCCACAGCGACCACCGAAGGCCGAGACGAGGGCGCACCCTAGCCGGTCTCGGCAACACCGGAGCGAGCGGGTCCCGTCCTTGAGGGGAAGGCGGGGCCCGGCCGTATGAGCGCACGCAGACCCCCCGGCCAACAACGCCTTCACCCGATCCGATACCAGGGTTTTCGATGCGTTACAACACATCGGATCTTTCGGCCCCCCGCACAAACCGTGTGCTAGGTTGATCGAAGTTGCAGTAGTGACCCCGCATAAAGCTCCATCTTTTTCGGGCGCTCACCGCGGTGACGGGAAAATCGTCAAATCGCGGTTTTCTTCATGCTCCCGAACGAGAGGCACAATCTATGGCCACCGGTACCGTCAAGTGGTTCAACGGCGAAAAGGGCTTCGGCTTCATCGAGCAGGACGGCGGCGGCCCCGACGTCTTCGCCCACTACTCCGCCATCCAGGCCAACGGCTACCGCGAGCTCGCGGAAGGCCAGGCCGTCCAGTTCGACGTCACCCAGGGTGCCAAGGGCCTGCAGGCCGACAACATCACCCTGGTCTGAGAGAGCTGAGGCTCTTTCCATAGCAGGGGCCCGCCCTCAGGGCGCTGGGCCTCTGCCTTTCTTCTTTTCGGACCGGTTTTCTCGCCGTCGCGTCTCGACCGGCACCGGCCATCAACCACGCCCCGGATTCTCCGTGTGGGCAGTGGATCTCGCAGTATTATCCCGGCGCCGCCGGTGCTCAGCGTCGAGGTCGCAGCGACCTCCACGCCCGGCACGGGTCGTCGGTGGAAGGTTTACCTTGAACCACACGTCCCGTACCAACACCCGACGCCCCCGTCCCTCCGGGGAGTACGGCCGCAGGCGCCCTCGTAGCTCCTTCGGTGGCGGCCCCCGTCAGGGCGGCAACCGAGAAGGCGGCCGAGGCCGTTTCGACGGCGGACGCTCCTCCGGTGAGTTCGCCCTCCCCACCACGGTCACTCCCGGGCTCGACCCGGTAGAGGCCTTCCAGGACCTGGACATGCCCGACCCGCTGAAGTCGATGCTGACGCGCCAGGGCCTGACCACTCCGTCGGCGATCCAGGCGGCCACCCTGCCGAACTCGCTGGCGGGCCGCGACGTCTTGGGCCGCAGCCAGACCGGGTCGGGCAAGACGCTGGCCTTCGGGCTGTCCCTGCTCGCCCGTCTCGACGGTCGCAAGGCCGAGTCGCGGCACCCCCTCGCGGTGGTGCTCGCCCCGACCCGTGAGCTCGCCCAGCAGGTCACCGACTCGCTCACCCCGTACGCCCGTTCGGTGCGGGTGCGCATGGCCACCGTGGTGGGCGGCATGCCCATCCACCGCCAGGCGCGCTCCCTGCACCAGGGCGTGGAACTCGTCGTCGCCACCCCGGGTCGTCTGCGCGACCTGATGGAGCGCGGCGACTGCGTCTTGGACCAGGTGGAGGCCACCGTCCTGGACGAGGCCGACCAGATGACCGACATGGGCTTCATGCCGCAGGTCACCGCGATCCTCGAAGAGGCCCCCGCCGGCGGTCAGTGCCTGCTGTTCTCGGCGACCCTGGACCGCAACGTGGACCGTCTGGTCCGCCGCTTCCTCAACGACCCGGTGGTGCACTCGGTCGACCCCTCCGAGGGCACCGTCACCACGATGGAGCACCACCTCCTGCACGTGTCCCCCGCGGACAAGCAGGCCACGGCGACCCGCATCGCCGCCCGTGACGGACGGGTCATCATGTTCCTGGACACCAAGCACGCCGTGGACCGGATGGCCCAGTACCTGCTGGACAACGGCGTCCGGGCCGCGCCCCTGCACGGCGGCCGTTCCCAGCCCCAGCGCACCCGCACCCTCAAGCAGTTCAAGGAGGGCACGGTCACCGCGCTGATCGCCACCAACGTCGCCGCGCGCGGCATCCACGTGGACGACCTCGACCTGGTGGTCAACGTGGACCCGCCCACCGACCACAAGGACTACCTGCACCGTGGCGGCCGTACCGCCCGTGCCGGCGAGTCCGGCAACGTGGTCACCCTGGTGCTGCCGAGCCAGCGTCGCGGCATGGCCCGCATGATGTACCAGGCGCGTGTCGACGCCCAGGTCTCGCAGGTGCACCCCGAGGACCCGGAGCTCGCCCGCATCACCGGTGCCCGTGAGCCCTCCGGTGAGCCGGTGACCCTGCCCCGTGGCCGCGAGGACAACCCTCGTCGTGGCCCGCGCGGTGGGGGCTACGGCGGCGGTGGCTACAACGGTGGGCGCAACCGTCGCCCGCGTCGCCCCTCGGCGAGCCGCGGCCGGGACTGACGTACCGGCCCGCGTACGCGAACACATGAGGACCCCGTCCCGTCCAGGTCACCCGACCCGGACGGGGCGGGGTTCTTCGTCATGGTCCCTTCCCGGTCGGGAGCGTAGGCGCTAGCCTGCCCTGGACGTCGTCATCCGCTCATCGGATGCCTCAACCCGCACCCCCAGCGAGGCTCCATGCACTCCAGCACCACCGCCCGCACCGGAGCCCAGGGCGCGCTGGTCCTCGCAGCCCTCTTCCTCGTCGCCGCCTGTCTGCGCCCGGCCCTGACCTCGGTCGGTTCGGTCCTGGGGCAGATCGGCGACACCACGGGGTTGTCCGGCTCCGCGTTGGGGCTGTTGGGAGCGCTTCCGCTCCTCGGCTTCGCCGTCGTCTCACCCTTGGTCCACGGGCCGGCGTCCCGCTGGGGCGTGGACCGGGTGGTGCTGGTGGCGATGGTGGTGCTGTGCGCGGGGATCGTCCTGCGTTCCCTGCCGCCGCTGCCCGCCCTGTGGATCGGCACCGCGTTGATCGGCGCCTCGGTGGCGGTCGGCAACGTGCTGGTACCCGCCATCATCCGGCGGGACCAACCCTCCCGGATCTCCCTGTTGACCGGGGTCAACACCTCCGTGATGAACGCGTCGGCCGCCCTGGCCGCCGGCCTCGCCGTGCCGTTGTCGCTGCTGTTGGGGAGCTGGCGACCGGCGCTGGGCCTGTGGGCGGGCCTGGCGGCGGTGGCCGTCCTGGTGTGGGCGGTGCGGATGCGCCGGGTACCCGGGCCCGAAGTGGTCGGGGCCGTCGGCACCACCCACGGGGAAGCCGAACGGTCGGTGTGGACCTCCGCCAAGGCCTGGCAGGTCACCGTCTTCATGGGGTTGCAGTCCACCACCTACTTCACCCTCATGAACTGGCTGCCCACCGTGGAGGCCTCTCGGGGCGTCGCTCCCACCACTGCCGGCTGGCACCTGTTCGGCTTCCAACTGGCGGGCATCGTGGCGGGCCTGGCCATCACCACGCTGATGGGGCGTCGGGCCGAGCAGCGTCCGGCCTGCCTGGTGGTGAGCGTGGCCATGGTGGTGGCCATGGCCGGACTGGTGTGGGCGCCCGGGTGGGGGCTGCTGTGGGTCCTGCTGGCGGGGGCGAGCACGGGTGGCGCTATCGTGGTGGCGCTGGCGCTCATCGCGCTCCGTGGAGGCACGCACGGAAGGACCATCCGCCTGTCCGGGATGGCGCAGTCCATGGGCTACCTGTTGGCCGCCGGCGGCCCCGTGGCCGCGGGCACGCTCGGACAGGCCATGGGCGTATGGGAACCGGTGCTGTTGCTGGTGGGCGCCCTCGCACTGGCGCAGGTGGGCGTTTCCCTGTTGGCCGGTCGCCCCGAGCGAAGCCCTCGGGCACGGGAACACACCGACCGCTGAGGGCACGGAGAGCCGAGGGCATGGGGAAGGGCGCCCCCGCCGGTCCCCGTCGAACGGTGACGGTACCGGTGGGGGCGCCCCTGGGAGTGCCGGGTGGTGTCCGGGAGAGGAGGAAACACCACCCGGGGAAGGACCGCCCGCTCTCTGCTTCGAACGATCCGTGGTCGACGGCTACAGCGAGATGCCCAGTGCCCAGGTCATCAGGCCGTACATGGTGCCGAGGATGAGGAACAGGGCCACGAGGTTGAGCCAGACGCCGCCCTTGATCATCTCGCCGATCTTGACGTAGCCCGAACCGAAGGCGATCGCGTTCGGCGGGGTCGCCACCGGGAGCATGAAGGCCATGGTGGCGGCGAGCGCGACCGGGACCACCAGGGCGAGGACGTCGATGTCCATACCCATGGCCACGCCGCCCATGATCGGCAGGAACGTCGCCGCCGTCGCGGTGTTACTGGTGAGCTCGGTGAGGAACAGGACCAGCGCGCTGACCGCCAGGATCAGCACCCAGGTGGGCACCCCGGACAGGAAGGAGACCTGGGCTCCGACCCAGGCGCTCAACCCGGAGTCGGTGAACTGGGCGGAGATCGCCAGCCCGCCACCGAAGAGGAGCAGCACGCCCCAGGGCAGCTTGACCGCCGTCTCCCAGTCCATCAGCGGGGTCTTGCGGTCCACGGGGATCAGGAAGAGCAGGACCGCGACGGTCATCGCGACGCCCGCGTCCGTGACGTTACCGAGCCAGGGAGCCACGGCGGCGACCGGACCCAGGTCGGCGATCATCGGGACGAAGATCCAGGACAGGGCCGCGAAGGCGAACACCGCCAGGACGAGCTTCTCACCACGGGACATGGCGCCCATCTTGGTGAGTTCCTCGCGGATCATCTCCTGGGCTCCCTCGACCTTCTTCACCCCCGGCTTGAAGAGGCGGGTCAGGACGAACCAGGCGATCAGCATGAAGACCGCGGCCAGTGGCACACCGGCCATCATCCACTGGCCGAAGCCGATGTTGATGTCGTGAGCGTCGGCGAGGTAGCCGACCATCAGGACGTTGGGCGGGGTGCCGATCAGGGTGGCGACCGAGCCGATGGACGAGGAGTAGGCGATACCCAGCATCAGGGCGGTGGCGAAGTTCGCGTCCGTACGTCCACCACGGAACTGGGCGATCAGTGCGATGACGGAGAGGCCGACCGGAAGCATCATCACGGCGGTGGCGGTGTTGGACACCCACATGGTGATGAAACCGGTGGCGATCATGAAGCCGCCGACCAGGCCGACCGTGTTGGAGCCGACCTTGGAGACGATCGTCAGGGCGATGCGCTTGTGCAGGTTCCACTTCTGCATCGCCAGGGCCAGCATGAAGCCGCCCATGAACAGGAAGATCGTGTCGGAGCCGTACGCGGAGGCCACGTCCCCGACCTCCGCGCCCTCCACCATCAGCGGGAAGAGCACCAAGGGCAGCAGGGAGGTCACCGGGATCGGCAGGGCCTCGGTGGCCCACCAGATGGCGATCCAGACGGTGACTGCGGCGACGACCGAACCGTTGACGGACATGACCTCTTCGGTCTCGCCGTCACCCAGCGGCAGTGGCATCTCCGGCATCACGAGGAAAACCAGGAGACCGAGCAGGGGACCGAGAACGAGTCCGATGACACGACCGCGGGTCATCCCCTGCGAGGATTTCTCCTCGGGTTTGACCGGCGTTGTGTCGGGGGTATCGACGCCCTTCTGGGTCGCCATGGGTTCCTCCTCCATTGAGCGCCGGATGTGTACGGCACCCTTCTTCGGAGGGCTGCTCGCGGGTTGCCGCGAGTTTGCCTCCGGGTTACGTCTTGACTCAATAGATAGTCAGTTCACAAAGGGGTGTGTGCAACGCAACTCACTATTTCTTTGGATTCCTCTGACATTGGGCGACGTTGGGTATAAACCGTGGGACACGGAGTGAGGTGGGGTGACCCCCTGACCCCACACTCGACCCCGTCTAAGCTGCGGGTATGCGATCGTCCGGACCGACCAGACGGGCCGCCCTGTTGGGCGGTCTCGGTGCCCTCTCCATCGCGGCCGTGAGCGGCTGCGCGAGCGACCCCGCACCGGAACTCGGTCGGATCGTCGTCGCGACCGGCCCCCCTGGAGCCGTCTACCGCGAGATCGGCGCCGCCCTCGCGCGACTGTTGGACGAACACCTGCCCGACCAAGAGCTCGTCACCGTCGAGACGGGCGCCTCCCACGACAACCTGCGCATGTTGGCCGAGGACGAGGCCCACCTCGGCCTCGCCAACCTCGACTCGGTGCTCGCCACCGACATCACCACGGAAGGATCCGCGATCAGCGCGGTGGGCAGGCTCTTCGACAGCTTCGTCCACCTGGCCGTGCGCGAGGACTCCCCCGTGCGGTCGCTCTCCGACATCGAGGGGATGCGGGTCTCCCTGGGCACCGTCAACTCCGGCACCGAGTTCACCGCCGCGCAGATCCTGGAGGTCACCGGGGTGCGGCCCGAGGAGGTACGACTCGACCAGGCCGAATCCGCCGCGGCCCTCGACGCCGGGGACATCGACGCGATGTTCTCCCTGACGGGACTCCCCACCCCCGCGATCGCCGACCTCGCCGAGGAACGAGCCCTGCGGCTGGTCGATCTGGCCGACACCGCCGACGCGATGGTCGGCGTGTACCCGGAGTCGTACTTTTCCGCGACCATCCCCGCCACCACCTACAGCGGCATCCCCGCCTGCCCCACCATGTCCATCCCCAACCTGCTGCTGTGCCGCCGGGACCTGCCGGACGAACTCGTTCGACGGATCACCGAAACCGTGTACACCGGCGCCGCACGCCTGGCCGAACAGCGCCCGGAAGCCGCACAGATCAACGTGCGCACCGGGATCTCCACCGGCATCGTGCCCCTGCACCCCGGGGCCGAGCAGTGGTACCGGGAGAACAAGCCCGCGTAGTACCGGGCCCCACCTCAGGGCCGGGGAGGCTCATCGTCATCGGATTCCTTCGGGGGGTCGGCCGGTGGCAGGACGATGACCACCCCGAGCCCATGGCGCCCGTCCTCGGCCAGTCCGTCACCCAGGACGAGCCGTCCACCGGACTCCCGAACCAGGTCGGCGACGATCGCCAGCCCCAACCCCGTCCCCTCGATGTTCTGGTGGCTGGGAGAGCGCCAGAACCGGCCGAGGGCGGCCTCACGCTCCTCCTCCGGCAACCCCGTGCCGTTGTCGAACACCCCGATCCGTACCTCCTCGCCGTCGTCGGCACGGATCTCGATCCGGTCGCCGCCGGAGAGCCGCATGGCGTTGCTGAACAGCTCGTCGAGGATGCTGCCCAGGCCGCCCGCAGGAGCCTGCGCCCACACCTGTTCGGGCAGGTCGGTGACGACCTCGATCCCGCGCGACTCCCCCAGGGCGCGCCACCTGGGGACCCGGGTCTCGACCAGGGCCGTCAACTCCACCGCCTCGCTGCCGGTGACGCTCTCCAACCGGGTGGCGGCCAGCAGCGAATTGAGCATCCGATGCATCATCGTGGTCTCGTCGATCGCCACGGCGTGCGCCTCCGCCGCGTCCTCCCCCTTCAGGTAGGGCGCCAGGTTCTCCACCGACAACCGCAGACTCGCCAGAGGGTTGCGCAGCTGGTGGGAGGCCTCCGAGACGAACGCGCGCTGCCGTTCCAGGGCCCGACGCACCACGTCGACCATGGTGTTGAAGGAATCGGTGAGCCTGCGCAGCTCGGGTGGGCCGCGTTCGGCGTCCACGTGCACGTCCAGGTCGCCCGCGGTCACCGCGGTGGTGGCCTCGTCCAGCCGATGGACGGGTTGCAGCACCCACCAGGACAGCGGCAACGAGGCCGCCACCAACAGGGCCAGCGGAATCAGGCTGAGCAGGGTCATCCACCCCCACGCGGTGAGGATGTCGGCACCCAGGCCATCGGTGGAGGAGACCAGCACCACGGCACCGGCGACCTCGCTGTCACGACCGATCGGTTCGGCCACCACCAGCGGATCGGAACTCCACGGCCATACCGTGGTCGGTGGCTCCGGACGTTCTCCGGCCAGGGCCGCGGTGATCCCCGCCCCCATGTCCACGTCCGCGACCAGGGCTCGCATCCGCTCACGGTCTCCGGACCCGGTCACGACCTCCCCGTCGGGGGCGACCACGACCGTCGGGATCCCGTAGAGCTGCTCGTATCGGGACATCTCCTGGGCCAGGGCGTTGTCCCGGTCGGTCTCCAGCGCGGTGCGCGCGAGCGCCGCGAAACGACCGGCGTCCCCCAGCCGGTCGACGTACACCTCCTGGGTCTGCTGTTGGGCGATCACCGCACCCAGAGGCGCGACAACGGCTCCGACCAGTACGAACGCCACCGGCAACAGGATCGTCAGCAGACGCCTGAGCATGGGTCAGCCCCCGTCGAGCACGTAGCCGACCCCGCGCACCGTACGGATGTGCACGGCGTCCCCCACCTTGTTTCGCAACGAAGCGATGTGGGTGTCCAGGGTTCGAGAGGAGGCCTCCCAAGCTGCGCCCCACACCTGGTCCAGGATCTGGTCCCGGGCCACCACGTTCGGCGCACGGGCGACCAGCAGGCGTAGGAGATCGAACTCCTTACGCGTCAGTTGCAGGGGTTCGCCGCCGAGTTCGGCCTCCCTGGAGTCGACATCGATGACCAGGTCACCGACCCGCAGCGGCGGGTTCTCGGGCTCGGGTTCGGCCCGCGCCGACCGGGTGCGTCGTAGTACCGCGTCGATGCGCGCGAGGAGTTCGGCCACCCCGAAGGGTTTCACCACGTAGTCGTCGGCCCCGGCTCGCAGGCCCCGCACCCGGTCACGTTCCTCGCTGCGCGCGGTCACCGCGATGATCGCGGTCTGGGGGCGCCGGCGCAGGCGGCGCAGGAGGTCGATCCCGTCGGCGTCGGGAAGTCCGAGGTCGAGCAGGACGACGTCCGCGGCCGGCGCCGTGAGCGCCCGCTCCGCGGTGGCCACCCGTTGGACGTCGAAGGAGGCGGAGCGCAGCGCGGTCACCAGCCCGCGTGCCACCCGGTCATCGTCCTCGACCACGAGAATACGCATGGCTAGCCATAGTAGGCAGTGTTCACGACGGGCGGCCCCACTCCACGCCCTCACCCCCACCGAGGTTCCCGCAGCGGGATGTACGGAGCGGCCTCCCGCACCCTCCGCCCGACACCGGGAACCTCGTATCCCGGCCCCCGAAACCACTCCGCGGTCTGCTCCAAAGAAGCATCGACTCTCCACCCACCGATCAGCGGGGTACCGCACGAGGCTAGAAGAGAAAGCCCTTCGGGAGAATGGATCCGAGGAAACAACAACGGCCGCCCAGCATCGTTGGTGGGCGGCCGTGTCGAAAGGAGGATCAGGCGGCGTGCACCGCGGACCTGTCCTCCGAGCGGACACGGCGGCGACCCCACGGCATCACGCTGTCGACGGCGAAGCGGCCACCGGCGAAGCCCAGGGCCAGCGCGGCGGCGGCCATGACGAGAGGCAATTCGAAGCCGCCGACCAGCGGGTCTCCGACGTGGGCGAAGAAGTAGGCGCCGCCCATCATGAGGGCGAGCAGCACCCCGGCGACGGGCAGGGCGAACCCGACGATGAGCGCCACCCCGGCGCCGACCTCGATGCCCACGCCCAGCAGGGCGGCGAACTGCGGGAAGGGGATGCCCATCGCCTCGAAACCGCCGGCGGTGCCCTGGAGGTCGGTGGCCTTGGGCAGCCCGTGGGCGATGAAGACGACACCGACGACGACGCGAGCGATCAGGGCGGTCAGGTCGCTGATCATGGTTTTGGGTGTCTGTTCGGTCATGGTGCGTTCCTGTTCTGTGAGCGGGTGTCCCGGTGGTCGGGGTCGGCGTCCGGTTCCAACACTTGAGACCACAACCTTTTTCCGGGAAACAACAGGATAATGCGTATCCGCTCGCGTACATAGCGTGCCGGGCGGAGAAGTTACGATCCCCACACGACCGCCCTGCTCAGGATGGATAACAGAATCCGGCTCAGTTCCGGACTCCAGGCCCCTTCGGGTCCGGGTACCGCGGCTGCTCGTCGTGGGGGTCCAACGAACCCAACATCGCCTCGGAGATCTCGCGCAGCTGTCCGACCTGCTCCCGGGTGAGCGTGTCGAACACCAGGCGTCGCACCTCTTGGACGTGCCCGGCGGCCGCCTCGCGCAGCGTCTCCATCCCCTTGTCGGTGAGTTCGACGAGGGTCGTGCGCCGGTCCCCCGGACGCTTGAAGCGGCGGATCATCTCCTCCGCCTCCAGGCGCGCCGCCGCATGCGACAACCTGCTGGGCGAGGAGCGCAGCAGGCGGGCCAGACGCGTCATCGTCAGTTCCCGCTTCGGGGCCTCGGAGAGCATCGCCAGGATCTGGTAGTAGGCGTGCGGCATCCCGGAATCATGCCTGAGCTGACGATCCAGGGCCCCGTCCAGCAGGTGCACGGCCATGAGGAAGATGCGCCAGGTCCGCTGCTCGTCATCATCGAGCCACCGTGTCTCGGTCATCGGACCCGAACCCTCCGAACCACTCGAACACTCGATCACGTCGCCGGCCGCCGACCGAGCCCACTGGTCTGGTCCGAATCGAGGCGATCCCCATCGTCCCGGCACATGGGGGGACGCTCCTCTCGACCTCGGATCCGCGGCCGCTCACACCCCGCCGACCTATGGTTTCGGGGCTTTCCGCAACGCTACTACGCCGTAACGTACGCCGGCCCGAGCACGCGCGAACCCGTCCCGCTCGTACGGGAACCAGTGACCGGTACAGGTGCCTCGGCCCGCCGACGGCCGCGCACTCTCGGGTTTCGGCACAAGTCCGCCGAGTGGCCGATTCGCCCCCGATCGGATGGGCGTCTTCCCAGCGCACAAAGCCATCAAACACACGAAAAGGTCTACCGACCTCGGCCCGGTTCTGCGAGACTCCCCAACATGACGGGCACACACAACCCTGCCGACGCGAGGACCGTGGAGGATCTGCTCCGCATCGACGGACGGATCAAGTACGTGCACTTCTGGGGCCATGAGCCATCACCGGATGGGCTCACGGCCACCTGCCTCTCCCAATGGTGGCCGGCCGACTTCACCGTCGACGGCGTCACCTACCGCACCGCCGAGCACTTCATGATGGCCGAGAAGGCGCGACTCTTCGGTGACACCGAGGCCGCCGAACGGATCGTCGCCGCCGAACACCCCAAGCGGGCCAAGGAGATCGGACGCGAGGTCGGGGACTTCGACGAGGAGACCTGGGAGCGCGAACGCTTCGGGATCGTCGTCCGAGGCAACCTCGCCAAGTTCGGTCAGAACGAGGACCTGCTGGAGTATCTCCTGGGCACGAAGGAACGGGTCCTGGTCGAGGCCAGCCCCCGCGACCGCGTGTGGGGGATCGGGATGGGACGGGAGAACGAGAACGCCGAACGTCCCAAGTACTGGCGCGGACGCAACCTGCTGGGCTTCGCGCTGATGGAGACCCGTGCCCGACTGACCGCCGAACAAGCCGCCTGACCCATCGCCATTCGCCCACGCGGGGCCCGGAGGGACCACCTCCGGGCCCGTTTCGTCCCTTAGGCCCCATCCCGATCGGCTGTTCTCCCCGATTTCACCCCGGGTCCGGCCGATCACCCTCCTCGGCCCTGTCCACCGGCGTAGAGTCCGCACACGCGAACATCACGGTGCCCCGGCACCACGGCGTGTCGACCGTCCCCGGGCCACCGTCCTCGCCTCGTCCAGGACCACACCCAGGGGATTCCCATGGCCTATTACCGAATCCAACTCAACGACGGCACCAGTCACACCCTCCAGGCGGTACGCATGCGAACCGACGCCGGCAGCTTCTACTTGGAGGAGCGCGAGGCGGGCGACTGGCGCGAGGTCTTCAGCAACCCCATCACCGAGGTCGAGCGCGTCCAGCGCCGGTTCACCGAGAACGACGGCACCTGGACCTGGCTCCAGGAACGGCTGCCCGCCCCCGTGGGCGGCGTGCGCGCCTGGTGATCCCACGGCGGCCCGGTACCGAATCAGCGCACCTTGAAGGCGAGACGGTGCGCGATGGCGCGACTGGAGGAGCCCACCGCCAGGTGATAGACCCCCTCCGGGGTGCGCCGTGCGTGCTCGACGGGGTCCCAGATCGCGAGGGCGCGCGGTGGGACGTCGAGGTCGACCGTGACGGTCCGGCCCGGCGCGACGCGCACCGAGGCGAAGGCCGCCAGGGAACGTAGAGGGCGCGGGATTCCGGCCTCGGTGGGCGGTTCCAGGTAGACCTGCACGACGTGGTGTCCGGGACGCCGACCCGTGTTGGTGAGGGTGACGGTGACCGTGGGCGCATCGGTGACCAGGCCGTCGTTACCCGGGGTGGTCCCCGGCGTGGACAGTGCCGCGTCGTCGATCCGCCAGGTGGTGTAGCCCAGACCGAACCCGAACGGGCGGTGCGGTTCGATCCCGTCCCGGTCGTAGGCGCGGTGACCGACGAAGACCCCCTCGGCGTAGTCGTGGATCCCGTCGACGGGACGGGTGTCCAGGATGGGCACGTCGTCGTGGTCGCGCGGCAGGGTCCAGGGCAGCCGGCCGGTGGGTTCGGCACGGCCGGTGAGGGTGTCGGCGAGGGCGTGGCCGTACTCCTGGCCCCCGAACCAGGACCACAGGACGGCGGGCACCTGGTCGAGCCAGGGCAGGAGGACGGGCGCGCCGGCGTTGACCACCACCACGGTGTTCGGGTTGGCGGCGTAGACCCGTCGGACGAGTTCGTCCTGGCCGCCCGGCAGGTCGAGGGTGGGGCGGTCGTAGCCCTCGGACTCGACCTCGTCGTTGGTGCCGACCACGACGATGGCGACGTCGGCCGTTTCCGCGACGCGGACGGCCTCCTGAATCTCCTCCTCCACGGTGGGGCCGGGCGACGCGTGGCGAACCTGGACGATGACACCACGGCCGAACCCGCCGAAGTCCCCGACCTCCATGTCGACGTCGATCGACACGGTGCGGGGCTCGGACCCTTCGGGGACCTCGATCTCCACCCTGGGCCCATCGGGGTGGGCGTGCCGCGATTGGAGGATGTCGTCGACGGAGGCGCGTCGGTCGCTCTCGGAGACGGTCTCGTCGTCGACGCGGATGGTGTGCGCGCCCACGGCCGCGACCTCGATCCGGTGGGTCCCGGGCTCGGCGAGGGTGAGGGTGGCGAGGAACCCGGCCCGTTCCGCGCTCTCCTGAACGTGGATGTGGAATGCGCCGCCCGGCACCTCGGGGGCGTCGATGGCCTCGCCGTGTCCGTCGTAGAGGGTGAGGTCGGCCTCGGTCAGGTGTTCGGTGGCGACGATCGGAAGGAGACGTCGGGGATCGCCGCCGCGGACGAGAGTGACCTCGACGTGTTCGGGCAGCACCTCCCGTAGCCCTTCCGCCGGGTCGACCAGGTACCCGGTGTTGACGTGGGCGCTACCGCCGCCCTGGGTGTGTGCGTCCACGGCGTTGGGCCCGATGAGGGCCACCGTCCGCACGGAGTCCGGCAGGGGAAGGACGTCGCCCTCGTTACGGAGCAGGACGTGGCCGCGTGAGCCGACCTCCCGCAGGATGACGCGTTCGTCCTCGCCCGGCCACGGCCGAGGTGGTGTCCCGATCGAGTCTGCCGACCCGTTCGGCCAGGCGGAGCAGTCGGACCACCTTGTCGTCGACGACGGACTCCTCGACCTCACCGGCACGGACCGCGTCCACCAGCGCTCGGCCCCAGGGGCCGTCGGGGCCCGGCATGACGATGTCGAGTCCGGCGTCGGCGGAGCGGGCGCCGCTCCGAGTGGCGGCCCAGTCGCTGAACACGACGCCGTCGAATCCGAGCTCGTCCTTGAGGAGGTCGGTGAGCAACCGGCGGTGCTCGGTCATGGTGGACGATTCGACCTCGTCGTCGACGCCGTTGTAGGCGGCCATGACGGTCCAGGCGCCGGCGGTGATCGCGGCTTCGAAGGGTGGAAGGTAGACCTCGCGAAGGGTCCGCTCGTCGATGCGGGAAACGTAACCGGTGCGTTCTTGTTCGGTCTCGTTGCCGATGAAGTGCTTGGGACAGGTGCCCACGCCCTGCCCCTGGACGGCGCGGACGAAGGCCGCGCCGAGTTCGGCGGTCAGGTGGGGGTCTTCGGAGAGACATTCGAAGTGGCGTCCACCCGCCGGGGATCGTTGCAGGTTGAGCACCGGGGCCAGGATCACGTCGACGTCCTTGCGGCGGGCCTCGGCGGCGAAGAAGCGGCCCACGCGTTCCATGAGTTCGGTGTCCCAGGCCGCGGCGACCGCCGTGGGACCGGGCAGGCTCGCGGAGTGCTCGTCCTGGGTCACCTCGGTCCCGCGTACCCCGGCGGGACCGTCGGAGACGGTGATCGGGAGCAGGCCGATCTCGGCGGCGGCGTGCAGGACCCAGCCGGTCCGGCCGGTGAGCAGGCGCGCCTTGTCCTCCAGGGACAGGCGGCCCACGCGCTGGTGAAGGTCTGCGGTCATGAGCCCCTAGCCCCCTGATCCACGTCTCGTAAAGCGAGACATTACTTACTTAATGTTCATTCAGCAAGAGGGGCGGGGAACATCGATAGCGTGGACGGGATCGGGCCCCCGAACCCCCCGGCCATCGGCCCGAAGTACCCCCGCGGTACGAGGAAGTGGAGAGCGGACCATGAGCGAGACGACCCCCACCGGCACGCCTTCGCCCGGGGGCGATCCGCCCTCACCGGTCCCGCGCAAACGGGTCAATCGTCGCGAGCGGATCCTGCGCACCGCGGCCGAGGTATTCGCCGCGCAGGGGTTCAACAACACGTCGCTGGCCGACATCGCGGCGACCCTCGACATCACCCCCGCGGGGGTCCTGCACCATTTCGGCTCCAAGACCGAACTGCTCACCGCGGTGCTGGAGCTGCGCGACACCAACGACCCCGCGCCCTCCGGCGCGGGCATGCTGGACCACCTGGTCACCACCGCCGAGCGCAACGCCGCGCGCCCCGGCACGACCCGGCTCTACGCGGTGCTCTCCGCCGAGAGCGCCACCGCCCGACATCCCGCCCAGGACTGGTTCCGAGACCGGTACACCGTACTGCGTCGGGAGGTGGAGGAGGCGGTCCTGGACCGGATCGGCCCGGAGCACCGCGAGATGGCGAACACCCCCGGACCCGATGGTCACACCCCCGCCCACTCCGCGGCCACCGCGATCCTGGCCGCGATGGACGGCCTTCAGGTGCAGTGGTTGCTGGACCCGGAGTCGGTGGACATGGCCACGGTCACCGAGCTGGTGATCGATGCCCTGGTCGCCCGGTTGCGCACGACGGAGGGCGGGGGGCCTTCGGGGCCCGTCCAGACCTGAACGCACTCGACGGCCTCGCGAGCGGGCAGACGAAGGGGCGCCCGCGGTGCCGTGCACCGCGAACGCCCCTCGTGGTCCTGTCCCGCCCCTGGGGCGGTGATGACCGCGCTTCCTACAGGTCCTCACCGTGGACGGAACCCGGGGTCCCGTCGGTGGTCATCTGTGCCTCGTCGGTCTCGCTGCCCTCAAGCCACTCGTCCCAGGACTTCTGCCAGTAACCCCAGCCGTTGTCCCACTCGAACTCACGGTCGGTGCCGGTGGTGTCGAGGATGTCGCCCATCAGGGTGTTCTCGTAGAACCACACCGCGTCGTCCATGCGCAGGTTGGTGCAGCCGTTGGAGGTGTTGGCCGAACCGATCGCGCCATTGCTGGACATCTCGTGCACGAACTCGCCGCTGTTGGAGGTGCGGACCGCGTAGTTCACGTCCACGCGGTAGGAACCCGGGGAGTCCTCGGGGATGCCCACGGTGCTGGAGTCCATGGTGATGGTGTCGTAGCGCTCCATGAGCACGTGCACGCCGGTGGTCGTGGTGTCGAACCGACGGTTGGCCGCACCGTTGCTCACGTCGATGGTGCGCTCGTGCTCGCCATCGATCTCGATCTTCATCTCGTGGTCGGGCACGTGCATCGTGGCGATGAGCTCGCGGCCGATCTCGAAGTCGATCTGGTAGTCACGCACACCGTAGACACCCTCGGAGGCCTCGACCCCGGACAGGTTCAGGTCGACGGTGACGTTCTGGTGCGGCTCCCAGTACTCCTCGGGCCGGAAGACCGCCATCTGGTCGGTCACCCAGTTCCAGGCGCCGGCGATCTCCTGCTCGGCGACCACGTTCATGGAGTTCTCGACCTGGCCCTTGTTGCTGACCGGCATGTCGAAGTTGATCACGACGGGCATGCCGACACCGACGGTGTCGCCGGAGCTCGGGAAGTTGGAGGCCAACTCCAGGCGCTGCCCGGCGACCGCCTCCAGGGTGCTGAACTCGCTGGTGGCCTCGGTCTCCTCACCGGCCTCGTTCTCCGCGGTCGCGGTGACCACGATCTCCGAGCCCGGACGCAGGTTCCAGTCACTGATCCACTCGGTGCCGTCCTCGTTGAGGGTGCCGGTCATCTCGTACAGCTCGGCCTCGTCGTCCTCACCCTCGGCCTCGCCGCCGTCGGGGACGGCCGCTTCGCTGACCACGGTCTGGTCGATCTGGACGTCACTGATGGTTCCGTGCTCGGCGGTGACCCGGACCGGGGTGTTGGGTGCGATCTCCTCGCCGCCCTCTTCCGGGGTGATGCTCAGCTCGGCCGGTTCCGCGTCCGCGGCGGGGTCGGAGTTACTCTGCGTCTCGGCGTCGCCTGAACTGCACGCGGTCGCGACGAGCGCGAGCGCCACGAGTCCGATGCCGAACCGGCGCTTCACCGCCGACTGGGTCTTGCCCGTCACGTCTGGACCTCCATAGAACATCTCGATAACCGGCCTACGTAGTAGGACGCTCCGATCCGGAAAAGGTTCTGAACTCCCGCGTATCGGTATGGAGCGGTTATCTGATGGTGTCCGACCCACCTCGTCCGGAATCGCCGAGAATACACCCAGGGGGTACGTGGCCGGTCCGCCAGGGGGTGGGTTTCCGGCCGATCCGAATCACGCCCACCTTGTCCCCCCATCATGCACCGCGTAGAATCTTGTTCATTCGCCCAGGTTCTTTGGCGAACGAAAACTGAGCATTCGAGCAGGTTTCCCCTGGGAGGCCGAAGGACACGAAGGAGCCGTGCCATGCCGTGGATGTGGTTGGCCGGAGCGATCGTCCTGGAGGTGATCGCGACCACCTCACTGAAGTTCTCCGAGGGATTCACCCGTCTGTTCCCCTCCATCGTCGTGGTCATCGGCTACGGCGGCGCGTTCTACGCGCTCTCCCAAGCGCTCGCCAGAGGCCTGCCGCTCGGTGTCGCCTACGGGGCCTGGGCCGCCATCGGGGTCGCCCTGGTCGCCATCATCGGAGCGGTCCTGCTGGGAGAATCCCTCACCTGGACGCAGATCGGCGGCATCGCCCTGGTCATGGCCGGGGTCATGGCCCTGGAGATGGGCGGACGGCATTGAACACGTGCGCACCGACCGGCCATCGAACGGGAGGAACACCATGAGTACCGCGAAGACCACCGAGGACCCGGACAACATCAGCGACGGCCGCCGCCGCAAGGGCGAACAGCGACGCCGGCTCCTACTGGACGCCACCATGGCGGTCATCGCCCGGGAGGGTGTCACCGCGGTCAGCCAGCGTCGTGTGGCGACCGAGGCAGCGGTCCCGCCCAGCACCGTCACCTACTACTACGCGACCATCGACGACCTCCTCGTCGACACGCTCACCCGGGCCAACGACGCCTACGTGGCGGTGGCGGAGGCCCTCCCCGACGACCCGGACGGCGCGCTGCGCGGGTTCGCGGCGCTCATCGCCGAGGGCACCGGGCACGACCGAGCCCACGCTCTGGCGGAGATGGAACTGTTCCTCATCGCCGCCCGACGCCCCAGCCTGCGGGATCAGGTCACGCGTTGGCACGACGCGGTGGACGCCTTCCTCTCCCCCTACCTGCCGGACCCCGAGGCCCGCGCCGGGGTGGCCGCCGCCTGCGACGGCTATTTCCTGCGCTGCTGTGTCCTGGAACCACCGCCCTCGGCGGACCAGGTGTACCGGTCCCTGCGCCGTCTGATCGACCAGGCCGGCTGACCGTTCACTCCGCTTGGCGGACCAGGCCACCCGACCGACCTCGAACGGTCGGCGCCGGTCCCCCTCAACCCCGTTCGCCCTTCGACCCGTCCCGGACCATGTCCACCAGCAATCGCAGGACGAACATCACGGTGGCCGCCAGCAGGACCCACGCCAACAGGTTGAGCGCTTGGGTGTGCGTGGCCAGGTCCGACCAGGCCACCCCGGGCTGTTCGGTCACGTTGAACAGTCCCACCGACATGAACCCGGTGACCACCGCCAGGACGGTCATGACCGCGCGGCGGACCACCGAGCGCAGGAGTCTTCGGTCCTGCGGGTGGGCGAAGAGCCGCGCCTGCACCGTGAACCGGCCCTTGTGGAGCTGGTCGGTGATCCGGTCGAGCCGACGTGGCAGTCGGCGCAGGGTCGGCAGCAGGGCCAACAGCTCTCCGGTCGCCAGCTCTCGCAGGTTTCCGCCGTCCAACCGCTCCGACATCCGCGCCCCCGCGTACCGCTTGGCCTCGGACACCGTGTCGAACCCCGGGGCGAGGAACATCAACGTTCCCTCCAGGGTGGCCAGCGCCCGGAACACCGCCGCCAGTTCGGCCGGCAGGACCAGCCCGAACCGGGTGACCAGCATGAGCAGCTCGGTGAACATCCGCATACTGGCCGTGGCCCCACCATGCAGGTAGCGCGCCATGAACCGACCGAGCGACCGGCGCAGCCGCTCCGGGTCGATCTCCCCCGGATCGTCCACCACGTCCAAAAGCGTGTCGGTGAGCAGGACCGCGTCACCCCGGTCGATGGCCAGCAGCATCATCTGCAACGCCTCACGGGTCCGGGCGTCCAATCGGCCCACCGACCCGTAGTCGAGCAGACCCACCCCTCCGTCGTCGAGCAGCAGGATGTTGCCCGGGTGCGGGTCGGCGTGGAAGATCCCGCCGACGAGCACCTGCTCCAGCAAGCAGTCCAGCAGGGTCTTGGCGATCTCCTCCCCACGCCGCTCCGGCAGCTCGGTCCCGCCGATCTGGTGCCCGTGCAGTCGTTCCATCACCAGCACCCGACGGCTGGTGTAGGCCTCGTGGACCCGCGGGATGCGCACCGGCGAGTCGACGGACGCCTCCGCGACGGCGGCGATGTTGGCCGCCTCCACCTCGAAGTCCAACTCCTCCAGAAGGGCGTCGGCGAACCTCTCGGCGAGGCCGCGCACCCCGATCGCGGGCCCCCACTCGGTGTGCTCGTCCACCCGCTTGGCGAGGCGTCTGATGATGTCGAGGTCGCGTCGGACCACCGGACCGATTCCCGGTCGTTGCACCTTGACCACGACCTCCTCACCACCGAGCAGCCGCGCCGGATGCGCCTGGGCGATGGACGCGGCGGCCAGGGGTTCGGGGGTGAAGTCGGCGAACACCTCGTCGACCCCGCGTCCCAGTTCGGCGGCCACGCAGTCGCGGATGTCGTCGTAGGGGACCCGGGCCACCTCACTGTGCAGTCGGCCCAGTTCCTCGACGAACACCGGTGGCAGCAGGTCGCGGCGGGTGGCCAACACCTGGCCGAGCTTGACGAACACCACCCCCGCCTCTTCCATGGACCGGGCCAGGGAGCGGGCGAGCCTGCGCTGTACCGAGGTGTCGTCCACCCCCTCCCGTCGACCTATGACGTATCCGCCCAGGCCGTGCCGGACCAGGATCCACAGGATCCCGCGGTACCGGCCCAGTCTTCCGAACAGGTCGGTGGTCTCGCGGAGCAGGGCGACCGGACGGACCCCGGTACCTCGCGGCATGAGGAGTTCGAGGGCGACGAACGCGAGCATCGAGCCCACCGCCATCGCGAACAACATCAACGCCAAGAAGCCCGGTTGGTCCATCCGGGCCGGCTCCGCGGTGTTCAACGCGTCGAAGGAGCCGTAGTGGGCCAGGACCGCACCCACCGATCCGATCGGTGCGCCGAACATCGCGGCCAGCGCCAGACGTGGCAGGTTGAAGGGCACGTCCATGAGCCGGCTGGCGAGTTTGCCCAGGCCCAACAGGACCAGGATCATCACGACCAGGGAGAAGACCTGACCGATGATCATGCCCAGCACAGATGTGACGGTCAGCGATTCCACACGGAAGGCCCTTCTACGGCACGGCGCGGCGGGGAGCCGCGCTGTGGGAGGAACGGGGTGGCGGGAGAACCCCGCCGTGTTCAACATTGCCGGCTTCGGCCGACCCGCGACAGCCCACGTCCTCGGACTGTGGACAACCCCATCGAACCGCGCCGACCTCCTCGAACACGGACGAGGGCCCGCCGATCCCTCGACAGGCCCTCGTCACCGCCCGTGCCACGCCCTTTCAGGACGACGGCATCGGCGCTATCGGTCTCAGCAGGTCAGCTCCCAGGAGCATTCCAGCTCCCCGCTCACCGCGGGCTCACTGCGCAGGGACACGGTCCCCTCCGGCGCCTGGTTGCCCAGGTACTCGGCGAGCCGGACCACGATGGCGTCCTGCACGTGCAGGGGCGCCGCACCGGCGTGGTCGTTGTTGACGACGCTGAAGTGGACCTCCGAGCCGTCCGGCCCCTGTACGTAGCCGGACAGGGCGCTCACCCCGGACATGGTGCCGGTCTTGGCCTGCGCGACGCCGTCGGCCGCCGTGCCGTCCATGCGCGAGGCCAGGGTGCCGCCGACGAACGGGTCGCTGTCGCCGGCCACCGGCAGGGAGTCGTGCCAGACCTCGTACCAGGGGGCGTCCTGCACCCGGGTCAGCAGGTCGATCATGCTGTTCGCGGTGATCCGGTCGGTCCGGGAGAGCCCCGAACCGTCGTTGAGGACCAGGTCGGAGGTGTCCACACCGAGTTCCTGGAGAGCCTCCTCCACCCCGGCCAGGCCGGCTTCCCACGAGCCCTCGCCCGCGGTCTCCTGGCCGACGCTCTTGACCAGCATCTCCGTGTGACCGTTGTTGCTGAACTTCATCAGCGGAACGAGGATCTCCTCCAAGGTCATGGAGGTGTTCTCGGCGACGGCATGGGGCTCCGCCCAGTCCTCGGGGACCTCGCCCTGAGCGATGTCCCCCTCGACCTCGACCCCGTTCTCCTCCAGGGCCCGGGCGAACACGTGCCCGGCCATCCCGGCGGGCTCGTCGACCGTGCGCAGCTGTACCGACGGCTCGGCGTCGGCGGGCAGGCTCCCGGTCACCTCGATGGTGTTGGTGCCGACCGGACGGTCGACCACCAGGGTGTTCTCGCCCTCGGCCGGTCCGGTGACGGCCTGGTTGTCGACCTCCACGTGGCCCTCGGCGGCGCCGGGGTCCACGCTCACCGCCTCACCGTCGTCGGTGGCGGTGACGGTCACCTCCGTCACTCCGGTGTCGTAGCGGTCTCCGTGGGCCACGGTGAGCGCCGAGATCTGCGCGGAGTAGGCGTAGGGCTCGTCCTCGGGCCACCAGTCGTCCACCAGGCGCTGATCGTCGAACCAGGTGTCGTCGGCGTACACCTCGCCCACCGAGGTGATCCCGGCGGCGGCCACGTCCGCGGCCATGGCGTCGATGTCGTCCGCGCTCAGCGTCGGGTCGCCGCCGCCGACCAGGTACAGCCCGGGCACCTCTCCTGCGGCGGTGTCGTCCTCGACGACGGCCCGCGTGGTGAAGGTGTGGTCGGGGCCGAGCGTCTGCAGGGCCGCCGCCGTGGCGAAGTTCTTCATGTTGGAGGCGGGCAGCAGCGAGGTGTCACCGTGCGCCGAGTAGAGCTCCTCGCCGCTGTCGGCGTCGGTGACCACCACACCGGAGGTCGCGCCCTCCAGCGCGGGGTCCTCCAGGATCGCGTCGATGTCGGACCGCAGCTCGTCCGCCCGCTCATCGGGATCCGCGGTGTCGGCCAGCGCCGGTGTGGTCGCCAACGCGAGGGAGAGGGTGAGAAGGGTGGCGGCCGACCACCCTCCGTGTCGTCGGAACGGCGTGGGCCGTCGGGGGGTGGCGGGAGTCAAGGATTCTCCTTCGGGGGAAACCGGTCAGAGACAACGTGAACGTCGAAACTAGCGGAGCCCCGCACCCGAAACCAGGCACTTTCGTCATCTCGCGTGTCGTCGAAGGTGGTGAAGGAACCCGGAACGAGGAACCGGCGCCGCGGAGGGGACATTCTCCACGGCGCCGGTCAGATCCCATCGCTACCGACGGCGCACCGCCGGACCACCTCAGATGAGCTCCACCACCTGGGAGTAGTGGCAGGCGTCCCGGTGTCCGCTGCCGCGGTCCAGCAGCTCCGGCGGTTCCTCGACGCACTTGGTCCGTTCGGCGTCGGAGAGTTCGTTCGCGAACTTCGGGCACCGGGTGCGGAAACGGCACCCCGAGGGCGGGTTCGCCGGGCTCGGGATGTCGCCCGTGACCATGATCCGTTCCCTGGTCCGCTCCTTGATCGGGTCGGGCAGCGGGATCGCGGAGATCAACGCCTGGGTGTACGGGTGCGAGGGAGAGCTGAACAGCTGCTCCGTCGTGGCCGTCTCCACCATCTTGCCGAGGTACATCACGGCCACCCGGTCGGCGATGTGCTTGACCACCGACAGGTCGTGCGAGACGAACAGGTACGACAGCCCCAGCTCGTCCTGGAGGTCCTCCAGCAGGTTGATCACACCCGCCTGGATGGACACGTCCAGGGCCGAGACCGGCTCGTCCAGGACCAGCACCCGGGGGTTGAGCGACAGGGCTCGGGCCACGCCGATGCGCTGTCGCTGGCCACCCGAGAACTCGTGCGGGTACCGCGAACCGTGCTCGGGGTTGAGCCCCACCAGCTCCAGGAGCTCCTTGACCCGCTTGCGCGCGTCGCGGTGTCCGTCCCCGTGGATGCGCATGGGTTCGCCGATGATGTCCGAGACCGTCATGCGCGGGTCCAGGGACGCGAAGGGGTCCTGGAAGACCAATTGCAGGTCCTTGCGGAGTGGACGCATCCGGCGGTCGGAGAGCCCTTGCAGGGGTTGCCCCATGTACGTCACCTCGCCCGAGGTGAGCCGGATGAGGTTGAGCAGCAACCGCGCCGTGGTGGACTTGCCACAGCCCGACTCCCCCACCAGCGCGAGCGTCTCCTTCTCCCGCAGGTCCAGCGAGATACCCGAGACCGCCTGCACCTCTCCGACCTTGCGGCGCAGGATGCCCTTGGAGCGGATCGGGAAGTGCTTGACCAGGTCGGTGGCGCTGAGCAGCACCTCTGGTTCCACGGGGTTCCCCGGTTCGGCTTCGTCCCCGCTCTCCTGCGAGTCCTCGTCACCGGGCCGGAACAGGTCGGCCGCCCCCACTCCCACCAGTTCGTCGCTGAAGTGGCAGGCCGCCGTGTGGACGGCGGGGTCGCCCGTCTCGGAGGGCTCCCGGCCGGTGTCACCGTTGGTGAGCAGCAGCCGCGGCTCTTCCTGGTGGCACCGTTCGCGCGCCATCGGGCAGCGCGGCGCGAACCCGCAGCCCGGGGGCAGATCCCGCAGGGAGGGCGGGCTTCCGAGGATGGGTGTGAGCCGGTCGGAGCGGTCACCGTCCAGTCGGGGCAGCGAGCCGAGCAGCCCCAACGCGTAGGGCATGCGCGGCCGGTAGAAGACCTCCTCCACCGGACCCATCTCCACGATGCGGCCCGCGTACATCACCCCGACCCGGTCGACCTGACCGGCGACGACACCGAGGTCGTGGGTGATGAGCACCAGGGCGGCGCCGGTCTCCCGACGGGCCCGCTGGAGCGCGTCCAGGACCTGCGCCTGGACGGTCACGTCGAGCGCCGTGGTGGGTTCGTCGGCGATGATCACGTCCGGCTCGTTGGCCATGGCGATCGCGATGACCACGCGCTGGCGCATACCGCCGGAGAGCTCGTGCGGGTACTGCCTGAGCCGCTGCTCGGGCGACGGGATGCCCACGATCTCCAGCAGTTCCAGCGCCCGCTCCATGGCGGTCTGCTTGCTCACCTTCCGGTGCGCGAGCACCGCCTCGGCGATCTGGTAGCCGATCGTGTAGACGGGGTTGAGCGAGGTCAGCGGGTCCTGGAAGATCATCGCGATCTTCTTCCCGCGGACCTTGCTGATCGCCTTGTCGTTGAGCCCGATGACCTCCTGGCCGAGGACCCTGGCGGAACCCTCCACCTGTGCGTTCTTGGGCAGCAGGCCCATGATCGCCATGGAGGTCACGGACTTGCCCGACCCCGACTCCCCCACGATGCCCAGGGCCTCGCCCCGGCGCAGCACGTAGGAGACCTCGCGGACCGCGGGAAGCGGGCCGTCGTCGGAGGGGAAGGTGACGCTCAGATCGGATACCTCTAGCACCACGTCGTCACCGGTCTCGGCGGTGGCGTGTTCTTCGTTCATGTACTCAGTCGTCATCGCCGCACCCTGGTCTGTCGTGGGTCGAGGGCGTCCCGGAGGCCGTCACCGATGAAGTTGATCGTCAGACAGATCAGCACCAGCAGCACACCCGGCGGATAGAACAGCCAGGGACGCGTGGTCACCGCCGTGCGCGCGCTGCCGATCATCTGGCCGAGCGAGATGTCCGGGAGCTGGATGCCGAGCCCCAGGAAGGACATGCCCGCCTCGGCGAGGATCGCCACGGCCACCAACAGGGTGGCGGCGACGATGATCGGTCCGGCCGCGTTGGGCAACAGGTGCCGGACGATGATCCACGGCGCGGAGGCCCCCGATGCCCGGGCCGCCTCCACGAACTCCTGTTCCCGAAGGGACAGGACGACGCCGCGGACCACACGCGCGATGGTCGCCCACGAGAAGATCGCGATGATCAGGGCGATGGCGGACCAGGAGGCCCCCGCACCGGTGTTGCCCGCGATCGCCGCGGCCGCGACCAGCAGCGGGACGATGAGGAAGATGTCGACGATCCGCATCATCAACGCGTCGACACGACCACCGTAGTACCCCGCCGTGGCGCCCCACATGGAGCCGACGACGGTGGAGACCAGCGAGACGGTGAAGGCGACCTTCAGGGTCTGCTGGGCCCCGCGCATGAGCTGGGCGAGGACGTCGTTTCCGGCGGCCGAGCTTCCCAGGGGGTGTTCGCCGCCCGGCGGCAGGTTGCTGGGGATCTCCTTGTAGACGGTGTGGTCCCACACCCAGAAGAAGGGCCCCACGAACGCGAACAGGATGATCAGGATCAACATGACCAGGCTGATCATCGCGGGACGGTGCCGCGTGAACCGGATCAGGATCGTCTGCAGCTGGGTCCGGTCGGCACTGTCCTTCTTCTTCGCCCCCTTGCGGGCGCTCCCGAACATGCCGTTCTCACTCATAGCGGATCCTTGGGTCGAGCACGGCGTACAGGAGGTCGGCCACGAGGTTGGCCACGATCACGATGACGCCGCTGAGAAGCAGCCAGCCCATCAGCGCGTAGGAATCGTTGTTGTCGACCGCCGTGATGAAGAAGTCGCCGAGACCGCGCCATTGGAAGACCACCTCGGTCAGGATGGCCCCGTCGATCACGCCCGCGACGCTGATGGCGACGACGGTCGTCAGCGGGATCAACGCGGTACGCAGGGCGTGGCGTCGGATGACCACGTGATGGCGCAACCCCTTGGCCCGGGCCAGACGCACGTAGTCGCTGTTCATCACCTCCAACATGGAGGTGCGTTGGTAGCGACTCCACGAGGCGAAGCTGATCAGCATGAGCACGAGTGTCGGCAATGCCATGTGGGCGAAGGCGTTGAGGAATTGGTCTCCCAACGGTTCGCCCTGGGCTCGGAAGCGTCCGTCACCGATGGTGGCGAAGACCTGTTCATCCACCAACTGGTTGAACTTGACCCCGGCCGCCTGCATGATGCCCGCGAGCCAGAAGGTCGGCATCGCCAAGGCCAGGAAGCCGACGAAGGTGAGCGTGTAGTCGAGTTTGGAGTACTGGCGCAGAGCGCTGATGACACCGGTGATGATCGCCAGGCCCAACGCGAAGACCATGGCGGCGCCCACCAGGCGCAGGGTGGTCCATAGACGTTCGGCGATGGCGGGGCCGATCTCGTACTGCGGCCCCTGGGTGGACGGGCCGAACTCACCTTGGAGCAGGCCGATGTCGCCGTTGCCACCGATTCCGGTCATCCACAGCCAGTACCGCTCAGGCATGGAGCGGTCCAGGTAGAGGCGCGCCTCCGCCTGCTGGATGACTTCCTCCGTGGGCGGTGGCTGTTGCATCCGGATGTCGGCCAGGGGGTCACCGGAGACGTCGATCATCACGAAGGTGAGGATGGATGCGAGGACCAGGACGGGTATCGCACCCAGAACGCGTCGCATCGTGTAAACGAGCATGGAAGTGATCCTTCAGGGATGGGCGAGGATCGGCCCGGCCCCGGGAGGGTGTCCCGGAGCCGGGCCTGGGCACTCGGTCCGCCCTAGTCGGCGATGGTCCATTCACCGACGTTGTGGGTGGAGCGGTAGCTGGACTGGAGGTTGTCCTCGACTCCCGCGAGCCGGTCACTGTTCACGAAGGAGTAGTTCGGCTCGTGCATGATCGGGAGGACGTAGGCCTCCGGGACCAGGATCTCCATGGCCTCGTTCAGGTGACCGGCGGCGGTGTCGAGGTCGGGGGCGTTGGCCGCCTCGTCGACCAACTCGTCGACTTCCTCGTTGTCGAAGCCACCGAAGTTGCTGTCACTGTCGCTGCGCCAGTACTGGGCACCCGACGTCACGAAGTACGGCGTGCCCTGCCAACCGAACTGCATGATGTCGTAGTCGTTCTCGGCGAGCGTGCCGCCCAGGTCGTCGGTCACCTCGATGTTGGCGGTGACGCCGATCTCGGCCAGTTGCGCCTGGATGAGCTGGAGCGAGGTGTTGCGCACGACGGAGTCGGTGCTGCGCAGACGGAAGGGACCGACCTCCTCACCGTCGAGGGTGAGGGTGTCGCCGACCTCGTAGCCGGCCTCCTCAAGGATCTCGGTGGCGGCGTCGATGTCGCCGGTGCCCTGCGTCTCGCCCTCGTAGTGGTCGACGAAGTAGGGGCTGTCGTTGCCGAAGATGTGGTTGTTCTTCAGCTGGTACTCGGGGTAGCCGGCTTCGTAGTTGCGCGAGGCGATCTCGTCACGGTCGATGGCGGTGAAGATGGCGCGTCGCAGCTCGACGTCCTGGAGGAACTCGTTGTTGAGGTTGATGTCCACGTGCTCCCAGGACGCGCCCTCACCGATCGAGGTCTTGGCGTTGGGCAGATCCTGAAGCTGGGTGTAGACGTCCTCGTTGTAGGAGAAGGGGTTTCCGCCGTGGATCTCATCGTTGCTGAAGGCGTTGACGAAGGTGCCCTCGTCGGTGTTGAACATGAAGGTGACGCGGTCCAGGCCGGGCTCGTCGCCGAACCATTCGGGGTTCGGTTCCTTGACGACCTCGTTCTCCAGGTCTCCCTCGACGATCTGGAACGGGCCGCCGGACCACTCGGGGCGCTCGGCGTGCAGCCAGGCGAAGAACTCGCCCAACTGGTCCGGATCGTCGACGTCCCAGCCGTTCTCCTCGGCCAGGTGGGAGGGGAGGAAACCACCGGCGACGCTGTGCGAGTCGAACAGGCCCATCCACTCGGCGTTGGCCTGGCCCTCCTTCAGAGTGACCGTGGCGGTCTTGCCGTCGACCTCGATGGCCTCGACCTGGTCGGGGTTGGTGCTGGAACGGGAGTCACAACCGTTGCAGTGCCCCTCCTCCGGCCCGGCGGACATCATCCAGGTGACCCGCAGGTCCTCGCCGGTCATCGGCTCGCCGTCGCTCCACACGGCGTCGTCGGCGAGCGTGAAGCTGAACTCGAAGGGTCCCTCGTCGGGGTCGTCGTTGATCAGGGTGGGCTCTTCGGCGAGGACGTCCATGTCGTACTCGTAGGTCTCGGCGTCGGCCAGCCACCCGCCGGTGCTCGGAAGGATGCCGGAGAGCATCTGGATGACGTAGACGCTGCCACCGGCCGCGCTGATGGACTGCCATGCGCCGGGAAGGGTCTCGATGACCCAGGTGGCTTCCCTGACGCCATCGTCCTCCTCTCCGCCACCGCTACAACCACTGGCCACCAACATTGCTGACGACGCCGCCGCGGCGAGCGCCAGCGTCTTTCGACGCTTGAACATAGTCACACCCTTGATCACTGAAGCGACAGGACACGGGGGAGATGCCCCAAGGGCACGCCCCGACAAAACTAGGCGATTAGTCGATCAGAAGACCATTTAGCGAAAAATCTGTATAGCCCCAATGCCGGATTCGTGACCCATCCGCAACCGGTTCGCGCCCATCGGACCAAGCCCTGGTCATGTTTTCTCAATACCCCGACAACGCACCGTGTCACTTCACATCTCCGCAGGCCAGAGGACCCACGGGAAAACCCGCCAATCACCGGGGATTCGGACGACCGACTAAAGGTTTGCGGTTAATCGGTTAGCTCGAACAGCCTCGACACATAAGTCAACAATGTTTAACTACGGCGAGGACCCGAATCACTACCAAGAGAGAAGTGGACACAGAGAACCATTCACCTCAAGTCGCACCAAAATAGGACAGTTCACCGAGGCGATTTCTATCCTAGAAAACATAGGATGAACCAATCATCGACTCTTGTATCCGCACGACACTCGAAAATGGACACGAATATGTCCTGAACCCCGCCACCTAAATGTCCGAAACCGAGGACCCCTCGCACACGAAGCGGATAAGGTTCCGTGTGACGACCTCCGTCATCCTCAGCGCCCCGCCCAGCGAGAGAGGCATCCGCCGTGTCCGAATCGGTCCGCCTGGTCTGCCCTGTAGGTCGTAAGTACGTAGAGACGTGGGCCGGTTACGTTCTGGTGATCCTGGGCTTGATCACGGCACTGATCGGCTCCGGCCACTGGGCCGGCGTCACCCTCGGGGTCCTGCTCGTACTCGGCGGCGCGGCCTGCGCCGTCCACGGCCACCTGATCAGGAAGCCCGTGCTGGAGATCTCCAAGGACGAGTTCCGCTACGAGCGCGGGTCCTACGTCGTGAGCGTCCCCTTCGAGGAGATCGGCTCCTACCACCTGCTGCCCGGGCGCATCCGTTCCCTGGGCCTGTACGACACCACCGGGCGAGCCAAGCGCTTCCCGTCCCTGTCCGGTCGCCGCACCGCGCGCAGCCACCTGCCGTTGACCGGGATGATCCAGCCCGCCAGGGTCGAGGCCTTCATGGCCGTCGCCGGCATCCCGCCCCGCAAGCGCTCCCTGACCTCCTGACCGGGGCACCATACCGGCCCCGCCTCGGACCGAGCCGCACCGTTCCACCCCGAGGATCAGTCAGACATTCCTCTCTATTCATCACACACACCGCGACGGACATACCGCCACAAGGCCTGTTCCTTTACGCTCAAAGTGTGAAGCAGTCCAGAATCACCGCCATCCTGACCGTAGCGGGGATGCTCGCGGCCATGTGGGTGTTCGAGATCGTCGACACCGTCCCCGGCATGCGGCTCGACCAAGAGTTCGGGCTGCGTGCCTGGGACACGAGCGCCCCCTGGACGATATTGACCGCCCCGTTCATGCACGCCAACTTCCCCCACCTGATCGGTAACTCGCTGCCGTTCCTGGTGTTGGGGTCCCTGGTCGCCTTCAGCGGCCAAGGCCGCTTCCTGCTCACCACCCTGATCGTGGCCGTGGTGAGCGGTGTGGGCGTGTGGCTGTTCTCCGTCCCGGGCGTCCCCACGGTGGGCGCCAGCGGACTCGTGTTCGGCTACTTCGGCTACACCGTCCTACGCGGCATCATCGAGCGCAAGACCGTCGACATCGTCATCATGATCTGCGTGGTCATCTTCTACGGGACCATGATCTGGGGGGTTCTGCCCCAACACCCCGGCGTCTCGTGGCAAGCGCACCTGTTCGGTTTCATCGGTGGGCTACTCGCCGCCTACATGTTGCCCAAGCGTGAGGCCGATCGTCGGATCAGCCCCGGCGGCGGTGCGCAGGGCGGCTACTACGCCCCCTGAACCGCGGGACCGGAGCAACGCGAACGAACACACGGCGGGGGCCGTCCTCCCAGATGGGATGACGGCCCCCGCTTCTCGTGCTCCCCCTCGGCGCGAGGGGTCGCCACCCGTTCGTGCGCACGGTCACATGGGTCAGAACTCCAGGCCCTGCGCCGCTTCACCCATGGTGCGCTCCAGGAACATGGGGTTCTTCGACAGCCACTCGCGGGCCCCCGCGGTGGCGTCCTCCACGCCGGGGGCCACCGTGAGCACCTCCAGTTCCGCCAGTTCGTCGTCGTTCATGGTCCAGTTCTGGATCCACTCGGTCAGTTCCGGGTAGTCCTCGCCGAAGCCGTCTCGACCAACGGAGTGGATGTTCTCGGCCTCGCCCATCAACCCCTGCGGGTCCTCAAGGTCCTTGAGGCCGTACTGGGCGTAGGCCGGGTGCGGACGCCACAGCGTCACGACGATGGGTTCCCGCACCTCGTACGCCTCACCCAACTCGGCCATCATCGAGGCACCCGACGACGTCTCCAGCTCGAAATCCTCGTCGAGCAGGTAGCCGGGCATCGCCTGGTCCCGGGTGACCCTGGTCAGACCCGCGTCCGGTTCGATACCGACGATCTTCCCGCCCAGGGCGTCGGAATGTCGAGGCAGGTCGTCGATCGAGACCAGGTCCTCCATGTACTCGGGAACCGTCAGGGTGAGGGAGGCGTTGTCGTACCAGGAACCCAGGGTCTCGACCCGACCCCTGTGCTCGTCCATGTACTCGTGGTGCGTGACCGGGAGCCACATGTCCAGGTACAGGTCGAGATCGCCGGCGGCCACCCCCTCGAAGGCGGACGTCAGATCGGTCTCGGTGACCGTGACGTCGTAGCCCTTCTCCTCCAGGATCACCTCCCACAGGTGGGTGACCGCGATCGCCTCCTCCCAGCCGATCAGCGCGATCTCGACGTCCTTGAGGTCCTCGCCACCCTCTTCGGCCGCGCATCCGGTCAGCAGGAGTGCCCCGCCCATCCCGCCCGCGACCAGACTCTTCAGGCCCTTGTGGCTGTACATCCTTGGGGTCTCCCGCCCTCGAAGTCCTTCTGTGCGCCCGCACGCCGTGGAGGGTCGACCATCGACGCGGGCTCTGTGACGACACACGGAAACGGCCGTCCCCAGCATGGGAACGACCGTCTCAAATGTACTTGAACCACCAGTTTACGTGTGAGAACGACCGCTGAAACTCCGGCCCGCCGTGGTCGGTTCCGTGACCGGCCACGGATCATCGCCACGGCTCCGGAGAACCCCGTTCACGACGAAGGGCCGCCCCACCGGTGGCTCGGGTCCTGGCGGTGGAACGGCCCCCATGAGCGTGTACCCGTCGAACGGGTCCGCGTGGAGGTCCTTAGAACTCCAGGCCCTCGGCGTCCTCGCCCAGGGTGCGCTCCAGGAACTCGGGGTTCTCCGACAGCCAGACGCGAGCGCCCTCCTGCGGCTCGTCCTCGTACTCGTCGAGCGTGAGAACCTCCAGCGTGGACAGCTCGTCGTCGTCCATCGTCCAGCCCTCGATCCAGCCGGCGACCTCCGAGAAGTCCTCTCCGAAGCCCTCGCGACCGATGGCGTGGATGGACTCCGCCTCGCCCATCAGGCCCTCGGGGTCCTCAAGGTCCTTGAGGTCGTGCTCGGCGTAGGCCGGGTGCGGACGCCACAGCGTCACGACGATGGGCTCCTCCTCGGCGATCGCGGAGTCCAGCTCGGCGAGCATGGCCGCGCCCGAGGAGGTCACGAGCTCGAACTCGTCGTCCAGGCCGTAGCCGGGCATCGCGCTGTTCTGCGTGGTGTCGGTCAGGCCGGCGCCCGGGTCGATACCGACGATGCGGTTGTCCAACTCGTCCGCGTGGTCGAGCAGGTCCGGGATGCTGTTCACGTCCTCCATGTACGTGGGAACCGTGAGGGTCAGGATGGCGTTGTCGTACCAGGAACCGAGGTCCTCGATCTGGTCGCCGTAGTCGTTCCAGTACTGCTCGTGCGTGGCCGGGAGCCAGGTGTCCAGGTACAGGTCCACGTCGCCGTTGGCAACGCCCTGGAAGGCCGGAGCGACGTCGACGTCGGTGACCTCGACGTTGTAGCCCTTCTCCTGCAGGATGACCTCCCACATGGCGGTGGTGGCGATGGCCTCCTCCCAGGCGATCAGCGCGATGCTGATGTCCTGACCGCCCTCTTCGGAGTCCGAACCACCGGTCAGGTCCTCGCCGCCGTTCCCACAGGCGGACAGCAGGAGCACTCCGCTCATACCGGCGGCGGCCAGACCCGTCATGCGCTTACGGCTGTACATCTTCGGGATTCCCTTCCCTAGTGACTTGCGTGGACCGGCCGATGTCAGGAAGCGACACGGGCCTGCGGGCTGTTCTTGGTGACGGCGGCGGTGAGGCGGTCCAGGAAGATCGCCAGGATCACCACGGCGATACCGGCCTCGAAACCGAGCGCACCGTCGTTACGGGTGATGCCCTGGTAGACCTGGCTGCCCAGACCACCGGCACCGACCATGCCGGCGATGACGACCATGGAAAGGCCCAGCATGATGACCTGGTTGACACCGGCCATGATCGTGGGCAGGGCGAGGGGAAGCTGGATACCGGTGAGGATCTTGCTCCGGGGAGCACCGAAGGCCTCACCCGCCTCCACGAGTTCCTTGTCGATGCCGCGGATGCCGAGTTCGGTCAGGCGTACGCCGGGCGGCATCGCGAACACGATGGTCGCGACCACACCGGGTACGGCGCCGATCGAGAAGAAGAAGATCGCCGGGATCAGGTAGACGAACGCGGGCAGCGTCTGCATCAGGTCCAGGATCGGCTTGACGATCTTGCTGAGCGTGTCGTTGTAGGCGGCCAGGATGCCGATCGGAATCGCGATGACCACGGCCACGAGACTGGCCACCAGGACCAGACCGAGCGTGTCCATGGCGTTGGTCCACTGTCCGACGGAGGCCACGATGGTCAGGGCGATCAGCGCGAACAGCCCCATGCGCCAACCGGCCACCGAGAGCGCGAGCAGGCTCAGCAGCAGGATCATCATCAGCGCCATCGGCCGGGTGACGAACATCGGCAGCAACAGCCAGCCGAGCAGCACCACGAGCAACCAGCCGCCGGCGACGACCCCGGCGCGGAACCGGGTCCGCTTCTCGACGAGTCCCAGCGCGGTGACCGCGATCAGGAACACGAGGGAGACCACGAAGTAGGGCTCCACGACCGTGTCGAACAGGTTCATCGCCCAGATGAAGAGCCCCGGGACGGCGTTGACGATGGCCGTCACGACACCGAACAGTGCTTCGAGGACGTACAGCAACGAGACGCCGATGACGATGCCGAGCAGCGGAAGCCGACGCCAACGCACCAACGGCGCGGCGATGATCACCGCGGCGATGAAGGCCAGCTGCCCGGCCGCGGGTTCGACGAAGAACCCGGACAGGACGGCGACCGCCCAGCGGATGAACTCACCGCTCAGGTCGAAGAACCAACCGAAGTTGGCCTTCAACCAGCTGTTGAACGCCTCGAACCCCTCACCGAGAGGCAGGGAGGGCGGAAAGTCGACGGGTGTCACTTGCTCTTCTCCCCGCTCGCGTTGGTGTTGAGCGAGGCGAGCACGGACTCACGGGTAACCATGCCGAGCACCTCACCCTGGTCGGAGACCACACGCAGACGGTCCGAGGTCGACACACTTGAGAACAGGTCGGCGACGGCGGTGTCGGCGTCGACCTGAGGAACGGAGTCGTCCTTGGCCACGGAGGCGTCGATGACCGCGGACGCGGTGAGCACCCGGGAGCGGTCGACGTCCTCGATGAAACGTTCCACGTAGTCGTTGGCCGGGGAGTTGAGGATCTCGGCGGCTTCCCCGATCTGGGCGACACGACCGTCCCGGAGCACGCAGATCCGGTCACCAAGGCGCATGGCCTCGTTGAGGTCGTGCGTGATGAAGATGATCGTCTTGCCCAGGCTCGCCTGGAGCTCGATGAGCTGCGTCTGCATGTCGCGGCGGATCAGCGGGTCCAGCGCGCTGAACGCCTCGTCCATGAGGATGATGTCGGTGTCGGCGGCGAGGGCGCGGGCCAGGCCCACGCGCTGCTGCATGCCACCGGAGAGCTGCTGCGGGAGCTTGTCCTCCCATCCCTCCAGCCCGACCAGGGCGAGGGTCTCCTTGGCCTTCTCGAAGCGCTCGGCGCGCGGGATTCCGCGCAGCTCAAGGCCGTAGGCCGCGTTCTCCAGCACGGTGCGGTGCGGGAGCAGGGCGAAGTGTTGGAAGACCATGCTGATCTTCTCGCCCCGAAGCTTGAGCAGGTCCTTCTGGTTGAGGGCGGTGATGTTCACGCCGTCGACCTCGACCGACCCCGCGGTCGGGTCGAGGAGGCCGTTGAGCATCCGGATCAGCGTCGACTTACCCGAGCCGGACAGGCCCATGACGACGAAGATCTCGCCCGGTTGGACCTCGAAGGACACGTCGATGACGGCGGCGGTCACGTCGAGGTCGGCGATGGTGTCACGGTGGCTACCGTCGGACAGCCGTTCGACGGCTGCCTTCGATTGCTTACCGAACACCTTGTACAGGTGGTCTGCGCGTACTGCTGGCACGGTCTCCTCACGGGGCTGTCCCTGTCGCGAAGGCTCGCCGAGGATGTCGGTCCTCACCGCGAACCTGCGGTTTCCACAGGTGAGTGGTCCGCGCAGAGCCCCCCGTGCGCGCCCGTCAAAGGGCGAAACCATCACCTGGTCACGTCGGGGCGCCACCTTACCGAGATGTGAACGCACAGTTCAGGCGGCATGTCACTACCAGATAACATGTTTAACCGCCATAAAACACGTCCGCCGACCTGTAGCGCCGGATGCAGATCCCACAGGGCGCCCGAATGTGATCTATACCACTGCACATTTTAGGGCGACAAGGGTCACAGTTCCATGTCAGGCACATGAAACAACGGAACGTGTCAAAACATGACCGTACCGTAAGGACGATTTGAGGCTTCGAAGCGACCCCTCGCTTTAACGCTCCTCCTCCACGACCCGGGTCCGAACGAAGTTCTGGTGCGAACGCGACGGAGTCGGGCCGCGTTGTCCCTGGTAGCGCGAGCCGTAGGCGGCCGAACCGTACGGGCGCTCCGACGGTGAGGTCAGTTGGAACATGCACAGCTGCCCGATCTTCATGCCGGGGTAGAGCTTGATCGGCAGCGTCGCCACGTTGGACAACTCCAAGGTCACGTGACCGGAGAACCCCGGATCGATGAACCCGGCGGTCGAATGCGTGAGCAGACCGAGCCGACCGAGAGAGCTCTTGCCCTCCAACCGGCTCGCGACGTCGTCCGGCAGGGTCACGATCTCGTAGGTCGAAGCCAGCACGAACTCGCCGGGATGCAGGATGAAGGCCTCTTCCCCGTCGGTCTCCACCAACCGGGTCAGGTCCGGTTGTTCCACCGACGGGTCGATGTGGGGGTACTTGTGGTTCTCGAAGACCCGGAAGAAGCGGTCCAGACGCACGTCGATGCTGGACGGCTGCACGAGAGAGGGGTCGAAGGGATCGATCCGGACCCGCCCGGACTCGATCTGCTTGTTGAGGTCACGATCGGAGAGCAACACGGTGTCGAACCTACCGGTCGAACCCACCGCCTGCGAGAACAGCCCTACGGTCCTCCCGTGAGGGCGTCATCACCACGCCGACTTGCCGAACCGACCCGGAGTTGGGCTAGGATAACCACCGTTGGCAGCCGCAACCGGCGCGCTCACGCGGATGTAGTTCAATGGTAGAACTTCAGCTTCCCAAGCTGATAACGCGGGTTCGATTCCCGTCATCCGCTCCATACGTACAAACGGCCAGGTCAAACCGATCCCCCGGTGACCTGGCCTTCCGCTTTCCCAGGGCACTCGGCGCAGACCCATGGGACCGTCTCGTTCCGGCCCCTCCCCGTAGTCGACGGCCACGTCCCCCAAACGAGGACGGCGCCCTCGACGCGGAGGAGGATGAACTCCTCTCCGGCACGCATGAGGCGTTGGAACCGTCTCCAGGTCGACCGAGAAGGCGGCGTCTCACGGCGCCGGGGCCACGGGCCTCGAAGTCCTCGTGTTCCGTCCAGGTCTCTTCGCGAATCCGACCGGTGTCCACGTGCGACGCCTCACCGGGCCTGGCGGTGGGTCACCCGCGCCGCGCGGCGCGGGTCGGCCACGCCGGCACCCAGAGCCAGGCCGCACACCAGGAGCGCGGGCAGCAACAGGCCCGTGCCGACGCCCGCCTGCTCTGCGAGGGCACCGATCACGGGCGCCCCCACCAGAGGACCCAGGTAACCGATCGCCGCCACCGTCCCCAGGTTCCTTCCGACCCGGTGGGGGTCGATCTCCGACGCGGCGCTGAAGAGCTGCGGCACCGTGCACGACAGGCCCAGACCGACAAGGGCGAACCCCACCGGCAGGGCCCAGACCCAGGGCACGAGCAGGGCGATGAAGAACCCGCAGACCACGACCAGGGCACTGGACCTCAACAGTTTCACGCGGCCCAGCACCCGGGCCAGGCGGTCCCCGAACAGGCGCCCGATGGTCATGGTGATCGTGAACGTGGCGAAGACCGAGGCCGCGAACGCCCCGGAGGCGTTCACGCTCTCCTGCGCGTAGAGCGCGCTCCAGTCCTGAACGGCGCTCTCGGTGAGCATGGCCGTCAGGACCATCGCTCCCAGGAGGAGCAGATGTGGTGAGAGCACGGGCCGTCGGCCGGTCTCACGGTCTCGGCTCGGTTTCTCCACCGGCGGAGGCGCGAACCGCAACAGGGCTCCCATCGGGAGCAACGCGGCCAGGGCCAGGAGCACCCCCACCATCTGGAACGCGGCGAGCGGGCTGACGCCCGCGTAGGCGGTGACGAATCCGCACAGCGCCCCGAAGCACGACCCCAGTGAGACGAAGGCGTGGCAGGAGGACATCATCGAACGCCCCAGGGGCCTCTGGAGCAGGGCGGCGTGGGTGTTGACGCTGATGTTGAGCAAGGAGTGGGCGACGCCCAACACGAACAGGGCGATGGCCAACCGGACGGGACCCTCGGCCATGCCCGGCAGCATCAGGCAGAGGGGCGCGACCACCCCGGCCGGGACGATGACGAACCGGGGGGCGCACCGATCGAGCAGGGCTCCGCCCGTGCGCGCCGTGAGCACCGCCCCCAGGCCCATGCACAGGAGGGCGAGGCCCAGTTGGTCGGCGCCGACGCCGGCCTGTTCCTTGACCGCCGGGATGCGGGACGCCCACACCGGCAGCAATGCTCCGGTCAGGAAGAAATATCCGAGCAGGGCGGAACGGGCATACAGGAACTTCCTCTCATCGGTAGTGGCACCAGAGTTACTTTGTTCGGTGTCGGGACTCACGGACACTCTCCACGCTCTGTGGGCTGATGAAATAGATCTACGCCGACAGATTCAATACGCGGGCGACAGCGGGGTTGAAGCGGCCAGAAGATTGTTTTCGTGCGCCTGTCAGTCGACCCACGGTCGGTTGAAGAAGAGAGACTACAGCCCACCTCGACGGCAGAAAAGCAGCTCAGAGAGGCTGTCGCTCGACCCACCGCAGACCCCTGACCTCAATCTTCACCCGGAAAGAGACCAATGGACGATTTGCCCGAAAAACCCTCATTCATCGCCAGGTGAGAGTATTACACAAAAGACCTCACATGGACGACCAGGGAGAATTCTTATCCTTTCAACCGAGAACACAAGTAACATAAACGGACACAAGGAAGGCGAGTCGAGAATATTTCCCACATTTACACGGGGAGATTCGTTGGTTATTTTCATCGAGGACCGGAGAACGCCGTCGAAAGAGATGGTGAAGAACACGCCGATCCGGGCCCACCTGGAACTCCAAGTGGGACAGGGCCCTCGAACACACCATCCTCGACCTTCAACCCCCCGACGCCACGGGAACGCCCGCCACCACGGTCGACCGCCTCTTCGTCGAGGCGTCATCGGTCGAGGGGCTCACCGGACCCATCATGCGAAACGGCCGGTTCCGGACACGACATGTCTTACCGACCCAAGCTCACTTACCATCGACGAGCCGATTCCGTTGTGCGGTGAAGCCCGTCCACCGCAGGTCGACCCACGGTGGTACGCCCTTGTCCCGGGCCTCATGAGATCCGAGATCAGCCCCTCCCAGAACGGTTAGAAGTTGATAGAAGGACCGACCGAGCTCGAAGGACCGATACCCCCTGAAGCCGTGGAGCTTTATCGTTTGACCATCGAGGATCCTTCATGGACACCGGAACAGGCTCGGGAGCTTCTGGGGCTGGACGAGGACCGGCTCCTCGAACTCATCGACCTGTTGATCGGTTACCGACTGTTGCGTCCTTCCCAAGACTCCCGCTATCGGTACCAGGCCAGTGGGCCGGAGTCCGCGGCGGTCGAACTGCTGGAGGCGGACCGCAGACGTCTGCAAGACGAACAGATCCGGATGGACCGTGTCCGCGACGAGCTCCTCTCCCTCCAAGCCACCTACTTCAGTGCTCGTCAGTCCCGCCGCAACTCCGAGGCGTTCGATGTGGTGGAGGACGTCGACCTGGTCCGTCTGATCCTGTCCAACGAGGCACAAAGGGCCGAGAAGGAGTTGTGCATCGCTCACTCCGGCGGAGGCATGAGCGAGAAGGGTCTCTCGCGCAGCATCTCCTTGGACCGCCTCATGTTGGAACGTGGGGTGGTGATGCGCTCGGTCCTCCAACACGCGACCCGACACCACGCGCCCACCAGGCACTACGTCAACGAGGTCAGCAAACTGGGTGCGCAGGTCCGTACCATTCCGGTGGTCCCACGACGGATGATCGTCTTCGACCGCCGGGTGGCCTTCATCCCCATGGAGGGGGGCGAGGTCACCCAGGGCGCGGTGCTGTTGCGCGAACCATCCGTGGTGGACAACCTCTGCTCCTTCTTCGACCTCATGTGGCAGAACGGGCGTTCATTCCCCGTGGACACGTTGAACGAACAGCCCGCGGCCAAGGAGGAGATCCGCGAAGCCATCCTGGAGGGCTTGGTCACGGGGGCCAAGGACGAGATGGTCTCCCGAAAACTGGGCATCTCCGTTCGCAGCTGTCGGCGCCACATCGCCGAGATCATGACCGAACTGAAGGCGGAGAGCCGGTTTCAGGCCGGTGTCCTGGCCCACAAACGTGGGCTGGTCAACTGACCGGCCCACGCCGTTGGTCCCGGTCGGGGCCACCTCACTCGGTGACGGTGCCCGCCCCGGCCTTGCTTCGTTGCGGACGTACCCCGATCTCCCCTCTGCCCATCATCGCGGCGATCTCGGCCCGGGAGGCCACTTCCAGCTTCCCGAAGATACGACCGAGATGGGTCTCCACGGTCTTGTGGCTCATCTCCAGCCGTCGAGCGATCTGCCGGTTGGTGTGTCCCTCGCTGACCAGACCGGCGATCTCGAACTCACGTCGGCTGAGCTTGTGCCGGCTCTCCTCGACGAGTGGCGGGGCGCCCTCGAAACGCTCGATCTCGGCCCTCAGGGTCGGCACCAAGGCCGCGAGGGCGCCCGCACCGGTGCGTTCGGCGGACAGGGCCAACCGTTCCATGTGCCTGCCCGCCGAACCGGCGTCGCCCAGGGCCAGGAGGGCGCGAGCCGCCGCGGCGTGCGCCCGACCCATTTCGAACGAGCAGGTCAACGAGGACCCCCCGGCGACTATGGCGTCCAGTGCGTGGGCCAGGGCTTCGCTGGGACGCCGAGCCGCCGCGCTCAGCGCCAGATCGGCCAGGCAACGACTCTGCGCGGTTCCCAGGGCCTCCGCCGCGGTCGTAGCCCGCGCGGCCCAACTCAGGGCCTCGTCGTGATCGCCTCGGGCGGCCTCCGCCCGACAAAGCGACTCGGCGACGGCGGGACGCTCCCAGACCGGAAGCTCGGAGAGATGATCGCCGGCGCCGTCCAACAGGGCATGGACCGCCTCCGAGACGTCGCCCGCGAGCAGATGCGCCCCACCTTGGGAGATACGTGCCCGCCGCCACCAGGGGCTGTCCGGGGACACCGCGTTAATGGCGTTCTGGGCGTCCGCGAGTGCGGCGAGGACCGCGCCTTCGACGAGCCACACCTGCGCGCGGGCGTTCAAGGCCATGGCGATCAGGTCCGCCGCGCCCATCAGTTCGGCGAGTCGGACCGCCTCTTCGACCCGGGCCAGGGCCTCCACGACCCGGCCTTGGCGCAGTTGGCAGAGTCCGAGACCGACGAGCATCGGTACCACGGCCGGGGGACACCCGCCGCGCCGGACGATGGACAGGCCACGCGTGAAGTGGCGGATCGCGACATCGCACGTGTCCAGGTGGGCCTCCACCCAGGCGAGGTGGGTCAGTGCTTCGGGGCGGCGGGCGAGCTGACCGTCGGATCGCCGTTCGATCATTTTGGCGGCCTCGACGGCGCTGTGCCGCGCGACCTCGGTGTCTCCACGTGACAGACGGGTCGTGGCGTGGATCCCTAGGACGACCGCCTGGGCCACCGGGTCCTCACTGCCCATGACGGACAGAACCGCGCCATCGGACCAGTCCCATCCGGTGTCCCACAGGGACGTGGCCGCCAGTGCGGTACGCAACCGGTGCGCGTCGTGAACGCCCCTTCCGGCGATACCCGTGTGCAGGAGGGCACGAGCCTGGGTGTAGTGGCCATCGATCTGCGCCAGCCAGGCCCTGAGCTCGATCACCTCCCCGGTCTCCGGTGTGCGCGGATCGGTGTGGTCCAGGAGCGAATCGACCTCGGCCATGAGCGTGCGACCCCGGTCGATTCGTCCACTGGACACGCACACCCGGGCCAGACCGAGCATGATCTCCAGCCTTGAGCGCGGATCGTCCTCCCCCATGTGGGCGAGAACGCTCTCGTACCAGCGAACGGCCTTGACCGGGTCGGACACCTCGACGGCCTTGGCCGCTTCGATCAGTAGGGCACGGGCATCGTCCCCATCCTCCGACCGACACAGGTGATCCGCGTAGTCGGTGACCGGACGACCCTCCTCACGGAGCGTGTGCGCGGCCCGTCGATGCGCGGCGAGCCTGGTCGTGAGGGGGGCCGCGTGGTAGGCGGCCCAGCGCAGCACCTGGTGACGGTAGACGAATCCACGCCGTCCGGCGTTGGCGCGGAGTACGTCGGCGCCCACCAGCGCACCCACCGCCGTGAGCGTCTCGGCGATGTCGAGGTCGGCGACCCTGGCGAGGCGTTCGGGTGGGAAATGCCCATCGAACACCGACGCGGCGTACGCGACCGCTCGGATCGGCCCGGGCAGTGCTTCGATCTCCATGCTCAAGGGCGCCAGGGCATCAGGATCGGGGACGATGTCGGAGCCGTCCACGCAGTCGCTCCCCCCGCACAGGGCGATCAGGGCCCTCAGGTACCGGGGGTTGCCCCCGCTCTTCTCATGAATGGTGGAACGGTGGCGGACACACACCTCCTCGGCGGTGATCGACAGGCTCTCCTCCCTGTCGAGGGGCCCGACCTGGAGCCGCACGTGCCGCCATCGGCCTTGTGAACCACCGATGGCGGCGAGCAGCCGGGTCGAGCACTGGCGTGGACGATGCGCCACCACCAAGGACAACCGCCGGGCCGGCGGATGGTGCAGGATCCGAATGATCTCCGTTTCCATCTCCGGCGAGGCCAGGTGGGCGTCGTCCACCACGAGGACCAGGCCGAGACCCCCGTCCACCTCCTGGCGCGCGACCCCGGGGAGACCGGCGGGCAGAGGGGCGAACGTTCCGCACCCCTGGGT
The DNA here is from genome assembly GCF_053619415.1 of Nocardiopsis sp. NPDC055551. Lineage (NCBI taxonomy): Bacteria > Bacillati > Actinomycetota > Actinomycetes > Streptosporangiales > Nocardiopsidaceae > Nocardiopsis > Nocardiopsis sp. NPDC055551. The sequence continues at coordinate 69,666 of NZ_JBSHJJ010000009.1, read as the reverse complement.
GTCGGCGGTGCCCGCGACGACGGTGTTCCGGTCTCCATCGACGCCGGCCAGGGCTTCCGTCAACAGCCGGGTCTTGCCGATACCGGGTTCACCGACGACCTCGATGAGCCGTGGTGGTCCGTCCACGGAGTCCAATTCCCGGCAAAGGGACATGAGCTCCCTGGTTCGACCGGTGAACGTCTGATGGCCGAGCTCGGTCTGGATTCTCATCTTGTCTACCCCTCAAGGGTCGGGTGGTCACTCCGGTTTCGGGCCGCGGTCGTGTGGAGGGGCCCGCGGAACCTAGGCGTCTCCCATGGCCAGGCGCAGGCTCAGGGGTCGCATGTCGGTCCAGGTCCGGTTGATGTGTGCCAGGCACTCCTCCTTGGTGCCGGTGGTGCCCTCGTGCCGCCATCCGTGCGGGAGCTTCCGGGACTCGGGCCAGACGGAGTACTGTTCCTCGTCGTTGACCACGACGCTGTAGCGGATGTTGTTCTCCGAGGTGTCCTGCATGGGTCTTCTCCTGATCGTCGGGTTGGATTCGTGCTCTTCTGACATGGATCCGGTCTGGAGGGCCAGGCCCCGGACGTTCCCGCCGGGTCCTCGGAACCGGTTCAGGAAGGGGCCGTCAGCTCGGCGATGGCGTCGAGGAGGGCGTCCCTGACGGCGGGGTCGAGTACGTGGCCGCGGCTTCCGACGGGGCGGGTGGCTTGAAGGGCGGTGTGCGTCAACTCGGCACAGCGTTGAATCTGCGCGGTCTCGAAACCCCGCATGGTCAGACTGGTCAACGAGAGGGACAGGCCGTGGTGTTCGTCGTCGCGCTCGGCGCTATGGAACCTGCTGCCGGTGGCCTCGATCCCGACCTCGGCCAGGGCCGACTCGGCCATGGTGCCGCTCAGGCCCGAACCGTCCAGGTCGATGAGGACCATGTGGGTGTCGGTACCTCCGGTCACCGGACGGTACCCGTACAGGCTGAGTTCATCGGCGAGGGTGCGGGCGTTGTCGATGGTGCGCTCGGCGACCTCGCGCCACCACGGGGTCACGGCGGCCGCCAGGGTGTGCGCCTGCGCGGCGAGAAAGGTGTCCACCCGGCCCTGGGAGTTCCGATGGCTCACCCGCCTCAGACGCTGTGCGATGCCACGCCCCCGGTATTCGGTGTTCGCGTCGCGTCCGCACAGGATCAGCCCCCCGGGCGGCCCGCCGAGCTGGCCGTGGGTACCGGCGATCACGATGTGGGCGTCGTTGATCGGGTTGGGCAGGAGACCCGCGGAGATGATTCCGGTGATCCCGGTGATGTCGGCGATGAGCAAACTGTCGGCTTCGTCGGCGACGCGCCGTAGCAGGGCGAAGTCGGTGCTGCGCAGTCGGTTGACGGCGTCATAGATGATCGCCGTGGGTCGGTGGTGCCGCACGGCCTCGATGAAACCGGCCCGGTCGAGGTCCCCGTCCGGCGGGATGTCGAGGTCCACCCGCTGGTGGAAGCCCGGGAACGTGGGTCCCAGAGGATCGATCCCGGTGGTGTGGATACGCAGCACCACGTCCTCGGGTTCGAGCAGGGCCAGGCAGACGAGTTGGAGGGCGTCGGCGGGCGAGGTGGGACGGACGTCGGCGTACTCGGCGCCGAACAGGTGCTGGGCTCGGTCGATCGTCATGTCCTCCAAGGCGCTCGGGGAACGGTCGAAGCGCACGGGCAGGTGATCGGACATGAGCGCGCGGACGGCGGGCGGAACGTACCCGTCGGAGAGCGACATCGTCAGGGTCCCGGCCCTGCGGGAGCTCTCCTGGGACACGAGGTCGCGGAGCCCCCCGTCCCAGAGAAAGTCCTGGGGAGCGACGATGGAAGAGGAGCCGCTCATTGTCCCGAGATATGGGATCGAAAAACCAGGGGTGGTCATATCTATAGTGGCCTTCCAGCGAATGGTGATGAATGCAGGATCCCTGCCCGGGATTCCGTTCGCCCTCGATGCGTTGAAGAATCGCAGAGAGCATTATTCTTTCTGAGAATCGGAGTGCCCGACACCGCGGGTCCGGTCAACGCCACTCCGGCTGCGGAAGTCTTCTTCGGACGAGACCATTCCCCGGCACCGACCGGGCGAGCTCGCTCCTGACCTGGCCAAAGGGCTTTGCGAAGCCTAAAGCCTAGTTCGGCCAGTCCGTCCCGCCATCGGTGGAGTTCGGCCAGTCCGTCCCGCCATCGGCCACCTGCGCCCCGGAGTTCGGCCAGTCCGTGCCCCCCGCGACCACCGAAACCTCGAAGGACTCGGCGCCGAGAGCGGGGACCGCAGCCAAAGCGAGACCGAACGAGAAACCGAAGGCAATAGCAATTTTCTTCATGGTGGACCCTCTCGATGAAAGCTTATGTTTTGCCGAACTCCCGGGTTTTCGCTAACTCCTTGCCCGGCACTTCATAGTCTTCACGAGAAGGCCACTCCAGACCAGATTTCACCGGGTTCATGAAGTTGCATGACAACAATCTCCCCGCCGCGCTCCCTCTCTGAGCAGGGAGGACTCCATCGGGCCGCGCCCCTCGCGTCCTTGGAGGAACGCGGAAGGGCCCGACGATGGCCGGGCCCTTCCTTGAAGTCCTCCTGCCGGAGGCGGGGATCAGGGGGTCGAGGACACGAGCTCCTCACCGACCCCGGCCCGTACCGGGAAACGCCGGCAGAGCTCGGCCACCTCGGCCCGCACCCCCTCGCGCACCGCTTCGGACAGGACGAACTCGTCATCCCCGGTGCTCCGCAGCGAACGCCACACACGATCGACCAGCGTCGCGCATTCGACCATGGCTTCGGATCCCATCCCACGCAGGGCCAGCGAGTTCGTGCCGAACCGGACCCCGCCCGAGATCCGGGCCGGGTAGCCGTCACCAGGGATCTTGTTGCGGTTGACGATGATCCCGCAGGATTCGAGGGATCGCTCGGCGTTGGCCCCGGTCAGCCCGGAGCCTCCCGTGTCCACCAGGACCATGTGGTTGTCGGTGCCGCCGGTCTGCACGCGCCAACCCAGTTCGGCCAGCGCGGACGCCAAGGCGCGGGCGTCGTCGAGGACGCGCTCCGCCAACCGGTGGAAGCCCGCCGATCCCACGATCCCCAGCGCCCGGGCCTTCGCGGCGATCCCGTTGACCCGAGGTGTTCCCTGGAAGTACGGGAAGACCCCCTGCTGGATCACGGAGGAGAGCCTGCGACCGCCCGGCCCGGGGGTGTCGGCGTCCGCGCCCATGAGGATGAGCCCACCGCGAGGTCCGTACAACTGTTTGTAGGTGCTGGTCGTGGTGAAGTGCGCGGCGTCGATCGGGCTGGGGTGCAGCCCGGCCGCGACCAACCCGGCGATGTGCGAGATGTCGGCGAGCAGGTAGGCGCCCACCTCGTCGGCGATCTCACGGAACCGGGCGAAGTCGATCTCGCGTGGATAGGAGCTGGCTCCGCACACGATCAGACGTGGCCGGTGCCTTCGAGCGAGTTCGGCGATCTCGCCATGGTCGAGCCTTCCGTCGGGGCCCACACCGTAGGAGACCGGGCGGAAGTAGCGTCCGGAGAAGGACACCGGTGCCCCGTGCGTCAGATGGCCGCCCGCGCTGAGCTCCATCCCCATGATCGTGTCCCCGGGATCCAGCAGGGAGGTCATCACCACCTGGTTGGCGGTGCTGCCCGAATGTGGTTGGACGTTGGCGTATCGAGCGCCGAACACGTCCTTGGCCCTGTCCACGGCGAGCCGCTCGATCTCGTCCACCACCACGCAGCCCGCGTGGTACCGCCGTCCGGGGTAACCCTCGGTGGTGACGTTGCCGACCGCGCTTCCCTCGCAGGCGAGCACCGAGCTGTCCGCCGCGCTGGCCGAGGCCACCATGGCCAGTGTCTCCTCCTGACGAATCTGGTCCCGTTCGAGCATCGAGAAGAGCGCCGGGTCCTGCGAGCTCAGCCGCCGCAGACCATCCGTCGCGGTGGCGGCCAGCGGTCCGTCGACCATCACATCACCGTTCATCGGACACCACCGGTCTCCTCCGCCAGCATGGCCATGACCTCTTCCTCGCTCATCTGACCGACGTCGAGCGTCAACTGCGCCGCCGCGTCGACGTCGACCCCCTGCTCACGCCCCAGGTCTCGCACGACCGTGGCCTGCCGTTCGACGGTCCTCGCGTCGAACACGGCACGCAGCGGAAGATCGATCCCGAAGACCTCCCCGGCCAGAACGGCGATGCGAGTGGCGGCCATCGAATACCCGCCGAGTTCGAAGAAGGAGTCGTGGACACCGACTCGATCGACGTCCAGGACCGACTCCCACAGTTCGACCAGGACGCTCTCCACCGGGGTGCGCGGGCCGGTGTACGCGTTGTCCAGGTTCGGCCGGGCACTCCCGGGCTCGGGGAGCGCGGCCCGATCGACCTTCCCATTGGGCGACAGCGGCAGCCGTCGCAGTTCGACGAAGGACGAGGGCACCATGTACTCGGGCAGGGTGGCGCCGATGTGCTCCCGCAAGGAAGCGATCGATGGCTCGATCCCCTCCTCAGGTACGTGGTAGGCGACCAACCGGGTCCGGCCGCCGTCTTCGCGCGCGACCACCACTCCCTCGGCCACCCCGGGGTGTGTCAGCAGGGCGGCCGTGACCTCACCCGGTTCCACGCGAAGACCACGGATCTTGGTCTGGTGATCGATACGGCCGATGAGTTCGAGGACCCCGTCGGAGCGATAGCGCACCAGGTCGCCCGTCCGATATAGGCGAGCCCCCGCGGGCACGTTGCCGTAACACCCGGCGAAGGGGTGTGGGACGAAGCGCTCCGCGGTCAGTCCGGGGCGATCCAGGTAACCGCGGGTCAACCCGACCCCGCCCAGGTACAGCTCACCGGGTATCCCGATCGGGGCGGGCCGGCCGTACTCGTCGAGCACGAGGACCTGTTGGTTCTCCATGGCGACGCCGTACGGGATGGCGGACCACTCCGGGTCCACGGTGACCACCTCGTGGATCGTGGAGTGGATGGACGCCTCGGTGGCGCCGCCCATCACCACGACTCGCGCACCTGGAGCGCACGAGCGCAACCGTTCAGGCAGGCCGAGCCCGACCCAGTCTCCCCCCAGGTACGCCAGACGTATGGAGGAAGCGCTCCCGGCGCCGCGCTCGTCGACCTCCTCGACGAACGTCTCCAGCAGCGCGGGGGCGGAGTTCCACACGGTGACCCGGTGCTCCCGGACCAGATCGGCCCAGTGCCGGGGGTCCTGGGCCCGGTGCGCTTCGGGTAGGACGACGGTCCCGCCCGCGGCGAGCATCCCCAACATGTCGTAGACGGACATGTCGAAACTGGCCGAGGACAGCGCCAACAACGTGTCCGTGGTTCCCACCCCGCCCACTCGGTTGAGGTCGAGGATGTTGTTGACCACGCCCCGGTGGGGGACCGCGATGCCCTTGGGTCGCCCGGTGGAACCAGACGTGTAGATGACGTAGGCGAGGTTGTCGGTCCGGACCCGATCGTGCTCCCGATCCGTCCTACGCGGAACCTCGACCGTCGGTAGGTCCGCGACCCCGATGACCCGGGCGGCCCCGGTGTGCTCTGGCAACCGCTCGGCCAAACCGTCCTCGGTGAGCAGTACCCGGGGACGCGCGTCCTCGATCATGAAGGCCAGGCGATCCGACGGGTATTCCGGATCCAGCGGGAGGTGGCCCCCGCCCGCCTTGAGGATGCCGAGGAAGACCGGCAACCGCACCGGCGCGGCGGCGCTCAGGAAGGAGCCGACCAGCACCTCCGGTCCCACCCCGAGGTGGGTCAGGCCGGAGGCGATCCGCTCCGCCCAGGCGTCCAGCTCGGCGTAGGTCGACGATCCGCCCGGGTACACGAGAGCGGTGGCGTTCGGGGTGAGCCGGGCCCTCTCCTCGAACAGCTCGTGCAGACAGCGATCCTGGATGTCCGAACCTGTGGAGTTCCACGTCGAGACCGCGGTCTCGACCTCGTTCGGGGAGAGCAGGGGAAGGTCGGAGAGTCTCCGTTCCGGCTTCTCCACCGCTGCGGCCAACAGCCTCTCGAACTGGGCCCATAGCCGTGCGATGGTGCCCTCGTCGAACATGTCGGTGCTGTACTCGAAGAAGCCCTCGTAGCGGTCTCCCGCGTCCCACATCTGCAGGTCCAGATCGACCTGGGTGGCGTTCCGGGGCACGTGCACCGCCGAGATCTCCAGGTTCCCCACCGCGGGGTTGGGCATCGGCGCGTTCTGCATGACGAACATGACCTGGGTCAGCGGCTGATGGCTGAGGTCCCGGTGGGGCGCGATCTCTTCGACCAGGCGGTCGAAGGGAAGATCCTGGTGTTCGAAACCCGCCAGCACGGTCCGGCGCACACGACCCACGAGCTCGGAGAAGGCGGGGTCGCCCTCCAGGGAGGTCCGGAAGAGCACGATGTTGATGAAGCAGCCGATGAGGTCCTCGGTCTCGGCGGTACGCGTGGCGACCCCGGTGCTCACCACCACGTCGCGGGTGCGCGCCCACAGACCGATCGCCGCCTGGAACGCCGCCAGGATGGTCATGTACGGGGTCGCCCCGAGTTCACCGCTCAGCTCACGGACGCGTCTGGACACCTCCGGGGACAGGCTCAAGGGCAGCATGTTCCCGTGGAAGCTCTGCGCCGGGGGACGGGGGCGGTCCGCGGGCAACTCCAAGACCGGCGGCGCGCCCCCGAGCTCACCTCGCCAGAAGCTCAGGAAGTCGCCGATCACCTCCTCGGTGAGGTTCTCACGCTGCCAGGCCGTGTAGTCCACGTACTGCACCGGGAGCTCGGGACCGCGTGGCGAACGCCCGCTGAGGAAGGCCGGGTACCCCTCGGCGATCTCCCGAACGAAGATGCCGCACGACCACATGTCCGAGACCAGGTGGTGCATGGTGACCGCGAGCACGTGTTCCTCTGGGGCCAGACGCAACAGGGTGATCCGAACGAGGCCCTCGTCGATCGCGAAAGGCGTGCGGGCGTCGGCCCCCAACCGCGCGGCGAGCAGCTCCTCGGACCCGGCCTCGGGGGTACCGGTGAGGTCCTCCTCGTGAACGTCCAGCGGGGACTCGGGCAGGACCACCTGCGCGGACTCGCCGTCGATGGTGGTGAACACCGTACGCAACGACTCGTGCCGACCCATGACATGCCCGATCGAGGCGAGCAGTGCCTCCCGATCCATCGGTCCCCGCAGTCGCAGGGCGAACGGGACGTGGTAGGCGGCCGTCCCCGGGAAGAGCTGCTCGATGATCATCAGCCGTTGCTGAGCGAACGTCACGGGGAACGCCAGGGGTTCCTCGGTGCTCTGCATGGTCCTCTCCTCCTGGTGACTCATGAGTCCATTCCTGTCTGGTCGCTCCGCGAGGCGCGGAGCCTGCGCAATACGTCGGCGCGGCCCGTTCCCGAGACTCCGGCGAAACCGCGCCGGTCCACCCGGGTGACGACCGGTGCCGGTGCCGTCGCGGTCGACTCGTCCACCAGGGCGGCGACCCCTCGCAGGGTCGGCCGCTCGAACAGACGGTGTAGTTGCAGCCGCACCCCGAAGACGTCCCGCACGCGCAGGACGAGCCTGGACAGCAGGAGCGAGTGGGCCCCCAACTCGAACCAGTTGTCGTCGCGTCCCAGCCGGGCGCCTCCGAGCAGTTCGACGACGATCCGGTGCAGCTCCCGTTCGGTGTCGGTGGCGGGAGCCTCCGAGGAGGCCACCGCCGTGACCTCCGGTTCGGGCAGCTTCCTTCGGTCGATCTTGTTGCTGGAGTTCAGGGGCAGCTCGGAGAGCCACACGAAGTGCGTGGGCACCATGTAGACGGGAAGTCGCTCGCTCAGGGCCTCACGCAGCGCGCGATCGGCGGACTGGCGGTCGAAGGCGGCCGTACCCACACGGTTTCGGGCCTCGACGTAGGCCACCAGCGTGGACACCGACGCGGTCTGGTGGACCACCACCGCGGAACGGCGCACGGTCGGGTGTCGGTCGAGCGCGCTCTCGATCTCGCCGAGTTCGATCCGATGACCGTTGAACTTGACCTGTTGGTCCGCCCGCCCCAGGAATTCCAGGCGCCCATCGGCGCCGAAGCGCGCCAGGTCACCGGTCCGATACATTCGAGCACCGGGGGTCCCCCCATGCGGATCGGGCACGAACCTGTCGGCGGTCAGTCCGGGGCGACCCAGGTAGCCGCGGGCGACCCCCGCGCCACCGATCACGACCTCGCCGATGACCCCCGCCGGTACCGGTTCCATCTCGGGGCCGAGGACGTAGAGGCTGGTCTCACCGAGCGGAGCGCCGATCGGTACGGGTCCTCGCCCGGTCTCGTCGATCCTTGCCGCCGCCGACCACACCGTGGTCTCGGTGGGCCCATAGAGGTTCCACAGCCGTTTTCCCCGGCCGATGAGCCGGTCGGCGAGAGCCTCCGACAGCGCTTCTCCCCCACTGGAGACGACCAGGTCGGGATGGCCCTCCCAGTGCGCGTCGCCCAGGAGCTGCCAAGTGGCGGGTGTGGCCATGGCGAAGGCGAACGCACCACTGTCCAGACGGGCGCGGAGCTGGGCACCGTCGGTCTTGACCGATGTGTCGGCGATGTGCACGACGCCCCCGGTGACCAGGGGCAGGAACACCTCCATGACGGAGATGTCGAAGGAGAAGCTGGCCAGTGCCAGGACACGGTCTCCGCGGCCGGGCGTGTGGGGCACGGCCATCGCGTCCATGAGGTGGGCCATGGCACGATGCGGGATCTGGACCCCCTTGGGGCGACCGGTCGATCCCGAGGTGTAGATGACGTAGGCGGTGTTGTCCGGGGTCAGTCGGCAGGGGGGCGGCCCCGGCGGCTGCTCTTCCAGGGTGCGTGCCAGGGTGTCCAGGGCCACGATCTCGACACCCTCGGCCGGAGAGGACTCGGGCGTGGTCGCGGTGACGACCGCTCGGGCCCCGGAGTCGGTGAGCATGAACTCGACCCGCTCCGCGGGCAGTTCGGAGTCGATGGGCAGGTAGGTGCCGCCCGCCTTGAGGACGGCGAGCATGGCCACGACCGCGTCCACCGACCTCGGCAGGTACAGTCCGACGACCTGTTCGGGGCCCACGCCCCGACCGACCAGATAGGTGGCCAGCCGGTCGGACCGATCGTCCAGTTCCGCGTAGCCGAGCGTGGGCACGTCCACGATGGTCGCGGGGTCGACCGGCTCGTCGATCGGCAGGTCTCGGGAGTCGAAGGCGATCGCGGGAGCGTCCGGATCGGCCGCGGCCCGTTCGGCGAACCGCTGGAAGACGTAGTCGTCCGGGCGATGGGCGAACCCGGTACCGGTCAATCGGTCGAGGACGCGGGCACGCTCGGTCTCGTCGAGCAGGGGCAGTTCCCCCACTCGCTGCTCGGGATCGGCCCCCGCTCCGGCGAGAAGTGTGCTCAGGTGCCGCACCATGCCCTCGACGGCCTCCGGGGTGAACAGGGCGGTGTCGTACTGGAGCAGTCCGCCCAATCCCTCCTCGGACTCGGCGAACGTCACCGAGAGGTCCAAGATCCCGTGCGGTGGGTCGAGCGGGAGGGGCCGCAGGTCGAGCCCGCCCAGCTCCAAACGGCCGTCCCGGTCACCGAGGATGAGCGAACTCATCCCTTGCGGCTGAGCACCGATCGGGCGCTGGAACGTGAAGAGGCTCTGCACGAGGGGCTGGCGCCCGAGGTTGCGATCCACCCTCAACCGCTCGACGAGCAGGGGCAGGGGGACGTCCTGGTGGAGTGCGGCCCGAACGCCACGGTCGACGGCACGCGTGTGGTCGGCGAAACTCAGGTCCGGTGCGATCCGGCCGCGCATCACCGCGGTGTTCACCAGGTTGCCGACGATCCCGGCCGTCTCGGCCCGCCCACGTCCGTGGACCGGGGTACCGACCAGGACATCGTCCCGCCCGGAGTAACGGGACAGGAACACCTGGTAGGCGCCGAGCAGGACCGAATAGAGGGTGGTCCCGGTCTTCGCCGCGCATTCCTTGAGGCTTCTGGTCAGCTCAGGGTCGAGTCGGAACCGGACGGTGCCGGAACGGAAGCCCTGCTCGGCGGGGCGGGGGTGGCTGGTGGGCAGTTCGAGTTCGGTGGGTGCGCCTTGGAGCTCCTCCTTCCAGAAGTCGATGAGCCGGGCACCATCGTCCTCCAACCGTGCGCTCTCGTGGCGAACCGGACGCAGGTGGCTGGGCGCGGGCCCCCAGTCGGGGAGCGGGCCCCCGGTCGTGATGGCGCGGTAGAGGCGGCCCAGTTCGTCGAGCATCACCTCCATCGACCAGAGGTCGGACACCAGGTGGTGCAGCATGAACACCAGCCTGTCGTGGTCCGGACCCAGGAGCAGGCAGACCCGGACCAACGGACCGGAGGCCACGTCGAAGGGAGCGTAGGCGAGCCGTCGGGCCTCCGCTTCGATCCGGTCACGGTCCAGGTCGCGCACGTCGCTTTCGGTGAACTCGGGTTCGAGTTCCGCGTGCACCCTCTGGACGGGCTCGCCGTCGACCACGGGGAAGGAGGTGCGCAGGGCGGTATGACGTTCCGACAGCAGGGCCAGGGCCCGGCGCATCGCGGACGCGTCCACCCGTCCGGAGACCTCGGCCGCCATGCCGATGTTGTGCGCCGAACTGGCCGGCGCGAACTGGTGCAGGAACCACATCGCTCGCTGATTGTGCGAGAGGGGGTGGTCGGTGGGTCCGTCGGTCATCACCTCCTCCGGGGGGACACGCGAAGCGGTCGAGGCCTGGAGCACGAGTTCGTCGATGGTGAGGGCGAGTACGTCCTCCGGATCCAGGTCCACCTGCAGCTGGGTCTCCACGCGGTGTCGGAGTCGGACGGTGTCCAGGGAGTCCATGCCCAGCTCCACCAGGGGGCGGTCCAGAGGGATCCGCGTCGCGGACACGTCGAGCACCGCCGCGATCGACTCGCGCAGGAAGACGGCGAGGCCATCGGCGTCGCCGTCGGACTCCTCGCCCTCGGGGAGGAGCCGTTCCCCTTCCTGGGAACGCAGTTCGGCGAGCACCGTCAACGTGCCCTCGTGCAGGGCCTTGCGACAGGCGCGCCGGGCGATCTTGCCACTGGTGGTACGCGGGATGGTCAGCGAGCGGACGAGGACCACGGAGTCCACGCGCACCTCATGCTCCTCGACGACCGCGGCACGGACGCTCCGGGTCACCTCGTCCAGGTCCACGTCCTGGCCGCTCCGGACCTCCTGCACGACGACGACCCGCTCCCGGCCGTCCTCCTCGTCCAGGGCGAAGGCCGCGCCACCGTTGGGCTGAAGCGCGGGCGAAGAGCGTTGGGCGGTGAGTTCGATGTCCTGCGGATAGTGGTTGCGTCCGCGGACGATGATCAAGTCCTTGCTGCGTCCGGTGACGTACAGCTGGCCGTCCCGAAGGAAACCCAGGTCTCCGGTGCGAAGGAAGGGAACCGTGGGTTCGTCGGCCAGGGTGAGCCCGAAGGGGTCGTCCTCGGTGTCGGGACGGTTCCAGTAGCCCTGGGCGACACTGGCCCCGTGGACCCAGATCTCCCCGACCTCGCCCTCGGGCAACGAGGTTCGTGTGGCCGGTTCGACGACCTCGACCCGATGCGCGGCGGGGACCGCGCCGCCGGCCACCACGTCGGAGGCGGCCCCGCCCCCGGCCCCTTCCATGGGCGGGGCCGAGACCCGGATACCGGAACCGTGGGGTCCGGCCGTGACCATGAGGGACGCTTCGGCCAGGCCGTAGCAGGGCAGGAGCGAGGAGGATCGGAACCCGGAGACGGCGAACTTGTCGGCGAAGGCCCGCATCGTGTCCTCGCGTACGGGCTCGGCGCCGTTGAAGGCCACCTCCCAACTGCTGAGGTCGAGCCGGGCGGCCTGCTCGTCGGTGACCTTCTCCACGCACAGGTCGTAGGCGAAGTTGGGGGCTCCGCTGACCACGGCCCTGTCTTCGCTGATGGCTTCGAGCCAGCGGTAGGGGTCGCGGATGAAGGTGACGGGTGACATCAGGGCCATGGTGCCGCCACGTCGCACGGTGCCCATGACCGAACCGATGAGTCCCATGTCGTGGTAGACGGGAAGCCAGGAGACACCGCGCATGTCGTCCCGCAGACCGAACGCCTCCTGGATCAGCGCGGTGTTCGCCAGCAGGTTGCCGTGGGTGAGCGCCACGCCTCTGGGGGTGGCGGTCGAGCCCGAGGTGTACTGGAGGAACGCCAGAGATCCCGTATCGAGTGCGGGGGCGTCCCAGCCCGTGGCTGCCGCGTCCGGCACGTCATCCGTCGCGACCAGGCGAAGCTTCTCCAGCCCGGGGACGAGACCGATGCGGCCGTCCATCCGATCGCGTCCGGCCGCCGTGGTCAGCGCGAACTCCGCACCGCTGTCCTGGACCATGCCCACCACGCGTGCGAGCGAACGCGGATTGCGGGTGGGCGGGTAGGCGGGGACCGCGACGACCCCCGCGTACAGGCAGCCGAAGAAGGCGGTGACGAACTCCAGACCAGGCGGGTAGAACAAGAGCGCGGAACGTCCGCCCAGGCCAAGGCCGAGCAGGTGCGTTCCGATCGCCCTGGCCCTCAGGTCGAGCTCCGCGTAGTCGATCCGGTCGGGCGTGGCACCCGCCTGCTCCGGACGGAAATTGAACGCGGTCCGGTCCGGCCTGTCCCCCGCGGCACCGGACAGCACGTCACGCCATGTCCTGGGCGCCCCCGTTGCGAAGTCGGTCATGCCTCACCCTTCGTTCGTCGGATCCCGGTCGTATGCGCCCCGGAACCAACCGGTCGCGACCTTTCCCCACAGTCCTCCTCGTGGCGCCGCACCGAAATCAGGGGTTTCCCGGACTCCACGGCGGCGCGGAAGCGGTGCGAACGTCCGAGGGTGCCGCTCCATGCCCGGCGTACCGAGCCGAATCCCTTCGTAGGAGGTCCTCGATGACGGCCCTTGATCCCATATCGACCACCGAATCCGGGAAGGGGGCGGCGCCGGCACGGGACTTCCGTCTTCTCTGGGGAGGCGACTTCTTCTCCCAGTTGGGTTCACAGACGACCCTGTTCCTGCTGCCCCTGCTGGCGATCTCCCTCTTGGACGCCTCCGGATTCCAGGTGGGTCTGCTCCAGGCCCTGTACATGGCACCGTTCGTGGTGCTTCCCCTGTTGGCGGGCCTGCTGCTGGAGCACCGGGCCCTCCGACCCGTGCTGATCGTGGTGGACCTGCTCAGGGCCTCGGTCGTGCTGACGATCGCCGCCTTGGCGCTGAGCGGTCAGATGACGCTCCCCCACCTCCTGGTCGCGGCACTGATCGGAGGTTGCCTGACGGTGGTCTACGACATCGCGTTGGTGTCCTACGTGCCACGCCTGGTCTCCTCCGGGTTCCTCGACACCGCGCACAGTCGGATGTCGGCGAACATCGCCGTGGGCGGCACCGCCGGACCGGGTGTGGGTGGCTGGACCGCGTCACTGCTGGGTCCCGCCTCGGCGATGGGGGCGAGCGGGCTGGCGTACCTGGGTTCGGCCCTGACCCTCTTCTTCGTCCGTCACCGGGAACGGGTCCCCACTCGTGCGGGCGACCGCGATCCACGTGCCGAACTGGCCGACGGCGTACGCGCCGTGTTCTCCAACCCCCCGGTCAGGGCCGTGTCGATCCACGCGGCGATCTACAACGCCGGAATTCCGCTGGTCACCGTGGGCGGCCTGATGTACCTGGTCGACGGGATGGGGATGAGCAGTGGTCTGTACGGCACCCTGATGCTGGTGGGAGGTCTCGGCGCGGTCACCGGCGCCCTGAGCGTCCCCCTGCTCATCAGGCGAATCGGATACGGCCCGAGCATGCTGACCGTGCTGCTGTTCTCCACCTTCCCCTATTTCCTTCTTCCCGCCTTCGGAGGGGTGGACGCGCTCGGCTTCTCCGCGGCGGGCGCGGCGTTCTTCATCGGCTCCGGTGGTGCCGCGGCCGGCAGCGTGGTTGCGACGACCATCCGGCAGAGGCTCACCCTCCCGGACCTTCGTACGCGGATGAACGCCACTTACCGTCTGGTGAGTTTCGGCGCGATTCCGATCGGTGCCCTGGGCGCCGGGTCCCTGGCCGACCTGATCGGCGCCCGCGAGACGTTGTGGCTCGCACCCGTCATCCTGCTGGTCTCCTGCCTGCCCGTGCTGCTGGGGCCGGTGCGACGACTGCGCGACGTCCCGGACCGAGCGGAACAAGGAGCACCGACGGTCTGAGTGGTCCGAGTGGCCTGAATGGCCTGAGTGGACCGAGCGACACGTGGCGGGACCGTACGGTGTCATCCGTACGGTCCCGCCACCGTCTCACGTCATCGCCGAGGTGAGCTGCCGGACGGTGTGCTCTCCGAGCACCATTTCCACCGGTAGTTCGACGCCCTTCTCCCGAGCCCGCATGACGATCCGTACCGCACGCATGGAGTCGCCGCCCAGAGCGTAGAACTCCTCGTCGACACTGACGATCTTCGTGCCGAACTCCTCGCTCCACAGGCTCAGGATCAGGTGCTCGGTCGGATTCGACGGCAGGGACCCCGCGCCGTCCAGCGCCCCGGCCGCGGGTTCGCCCTCCTCCACCGGGGTCGCCACGGCGACCTCGGAATCCCTGTCCGCCAAGGGGCAGGGAAGCTCGGACAGCCGAGCGTCGGGGTCGGTGCCCCAGGCACGCAGGACCGCCTGGATCGATTTGCTGAACAGCTCGGCGGTCTCCTGACGGAACCAATCGGCGCGCAGACCGATCGTTCCGCTCAGCGTGTCGTCGTTCTCCACCAGGTCGACCGTGGCGTCGAAGATCGCGCTGCCCTGGGACAGGTGGACCGGCTCGGCGGTCACCCCGGGAAGATCGACCCGCGCCGCGAGAGGTGTGTTGTCGACCGCGAGCATGACCTGCGCCAACGGGGGCCGTCCGGTCCGGCGTTCCGGTTTGAGTTCGTTGACCAGGACCTCGAAGGGGACATCGGCGTGGCCATAGGCACCGAAGCTGCTGTCACGCACACGTTCCAACAAGGTGAGCAGTGTGGGGTCCCCCGACAGGTCGACGCGCACCGGGAGGGTGTTGACGAAGAAGCCGACCAGGCTCTCCAGTTCCGGCTCGCCGCGCCCGGCCACCGGCAGGGCGAGCACGACGTCGTCCTGACCACTCCAACGGGCGAGGACGGCGGTGTAGGCGGCCATCACCACCATGGTGGGGGTGACGCCGGCCGGAGCGAGTCCGCGCAGATGTCGAACCGTGACCGGCGCGACGCGCAGTGGGGCGGTGACCGAAGCGTGCGGGGGCCGGCCGGTGCCCTCCGTGCCGGTGGGCAGGGCGAGCGGGCGGACGCCCTTCAGACGATCACGCCAGTAGCGGATCTGGTCGTCGAGCGAACCGCCCTCGACCTGCTCGCGCTGCCACAACGCGTAGTCCGCGTACTGCACGGGAACCTCCGCGAGTTCCCTCCCCCCGCCCTCGACCGCGGACGCGTACAGGGTCGCGATCTCGGCGAGCATCACCCCCAGGGACCATCCATCGGTGACGGTGTGGTGGGCGATGACGACGAGGACGTGATGCTCCTCGGACACCCGCAACAGGTGTCCGCGGAGCAGGGGGCCCTCGGCCAGGTCGAAGGGTTCCGCGGTCAGCTCCTCGATCCGCGCCAGGAGCGCCTCCTCGGAGTCGGCCAGGGGTTCGGTCACGAGGGTGACCGGCCGTGCTTCCCGCACGACCTGCATGACCCCTCCATCCCGCAGTCGTAGAACGGTGCGCAGCACCTCGTGCCGTTCCACCAGACCGGAGAGCGCTCCGGCCAACGCCGGTGCGTCGAGTCGTCCCCTCAGACGCAGGGCCATGGGCACGTTGTACAGCGGCATGTCCGGGGTGACCTGTTCCAGCAGCCACAGCCGTTCCTGTCCGTACGATGCCGGGAGGACGTAGAGGTCCTCCCCCGTCTTCGTGGTCATGTCGCGTCTCCATCGTCGAGAGTTGTCTTGGTGTCCGTACCGGCCCCGACCCGGTATCCGGTGCGGTCGACCCTGCGCAGCGACGGTCCCTTCGTCACGGTGCGGCGTCCGACGCGTTGGATCTCCGCGGCCATCGCGCCGACCGTCGGCATGGTGAACAGGCTCTCCATCGGCAGTTCGGTGCCCAGTTCCACTCGGATCCGGTGCGCGAGTTTGACCGCCAGGAGGGAGTTGCCCCCGAGATCGAAGAAGTCGTCCCCGACTCCGATTCCGTCCGTGTCCAGGATCTCCGCCCACAACCGGGCCAGGGCGCGCTCGCCGGGTGTGGCGGGGGCCGTCGCCCCCCGGTCCCCACAGGGTCGGTCGGGTGTGGGGAGTCGTCGACGGTCGAGCTTTCCGTTGGGGCTGAGCGGCCATTCGTCGACCCGGGTGAACGAGACGGGGACCATGTGCGACGGAAGACGTCCGCGCAGGGCCTTTTGCAGGTTCGGCACGCGTTCCTCCGTGTTCTCGACCGATTCGTCGGCCAGGAGCACGTAGGCGACCAGTACGGGGCCGGTCGAGCCATCGGTGCGCACGTCGGCGACCGCCGACTCGACGCCCTCCAACTCGGTCAGGGCGACCTCGATCTCCCCCAACTCCACGCGCATGCCCCGCAACTTGACCTGGCCGTCCATTCGGCCCAGGTACTCCACCGTCCCGTCCGATCGCCACCGGGCCAGGTCTCCGGTGCGATAGAGACGGGCACCGGGACCGCCGAACGGGTCCGGTACGAACCGCTCGGCGGTGAGCCCGGGGCGTTCCCAATAGCCACGGCAGACCTGGACGCCGCCGATCATCAGCTCCCCGGGCGCACCGATCGGGACGGGCGCCATGTCCTCGTCCACGACACGGATGGTGCAACCGTCGATCGGACGACCGATGGGGACACGGTGCCCGTAGCCGTCGCGACAGTCGAACCAGGTGACGTCGATGGCGGCCTCGGTGGGCCCATAGAGGTTGAAGACGGGTACTTCCGGCAGGCGTCGCTCGACCTCCCGGACCAGCCGGGAGGGCAGTTCCTCCCCGCTGCACACGATCCGGCGCAACCGTCGACAGCCCTCCAACGAGGGGGCCGTGAGGAACAGGTCGAGCATGGAGGGCACGAAGTGGATCGTGGATACGTCCGCCCGGTCCACCAGTTCGGACAGGTATCCGGGATCCGCGTGGCCGCCGGGTCGAGCGAGTACGCACCGCGCTCCGGTGATCAGCGGCCAGAACAGTTCCCACACCGAGACGTCGAACCCGATCGGGGTCTTCTGAAGGACTCCCTCGCCGATCTCCAACCCGTAGGTCCTCTGCATCCACAGCAACCGGTTGACCACGGCACGGTGTTCGTTCATCGCCCCCTTCGGGCGCCCGGTGGAGCCGGAGGTGTGGATGACGTAGGCCAGGGACCGGTCACTGACACGGAGCCGAAGTGGTGCCGCGGACCACTCGGCGATCTCTGCCGCGTCCCGGTCGGGACAGATCAGGCGAGCGGACGAATCGACCACCGCGGCGACGTCGGGAGGAACCTCGGTCGCGTCGGCGATGACCACCTTGGCCCGTGTGTCCTCCAGCATCATCCGGAGTCGTTCGGGCGGGTACTTCGTGTCCAGGGGGAGATAGGCGCCGCCCGCCTTGAGAGCGGCGAGCAGGCCGACGAGCAGATCCGGGCCGCGCGGCAGTCCGACGCCGACGACCGTGTCCGGACCCACCCCTTCGGCGCGCAGCATTCGCGCGAGCCGGTTGGAGCGCCGATCCAGCTCTCGGTAGGTCAGGGTGACGCCCTCGTACTGGAGGGCGATCGCGTCGGGGTGGGCGGCGACCCGATCCTCGAACAGTTCGTGCAGGGTGGTGGATCCGGTGCCGGGCACCGGCTCCTCCGTGCCGCCGAACACGTCCAGGAGTTCCGTGTGGACGTCGTCCGCCACCAATCCGAGCCGGGACACCGGCACATCCGGGTCCGCGTCGGTGAGCACCAGGCGCAGGGAGTCCGCCAGGCTCCGGGCGGTCGCCTCGTCGTACAGCTCGGCGCTGTACTCCAAACGGACCTCCCATCCCCCCTCCGACAGGGGTTCGAGATTGACCTCCAGGTCGAACTTGGCGGTGCCGGTGTCCAGGGCGACCAGGTCGAAGCCGAGGCCGCGCACCACCGGTTCCGGACGAGGCTCCTCGTCCACCTGGAACAGGTGGCGGACCAGGGCCGTACGGCCTCCGGGGTCCCGCTCGGCCCGCACGGCGTCGACGATCCGATCGAAGGGGACGTCCGCGTTGGAGTGGGCGTCGAGCATGCCGTCGTGGATCCGTGCCACCAGGGCACCGAACGTCGGGTCGTCGGACAGGTCGACGCGTACCGGAAGGGTGTTGACGAAGAAGCCGATCAGCCGGTTCACCTCGGGGCGTCGGCGTCCCGCCACCGGCACCGCGACGACCAGGTCGTCCTGACGCGACCAGCGGGAAAGGACCGTGGCGAACGCGGCGAACCCCACCGCGAACGGTGTCGTGCGGTGTTCCTCGACGAGCCGATCGATCGCGGTGTGGGCGGGGAGGGTCAGGACGATCGACCCCCCGGAGAAGTCCGGTGTCCCCGGCCGTGCCCGGTCCGTCGGGACCTCCGTCAGGGGTGCTCCCGCCAGCCGGTCCCGCCAATGGTCGAGCTGGCGCGTGACCGCCGGCGCGTCCTCGCGCTCGTTCTGCCACACGGCGTAGTCGGCGTACTGGATGTCCAGGGGCGGTTCGGTGACGGCGCCTCCTGCCCCGTAGGCGGCCACCAGTTCCGACACGAGGATCTCCAGCGACCAGCCGTCGGAGACCATGTGGTGGAGCGAGACCACGAGTAGGTGTTCTCGGGGCGTGACCCTCAGCAGGTGGAAGCGGGCGACGGGACCACGCTCCAGGTCGAAGGGCTCGGCCGCGATCACCCGAGCCCGGTCGAACGGGTCGCCGTCCACGTCGGAGATCGAGAGGTCGACCTCCGAGGGGGGAAGGACCCGTTGGACGGGTTCACCATCGGCGGCCTGTTCGAAGACCGAACGAAGGACCTCGTGACGCGTGACGATCCCGGTCAGGGCCGTACGCAACGCGGTGACGTCGAGTTCGCCGCGCAGCCGCGCTCCCGCGCTGACGTTGTACAGCGCGGTTCCCGGCCGCAACCGGTCCAAGAACCACAGCCTGCGCTGGCCGGGTGAGAGCCGTGCGGGACCCTCCGCCCCGGAACGAGGCGGAATTCGGTCATCTCGTCCGATACCGCGTCTGCGGCGCAGTTCCCGTAGCAGTGCCCCACGCTCGTCGGTCAGCCATTCGGTGCCCATGTTCGCCTCTTCCTCGTACTCCGGTCCTCATCGGTGGTCGCTCAGCAGGGTGGACAGGCAGTCCGTGCCGAAGCGCAGGGCGTCGACGGGGATCCGCTCGTTGGCCTGGTGCAGCATCCCCCGGTGCGGAGCACCCGCGGGCAGGCGCATGGGCAACCATCCGTAGCAGCGGATGCCCAGCTGGGCGAAGAGCCTGTTGTCGGTGGACGCCGGCGTGATCATGGGCAGGGGTACCGCCCCCGGATCGGCCTTCTCCAGGATCTCGACCATGGAGTCGTAGAAGCCGCCGAACTCGGGCTCGCGGATCCGACCGGGATCGACCCGGGCCCCCTCCAGGAGGAGTTCGAACTCGATGTCCGGACCGGCCAGGGCACGGACCTCGGCCTCGAAGTCCGCCACGGTGAAGTCTCCTGGCAGGATGCGGCCGTCCATGTCGACGCTGACACTTTCAGGCATCATGTTGATCTTGTCCGGGGTGTGCACCACGGTCGGGTTGACCGTGTGACGGAGCACCGAGTCCAGGTAGCGGGCCTGTTCGTCGGGGAGGCCGGTGGGCAGCCGGTCGAGGGCGTCGTCCTCCCTCAGCCCGCGTACGGCCTCACCCGTCGGTCCGGGCAACCGCCGGGACAGTTCGGCGAGCATCCGGTCCGCCGCGACCCCCTTGTGACGCGGGAGGCGCGCTCCGGTGAGTGCGGTGAGCAGGCCGGCCAGACGCCTCATCGGGGTCTTCGCGGGCATCATCCGTGAACCGTGCCCCCCGGGGCCGCGCAGGGTGGCGCGTAGCCAACAGGCGCGTTTCTCCGCCACGACGATGGGGTGGAAGCGCACACCGTCCAACTCGATGTCGGCACCCGCCTCCTCCCCGATGGCGTAGCGCACGCCGTCGAACAGTTCCGCGTGGTTTCGGACCAGGTGACGGGCGCCGACCCCACTTCCGTTCTCCTCGTCGGCGACGACGGCGAGCAGGACGTCCCCGGCGGGTCGTTCCCCACGCTCGCGCATGCGCAGGAGGGAGGACAGCATCATCGCGAGGCCGCCCTTCATGTCGATGGCCCCTCGCCCCCACACCTCACCGTCGACGAGACGTCCTTCGAAGGGCGGGTACAGCCAGTCCTGGCCGGTGACGGGGACGACGTCGGAGTGGGCGTGCAGGAGTAGAGGGGGCGCTTCCCCCCTGCCCTTGAAGCGAGCGACCACGTTGGCCCGTTCAGGGGTGACCCCGATGACCTTGACGTCGATCTCCTCGTCGCCGCCCAACAGATCGGTGACGTAGGCGGCGCACGCTCCCTCGTCGCCGGGCGGATTGGTGGTGTCGATCCTGATCAGGTCCTGGAGCAGGGATACCGGATCGGTGGTTCCCATTGTCGACATCGTCATCCCTTTCCAAGGTCGTCGACGAAGCTGGAGTGAAGCAGCCGGGCGGCCTCCCGACGGAGCCCGGTGGCGGTGCCGAAACGCTGCGCGTCCACCGCCGCCCGGCGGTAGAAGAACGACGCGTCACACCGCTCCGTCATACCGAGGGCACCGTGCAGGTGTACGGCCTCCGCGGACACGACGCGGGCGAGGTCACCGGCGAGGAAGGCGGCTTGGGCCGCGTGAAGGCGAATGTCGTCCGCTCCGGAGTCGGCGGCTCGCGCGGTACGACGGACCAGGGCCGCCAAGGCGGCGTTCTCGGCGCTGAGCCCCGCGAGCCGGTAGGCGGGGGCCTGCATCCTGGCGAGGGGAGCGCCGAAGGCCCGGCGCTCCTTCAAATGGGCGACGGTGAGATCGAGGGCTCCACGGCACAGGCCCGACAGGTAGGCCGCGTGCCTGATCCTGGCCCGGGCCAGGACCTTCGCGTAGTCGGTACCGACCTCGATCAGGCCGTTCGGGGCGAGGACGGCCCGTTCGAAGGTGACCTCGTACAGGTCGCCGCGGCCGAGGTCGTCCTGACGGCGGACCCGGACACCCGGCTGTGCGGTGGGGACCAGGCAGGAGTACGTATCTCCCCCGACCGTGCCCACGGCCAGCAGCAGGTCCGTGTCCGCCGCGAAGGCGACGAACCGGCGCGTGCCGGTCACCGTCCCGTCGTGTGCGTCGACCGTCAGGGGGCCGACGGTCCCGGGCTCGTCCACGCCTCGCTCCCGAACGGCCAGGGACATGGTGCTCCGTCCCTCGGCGACGGAGTCGAGGAGTTCGTCGTGGCGTCCATCGAGGGCCAGGAGGTCGGCGACCGCCAGGGTGTCGGGAAGGGCGCTCTGGTACAGGCCGGGTCCGGTGAGTTCGGCCACCTCGACGGTGGTCTCCAGGGCCTTTTCGGACCCGCCCAGGCGTACCGGCAGGGACGCTCGCAGCACACCCATGTCGGTGAGGGTCGCCCACACACCGGCTCGGGCCTCCACGTCGTCCCCGTTCAGGACCGCGGACCCGCCACTGCCCCTGGGTCGATCACCGACCCTGCGCAGGACCGGGTTCAGGTCTTCGTGGAAGAGCTCGGCGCACGCCGCGCGCACCTCGGCCGGGGTGGTCCCCGCGGAGGTCGACTCGGACGTGGCGGTTTCGATCGTCATCTCAGAGCATCCCCAGACCGTTGGTCGCGATCAGGTAGAGCATGACCTCGGAGGTACCGGAGGCCAGCCGTTGCGCGGGTGCCATGCGGTAGTCGGCCTCGAACCGCGAGGTGCTCCCCGCCCGTTCGTCCCAGCGGGTCAGTTGCGAGTCGACTCCGTCGACCTCCGACCCCGTATCGAGGATCGGTCGGAACTGCTCGCTCGCGTACCACTTGCTCATCGCGGACGCCACCGGGTCCGGGGCACCGAGATCGAGGTTGTGGACCATCTCCCACGCCAGGGCGTGGGAGGCACGCAGTCGCGCGTCCAATTCCGCGAACCGGACCGCGAACACGGGATCATCGAGTCGGCCCGCGCGCGCCGCCCGCTCCATCACCAGGTCCAGCAGGCGTCGGGCCTTGCCGTGGAAGTCGATCCCGGTGCGTTCCAGCTGGAGCAGCTCGTTCATCAGCCGCCATCCGTCGTCCAACCGTCCGACGACGTCCTCCGGCCCCAGCCGCACGCCGTCGATGACGACGAGGCCGAAGCACTCGTCGGCCATGCTCGGCACCGGCTCGACGTGGACGCCCGGTGAGCGCAACGGCAGCAGGAACAGGGTGATCCCGTGCATGGCCACCGGACCTTCGCTGGTCCGCGCGGCGCACAAGGCGATCTCGCCGTACTGGGACTTCATGTTGTAGACCTTGGAGCCGTGCAACCGCCACCCGTCCCCGTCCGGCTCGGCACGAGTGGACAGCCCGGACAGGTCCGAGCCACAGCCTGGCTCGGTGAACAGAACGGTCGCGACCCGTTCGCCCGCGGCCAGGGCCGGGAGGTGCTCCCGCTTCTGCTCCGGGCTTCCCTCCGCCAGCAGGAACATGCCGACGAGGTCCACACCGAGGACGTGCACGTCGTCGGGGACACCGGCGAGCGTCATCTCCTCCGTGACGATGGCGGACTCCACCGGACCGAGGCCGAGACCGCCGTACTCGACCGGCCAACCGGGGGCCAGCAGGCCCCTGCGCCCCAACGTCCGGTAGATCTCCAGCAGAACCGGTTCCTCTCCCGGGGGACGGGCGGCCAGCTCGGCGAGCTCCGCGGCCACCTCCGGTCCCGTGAGCAGGGAACGCACCTCCTCACGGAAGGCCCGCTGCCGGGTGCTGAGCCCGGGGATGGGCTCCATCGGTGTGCGCACCGTCATGGGGTGCTCCCTTCCGCCTCGTTCAACAAGGCGAGCAGGTCGTCGTCGGAGGTCCCCGCCAGCTCGTCGGACTCGATGAGCTCGGCGAGGGCGGAGATGCTGGAGTTCACGAAGAGATCCCTCAGCTCCAGCCGCACTCCGAAGGCCGATTCGATCCGCGAGGCCAGTTCGGTGACCTTGAGCGAGTTCCCACCGACCTCGAAGAACCCGTCGTGGACGTCGACCTCGTCCTGGTCGCCCCGGTCCAGGAGGTCCTCCCAGATCCGCGCGAGCCCCCACTGGGTGTCGGTCGAGGGAGGCGTCGGCGTCCGCCGCACCACACTTTCCTCGGGGGCCGGCAAAAGGCCACGATCGATCTTGCCGCTGGCGCCACGCGGGATCTCGGGCAGCACGATCATGACCGCTGGGACCAGGGAGGAGGGAAGGTGTTCGGCGGCCGTCCGTCGTACCCCGTCGAGATCGGGTCCCCCCGCTTCCGCGTCGAGGGGGGTGAGGTAGGCGACCAGTCGGGCGTCGGCGCCCGAACCATGGCGTACCACCACGGCCTCGTCCACCTCGGGGTGGGCGGTGAGGGATCGCTCGACCTCACCGGGTTCGACTCGGAGGCCGCGGATCTTGATCTGGTCGTCCACGCGGCCGAGGAAGCGCAGGTCACCGTTGGAGTCCCAGTGGACCAGGTCACCGGTACGGTAGGCGCGAGCTCCGGGAGGGCCGTAGGGGTCGGGGACGAAACGTTCCGCGGTGGCGTCGGGACGGTTCACGTATCCGCGTGCCACACCGGCTCCGGCGACGTAGAGCTCCCCTGGGACGCCTTCGGGTACGGGCGCTCCGAAGCGGTCCAGGACGTAGACGCGGTAGCCGCGCAAGGGCCCGCCGATGGGCGGCATGGCGGTGTGTTCCTCGTCGGGGCACGCGTAGTCCGTGCAGGCGACCGTCGCCTCGGTGGGGCCGTAACCGTTGTGGAACTCCCGGTCCGGGGTGCGCCATCGATTGACCAGCTCGGCGGGGAAGGCCTCCAACCCCACGAACAGCGCGCGCAGGTCGGGGAGGTCGTCCGGGTCGAGCATCCCGAGGACGGCCGGCGGCAGATCCGTCACCGTCACGCGTTCGGAGCGCATCAGTGCGGTGAGCGAGGTCGGGTCGAGCAGGACCTCGCGTGGCGCGTGGACGAGGGTGGCTCCGCTGCCCAGGGCGGCGAAGAAGTCGAACAGGCTGACGTCGAAGGCCGGATTGGCGAACTGGAGCACCCGGTCTCCCCGGCCGAGGTCGAACCGCTCGATGATGGCCTCGGTGAAGTTCGTGATGGCGGACTGCTCCACCTGAACCCCCTTGGGGCGGCCGGTGGATCCGGAGGTGAAGATCAGGTAGGCGAGGTTGCGTCCCGTCACGGTGACCGGCGGGGGGCCGACGGGCGCCGTGGGCCGGTCCTCGTCGGAGACGGTGACGGCCCGCACGTGCTCGGGCAGGAGGTCGGCCAGGTCCGCCGAGGTGACCACCACTTCGCATCCCGCGTCGGCGATGATGGCCTCCCTGCGTTGGGCCGGGTGGTCGGGATCCATCGGCATGAAGGCGGCCCCGGCCTTTCCCACGCCCAGGTAGGCGGTGGGGATGTCCGGGCCTCGTTCCAGCAGGACGCCGACGACGTCCTCGGGCCCGATTCCTTGTTCCCGAAGCCTCCAGGCGAGATGGTTGGCCCGGCCCTCCAGTTCTCCGTAGGTGGTGTCGGAACCCTCGAAACGCAGGGCGACGTCGTCGGGCCGCTCTGCCGCCCTGGCCTCGAACAGCCGGTGGAGGAGCCGCCGTTCGCCCGGCGTCCCCCCGTCACTCCACCGCCCCGTCACCTCGGCCAGTTCGGTCGCGGTGAGCACACCGGTCTCGCTGAGCCGCAGCCCGGGGTCGACCACCACGGTGTTCAGTACCTGTTCGTAGTGATCGAACAGGCGAGCGACGCGTTCGGAGTCGAACAGCTCCGTGGAGAACTCCGCCCACAGCCGTAGTCCCTCGGGCAGTTCCGTCAGTTGGACGGCCAGGTCGAACCGGGCCGTCCCCGAATCGATCGGGAAGGCCTCGACCCGCAGGTCCTCGATCTCCGCGGACTCGATCGCCGCGTGTTGCAGGGTGAAGGAGGTCTGGAAAAGCGGATTGCGGTCGGGGTCGCGTTCCGGGCTCAGCTCCTCGACCACCTTCCCGAAGGGCAGGTCTTCGTGGAAGTGGGCGCCCATCACGGTGTCCCTCGTGCGGGACAGGAGCTCACGGAAGGTCGGGTCACCGGCGGTGGAGGTGCGCAGCACCAGGGTGTTGGAGAAGAAGCCCACCAGGGACTCGACCTCCGGGCGACCACGTCCCGACCACACGGACCCGACCACGATGTCGTCCTGTTGGGTGTACTTGGACATCAGCACGTTGAAGGCGGCCAGGACCACCGTCATCAGGGTGACCCGCTCGGCCCGGGCCAGCCGGTTCAGGTCGTCCCGTAGGCGTGCGGGAAGGACTCGGTCCAGGGTCGTCCCCGCGTGTGTGGGGACCCCGGGCCGGGGTCGATCCGTGGGCAGGTCGAGGATCGGCAGGTCGGTCAACCGATCACGCCAGTACGCCAGCTGCTCGTCGGCACGCTCCCCGGTCATCCTGCCGCGCTGCCAGACGGCGTAGTCGGCGTACTGCACAGCGAGCTCGGGCAGTCCGGCCGCTCCGCCACCACGCTCCGAGCGGTACAGCTCCACCAGTTCCCGAATGATGATCGCGGTCGACCAACCGTCGGTCGCGATGTGGTGCAGGGAGAGGAGGAGGACGTGGACGTCTTCGGCCTGACGCAACAGGTACGCCCTCAGGACCGGACCGTTCCTCAGGTCGAAGGGGGCGGCGGCCAGTTCCGAGACGTGTTCCCGGATCTGTTCGTCGCCGCCGGGGGCGTCGATGACCTGGAGCGGGACTTCGGCCGCCGGAGCGATCTCCTGGAAGGGGACTCCGTCCCTGACGGGGTATCGGGTGCGGAGGACCTCGTGACGGGCGACAAGGGCGGTCAGGGCCCTCTGCAGGGCCGAGCCGTCGAGCTCGCCGCGCAGACGCAGGGAGACCGGGGAGTTGTACACCGACCTCCCGGGGGCCCACTGGTCCAGGAACCACAGACGTTGCTGGGTGAAGGAGGTGGGCAGGGCACGTTCCCGGGGAACCGCCGTGATGGCCTCCCCGGTACCCAGGCCCGAGGAGCGCTGGCTTTCGCGGAGCGCCATGAGCCTCCGGCGGGTGTCGGCCAGACTGCCTCCACCCGCCTTGTCGGCCGTGGCGTGCCCGGTTGACGGTGGTGTGGTCATCGATGACTCCCAACAGGTCGGGCCACCCGAACACGAGTTCCCCGTCCGACCAGCGCGGCGGACACGGGCGAGTCGACCCGCCCGTCCGCGATGACGGCGGAGTCGACCCCGTCGAGCAGGGCGCTCCGGGCCGCGCGCAGTTTGACGGACATCCCCCCGACCGCGGCCTCGTCGACACCCCCCTGGGGCTTGAGGGTGACCTCGGATCGCAGTGACGATTCGTCGGTGTGGTCCGCCAGCAGTCCCGGGGCGGCCGTGAGCAGGACCAGACGGGTGGGCAGACCCGCCGCGGCGAGCGCGCCGGCGATGGCGGCGGCGGTACGGTCGGCGTCGACGTTGACCGGGCGGTGGTCCTCCCCGAGCGCGGGCGGAGAGATCACTGGAACCCGCCCCTCCCCCAGTAGCGACAGGACGAGCGCCGGGTCCACGAGGGTGATCCGGCCGCTGTGGTCGTCACGGACGACTCGGGTGCGGCCGTCCACGACCACCCGGTGGGACTTCGGCCGCCGGGCCCGGATCAGACCACAGTCCATGCCGCTCAGCCCCACCGCGGGCACGCCCTCGCGGGACAGACTTGACACCAACTCCGGTTTGAACTCGCCCAGGAGGGCGTACTGGAGCACCTCCAGGGTCGCCGGGTCGGTGTAACGGCTGGACGTACCACCGGGGGTGGTGAGCCTGCGTTGGCGCACCCCCAGCCGTCGTGCGAGGTCGTCGAGGTCGGCGGCGCCTCCGTGCACCAGGACCACACGCCGCCCCTCGGCGACCAGGCGCCCCAGGTCTCGGCAGAGCCCCTCCCGGTCGAGGGAGTGGTCTCCGCCGACCTTGACCACGAGTACGTGATCGGACATCGAATCCTCCTCAGATCGGATGGAGCCCGGGAAATCCGAGCCCGGTCCGTTCGTCCCAGCCCATCCGGATGTTCAAGCTCTGCACCGCGTTGCCCGCGCCGCCCTTGACCAGGTTGTCCAGGGCGCCCACGAGCGTGAGGTTCCCGGTGCCCGGCTCCAGGGCGAACCCGACGTCGCAGTAGTTCGATCCCAAGAGGATCTTGGGTTCCGGGAGTCGGTAGTTGCCACGCTTCTGGGCGACCACGCGGACGAACGGCTCGTCCTTGTAGCGGGCCCGGTAGGCGGCTCGGATCTCTCGTTCGGTCACGTCCGGGTTCGTGGTGGCCCGGATCACGACCTGAACGCCGCGTACCGCGTCGATCCCGGTCGCGGACATCCTCGGCACGGCCCCGGTGGCCTGGGCGATCTCCGCCTCGTGGCGGTGACCCGCCGGAGCGAAGAGCCGCAGGACCCCACTGCGTTCGGCGTGCAGGTTCATCTCACCGGCGGAGGCCCCCGAACCGCTGGATCCCACCCGGCCGTCCACATAGACCTCAGGAGCCACCAGTCCGGCCGTGGTGAGGGGTTCCAGCGCGAGGATCGAGGCGGTGGCCATGCAGCCGGGCACACCGACCAGGTCCGCTCGGGTCAGCCGGTCCCTGTCCAACTCGGGAAGTCCGCGCACGGCGGTCCCGAGCAGTTCCGGGGCGAAGTGCTCACCGTAGTGACGGCGATACGTCTCCTGGTCGGCCAAACGCAGGTCGGCGCTGAGGTCGAAGACGATCTTGCCCTTGGTCGACTCCGCGGCCCGTGCCACGGGATCGGAGGCCCCCGAACCCGTGAAGAACAAGGCGTCACAGTCGGGCAGGCGGTCGGGGGAGCTGTAGACCAGATCGGTCAGGCCCCGCAGGTTGGGATGGGTGAGGTCGACCCTGCGGTCCGCGAGACGCGTCGACGTCACCGCGACGATCTCGACCTCCGGATGACCGAGGAGGAGCCGCAGCAGTTCCCCGCCGATGTAACCGGCCCCACCCACGATTCCGACGCTGATCATCGGCTCCCCCTTCGCCGTACCTTCGAGGTGGTTCTCACTCGCCCCAGTCCTCTTCGGGCTCGGGCGCGACGGCGATGGTCAGCGGGTCGAGGGAGACGACCTCCAGTTCACCGGCGCATTCACCGCACTCGATGATCTCGTTGCGTTCGATCGTGTCGACGACGGTGACATCGGCGACGCATTCCGGACAGGACTTAACAGCCATTCTTCGCTCTTTCTTCCGAATCGCGGTTCAACACATAACGGCGGATGATCGTCTACCGAAGAAAACGCGATCGTCCAACAGAAGCTTGAACAATCCGCAGACACCGGACCGACATAGCGCCTTTCTGTGATCCCAAGGTTTCCGCAAAACGCACGTCGGGGTCAGTAAGGGATCTCCCCCACACGGGGGCGGGCCCGGGTTTCACGACGGGACGGGCACGCGTTCCATGAGGGCCACGGCCCCCGAATACGCCTCCATCACGCGCTCGGCGCGGGCGCGCACACCTTCACCGTCCACGTCTGTTCGGGCGTTGGCCACGGCGATGCGCAAGGCCGACCACTCGTGGGCGACTCCGTCCACGGTGCGGGCCAGCTCCCTCAGTCGGGGGACACCGAACGTCTTGCCCGCACGAGCGAGGAACTCGGCGTGCAGACCGGTGACCGCGAGCAGTGGGCCGATGACGATGAACGCCTCGTCCGAGCCGCCGCCGGCCGGTTCGGAACCACCACGGAAGCGGTCCAGGAACGCACGCAGTCCGCTCAGCCCGCTGGTGGCGGAGGTACTCGGTTCGAGCAACCCTCGAACGTTGGCATCGATCACCCGTCCGACGAACTCCGGGGTGAACTCGGGTTGTTCCGCCTCGACGGTCAGCTCCAGCCACCGATTGCCGATCGGATTGGAGGTGAAGAACTTGTCCCGTTCGTGTACCACGGGGTTCCCTGAATCACGCGCGGCCGTGAACGCCGCCAAGGGGATCGGCCCCTGGTAGGCGGGCGGCGTGGGGTCTGCCACCAGCACCTCACCACGTTCGTCGTCGAAGCCGTGGACCGCGAGAAGGTGGTTGGTGTGCACGTCCTGGTAGGCGGGCCGGAACGGCAGGTGGAAGTTGTCGGCGGCCACGGCGACGATCTCACCCGCGACCAGGCGTCGACGAACCTGGAGCCATCCCTGTTCGGAGTCGGTCGGATGGTGCCAACGGGAGGTGACCCCGTGGAACGGGGCCAGGCATGCGAACAGGTCGTCGGACGCTCCGGGCAGGTAGTACTCCTCACGGCGCACGTCGCCCGGGTAGTGGAAACCCCAGGCCGCCCCGAGCGCCTCGATCGGGTCCAGGCCGTGGTGGTCCAACAGGACCCCGGCGGTGTTGTGCAGGCAGTGGGTGAGGTCGTGTCGCCAGTACCGGACGGGGGTCAGTTCGACGCGCACGACGTCTCCTTCTCGGGCTCTTGGACGAGGGTGAGGGCGAAGACGTGCATCGCCGGGTTGTCGGGAAGACGCAGCGCGCGGAGCCGACCGGGCACGGACACCGGAGAGCGCTGTTGCCAGATGGACGGGGCGTGCGGAGCGTGGGTGTGCCTGGGATAGCGCAGGGCGAGGGTACGGAAGGCGAGGGGTTCGCCGAAGCGGGCGTCCGTCTCCGGCCAGAAGTCGGACATGCGCAGGTGCTCGGCCCTCTCGGCGCCGTCGGCGTAGAGGAGACCGATGTGGTCCTCGGTCCTGCGCTCCGCGGCGCCCAAGAGGTAGATCCAGTCGTAGTCGCCGGGAGGCACCTCGACGACCTGTCCCCGACAGCGCACGTTGTCTCCGCCCACCACCGCCCTGGCGGGGAACGCGAAGGGCACACCGGCGACCTCGGACTCCGTGCCCGGAGCGGGGAGCTCCTCGGCCGGAAAGGTGTTGCCCCAGATGTTGAAGCCGTATTCCCCCACGGTTCCAGGGGGCTGGATTCCCCGATTATTACAATGCTGCGAAATGTCGATCACTGAGGTTTTCATTTTCCCTATCCCCTCTATATTCGAGGCATGGACAAAACGATGGAGACAATCAGCGCACCGGTGGTCTCGGAAATACGTGACCTGACCGGAACACTCGCGCGGCGGGTGACCGAACTGACCCGTGCCGCCTATCGGGCCGGTGACCTGGTCCCCGGTCTGCCCGTGGCGGACGGGGCGGTCGCCGGTCCGGAGGAGTTGCACGAGGACCTCGCCGGAGGAGCACACCTGTGGGTCGCCGCCGTGGACGGGAGTCCGGTCGGAGCGGTGCGGGCGGTACGGACCGATGACGGCGCCTGGGAGGTTCGCCGCTTGGCCGTGGCCCCCTGGCACCGCCGGGGTGGCACCGCCAGGCTGCTGCTACGCCGCCTGGAGGAGTCCGCCTTCACCGCCGGAGCCGACCGGGTCGTGCTCGACGCCGTCGTGGAACGCGGCAACCCGGCCTTCTACGCCCGGGTGGGCTACACCGCCGTTCGCCATTTCGGAGCCGAGGACAAGCCCCTCTCCGAGGTGCGCATGGAGCGAGGGCCCGGATCCCCGGAGCGCGGTCGCTGTTCCGTTCCGCACACACCGGGAACGGCGGTGCTGTGGTGGTCGGTGCCACGAGGCTCCCTCTGCTCGGTGGTCCCGGTCCAGGAGGTCCCCGGCCCCGAGGCCGCGCCCACCGCCCCCTTCGGGCGAGAGGACGCGACGTTCGTGGGGGTGGACCTGTCCCCGGAACCCGAGGCGAGCGGCCGACGACCGATACTCGACGCGCTGTCCGTCGATGCCGCGTACCAGGACGGTGACGCCTTGACCTTCGACGCACCCGTCCACGAACTCAGCGCCTACCGTCGGCCCCGGCTGTCGCACCCCGATGTACTGGCCTGGTGGCGCAGCCCCTCGGTACGGCTCGCACGGCACACCTGACACCCGTGGTCCCGCTCAACGCCGGACCATGGCCAACGCCTCCCTCTCGATGCGTTCGGGACTGATCCCGGCGTACGTCAGAAGGTCGCGTTCGTCGGCCACGAAGTCCAGGTAGGCGTCGGGGAACCCCACCCGCCGTACGGGACACGGGTGCTCGGTGGAGACCACCTCGCAGACCGCGGCACCCAGCCCACCGATCTCCAGGTGGTCCTCCACCGTGACGATCCCGCGTGTCTCCCGGGCCGCCTCGATCAGGGCCTCCCGATCGATGGGCTTGATGGTGTGCATGTTCAGCACCCGGGTGGAGACGCCACGGGCCTCCAAGGCGTGCGCCGCTTCGACGGCCATGTGGACCGGGTGGGGTCCGGCGGCCACGATGGTCACGTCGCCGCCGTCCCGCAACACACGGGCTCGGCCCAGGGCGAACTCGGCGGAGGCATCTCCGATGACCGGGGTCGCCGCTCGCCCCAGCCGCAGGAACAAGGGCCCCTCCAGGTCCGTCGTGGCGAGTACGGCCCGTTCCGTCTCGGCCGCGTCACAGGGGACGACGACCGTCATGTTCGGCAGGGTCCGCGCGATCGCGATGTCGTCCAGTGCGTGGTGAGTGGGCCCGTAGTGTCCTGAGGAGGCACCACCGTGGGTGACCACCACGCGCACCGGAAGGTCGTTGCCCGCCACGTCGACCTTGAAGGCCTCACAGGCACGGGCGGTGGCGAAACCGGACAGGGTGTTGGCGTAGGGCAGCAGGCCGCCCGCCGCCAACCCCGCGGACACACCCATGAGGTTCATCTCGGCGATGCCGACGTTGACGTACTGTTCCGGCAACCGTTCGGCGAACCCGCTTTCCAGTCCCCCCATGTCCGTGTCCAGACAGAACACCCGGGGGTCGCGTTCCGCCAGTTCGACGAGTGTGCGTCGGTACACCTCGCGGGCCGGGACGGCGTAGTGATCCGCCCAGTCGACGTCCTCTCGCCGGGTCGGAGGGGCCAGGGTGTCCGCGGTCCGTTCGGTCATCACGTCCTCGACTTTCCGAGACCGAACAGCGCACGCTTGTGCAGCCGTTCCGTCAGCTGCACGGAGTGACTCTTCTTCTTGTTCTCGAACATGGGGACTCCTCGGCCCTTGATCGTCTCGGCCAGCAAGACCATCGGGCGGCCGGTCGACGTGCGTGGTCCGGTCAGGTGCTCGTGGAGCGCCTCCATGTCGTGACCGTCCACTTGGACGACGTCCCAGCCGAAGCTGCTCCACCTTTCGGCCAAGGGTTCGAGCCCCACGCAATCCTCGGTCGAACCGGTGATCTGGAGACCGTTGCGGTCCACGATGGCGACCAGGTTGTCCAGGCCCTGGTGGGCCGCGAACATCACCGCCTCCCAGATCGAGCCCTCTTGGAGCTCTCCGTCGCCGAGGAGGGCGAAGGCCCGACTTCGGCCACCGGTACGGCGTGCCGCCAACGCCGCGCCGGCCGCCAGGGAGAGTCCGTGTCCCAACGATCCGGTGGGGAACTCGACCCCGGGAAGACGCCGGAGCGGGTGGCCGGCGAGGCGGCTGCCATAAGCGCCGTAGGTGCCGAGTTCCTCTTCGGGGAGGAAGCCGAACTCCACGAGGACCGCGTACAGGGCGGCGCTCGCGTGGCCCTTGCTGAGTACGAACCTGTCGCGGTCCGGCCACTCGGGTTCGTCGGGCCGCACTCTGAGCACGTCCCGGTAGAGAACAGTGAGGATGTCCGCGCAGGACAGACTTCCACCGATGTGGGCACCGTTGGGGGTGGCGCCCATGTCCAGGACGCGTCGGCGTACCCGGTACGCCACGTCCTCACGAGAGGTCGTCTCACCCATGGGACACCTCCGCCGTTTCCGTGACCTTGTGCCAGGGTGGCCGGTAGTCCAGGTCCCCGTAATGAGCGACCACGCGGTCCAGGTGGCCCCAGACCTTCTCGAAGGCGTCCGCGCACAGACTCAGCACCGGCTCGGATTCCGGGTTGAGGTGCCAACGCTGGAGGGTGAGCGTCTCCTCGATGACCCCCAGACTCACCGGAAAGTCCTCGATCCGGCGACCGTAGGAGGCGAAGAGCGGCTGTCCCGGCAGCGGGACCACCTGGTACGGCTGTAGCGGCACCCCCTCGGCTCCCAGTGCCCGACGCAGGATCTCGCGGAAGACCCCGGGGGCGAGGTCCGGACGGCCCGCGGCGATCGGATCGAAGCGTAGGCGCAGGATGTGCCAGGCGTGGGTGCGTCCTTCGGGCACACGCGGTACGACCACTCCCGGCAGTTCGGCGAGCCGGTCGAGAAATCCACGTACGACCTTGTCCCTACGCTCGGTATCGGTGTCGAGACGCCGTAGTTGGCAGGAGGTGAACGCCGCTTGGACCGCGCTGAGCTTCTCGTTCCCCGCCATGACCCGGGAGAGGTAATCGCGCTCCTCCCCGGCTCGCAGATCCTCACCGAACTGACGGTGCAGCACCACGCGCTCGTACAATCGCTCGTCGTCGGTGGTGACCAGACCGCCCTCCCCACAGGTGGGCAGGTTCTTCACGACGTTGAGGCTGGTCGCGTTGACGTCACCGATCGAACCGGCGCGCCTGTCCCCGTAGAGGGCCCCCTGTGCCTGGGCGGCGTCCTCCAGGAGGTAGAGGCCGTACTTGTCGGCGAGGGCGCGCAGAGCGGTCATGTCGCATGGCAGACCGTGCAGGTGCACTGCGATGATCGCCCGGGTACGCGAGGTGATCGCGGCCTCGGCCGCGACCGGATCGATCGTGTAGTCGACGGGATCGACGTCGACGAACACCGGTACCAGCCCACGTTGGGCGACCGGCACGGCCGTCCCGACGAAGGTCAGGGCCGGGACCAGGACCTCTCCCCCGGCCTCGATGTCCAAGGCGGCGAGGGAGAGTTCGAGCGCGGCCGTACCGTTGGCGACCGCGGCGCAGTGTCGGGTGCCGACATAGTCGGCCCACTCGGACTCCAGCGCCGACACCGCGCCCCGGCCGGCGTCATTGGAGGTGTACGGTCCACGGGCGAGGACGTCCGCGACGGCGTTCTGCTCCTCGTCGGTGACCACGGGCCAGCCGATGCGGGCTCGTGTGGTCGCCGCTCGACGGACCGTCCTACGACCGCCGAGGATCGCGGGTCGCTCACTCATGTTCCATCCCTTCCATGCGTCGTGTGGCGGGGATCGGCTCCAGCGACAGCACCTTGACACCCGGGTTTCGGGGCAGGCGCAGGCCCACGAGGGTCTCCCGTCTGGGTACGGCGATGCGGGCCCGTACGATCCCGACCGCCGTCATGTGCAGGTATTCGGGTTCGACCCCGTCCTCGTAGTACAGCCAGACGGTCTCCACCCCGATGGTGTCGACGTCCAACGTCACCCGGATCCAGTCGTAGGAGGCCGCGGGCAGGTCGACACCGCGTCCATCACAAGGGATCGGCACGGCCGGCACCCCGGCCGCACCCTGGCGGACGCTCACGGCTCCTCCCATAGGTCCAGGCTCCGCAGGGTGTAGTCGACGTAGGCGCCGACCAGGTCGCTCCCGAGGATCTCGATGGCCCCGTGGAACTCCGGCGTGTGGTTGACCTCGTTGACGTACATCCTGCCGCTCCGGTCCTCGATGACGTCCACGCCCAGAACGCCTTCACCGATCGCGTCCGCCGTCCTCTTCAGTAGCTTCACCAGGTCGTCGGTGAGCGGGCACGGCTCGGCCCGGCCTCCCCGCGCGGTGTTGGTCCGCCAGTGGTCGTGCACCTTGTAGATGGCCCCGATCACCTCACCACCGAACACGTACGCCTTGATGTCGCGGCCCGGTTTGTCGACATATTGCTGGACGAAGGTGATCTGGTGTTGAGGTCCGTTGAACGCCGCGCGGTGTTCCAACACCGACTCGGCCTGTTCGTGGTCACGGATGCGCGCCGCGAGGCGCCCCCAGGATCCGGTCAACGGCTTGACCACGGCCGGGTAACCGAACCGGTCGAGTTCCGCCAACGCCGCGTCCGGTACGAGGCCGACCAGCGCGGGGATGGTGGGGAGCCCGCCCTTGCGCAGGGCCAGGGTGGTCAGGAGCTTGTCCCCGCACAGGTCGATCACGCTTGCACTGTTCATGACGGGGATTCCGGCGTGTTCGAGCATGCGACTCGCGTAGGAGTTGCGAACGTGGGAGATCTCCCGGCTCAGCGCGGCTCGGTAGGGAACGGTCAGTGGGCGATCGGTTTCGAGGTCGAAGGTCAGCGAACGCGTGTCCACCTGCTCGAACTCGATGTCACGTCGGCGCAGCTCCTTGAGGAGCAGGCGTTCTTCGAGTCGGACCCTCGACGTGAGTACCGCCAAGGGTCGTCGATCCGTGGTCATGTGATGTGACCTCCTTTTTTGTCATGATCATCACTCACCGTGACGAGGGGACGCTCCATCGCCTCCGACATCCGGAGCAGGGCACCGGTGAGGACGTCGATGGAGGCGAGGTAGTCGGTGAGGTCCACGTGCTCGTCATCGGTGTGACACAGCTTTGAGTCCCCGGGCCCGTAGGCCGCGGTGGGGACCGGCCATTGCGCACCGACCACGTTCCAGTCCGAGGTGCCCAGCTTGAGTTTGACCACCGGTTTCTCACCCCGAGACCGGATCTGCGCGCTCAGGGCCTTGGCCACGGGGTTACCCCGTGAGGTGCGCACCGCCGGAACGAACTCCAGGACGTCGACTTCGTCCTCACCGGCGATCTCGTCGAGCATGGTGATGAAGGCGGCCGGGGCGAAGGTCGTCGGGACACGACAGGAGATTTCGGCCTCGGCGGTCTCCAGGTCTCCCGTCAGGCGGACGAGTGAGGGCTGGAGACAGTCGAACAGTGGCGAGTTGCGTCGTTTGTCCACTCGTTCGCGCACCAGCGACCAGAACGCGCTCGCCGCCTCCACCGCGGTCTCCTGGCCGGAGCTGGTGTGCGCGGCGGGCCGGACGAACCGGACACGGAACCGGAACACACCCTTGTAACCGATGCCCACGGCGTTGGTACCACTGGGTTCGCCGATGATCAGGGCTCCGGGGGTGGGCCGCCCCAGCAGGTGACGGGCTCCCGGTGAGTCCGCCTCCTCGCCCACCGCACCGATGACGGTCACGCATATGGGCGTCTCCGCACGCGAGATCCGGTCCGCCGCGCAGATCATGGCGGCCAGTGGTCCCTTCGCGTCGACGGTGCCGCGCCCGTAGAGGACGTTCCCCTCCCGACGGATCGGCACCTCTCCCGGCACGGTGTCGATGTGACCGAGCATGAGGACCTCGAACGCGGTGGGATCCCCGACCGATCCGTGGACGTTGCCCACCTCGTCGACGTGGACCCGGAAACCCAGGTCCTTCATGTACCGGGCGGTGAAGGAGACGGCCTCGTGTTCGTTCCCCGAGGTGGAGGGGGTCTCGACCAGGGCGCGCAGGAGGTCCACCTCGGGGCCGGCGACGGTCATCAGGAGACCTCCGGGCCCGCGGGGTTGAAGTCGACCAGCAACATGTCCCGAACACCGGCGATGTCGCCGACCGCGTTGATCGGGGATACCTCGTGGGTCACCCGGCCGTCATCGACGAACACGGCGTCCAGGGGGTCGGTCATGGTGAGGACGACCGGCTCACCGCTTTCCGGGTAGACCGTGGAGATACCGCCCGAACAGGCCTCCCGACGCAGCATGTGCATGCCCACGTACATGTGGCCGTCACGGTGGCGGCCCTCCGGGGTGGGGTTGCCCTCGGCTCCGGGCCGGGCCACGATCCGCACCACGTGCAGGCCGACCTCCCAGTCGGTCACCCCGGACAGGCTGGTGGCCATCCGCGCGTCCCATCCGACCAGGGCGCGCATTCCGGCGTGCAGCAGTACCTCGTTCCCGATCGGGGCGAAGCTGCGGTTCTTGCCCTCCCACAACGGGATGACGTCTTGTCGGAAGTCGGTGTGCTCAAGGGGCCGGAACGAGAGCTCGCCGTCCTCCACCCGCACCCGGAGCCGTCCGTACCGACGCTGCCGGTAGGTGCCGCCGTCGGCCAGCTCCCGGTCCAAGGGCAGGTCGCTCCAGGCCGAGCGGAATCCGTCGCTGGCGGCGTCGACCTGGTGTTCCAGGACGTCGGACCGCCGCACGTGGACGTATCCGTCCGTACGAACCCGCTCTACGCACCGTTCCATGATCGGAGCGAGCGAACGGTGGGGGGTCGCTGTGGTGACACTCATGGACATCTCCTCGTGGTCGTGTGGATCCACATCTCACACGTGACGCGGAAGACGCGGTCTCCCGTCACGCCGCCGGAATCTCCGACAGGTTCACGGTGGCACGGAGGGCTCCGACATTCCTGTCGGTCATTACCCCGACGATCACACCGCCGCGCCGGTCAGGGCGCCTTCGTGGTCAGTACCGCGCGGACGTCTCCCACGAGGTGGTCGACCACCTCGCCGACCCTCCCCTGGAAGTAGAAGTGCCCTCCCTGGAACACGCGCGGTTCCGGTCCGCCCGGGAACTCGCGGTGACTCCATTCACGCAGCACGCCCGGTTCGGCGACGGCGTCCTCGGACCCACCGAACACGGACACCGGGACACCCGCGGGCCAGGGTGCGCCCTCGTCCGGGGCCCACGTGTCGACCAAGTGGAAGTCGGCACGGATCACCGGCTCGTACAGCTCCCAGAGTCGGATGTCCTCAAGGAGCTCACGGGGTGTCCCACCGAGCTCCGCGACACGGCTCCGTAGTTCGGAGGTGGGCAGCGTGTGGGCGGGAATCCGTTCCTCGGCCACGTCCGCGCACCAGGCGGACAGCCCCGCCCAGACGGGAAGGGGATCCCCTCGAAGGGCCAGCGTCCGCACCAGTTCGTGGATGACGAGGGCGCCCATGCTGTGGCCGAAGAAGGCCGTCGGCCGATCCATGAGCGGAACGATCGCCGACCGGACGTGGTCGACGAGCTCCCACACCTCCGTCAGCGCGGAGTGACCCGCGAGCCTGCCCCGGCCGGGCGCCTCCAACAGGCACACCTCCCAGTCATCGGGGAGATGTGGCAGCCACTCCCGGTAGAGCAGGTGCGAGCCACCGGCGTGGTGCATCAGGAACAGGCGTAGCTCCGGATCGGGTACCGGGCGCGGGACGAACACCGCGGTGGGTGCCGACGAAGGCATGGTCATCGGAGTTCCTCGGGATCGTGGGTGGCCGGGCCCCATCGTCGTGTCGGCCCCCGCTCGGAGGAGCCCGGCCGAGAGGGGGCTGGGAACGGGACCGTGAACGGATGTGGCGCCGATACCGGATTTCGTCGGGAGCGGCACCACACCACGTGGGCCGAGGTCAGGCGAGCTTCTCCAGGAAGCCGCGGATCTCGCCGTCCAACTGTTCGAACGAATCCGCGGCGAACAGCACCGGCTGATGCTCGGTGATGTCGTAGGGCTGGTCGAGCATGCCCTGGATGGAGAAGCCCTGGAGCGGTGTGGTGGCCAACCCCTCCAGCTCTCCCACCGAGGAGAGCAGGGCGGCACCATAGGCACGCGTACCTCCGGCCTCGCGGATCACGCCGACCTCCATCGTGAACCAGAAGACCTTGCTGAGGGCATCGAGACCGGACTCGGAGCGCACCCGCCGCGCGGTCTCACCGAAGCACCGGTAGAGGTCGGCGAAGCCGGTGTCGGCGAGCATGACCGCATGGCCGACCAACTCGTGGATGAGGTCGGGTTCGGGTGTGTAGTAGGGAGTGTGGCTCGCGCGTAGGTACTGGGTGCTGTGGAAGCGCTGGTCGGCGAACGCCTCATAGAACTGCCGGGCCGGCACCAGGTCACCCGCGGGCAGCAGGCCGAATCCGGTGGCCGAGCTGATCTCCTCGGACAGTTCGGGGAGGGAGGGAACGCGACCCAGGCCCAGGTCGACGCGTTGGGCCGCGGCGAGGTATCGGGCACACGCGGTGGAGCGGTGCACGCTCTTGAGCTTGCCCACGACCTCCTCCCAGAGGAGGTTCTCCTCTTCGGTGTAGTCGATTCGGGGCAGCGGGTCACCGACGACGTGACCGGAGATCAGGTCCTGGATCTCCTTCTTTCGAACCTGGAAGCGTTCCTGTGCCAAGGCATCGGCCGAGATCGTGTCCAGCTGAATGGACATGGGGGACTCCTTGTTCGGCGTGGTGAGGGATGAGGAGGGTCAGGCGATGACGAGCTTGCGGTCCCGCAGGGCCCTGTAGGCCGGACGGTGGTGGTCGCTGAACGCGGCCAGCATGGGATTGTTGTCCACCGTGTCCGCGTACTCGGTGACGGTCCCGTGGATGCCGGAACTCTCGCTGGCACCGACGTGCCAGCGTTTGGACCGCTCCCATTCGGGACGGCCGCCGGGCTCCCACTCCAGTGCGGCGGGGTCGTAGGCGATCCCCACTTCCCGGCAGTAGGCGGACAGGGTGCGGGCGGGAGCACGGACGAGATCTTCGGAGTCGATGACGATCGCCCGACCACCCGCGTCGATCACGGCCTCGTACAGTTCGTGGAGCTGGATCAGCCCGATGTCGCCCTCCCCCATCTCCGGTCGGAGGGCGAAGTAGGAGGCCGCGATCTGGTCGGGACTACGAACGAGGAAGGTGTGCACGACCTCCCGTAGGAAGTCGGCGTCCTCCAGGACCTCCTGGTAACGATGGTCCGTGGTGTCCTTGAGGAACACCGGTCGACGCTTGGAGAGATCCCGGATCGCCCCTACGAGAGCGCGGTGGGTGTGGACCTCCCGGCCCTCGACGGTGGTGGCGCCGAAGTCCATGATGTTGCAGAACGGCTCGTGCAGTCCGATGTGGTCCCCACGCTCGACCATGGCCCGAAAGAAGACGGTCGACCGCGCCCGTGGAGCGCTCCAGAGCGCCAGCGTCCGGGGGGACGGGTTCTGTTTGTTCTCCATACCCACGACCTTCGCGTTCCGTTGTGGGCGCCTGTAGTCGGGGGATTCCCCGACCGGGTCAGACTTCGCTGGTGACGGCCGCGATACCGCGTCCGAAACCACCCGCGGACCAGGTCACCGTGGCCGGTTTCGGGTCGCCCAGGGCGTCCCGTGGCACGTCGGCGGTGTATGCGAGCAGCCGCAGCGGTAGATCTTCCTCGCCACGCACGACCAACGTCAGGTCCACGCCGTCACCTGGGGCGACGAAGTGGAACCCCCAGTCCCATCCCGTGTGGGTGTCCGGCCGGTTCACGGCGGTGGAGAGGGCGACTCCGTCGACGGCGACCCGCTCCAGTCGGTCGGGGCCGGTCGTGGAGTACAGGGACAGTACGGTGGTGCGCTCTCCCCCCGCGGTCAGGCGCACGCGCACCTCGCGCAGGTCGTCGTCGAGTTCGTGGGAGTCGACGACCTCGGCCCGGGGGATCGGCAGACCGACCACGGGCGCCGGACCGCTTCTGTATCCCTCTGGCAGGTACAAGGCCGGAAAGGTGTCCTCGACGTCCTGCGGTTCCCCCACGACGTATTGGTCGAGCCAGGGCGAGCCCGCGGCGTTGGGGCTCAACCAGACCGCCCGTCCCGTGTCGTCGTCGTAGACGTAGTGCAGGTTGTACTGGGCGGGATGCTTTTCGTCCACACCGTCCACGACGAAGCCCACCGCGATCACGACCACCGCGGCCGTGGCCACCGCCCCCGTCACGACCTTCGACGGTCGTCTCCCGCGACACCGACCGAGTTGGGGCATCAGCGGAAGCAACGCCAGGACCAACACCACCAACACCACCGGGGCCAGGGCGAGTCCGACGGTGGGGAACAACAGGGCCACGACGGGCGGGAAGAGGACCATCGAGACCAGGGCTCCCGCGGCCAGGGCGAAGGACCGCGGGGGCGAGCCCTCCTCGGTCCGCGCCGCCAGGGCGAGCCCCGCCGCCCCGGCCATCGCCGGCCAGGTGAACAGGTATGCGGCCTCGGGCGCCGCCACCGTGAGGATCACGGTGAGCGCACAGAACCAGACCAGGGCCCCCGCCAACAGGGCCGGGTCCCCACGCCGCCGTCGAACCCGGCCCGCCCACACCCCACATGTCACGAGGGTGAGCAGGACCAGCCCCACCAGGACCGGGGCCGGCCGATAGGTGTCCCCGAACGGGAAGTTCTCGAAGTGCGGTCGCACGGCAACGCCCGACCACCACGCCATCACCCCCAGTCCTGCCGCCACCGCCAACGGAACCGTGTACCCGGCGGCGGTTCGCAGGACCTCCGCCAGGCTCAGCAGTCCTGCCCGGCGCGTGAACCACAGGGCGGCGACCGTGCCGACGACCGCGAGGGCGCCGAGTACGTACGCCAGGGCGATCGGGTAGTGCACGAGGACACCGAACACGGTCAGGTACGTGATGTCCCCACCCTCCTCCAGGGCCGGATCCCGTTCCGTCAGCGCGGCCGTGGTGGCCAGCGCCGTGTCCCCCATGTCCTGAAGACTGCGCGCGTCCAATGACCCCAGGTCGTCGAGAGGGGTGTCGTAGCGCGCGGATCCTCCGAGGATGACGAAGTTCATCCCCGTGTACCCGGCTTCCGAGAAGACCGTGAAGTCGGTGTTGTTGGGCAGTACACGGTAGACGCCGTCGGAGAAGGAACCGGCGAAGGGCGTGGATTCGGCCAGCGCGGGAACGAACGCCCCGGCCCGGTCCCCGGCCTCGAACATGAGCGCCGGCCCCTTCGTGCCGCGCGCCTCCATGTTGAGGACCACCGTCCGGTCCGGATCACCCGCGACCTCGGGGTCGAGGGTGAAGGCCCGGGCGCCCAACTGGCCCGATTCCTCGGCGTCGGTGAAGAGGAACTCCACGTCGTTGTACGGCGCGGGCCCCTCGGTGAGTGCTCGGGCGACTTCCAAGAGAATGGCCACGCCCATGCCATTGTCGGTGGCTCCCGGGCCGATGGGCACGGAATCATAGTGGGCGACCAGGAGGACCCGCCCCCCGTCTCCCGTGCCGGGGAGGACGGCGTGCACGTTGGCGACGTTGCCCACGACGTGTGGTGTGAACGTCAGGTCCCGCTCCACCGTCGCCGTCAGGACCTCGGGTTCCAGGCCCAGATCCTCCAACTCACCGGTCAGGTAGGCCCTGGTATCGGCGGCCGCCGGCGTTCCGGAGGGACGCGGGCGCTCAGCGATCCGCTCGATGTGTTCGCTCGCCCGATCCGCCGAGAACTCCTCGGAACTCGCGGTGGCCGGGAGCGGATCGGGTGGTAGTAGGGGGATCAGGCTGAGGAGACCGACCGCGAACACCGATGACAGCACCAGTGCCGGTCTCCATGGGAGGGGGTCCCGGGCGCTCACCCCTGTTCTCCGGGCGAGGGTGACAGCACGAGCCGGATCTCCGTGTTCCGGTAGTCCG
This sequence comes from Nocardiopsis sp. NPDC055551, assembly GCF_053619415.1. Lineage (NCBI taxonomy): Bacteria > Bacillati > Actinomycetota > Actinomycetes > Streptosporangiales > Nocardiopsidaceae > Nocardiopsis > Nocardiopsis sp. NPDC055551. The sequence goes on along the minus strand of NZ_JBSHJJ010000009.1, from coordinate 27,401 downwards.
CGGCCTCGAAGGCGGCGGCCATCGGCCTGTTGGCCAGGTCCGTGGCGGCCGAGATGTGCGCCGCTTCGGCCTCCGTGACGAGGATGCGGGTCGTCTCCGCGAGCATGTCCCGGACGTGGCCGTTGCCCCGTTGTTCGGGCACGACCCCGATGTAACCGATGGTCGGACCGTAGGGGTTGCGGGTGGGGACGATCAGCCCGACCAGCTCTCCCTCGGGGGTGTGCGCGAGACGCCACCACTCGCGCTTTCCCGGAAAGCCACGGTAGAGCTCCAAGTCCTCACGGGCCTGCCGCTCTGGACTCATGACGAGGAGTTCCTGCCGGGTGTCGAAGTCGAGACTGTCCACCGCCACCCTCCGGAAGACCTCGGCGAAGACCTCGTCGTCGGGTTCGGGGGTATAGACGAGCCTCCCCTCCGGATCGGCCACCTCGATGTCCGGGGTCCATTCGAAGCGCAGGCGCTCGTTCTCCATGTTCAACCCGGCCCGGGTCGCGGCCGCGTGACGCCATTCGAGGGCGCTCACCACGTCGGGACGCTCACGCCAGCCGACCGGAAGCTTGAGGTGGTAGTCGGGGAGGTCCTGGGCTCCCGAGTCGCGGAAGGCCCGATGACCGGCATCCAGGAGTTCGGCCGCGAGCGCGACCGGGTCCTCCACGTCGTCGGCCGTGGAGAGGCAGTTGAGGGCGAGCGGGTACTTCCCGTCCGAGAACCCCCACCACAGGGCGCGGGCCAGCACTCGACCATCGCGTTCGGCGATCCAGGTCCACTCGGGACGGTAATGGGCGCCCTCCGCCTCCAACTCGTACTGGTCGCGGGTGACCTTGCTGATGGGTTCGGTGACCTCATAGGCGAAGGCGTGGGTCATCTCGTCATCGGTGACGGGACGGAATCGTGTACTCACTGGTGGACTCCTCGATCCTGTTCTGCTTGAAACCGCGGCCCCGTCCCGGACAAGAGCCGGTCCAGCACTTCGGCCAGCCGGTCGCTCTCGGGGGGCCGCATCATGCCGTAGTGGTCACCCGGTACGGTGCGGTGCGACACGCGCCCTCGAACGTGGGCGCCCCAGAGTGCCCTGGCCTCGGCACCGGGCACCCCGTCGGCCGCGGTGATGAGGTGGAGGTCGCCGTCGTAGGTGGGGGGCGAGCCGCCCGCGCCCGCGGTCATCAGGGCGAGGCCGATCCGCAGTCGCCGTAGCGCTCCCTCGCGCTCGCCCTCCTGAACGCATCCGGAGGCGACCAGGGCGTTCAGGGCCAGGCTCAGGCGCGTGTCCTCGTCATGTCCACGCAGCTCATCAGGGTCCAGACCCGGAGGATGCTTCTCCAGGGTCAGCGCGAAGCTGTCGGTGAGGTAGGCCAAGAGCGCGGACCCGTCGATGGTCGAATCCTCAGGAGGCAGGCTGTCGAGCAGGACCAACCCGTCCACCCGGATCCCCTCGGTGCGCAGGGCGCAGGCCAGGGCGTGCGCGAGGACCCCTCCGGCGGACCAGCCGACCAGATGACATGGGCCGGCACCGACGAGATCACGCACCGCGGCGACGTGGACGTCGACGATCTCCCGCAGGGAGTTCGCCACGGCGTCGCCCCGTTCTATCCCGGGTGCCTGAAGACCGTGGACCGCGGGCCCGGCCGCGAGCACGTCGACGAGCCGGAGGTAGGGCAGCACCGTGCCGTTGACCGCGTGGACGAAGATGATCGGTGTCCCGTCGGAGCCCTTCCTCATGGGGACGACGGTTCGCGTCGCCGACCTCCCGGGTTCGGGGCGACGGACCGAGGGCACCGTCCCGGAACGGCGGCGCTCCCTCAGTAGTCGTAGGAACTCCTCGCGTTGTCGGGGATCGAGTCTTTCCAGACGCCGCTCGATCTCTCCGTCTTCGACCATGATCGTCTCTTCTTCCCGATGCGCGTACGTCCACCATCGGCCGACGTTCCGCACAGTCTTTCGACGTGCGCGCCGCCACGGGAGTAGGGGAAAACCCCGATGCCGCACCTGCCCTCCCCTGCGCGAGAATGCTCTTCCGGACGATGGACCACATCAGGCGCACTCACCCTCGGTATGGAGCGACACTATGAGCGACGCATCAGCGGAACCCGAATCCTGGGCCGTTCCTCCCAGGGTGTTGATCGCCGGTCTCGTGGGGGTTCTGGCCCGGGTCACCGGTGTCTCCGAGGTACGTGTCGACCTGCTCCCCGCCAAGGACGAGGTCGCGGACGAGCCATTGATCGTGCGAGTGCGCACCGATGACGATCCGACCTTCGGTGAACTCCTCGAACGGGCCGCGTTCCATACGGACGGGTTCTGGAAGAAGGCGGCGATCACGGAGAACGCGTACCCGATTCGGTTCGAGACGGACCTCGCGCCGGACGACGAACAGGATGGGGACGCACTGGCCCGGATCGAGCCACTGCCCGGACCGGACGACGGGTACGAATTCCTGGTCCGGTGTCGGCCGGGGAAACTCGGCGACGTGTGGGGCGATCGGCGTTCCGGCCGGCTCACCCGCTTCGTGGCGGCGGGTCTGGCAGCGCCGGGCACACGCTGGAGTGAGCTGCCGATCCTTTCCGCCGGCGAGTACAAGCGGTCCGTGTCCGGATGGAACGACACCGCCGTCGACTACTCGGACGTCACCGGTAAATGCCTGCACGAGTTGTTCGAGTATTGGGTCGCGAAGGCACCGAACACCCCCGCCGCCAGGTTCGGCGACGACGAACTGAGCTACGCGGAGCTGAACACGCGCGCCAACCGGTTGGCCTTCCACCTGCGTCGTCTGGGGGTGGGCCGTGAACACGTCGTCGGAATGCTGCTTCCGCGCGGCCTCGAACTACCCAGAACGATCATGGGAATCCTCAAGTCGGGCGGGGCGTACCTTCCCTTGGACCCGAACCATCCCGCCGAGAGAATCGCCGGGATCATCCGCGACAGCGCGTGTTCGGTGGTGGTGACCACCATGGCATTGGCGGAGTCGCTTCCGGACGAGGTGCTGCCGCTGTGCGTGGACTCCCCCGCCGTCGAGCGAACCCTCCGTGCGGCGCCCGCTGACGACCCGAAGGTCGAGGTCACGCCGAAGAACCTGGCCTACGTGCTGTATACCTCGGGGTCCTCTGGTCTGCCCAAGGGGGTTCTGGTCCAGCATGACTCGGTGGTGAACATGGTGGAATGCAACCGCCGGTCCTATGGCGTCGGTCCGGGCGACAGGGTCCTGCAGTACTCCAACCCGTGCTTCGACGTGAGCGTGGTCGACTTCTTCGCCGGTCTGTGCAATGGCGCGACGCTGGTCCTGGCGCCGAGGAGTGTCCTGTTGGATCCTCAGGCACTCGTGGAGTTGATGCGTCTGGAGAAGGTGACCTTCCTGGAGATCACCACGGCGGTGGCCCGGCTGCTGGACGTCGATGACCTGCCCCACCTTCGCATGATCAACGTCGGAGGTGAGGCCCTCACCGGGGACGTGGTGTCCGCCTTGCAGAACGGATACCGAACCGTCTACAACAAGTACGGGCCCACGGAGACCACCGTGTTCACGGTCGCCTACCTGTGCGTCAACGGTTCGCAGGAGAGGCGGACGCCGATCGGGTCCCCGGTGGCCAATCACCGGGCGTACGTGATGGACGCCCATCACAACCCGATGCCGGTGGGCGTGCCCGGGGAGTTGATGATCGGCGGGGCCGGCGTCACCCGGGGTTACCTGGGCCACCCCGGTCTCACCGCCGAGCGGTTCGTCCCCGATCCGTGGTCACCGGACGGTGGTCGTCTCTACCGGACCGGTGACTGTGCGCGCTGGTCCCCCGAGGGGGAACTGGAGTTCCTGGGGCGCATGGATGACCAGATCAAGGTCAACGGGCTGCGCATCGAGCCGGGTGAGGTGGAGACGGCGCTGTCCTCCCACGAGGCGGTGAGGGCCGTCGTGGTGGACGTGGACACCGCCACGGGCGGTCAGTCCCTGGTCGCCTACATCCAGTACGCCGAGGGACGGGCGGCCATCGACCTGGGCGACGTGCGCCGCCACCTGGCCGACGTCTTGCCGTCGGCCCTCATCCCGTCCCGGCTGGTGACGGTGGAGGAAATGCCACTGAACCGGAACGGGAAGATCGACCGTCGACACCTGCTCCGCACCGACGGATCCTAGGTCCGCCCTCCCGGGCCACGGGCTCCGAGGGGCGGCCTCGGTCGGGCGGCGCGGAGGACCGCCGGATGCGGGACGTGCGTTCGCGGGACCCGTCCTCCCGACCCCCTGATCACGGCCGAACATCCATCACCTCCCAACGCTCGCCGGTAGGGGGGGTACGCGGGCCCGACGTTCGTCGAAACGACGCGGCACCCCTGCCGGTGCCGGCGCCGGGAGTGCGGTCGCCTTGTGCGGCGGCGGCGGGCTCTGAGAGATTGTCCAGCGTGCGAGTCGCGATGCTGGGTCCCTTCGAGGTGCGAGACGACCGGGGCCGACGCCTGTCCGTGGTGGGCGGACGTGCCACCTCACTACTCGCCCGACTGGCGTTGTCCCCCGGACGAACCGTCCCGGTGGACACTCTCCTCGACGACCTATGGGACGGGACTCCGCCCGACGGAGGCGTGCACACCCTGCGGCGTCTGGTCTCGCGAACCCGCCGCAGCCTGCACGAACACGGCCTGGAGATCGGCCCCGACGCGCATTCGGGCGGCTACCGTCTGGACCTGACCTCCGAGGAGGTCGACCTCCACGCGTTCACCGGGCTGTGCGCGGAGGGCACCCGCCTGCTCGAACACTCGCCTGAGCGGGCGGCGTCCGTCCTGGACCAGGCCCTGGGCCTGTGGCGCGGTACCGCCCTGGGCGGTGTGGACGCGGACTTCGCCCGCCAGAACGCCCTGCGGCTGGAGGAACTGCGGCTGAGCGCGGTCGAGGACCGTGCCGACGCCGCCCTCCGGTTGGGTGAGGCTCCCACCGTCCTGCCGGAGCTGCGCTCCCTGTGCGCCGACCACCCCCTCCGTGAACGCTGCCACGGCCTGCTGGTGAAGGCTCTGCACGCCACCGGCCGGGGCGGGGAGGCGCTCGTCGTCTACGAGGAGCTGCGCTCGGCCCTGTCCCGTGAACTGGGCACCGACCCCTCCGCCTGGCTGCGCGAACTGCACCAGGAGCTGCTGCGGGACCGCGCCTCCGTACGCCCCAGGGAATGGGTGAACCCCTACCTCACCCGGTTCTTCGGTCGGAGCGACGAGCTCTTCACCATAGGATCCGCCTTCGACAGAACCCGGCTGGTGACCCTGATCGGCCCGGGCGGGGTCGGTAAGACGCGGCTCGCCGCCGAGTACTGCTCCTCCCAGGGCTCGGAAACGCGTGTGCGCTTCGTGGAACTGGCCCCCCTGCGCGAGGACGACGGCCTGATCGAGACGCTCGCCGGCGTCCTGGGCGGCTCGGCGGCCGTTCCCCCCGGACCGGACCGGTTCACCCGGGTCGTCTCCGCGTTGTCGACGGCGCCCACGCTGCTGGTCCTGGACAACTGCGAACACCTGGTGGAAGGCGTGGCGAACCTGGCCGAAAGGCTGCTCTCCCACTGCCCGGACCTGCTCATGCTGACGACCAGCCGCGAGCCCCTCGCCGTCGGCGGAGAAGCCCTCGTTCGGGTGGAGGCCCTGGACACCGAGGGTTCGGAGGCCATGGAGATGTTCGCCGAGCTGGCCGCCCTGGCCCGGCCCGGCTTCACGGTGAACGAGGACAACGCCGAGGCGGTGTCCGAGATCTGTCATCGTCTGGACGGGCTACCGCTGGCCATCGAACTGGCCGCGGCCCGGATCCGCTCGATGACGGTCCACCAGATCTCCCGGCACCTGGACGAACGCTTCCAACTGCTCGCGGGTGCCCGCCGGGCCAACAACGCCCGACACCGCACCCTGCGCGCGGTGCTCGACTGGACCTGGGACCTGCTCACCGAGGAAGAACGCCTGGTGTCGCGCCGACTGTCGATCCTGCCCGGCGGCTCCACGGTCTCCGCCGCCGAGGCCGTGTGCGAGGGTCTCGCCCGCGCCGAGGTCCCCTACCTCCTGGCCTCCCTGGTCGACCGGTCCCTCGTCCAGGTCACGGAGTCACCCGGGTCCGGGGTGCGGCACCGTCTCATGGAGACACCCCGTGTGTACCTGGAGGAGCGCTTGCGCGAGAGCGGCGAGGAGCGGCGGACACGCGACGCGGCCGCGCGATACTTCACCGACCTGGCGGAGGACGCCTCCCGGCGGCTGATCGGCCCGGACCAGGGACAGGCGTTGGAGCTACTCGACGAGGAGCACGGCAATCTCGTGGAGAGCATGCGCCACCTGGTACGTCATGGGGAAACGGGGCCCGCGGCCAGGATCGCGCTGGCGCTGTGCTGGTACTGGGTGGTGCGCGGCCGCTACGAGGAGGCCGCCCGCCGACTGGACGAACTGTCCGACTCCGCGGACGAGCTCCCCTCCACCGCCCGAGCGGTGTTCCCCGCGGTGCGCGCCATCCTGCCCGTCCCCGGACCGGGCGTGCCCCCGCCCCGTGAGTCCGGCCTCGCGCTGACCCCCGAGGCCCTGGCGGAGTATCCCCCGCTCGCGATGATCGCCCCGAAGCACCGGCTCATGACCGGGGACCACGCGGGCGTACGCGCGGACGCCGAGGCGTCCCGCGACCACGCGCACCCCTGGGTGCGTGCGGCGGGTCTGGCCACCGCCGCCCTCGCCGCCGAGGGCGATGGGGACGCCGCCCTCGCCGAGCGGCTCACCGCTTCGGCGGCGGAGTCCTTCGGCGACCTGGGCGACCTGTGGACGACCGTGCAGCTCACCGCAGCGCTCGCCGGTTACCGGTCCGCGCGCGGAGAGAACGACGGGGCCGTCAGCGACCTGCGTCGGGCCCTCGTCCTGGAGCGTTCCTTGGGCTCCTTGGCCCCGCCCGTATCACTCCTGCTCCAACTCGGCGGGGAACTGGTGCGTGCGGAGCGGTTCGACGAGGCCGAGCGTGTGCTGCGCGGAGTGTGGGACGACCCCGAACCCGTCGCCATCGAACATCGGATCCTGTGCGTGCTCGGCCTGGTGGAGCCCGCCCTCGCCCGAGGACACCACGCGCACGCGCGTGAGTTGCTCGACCGGGCGCGGGAGTTGCTCGACGGCGCCCTGGTGGACGTCGACTACCTGCGGGCCGAGCTGCTGTGTCGGGAGGTCTCCCTCGCCCTTGCCGAGGACGACCCGCCCCGGGCCCGCGCGGCATGGGCGCGCGCGGGGGCGTTCGCGGACTCCCTCGCCGGCACCGAGGCCAGGGCGCGCGTGACCGAACTGGAGGCCCGGGTCCTGCTGGCCGAAGGCGATCCGGCCGGAGCGGCCGACGCCCTGGATCGGGCGTCGCGTGCGCGGGGGCGCCCCGATCTGGGCAACCCCTACGTGCGTCGCCTCACCGAGGAGCTGCGCGAGCGGCTGGGCGCCGACGGTGTCGACCGGTCTCCGGGAACGGGACCTCACCCCCTGATGTAGGCCAGAACCGCCCGCACCCGGCGGTTGCTCCCCTCCTCGGTGAGACCGAGCTTGGTGAATATCGAGCCGATGTGCTTGCCCACGGTGGGGGTGGACAGGTCGAGGAGGTCACGGATCCTGGCGTTGTCGTGCCCCTCGGCCATGAGGGCGAGCACCTGTTTCTCACGGGGGCTCAGACTCTCCAGAGGGTCGTTCCCGGACCGCGTCCTGAGCAGGTGGGCGATCACTTCGGGGTCGAGGGCCACCCCGCCCCCGGCCACGCGTCTGAGCGCGTCGGAGAACTCGGCGACCTCACCGATGCGGTCCTTGAGCAGGTAGCCGATACCGTGGCTGTCCGCGAGCAGTTCGCTCGCGTATCCGTCCTCCACGTGCGCGGAGAGGACGAGGATGGGGAAACCCGGGATCTCGGCGCGGATCCGCGCGGCTATGTCGAGGCCCTCCCTGCGGTGGTCGGGCGGCAGACGCACGTCCAAGACGGCGACGTCCGGCCGTAGCTCCTCGAACATCGAGTGGAACTCGGCGGCGTCTCCGGCCGCGCCGACCACTTCGAACCCCTCCACCTCCAGGAGCAGGACGAGCCCCTGACGGAGCAACACGTCGTCCTCGGCGATCAGAACGCGCACGGCAGCCTCACCTCGATGACAGTCGGCCCGCCGGGCGGGCTCGTGACGCGGGTTCGGCCGTCGAAGGCCGCCACCCGATGGCGTATCCCGGACAGTCCGCTGCCCAGGTGCTCGTCGGCCCCGCCCTCACCGTCGTCGTCGACCGTCACGGTGAGGGTCGACGCGTCCTCCGCGAGGCGGACCCGGGCCCGGGAGGCACCGGAGTGTTTGGCGACGTTGGTGAGGGACTCGGTGACGACGAAGTAGGCCGCGGCCTCGACGGCCGCCGGGAGCCGGGGCAGTTCCCCGACCTCCATTTCGCAGGGCACCCCCGACCGGGAGGCCAAGGAGGAGACCGCGGCGGCCAGACCCTGGTCGGCGAGGATCGGCGGGTAGATGCTGCGGACCACGGCGCGCAGGTCCCGAAGGGCCTCCTCCGAGGCGTCCTTCGCGCGGGTCATCAGCTCCCGCGCCCGCTCGGGGTCCTTGGCCATCACACGCTCGATCAACCCCAGGTGCATGCGGACGGCGACGAGCCGGTTCTGGGTGCCGTCGTGCAGGTCCCGCTCGATCCGGCGCAGCTCCATGCCGTGCGCCTCCAAGGCCTCCTGGCGGAGAAGGTTGGCTTCGGCCAACCGGTCACGAAGCCGGCCGGCGCCCGCCCGCAGGAGGACACACCCCGCCAGGTGCGCGTGAGCCGAGGCCGCCCGAGGCACGAAATACCGGTTGAGGGCGAGATATGCCAGCCCGACCAACGGGGTGGTGAGCGCCGCCCCCCATGAGTCGACGGGATAACCGCCGGGGCTCACCGCCATTTCCGTCGGCAGTGCCCACCACCAGAACAGACAGGTGAAGGAGACCAGGACACCGATTCCGAGAATGATGGCGATGACGGCGCACGACAACCCGAGGAGCGCGTTGACGCACATCCAGCGAATCGCGTTCCACAGGTCCGGGCAGTGGAGGTTTTCGGTTACCTCGTCCCGCTGATCCGGGCCTTGCAGAAACTCCCTGGCCAGGGCGAGGTCCCGAGCGGCCCCGCGCACCAGGGGGGCCGCGACCCACCGGCGCAGACGGACACCGACATACACGACCACCAGCGCATGGGCCCCGATCAGGGCGCTGATCAGGAGCCACGAGCGTAATGCGCCCGCTCCCGCGCGCAGGCAGTAGAGGGTGCTATCCCACGCACCCTTGCGCGCGCCCTCCCGCAGTTCGACCGCGTATGACAAAAGGAAACTCCCGGACCGATAATCGGGAAATCAATTTCAGGCCCATGATAACATTCCGGCGTTGATATTCAGAGAGGACGAGATGTTTCGAACAAAGAGAAAAGGACATGGTACCGACCCGGGGAACAGAACTGATCCCGGTGCAACCCCGGCTCTTCGCATGCTTGACGTGCACAGAACATACGACACGGGGGCCGGAAAGGTGAGCGCTCTTCGTGGTATTTCCGTAGAACTTGCGAAAGGGAGCTTCACTGCGGTAATGGGCCCCTCCGGCTCCGGGAAAAGCACCTTCCTGCACTGCGCCGCGGGCCTCGACCGGCCCACCGAGGGCGAGGTGCTGTTGGGAGGAACCAGCCTGGTGGGGATGTCGCAGAACGCCCTCAGCCGTCTGCGACGCGAGCGCGTGGGGTTCGTGTTCCAGGCCTACAACCTGCTCTCCGCGCTGAGCGTGCAGGACAACATCACGATGCCGCTGCGACTTTCCGGGACACCCGTGGACCAGGAGTGGGCCGACCAGGTGGTACGCCGGGTGGGCATCCACGATCGGCTCCACCACCGCCCCAACGAGCTCTCCGGCGGGCAACAGCAACGTGTGGCCCTCGCCAGGGCGCTCATCGGCCGCCCCGACCTGATCCTGGCGGACGAGCCGACCGGCGCCCTGGACTCCCACACCGGCACGCAGGTGCTGGAACTGCTGCGCTCCACCGTCGACTCCCTGGGCCAGACCGTCCTCATGGTGACCCATGACCCCGTCGCCGCGTCCTATGCCCGGACCGTGCTCTTCCTCGCGGACGGTCTCATCGCCGACTCCCTCCACTCCCCCACCCCCGAGAGCGTGGCCGAGCGCATGAGCGGCCTGGGGAGCCGGTGATGCTGGACATCGCGTGGAAGACCCTGCGTGCCCGCAAGGGCTCCTTCGTGGGAGCCTTCATCGCCCTTTTCTGTGGATCCGCCCTGCTCGTGGCCTCCGGTGTGCTGGTCGAGTCGGGTCTGCGCGCCTCGGTGTCCCCTCACCGCTACGCCGCGGCGGACGCGGTGGTCGGGGGTCAGGAGAGGGTGGCCCTTCCCGACACGGACCTCGCCTTCCTGCCCCGACTCACCGAGCCCGTGCGTCTGCCCTCGGACCTGGTCGAGACCCTCGGCGACGTGGACGGGGTGGCGGCGGCGATCGGCGACCACCACCTGACGCCGGCCGTGCGCTCCCCGCAGGACGGCGTGGACCCGATCCCTGTGACCGGACACGACTGGGCCACCGCACCATTGGGCCCCTTCGAGGTCACGGAGGGCACGGAGCCCGTGCGGACCGACGAGGTCGCCCTGGAGACCACGCTGGCCGCCGAGCTCGGGGTGGACGTCGGTGACCCGGTGGAGGTCGTGCACGAGGCCGAACCCCGCTCCTACCGTGTGAGCGGCCTGGTCACCCATGCCTCCGGTGATGGAGGACGACAGGGCACCCTGTTCCTTTCCTCCGAGGAGACCCGGCACCTGGCCGCCGATCCCGAGGCCTACGACACGGTGGGCGTGCTCATGGAGCGGGGAGCCGACCCCGAAACGGTCGCCGCCGCCCTGGAGACGGCCGCCGATGACGTCGAAACGGTCGCCTACACCGGTGCCCTCACCCAGCAGGCGGAGTTCACCGACCTCGACCAGGCACGGGGGCTACTACTGCTCATCGCCACGTCCTTCGGTGGGTTGGCGGTGCTCATCGCGCTGTTCGTGGTCTCCGGCACGCTCGCTCTGTCGATCGACACCCGCAAACGCGAGTTCGCCGCCCTACGGGCCATAGGCGCCACTCCGACGCAGGTGCTGCGCATGGTGGGCGCGGAGGTCCTGCTGCTGTCCCTGGTCGCCGGTGTCCTGGGCTGCCTGCCCGGGTTCCTGATCGCGGAGACGATGCGCGAAGCGTTCGTGTCCCTCGGTGTGCTCCCGGCCGACCTGCCCCTGGTCCTGGGACCGCTCCCCGCCGTCGGCGCCGTCCTCGCGACCGTCCTGACCGCTCTGGTGGGCGGTATGGTCGCCGCCGCGCGGCCGGCCACGGCCGACCCCGTGGAGGCCCTGCGCGAATCGTCCGCCGCTCGGCGCGCGCCCGGTCGCTGGAGGATCACCGCCGGGCTGGTGTGCCTGGTGTTGGGAGCCGGCGCGGCGATGGCCCCCGTCGCACTGCGCAACGACGCCGGCGCGGCCGGGACGGGGAGCGCGACCCTGCTGCTGGTGATCGGTGTGGCGTTCAGCGGACCGTTCCTCCTCGTGCCCCTGGTGTCCCTGATCACTCGGCCACTGCGCGCGATGGGGGCCAGTGGTTTCCTGGCGGCGGAGAACAGCGCCGCGGAGACGGGACGGCTCTCCACGGTCCTGACCCCCCTGGTCCTGGCGATCGGGGTCACGGTGTCCATGGTGTACACGCAGACGGTGCTCTCGGCCGCGGTGACCGAACAGACCGAGGCCGGGGTGACGGCCGACGCCCTGGTGGTCGAACAGGGGTCGGGAGGAATGGGGGCAGGGGTCCTGGCGGAACTGGACGCCCTGCCCGAGACCGGTACCGTCGCGCCGTTGCACGAGACAGGGGTGTTCGTGCCCTATTCGGTGTTCGGCGACCCCGACGTGGCCACCTTCACCGCGTTGGGGGTCGCCCCCGGGTCGGTCGCGGACACGCTGGACCCGGGCGTCACGGAGGGGAGCCTGGACGACCTCACCACCGAAGCGGTGGCGCTGGAGACGTCGGGCGCCGCGCTGCTCGGGGCGTCCGTGGGCGATGAGGTGGAGGTGGTGCTGGGCGACGGGCGGGAACGAACCCTGCGTCTGGTCGCCACTTACGAACGCGGCCTGGGGCTGGCGGGGATGCTGCTGCCCCAAGAGGTCCTGGAGGGGCACACGGGTCCTCCCTCCCGTGCCTTGGTGAACGCCGCCGAGGGAACCTCGGACGATGAGTTGTCGGTGGCGCTGGCCGGTTTCGCCGAGGAGCACCCCACCCTGGACACGTCGGACCGGCGGGGATTCGCGGACGGGGCCAGGGCGGAGGCGGACCTGAGCGCCTGGGTGAACCTGGTCGGGCTGGGCGTGATCCTGGCCTACATCGCGATCGCGGTGGTGAACAGCCTGGTGATGTCCACCGCGGCCCGCTCACGCGAGTTCGCGCTCCTGATGCTGGTCGGGGCCACCCGCGGCCAGGTCCTCCGCGCCATGCGCGGCGAGGCCGCGGTGGCGGCCGTTCTGGCCACCCTGATCGGCACGGTGACGGCGCTCGTTCCACTGACCGTACTGAGCATGGCCTTCCTCGGTACCCCGGTCCCGCCGGGTTCGCCGCTCGTCTACGTCGGTGTGGTGGGCGGGGCCTGCGCGCTGGGTGTCCTCTCGGTCATGCTGCCGGTCCGGCTCGCCTTGCGGACACCACCGGTGGAGACCGTCAACGTGCGCGAATAGCCGTGGCGGGGGCCGTGCCTCCCGCTCCCGCCACGCCCACGGACACCGGTGTCCGCGCGATGTCCGCGCGATGTCCGCTCGGCTTGGAACGGTGGTCTCCAAGAACGAGGAGGCAAGCCATGACCACCTGTATCCGGGCCACCGGCCTGGTCAAGCGCTTCGGTGACACCACCGCCCTGGACGGAGTGGACCTGGAGGTCCCCACCGGGTCGATCCTGGGTGTCCTGGGCCCCAACGGCGCGGGCAAGACCACCATGGTCCGCATCCTGGCGACGCTGCTCAGGCCGGACGCGGGAACCGTGACCATCGCCGGATACGACGCCCTGCACGACCCGGTGGCCGTACGCGGGATCATCGGCCTGACCGGTCAGTACGCCTCGGTGGACGAGGAACTGACCGGGCGGGAGAACCTGGAGCTCATCGGACAGCTCCTGCGTCTGTCGACCCGGGAGTACCGCTCGCGTGCCGTCGAGTTGGTGGAGCGGTTCGACCTCACCGACGCCGGGGACCGACCGGTGCGCACCTACTCCGGGGGGATGCGGCGCCGTATCGACCTCGCCGCGAGTCTGGTGGGCCGCCCCCAGGTCCTCTACCTGGACGAGCCCACCACGGGGTTGGACCCCCGCAGCCGCAACGGGCTGTGGCGGACCGTCCGGGAACTGGCCGAGGACGGGACCACGATCCTGCTCACCACCCAGTACCTGGAGGAGGCCGACGAACTGGCCGACCGGGTCACCGTGATCGACCACGGCCGTGTGGTGGCCGAGGGCGAACCCCAGGAGCTCAAACGTCGGACCGGTTCCCAGACCCTGCACGTGCGCACCGTCGACCAGGCCGACACCGAGCGCGTGGTCGGCCTGCTGACCGAGCTCCTCGGGTTCGCGCCCTCCGTCCACGAGGACAACACGACGATCACCGCGCCCGCCGACGACACCGTCCTGTTGGCGGCCCTGGTCCGACGATTGGACCAAGAGGCGATCGCCACCGACGAGCTGGGAACACGACTGCCCAGCATGGACGACGCCTTCCTGTCCCTGACCGGTCGCAGCACCCACGCCCACGCCGAGGAGAGCACCGTATGACCGCCACCATCGCGCCCCGGACCACCGTCGTCCGAACCCGACCGGAGCGGATCGGCCTGTTACTCGGTCTCACCCACGGCCTCACTCTCGCCAAACGCAACCTGCGCTACGTGGTGCGAACGCCGGCCACCCTCATCGACACGGTCATCCAACCGGTGCTGTTCCTGCTGGTGTTCGTGTTCCTGTTCGGCGGAGCCATCTCGGGCACCTGGCAGGAGTACCTCCAAACCCTGGTGCCGGGCCTGATGGTGCAGATCACCATGTACGCGAGCATCGGTACGGGCATGGCCTTGAGCACGGACATCTCCAAGGGGGTGTTCGACCGTTTCCGCAGCCTGCCCATCGCGCGCTCGGCTCCGCTGGTCGGCGCGGTCCTGGGCGACGTCATCCGCTACGTGGTGGCCGTCGCCGTGCTCCTCGCCCTGGCCTTCGCACTGGGCTTTCGTGTGCAGACCGACCCCCTGTCCGCCCTCTTCGCGTTCGTGCTGGTCGTGGTGTTCGGGTTGACGCTGTGCTGGTTGTCGGTGCTGGTGGGGATGGTGGCGGCCAGCCCACAGGCCGTCCCGGGGATCGCGATGGCGGTCGTCCTGCCGCTGACCTTCGGCAGCAACATCTTCGCCGACCCGGAGACGATGCCCCGCTGGCTGGAGCTGTGGGTCGGCGTCAACCCGGTGACCTACTTCGTCGACACCGTGCGTGGGCTGATGGTCGGTGGTCCCGTGGCGCGGCCGCTGCTGGTGAGTCTGTTCGCGGTGGTCGTCGGGCACGCGGTGCTCCTGCCCCTGGCGCTCCGCGCCTATCTGCGAAGAGTCCGGTGACGTGGCTCCGACGTGTACCGGATGAACGGCCGAGTGGATGAAAGGTGTGACGGTATGTCGAGAATCCTGCTGGACGGACGCGGCACCGCCCGCGTCCGGGTCCGGGCCGAACTTCCAGTGTTGGCCGAGGCCGCCCAGGCCCTCGTGCCCCTCCTGGGGTCCACGCCTCCTCGGGGCGGGGCGGAGTGGGTGCGCCTGACCCGCTCCCACCTGGCCCACGCCCGCCTGACCCACGGTGCGTTGGCGGAGGCCCGCGCCCTGGTCGTGTCGGACCTGCCGAGCGCCACCGCGTGCGCCGAGACCTCCCCCACCGGTCTGCGACGGGTGCTGCGCACCCTGGAGACGGTGTCCGAAGCCGCGGTCGAGCCCTACCGGAGACAGATCGAGGCCCGAGGGCACCGGGCCGCCCGGCTCCTCGGCGACCGCATCGTCTCGCACGGCGTGGCCGTCGCGCTGGGTTCGCTGGGCTCCCGGTGCCGTTGGGAGGACGGCGGGCTGTTCGTGGACGACGGCATCGAACGCGAGTTCGTGGCGCGCGAGGACGGGCTCCTGCTGATGCCCTCGGTGTTCGTGGGTCCCGAACCGCGCGTGGCGCGATGGAGCGGTACCGAGGGTCCGCGCACCGTCGTCCTGTTTCCGGCACTCGGTCCGGGCGACTCCCTGGACTCGCTCCTGGAGCGGGGCCGCTCACGGGAGAGTCTGGAACGACTCATCGGGCGGACCCGGACCGCGGTCCTGGCCGCGTTGGTCGTGCCCGCCTCGACCGGTCGACTGGCCAAGGATCTGTACGTGTCGCCCACCTCCATCAGCGAGCACACGGCAGCGCTGCGTCGTGCCGGCCTGATCACGACCACCCGTGAGGGCAACCGTGCCCGTCACCTGGTCACCGCCTTCGGTCTGGCCCTACTGGAACACGCCGAGGCCCGGGAACGCTCCGTCGCGCTGGTGGAGTCGGCCTGAGTGGACGCCGACCCCGCCGGCGGTGAGGAACGGGGGTGACCGCCGATGCGGTCACCCCCGTTCGTGCGCGTTCCCGGCCCTCGGGCCGGCCGGATCAGCCCTCCAGGGCGGCCACGAGGCCGGCCGGGCGCATGTCGGTCCAGTTCTCCTCGACGTACTCCAGCGCGCTTGCTCGGGAGGTCGCCTCCAGGGCGATGTCCCATCCCTCGGGAATCTCCGCGAAGGAGGGCCACAGGGAGTGCTGGCCCTCGGCGTTGACCAGGACGAGGTACTGGGCGTCGTCGTTCTCGAACGGGTTGCTCATGGTGGGGTTCTTCCTCTCGTGGTGTTACCGGTCGTGGTGGTCGTGGTGTCCGCGTTCAACGCCGAAGGCGCGCGGTCCTCACTCGGTGCGGGTACGGGACGCCGCCGGTCGGGTGCGGCGCCGGGGCGCGGCCCGCAGTAGTTCGCCCAGGGCGTCGACGAACGCCTCCGCCAGGCGCTCGATGGTCGAACGCCGGTGTCGGTTGGTGGAGTAGGTCCAGGAGAACTCCATCCGATCCCCCGTGACCGCGCCGGTCACGTCGAGCAGGTTGGTGCGCTCCTCGTCCGGGGCGTGGTCGCACGCGGGCAGGGGCAGCGCGCGCCGGACCAGGCCCTCCTCCCCGGCGTCGCCGAACCGTCCCAGATAGTTGAAGGAGACGGGGACCTCGGGCTTCGAGCGCAAAGGCTCGGTCTCGGGCCCGTCGGCCAGGTGGCTCAGCGCGCCGAACCCGATACCGGCCGGGGCCGAGCGGTTGCCGCGTTTGACCGAGGCGACGGTCTCGGCCCAGCCTCCCTCCTCCGGGATGTCCAGCAGGGCGGGATGGATGGTGGTGAACCAGCCGACCGTTCGGGACAGGTCGACGTCCTCGAACAGGTCCTCGCGACCGTGCCCCTCCTTCTCGACGAGGATCCGGTGGGATCCGGTCCAGTCGGACAGGACCCGACCCAGCGCCGCCAACAGGACGTCGTCGATCCTGCTTCGGAAGGCACCGGGCCCCCAGGACAGGAGGGCCTCCGCGTCCTCTGGCGGAACGGCCACGGTGACCACGTCCTGGGAGGCCACGTCGTTGGCGCCCTCGGTGTGGTCCAGGGGCGGGTCCGGAACGTTCTCCACCATGTCCAGCCATGCGGGGAGATCGGCGTCGAACCCGCCCTCGCGCGTGTGGTCGGCCAACCGGCGCGCCCATTCGGGGAAGGTCGAGGTGCGCTCCCCCAGGTCCACCGGACGTGCCTTCGCCAGCTGGTCGTACGCGGTGGCCAGGTCCTCCAGGATCACCCGCCAGGAAACCCCGTCCACCACCAGGTGGTGCGCGGACAGCAGGATCCTGTGCCGGTCTCGCTCCCCGGTGTCCACGACCACGGCCTCGAACAGCGGACCTTCCGACATCCGGGAGGCGGGTCTCTCCCTCAGGGCCTCGGCGTGGACGGCCCGGTCGGTCTCCTCCTCGGTCATGGCCGAGGCGTCCAGGGCCCGCACCGCCAGGTCGTGGGCGTCCGCGTCCAGGTGCTGACGCCAGGCGCCGTCCACGCGCTCCGCCCGCAGGCGCAGCATGTCGTGTCGGGCCAGGACCCGCCTGGCCGCGTCGACCACCAGGGTGGTGTCGGTCCCCGGTGCCAGCTCGAAGTGCAAGGACATGTCGAAGTGCTCGGGGTGGCGGGGGTGGGTGTCCAGGAACCAGCGCTGGACGGGGGTCGGGGGCACCTCGCCGGTCAGCGGAGTGGTCTCGGCCCGACCTCGGGAGGGCTCCTTCGTCTGGCGCTCGTCGAGGGCCTCCCCCAGCGCGCCGAGGGTCTGGTGGAGGAAGACGTCCTTGGACGTGACCTCGCGTCCGGCCGCGCGCACCCGCGACACCATCTGGATGCTGAGGATGGAGTCACCGCCCAGTTCGAAGAAGTTGTCGTCGGCCCCCACCTTCTCCACTCCCAACAGGTCGCCCCAGACCTGGACCAGCAGCTCTTCGGTGGGGGTCCGGGGTGGCACGTAGCCGACCGTGACGAAGGCTCCGTCGTCCGGCTCCGGAAGCGCGTTCCGATCGGTCTTGCCGTTGGCGTTGAGCGGCAGGGCCTCCAGTACGACCACGGCGGTCGGGACCATGTAGTCGGGCAGGTGGCGGGCCGTCCCCTCCCGTACCTCGACGGCACCGATCGGCTCCGTTTCCGGGTCGGGCACGACGTAGGCGACCAGTCGCCGGAGACCGGGCCGGTCCTCACGTGCGACGACGGTCGCGGCCCGCACCCCTGGAAGGGCGGAGACCACGGACTCGACCTCGCCGAGTTCGATCCGAAACCCTCGGATCTTCACCTGGTCGTCGTTACGGCCCAGGAACTCCAACTCGTGGTCGGCGGTCCAGCGCACGATGTCGCCGGTCCGGTAGACACGACCCCCCGAACCGAAGGGGTCGGCGACGAACCGCTCGGCGGTGGCCCCCGGTGCCCCGTCGTATCCCGAGGCCAGGGAGTCACCCGACAGGTACAGCTCGCCGTACACCCCGGGCGGCACGGGACGCAGCCAGGGGTCCAGGACGCGGGCACGCGTTCCGGCGACCGGACGCCCGATGCGTGGGCGCTCACCCTCCCGCACGCGCCAGACGGTGCTGTTCACGGTGTTCTCGGTGGGGCCATAGAAGTTGTGGACCGCGCGCACCCCTGCCAAGGCCAGTCGCTCGTACAGCACGGTGTCCAAGGCCTCGGCGCCCACGCTCAGAACGCTCATGGGGTGACGTCCCCCGTCCAGGAGGCCGACGGCGACCAGCTGGTTCAGGTAGGAAGGGGTGGTGTCGAGGTAGTCCACACCGTGCCGGTCCAGGTAGGCGCACAGGGCCTCGGCGTCGACCCGCGTCTCCTCGTCCACGACGTGCAGGTGGTGTCCGTCGAGCAGCCAGACGAAGGGGTCCCATGAGGCATCGAACGTCCAGGCCGCCAGGTGGGCCGCGGTGAGGGTGCCACTGGTGGTGTCGCCGGTGTCCAGGACGGCGGTCCGGTAGGCGTGGACGGCGGCGAGCACGTTGGCGTGGCTCACGACCACACCCTTGGGTGTACCGGTGGAGCCGGACGTGTACATCACGTACGCGGGATGGGATCCGTGCAGGGCACGGACCCGATGGTCGTCGGTGAAGGGCACGGGGTGGTCGCCCCGGGGCAGGTCGTCGGTGACCAGGAGCGGCACCGCGCCGTCCACCAGGGCGCGCGCCTCCTCCTCGGCCCCGCGGGCCGTGAGCGCGTACACCACGCCGGCTCCGGAGACGACGGAGCGCGCCCGCGTGGCCGGGGCCTTGGGGTCCACCGGAACGTAGGCCGCACCCGCACGGAGTACGGCGAAGAGGACGGCCACGGCCTCGGCGGTACGGGGCAGCAACGTGGCGACCCTGTCGCCGGGGCCGATGCCCAGCCCGGCCAGATGGTGGGCCAGGACGTCGACGCGTTCGTCGAGTTCATGGAAGGTGAGGGTGGTGGACCCCGCGGTGAGGGCCGCCGCCTCGGGCCGCCTGCGCGCGAGACGGGTCAGGGCGTCGAGGGCGTGGGAGTCCCCGGCCTGTTCCACCCGTTCCGGGGAGGAGGCGTCACATCCGACGGAGAGCAGATCCGCCCGTTCCCCGGGCGGCAACATGCCCACCTCGCGCAGCGGGGCCCCTGGCGCCCGGGCGATCCCGTCCAACAGGACGCACAGGTGGGTGGCGATCCGTTCCATGGTGGCCGGGTCGAACAGGTCGGTGTCGTACTCGATCGAGCCGAGCAGACGGCCCTCGGACTCATGGAAGTCCACGCTGAGGTCGAACAGGGAGTGCTGTCGGCGCAGCGGGTGATCGGTCGCCTCCAAGTCACCGATGTTCCACTCCTGGGCGGGGGCGTTCTGGAGCGCCACGACCGCCTGGACCAGAGTGGGCCGGGAAGGGTCGCGCTCGGGCTCCACGGCGTCCACGACGGCGTCGAAGGGGACTCCGCCGTGCTCGAACGCGGTGAGCAGGGTCTCGCGCACGTCGGCCAGCAACTCGGATCCGGTCAGTGACTCGTCCACCCGGGTGCGCAGCGCGATCGTGTTCACGAAGAACCCGACCACGTCCTCCAGTTCGGTGTGCTCTCGGCCGGAGACGACCGTGCCGACGGTGACGTCCCCCTGACCGGTGTAGCGGGACAGCAGGACCTGAACGGCCCCGGACAGCACCATGAACAAGGTCAGGCCGCCGGTCACCTCCAGCTCACGAACCGCCGCGAGCGTGCCCGGATCCACCTCGAACCGGTGAGTCGCTCCATGGCCACGGCGGACGAGGGGGCGGGGGTGGTCCGTGGGCAGGTCCAGGGGCTCCACATCGGCCAGCGTGGTGCGCCAGTACTCAAGTTCGGCCCCGAACGCCTCGGACTCCATGTGGGCGTCCTGCCAGGCTGCGAAGTCCGCGTACTGGAGGCGGGCGTTCGGGAGTTCGGCGCGTACGGCCAGGTCGGCCGGGTCCACCAGGGTGGCGTCGAAGGCACCGCCGGGGTCGTCGACCCCGGCGGCGCGGGATTCCCGGACCGCCGCGTCGTAGAGGGCGCCGAGTTCCTTGGTGAGGACGGACAGCGACCAGGCGTCCACGACGATGTGGTGGACACCCAGGGCCAGCACGTGGTCCTCGGGTCCGAGGGTGATCAGCGACCAGCGCAGCAGCGGGCCCCTGGCGAGGTCGAACGGTCGTTGGACGAACTCCTCCAGGAAGGGGTCCAGCGAGCTCTGTCCGTCTCGTGCGGTGAGGTCGACCGTGGTCAGGTCCACTCGTGCGGAACCGGGGTCGTCGGCCGGGTGGACCACCTGGACGGGACGACCGTCGTGCTCCTCGAAGGTCGTGCGCAGGGACTCGTGCCGGTGGACGAGGGTGGCCAGGGCCGCCGCGAGTGCCCGGTCGTCCAGGGAACCGCGCAACCGTAGCGCGAACCCCGAGTTGTACTCGGAGCCACCCGGCTCGTAACGGTCCAGGAACCACAGTCGGCGTTGGGCCGCCGACAACGGCAGCGCGGCGTCCCGGGCGACCGGGACCAACGCGGGCGTGTCCTCCGCACCCCCGGCCGCCAGCATCGGGGCGAGTTCGGCGATGGTCGGGTGCTCGAAGACGGCTCGAACCGGCAGACGGGTGCCGAAGGCGTCGGCCGCGCGGGCGACCATGCGTACGGCGGTGACCGAGTCACCGCCGACCCGGAAGAAACCGTCGTGAACGCCCACCCGCTCCAGGCCGAGCAGATCGGTCCATAGGTCGGCCAGACGACGCTCGGCCTCCGTGGTGGGCTCGGTGTGGGCGGTGAGGTCCTGCGCGGCCCAGTCCACGGCGGGGAGTGCCCGACGATCGATCTTGCCGTTGGGGGTCAAAGGCACGCGCTCCAGCACGACGATGGCGGCGGGCACCATGTGAGCGGGCAGCGCCTCGGCGGCCAGAGCGGACAGATCGGCGGGCGCGGGGTCCGTGCCGTCCTCGGGGACGACGTAGGCGACGAGCCGGGTGCCCGTGCTCCCGCCGGTGGCGACCACGACCGCCTGTCCGACCCCCGTCAGCGCGGTCAAGGACGCCTCGACCTCGGCCGGCTCGACGCGGTGTCCGCGTACCTTGACCTGGTCGTCCACCCGTCCCAGGAACTCCAGGGAACCGTCGTGGCGACGACGGACCAGGTCGCCCGAACGGTACATGCGAGCGCCCGAAGGCCCGGAGGGATCGGCCACGAAGCGGGTGGCGGTCAGGCCGGGCCTGTTCAGGTAGCCGTGCGCGAGACCGTCGCCACCGATGTACAGCTCCCCCGGGACGCCCTCGCGCACCGGACGCAGCCAACGGTCGAGGATCTGGACACGGGTGCCGGCCACGGGTTCCCCGAGGGGCAGGGGACCGGTTCCGGACAGCGGCGTGCTCATGGTGGTGCAGACGGTGGATTCGGTGGGTCCGTAGGCGTTGTACATCCGGCGCCCGCGAGAGAAGGGCGCGACCAGCTCCGGCGGGCACGCCTCACCGGCGACGAGCAGGTGCTCGACCGGGCCGAGGTCCTCGGGGGACAGCGCGGGCAGCAGGGCCGGAGGCAGGGTGACGTGCGTGATGCCGTGGGTCCGCAATGCTTCGGGCAGACCCTCACCGAGCAGCCGTTCACGGGGCAGCAGCACGGAGACGGCGCCGTTGAGCAGGGCCACCAGGAGTTCGGCGACGGCGGCGTCGAAGCTCGGCGAGGCGAACTGCAGCATCCGGTCACCCGAGGTCACGTCCATGCGCTCGCCCTGGGTGGCGACCAGTGCCGCGATGCCCCGGTGCGGAACGAGGACCCCCTTGGGCCGGCCGGTGGATCCGGAGGTGTAGATGAGGTAGGCGGGGTCCTCGACGCCGAGGTCCTCACGCAGTGGTTCGCCCGCCCAAGTCGGCGAGGGACGCAGGACACGGACACCGTCCGGGAGACGTTCGGCGAACCCAGGGGTGGTCAGCACGGCGGCGGGGCGCGCGTCCTCGATCATGTGGGCCAGGCGCGCCGGTGGATAGTCCGGATCGAGCGGCATGTGGACCGCACCCGCGTAGACGACGGCGAGCAGCAGGAGGGCGTGGTCGGTGCCACGTTCGAGGCAGACCCCGACCCGATCACCGCGCCGCACGCCCTCGGAACGCAGGTACCCGGCGATCCGGGCGGCGCGATCGTCCAGTTCGGCGAAGGTCCAGGCGTTCCCGGCCCCTGTCACCGCGAGGGCGTCGGGCTGCAGCGCCACCCGTTCGGCCATGAGTTCGACGATCGTGCGCGGCCGGGGCCCCACCGGACCGGAGCACGCTCCGGGTCCGTCCAGGTCCACTGCTCGCAGGGGGCGATCGTCCTCGGCGTCCTCCAGGATCCGGACGAGGTCGCCCACGAAACGGGCCACCGACTCGGCGTCGAGGATGTCGGTGTTGAACTCGGCCGATCCCGCGAGCGCGTCCTTCTCGGCCCGGAACTCCAAGGTGAGGTCGAATACGGCGTGTTCTCGACGGACGGGGAAGGGCCGAACGTCCAGGGAGCCCAGTGACGCCGCGCCCCCACCGTCCGCGTTCTGGAACACGACGGCGGCCTGCACCAGCGGAGGCACGGAGGGATCACGGTCGTCGAGCACGGTGTCGACGACCGCTTCGAAGGGGACCTCGGCGTGGTCGAAGTCGGCCAGGACTCCGTCACGCGTGCGGAGCAGGTTCTCACCGAACGAGACCTCCTCGTCCACTCGTCCGCGCAGGGCGAGGGTGTTGACGAAGAACCCGTTGAGACCGTGCAGGCGACTGTTCTCCCGACCCGCGGTGACGGTGCCCAGGACGACGTCGTCCTCACCGGTCCAGCGCGCCATGGCCACCCGCGCGGCGGTGGTCAGCACCATGTAGAGGTTGGTGTTGTGGTCGCGTGCGACGCGTTCCAGGAGGTGGAGCGTCTCGGCGGGCAGCCGGAAGCGGTGACTGTCGCCGCGCATGCCGCGTACCGGGGGCCGGGGGCGGTCCAGGGGCACTCTGAGGGGTTCGACTCCGGCCAGACGGTCGCGCCAGTGGCCCAGCGAGGCCTCGTAGCGTTCGCCGCTGAGACGGTCGCGCTGCCAGGCGGCGTAGTCCACGTACTGGAACGGGAGCGGATCCAGTGTCGCCGCCGATTCGGCCGCTCCCCTCCCGGGCGAGCGCAGGGCCTCGGTGTAGAGACGGTCGAGCTCTCCTTGGAGGACACCGAGGGACCAACCGTCGGTGACGATGTGGTGGAGGACGACGAGTAGGACGTGCCGTGTGTCGTGGACGCGGAACAGGTGAGCGCGGATCAGTGGCCCCCGTTCCAGGTCGAAGGGCTCCGCGTAGTGGAGGGCGATGAGTTCGGCCGCCTCCTCCTCTCCCCCCGATGCGTCGGCCACGTGCAGGGGGAGTTCGGAGGGCTCTCCCACGATCTGACGACCCTCGCCGTCGATCTCCTGGAAGGTGGTGCGCAGTGACTCGTGCCGGTGACGCAGGGCGGTCAGGGAACGTTCCAACGCGGGAACGTCCAGCGGGCCGTCAAGGTCCAGGGCGAACCCCGAGTTGTAGTCGACCCGACCGGGTTCGATGCGGTCCAGGATCCACAGCCGCTGTTGGGCGAAGGAAAGGGGGGCCGGCACGGACCGGTCCACCGTCGGGAAGTCCCCGGTCCGTTTCCTACGCTCGCGAAGGCGGCGCAGCATCTCCTCGCGAAGGGGATCCTGGTTCGGTCCCCGGCCGGCGGTGTCGCCGGGGCGCTGTCCCCGGTCGTTGGCGTGGTTCATCGTGTGGTCCTCGAAGATCCGTGGAGCTGGTGGCTTTCGGTGGTGCCCACAGGGTCAGTCGACCATCTGGCTCATGAGAAGGTCCTCGACGGCCTGGGCGTAGCTCTGGAGGGTGGGGTGGTCGAACAGGGTTCTCGTGGGGACCTGGACGTCGAGCATGTCCCCGAGTTCACCGACGACCTGGATGCTGCGCACCGAGTCACCGCCGATGTCGAAGAAGTCGTCCTCGCGTCCGACCCGATCGAGTTTGAGGGCGTTGGCCCAGACCTCGGCGACGATCTCTTCCGTGAGGGTCATCGGAGGGGTGAAGCGCGCTTCGGAGGGTTCGGTGTGTTCGGGAGCGGGCAGGGCTCGGCGGTCCACCTTGCCGTTGGTGTTGAGCGGCAGTTCGGACAGGACGGTGAGGACGGAGGGGACCGAGTAGGCCGGTAGGGCGTGGCGGAGCGCTTCGGTCACCACCTCCGTGTCCAACCGTCCGGGACCGGTCTCGGTCAGGTACCCGACCAGGACCTTGGCCCCGGACGGTGCGGTGACCACGGAGGCCACCGCCTGTGCCACGCCCGGCACTCGGGTCAGGGCGTTCTCGACCTCGCCGAGCTCGATGCGAAAACCACGCAGCTTGATCTGACCGTCGGCGCGCCCCACGAACTCGATCTGTCCCCCGGTGGTCCAACGCACCAGGTCACCGGTGCGGTAGAGGCGACCGCCCGAACCGAAGGGGTCGGCGACGAAGCGTTCGGAGGTCAGTCCGGGACGTCCGTCATAGCCGCGTGCCACGCCCTCTCCCGCGATGTACAGCTCACCGACCGCACCGACCGGAACCGGACGCAGGGCGGTGTCCAGGACGTGGGTCCGGGTGCCGTCCATCGGACGGCCGATCGGGCAGTGCCCGGAACCCGCCCACTCGGCGCCGATCGGCACGCAGGTGGCGAACGTGGTGGTCTCGGTGGGGCCGTACACGTGGACGACCTCGGTTTCCGGGCAGACTTCCAGGACCCTGGAGAAGGAGGCGGGATCGGCCTTCTCGCCCCCGGTCCACACCTGACGCAGCCCCGCGAAGCACCCGGGATCCTGCCGGGCGAAGAGGTTGAACAGGGCCGTGGTGAGGAACACCGACCGGACCCCGTGGTCGGCGCGGGCCGCGCGGACCGCCTCGGCGGTGACCCCGCCCTCGGGCGCGACGACGACGGTGCCCCCGTGCAGCAACGGCACCCAGACCTCGTAGGTGGCGGCGTCGAAGGCGTGCGGCGAGTGGAAGAGCACCCGTTCGTGCGCGCCGGGCCATCTACTGTCCGCCGCCAGGGCCACGATGTTGCGGTGGTCCACGACCACGCCCTTGGGCACCCCGGTGGAGCCGGAGGTGAACATGACGTAGGCGGACGAGCGGGAGACCGGCCGCACGGGGACGGCCCGCGCTCCCCGCCCCGCGGGGGCGGTGGGCGACCCGGGCACCGACGGCGGAACGGTCACGGCGGCGAAACCATCGGGACCGTAGCGGTGGACGGTGACGTCGACGATCCCGGTGTAGAGGTCGAGCATCCCGGGATCGACCAGGGCCGCGCGCACCCCGCTGTCGGCGGCGAGCTCGACCACCCGAGCGGCGGGGACCGTGTCGTGCAGGGGCACGTAGGCGGCGCCCGCCTTGAGCACGGCCAGCATGGCGACGACGACCCTCGGGCTCCGGGGCAACGACAGGAACACCCGGGACTCGTGGGTGACACCGTGCGCGCGGAGGTGGTCCGCCAGGTGTTCGGCCTCGGCGTCCAGTTCGGCGTAGGTCCACTCCCGGCCCTCACCCACCACGGCGATGGCGTCCGGGTGGCGGTGCGCTCCCTCCTCGAACAGGTCCACCACCGTACGGTCGTCCGGTTCCGGGACGGCGCCGTCGGTGAAGGAGGCCGTGTCGGAGGCGTCGGCGCCCGCCAGCGCGGCCAGCGGCCGCTCCGGGTCCTGAACGAGCGAGGTGAGGATGCGCTCCAGGTCGGTGAGCAGGCGTTCGACCGTGTCCGGGTCGAAGTGCTCGGGCTCGTAGCCGATGAGGAGCCGGATCCGCTCGGTACCGTACGCGCTCAGGGCGAGCGGGTAGTTGGTGGCCTCGTTGGCGGTGACGTCGACGATCTCCAGGCCGTGTTCGGCGGCCGAGTCCTGGTCCACCGGGTAGTTCTCGAACACCACCAGGCTGTCGAAGAGCGGGGTGTCACCCGCAAGGGCGGCCTCCGCCTGGATGCGCGACAGCGACAGGTGGTCGTGCAGACGGGCGTCCGCCTGCACGCTCTGGAGTGCCCGCAGCCAGGTGAGGACCGTGGCGGCGGGATTCACCCGGATCCGGACCGGCAGGGTGTTGATGAAGATGCCCACCGCCGACTCGACGTCGGGCAGGTCGGCGGGCCGGCCGGAGGTGGTCGCGCCGAACACCACGTCCTCCTCACCCGAGTGCGCCGAAAGAAGCAGCGCCCAGGCCGCCTGGACCAGCGCGTTCACCGTCAGGCCGTGCTCACGCGCGAAGGCGTGGACGGCCCCGGAACGCTCCGCCGGGAGGTGGGTCTCGATCCGCACTCGGGAGCGGGCGGTGCGCACGTTCTGGGGCGCCCGGTCGTAGGGCAGGGGTGTGGGGGCCTCCAGCCCGGCCAGTACCCCACGCCAGTACTCCAACCCCTCCTGCTCGTCACGCCCGGCGATCCACTCCAGATGGTCACGGAAGGGCGGACGGGACGGGAGCGACCGACCACGATAGGCGGCGAACACGTCGGCCAACACCAGCGGCAGACTCCAACCGTCCAAAAGCAGGTGGTGGAAGGTCCACACCAACACCACACGGGTGTCACTCACCCTGGCCAGGGCCACCCTCGTCAACGGCGAGGTCGCCGGGTCCAACCCGCGCTCCTCGTCCGCACGCAGGAACTCGGCCCGGGCCCGATCCCGGCCCTCCTCGTCCAGACCACGCCAGTCCAACACCGTCACCGGTAGCGCTGCGGAGTAGCGGACCAACTGGACCGGGTTCGGCAGCCCTTCCCAGGCCGCGTGGGTACGCAGTACGGGGGTGGCGTCCACGACCTTCTGCCAGGCGCGGCCAAGGCGTTCGGGGTCGTCCACGCCCTCGACCTCCACGATGACCTGTTCGAGGTAGGAGGAACCCTCCCCCATCAGGCTGTGGAAGAGCATGCCCTGCTGCATCGGGGTCAGCGGGTACACGTCCTCGACCTCACGGCCGTCGCCCACCAGACGATCCACCGCGGCCTGATCCAGTTCGGCGAGCGGGAAGTCCGAAGGACTCGCCCCGCCCACGCCCTCACTCAGGCAGAACCGCACCAGATCCGTCAGAGTGTCCACCAGGTCCGAGGCCAGTGACCGGACGGTGGCCTCGTGGTGGAGGCGGTGGGAGTAGGCCAGGTCCAGGACCAGCCGTTCGTCCACCACACGGCCGACCACGTCCAGCAGATGCGGGCGCCGCTCCTCGGGGAGGTCGCCGCCGCCCAGGGTGAGGGCGGTGTGGAAACCGGTGGCGGTGTCGAAGCGGCCCAGATAGTTGAAGCTCACCTCCGGCTCCGACACCCCGGCCAGAACCTCACGCTGAGCGGGCGAGCCCAGAT